>CAYXEH010000006.1:0-83223 GCA_964463915.1 uncultured Bacteroidales bacterium | reverse complement strand
GGTGAGGAGGTGGCCCGCACAGTGGCGGTGAATACCCTGGTGGCAGGTCAACTTTTCTACCTGTTTAATTGCAGAAAGATCAAGGCTCCGGTCTTTGGGAAAGGGTTTTTCGATAACAGCTATGTTTTTTTTGCTGCCGGGGCCCTGGTCGTGTTACAGGTATTGTTTGTTTACCTTCCTTTTATGCAAACCATTTTTGATACCTCTCCCATAGGGGTTGGCAGATGGTTATATTCATTGGCCGGGGGAGTGCTTGTATTCGTCTTTGTGGAGCTGGAAAAATTCTTCTTCCACCGGGGGGTAAAAAAACAATAAGGCTGCGATGACAGCCTTATTGCAGTTAATTGTGCTTTAATGATTACATACCCAGGCCTTTGGCTACTCCCTCTGCAAGTTTCTTGCTGGTTTTACTGAAATGGCCCAGTTGCCGTTTAATGATCTCTTCCCGTTTCGGGCCACTGATCCCTTTCATATGACCCACCAGGTTGTTGATGGTGTTTTCCCTTTCCTGGTCTGTCATTACTTTGTCAAAGAGGATGCCGGGCTGGGTAAAGTGATCATCGTCATTCTCATTCCGGTCATACCAGTCGGCAATGTCTGAGTCCAGCTTAAAGGCCGGCTCCCTGTAAGTTTCATCGGGCTTAATGTCATCAAAACTATTCGGGAAATAGTTTGGTTTGGCTCCCCCGTTGTCATCAACCCGCATGAATCCGTCACGCTCATAATTGTGGACCTTGTTCAATGGCCGGTTTACCGGTATCTGCTCATAGTTAGGGCCTAAACGGTGGCGATGCGCATCCGGATAAGAAAGCAACCGCCCCTGCAGCATTTTATCGAAAGAGTAGCCGATGCCATCAGGAACATGAGCCGGAGCAAATGCCGCCTGCTCCACATCGCGGAAGTAGTTGTCCGGGATTTTGTTCAGTTCAATTTCTCCTGCTTCGATCAGTGGAAAATCCCCATGGGGCCAGACCTTCGTCAGGTCAAAGGGATTCCATTTGAATTTTTTGGCCTGTTCGTCAGTCATTACCTGAATGTTGAATGACCATCTCGGATAATCACCCGATTCAATCGCCTTTACCAGGTCGCCCTGGGCCCAGTCCGGATCTTTGCCCTTCATGTCGTCAGCTTCCGGGCCGGTGAAGTTTTTGATTCCCTGCTTTGTCTTGACATGGAATTTTACCCAGACCCTTTCATCGTTATGGTTGATCATACTGAAGGTATGACTGCCAAAACCGTTCATGTTGCGGTAGCTATACGGGGTTCCCCTGTCGCTGAACAGGATCATTACCTGGTGCATGCTCTCGGGGTTGAGACTAAGAAAATCCCAGAACATGGCGGCATCTTTCAGATTGGTTTTGGGATTGCGTTTCTGGGTGTGAATGAAGTCACCGAACTTCTTCGGATCCTTAATAAAAAAAACGGGGGTATTGTTCCCTACCAGGTCCCAGTTGCCCTCTTCTGTATAGAATTTCATGGCAAACCCCCTGGGATCCCTTTCAGTGTCGGCACTGCCTTTTTCTCCCCCAACCGTTGAAAAACGCATGAAAAGCGGACATTCATTGCCTGCTTTACTAAAGATCTTAGCCCGTGTATATTTGGTGATATCGGCCGTTACGCGGAACGTTCCGAAGGCCCCGGTTCCTTTGGCATGCACAACCCTTTCGGGGATGCGCTCCCTGTTGAAATGGGCCATTTTTTCATGGAGGGTATAGTCTTGCAGCAAAACCGGTCCGCGTGGTCCTGCGGTCATGCTGTCCTCATTTTTTGCATAAGGAATGCCTGATGCAGTGGTTAGTCTTTTCTTCTTGTCGCTCATGAGGTCAGAGATTAGTTGGATAATTAGAAATAGGATTGTGGGGTGCAAGCATAATTTAATTTTACACGATATTATGCATATAACTATCATAATCTTGTAAATATAGGAAATTTTCTATCATCAGGCAATAGGAGGGAGGGTGGTTGTTGGCAGGGTGATGTGCTGTCCGGTTTCATACAAGAGGTGTTCGCATACGAACATGAGGGGCAGATATTTTGTGGCAGGAATCACTGTACTTATCTCGTTTATAGTTATTTTTGTTAAGTGGCACGGAATTCGTTATCCTTTTGCACGTTAATCAGAAAAAACCTGTGAACAATGCTCTTCAGTTATCTGAAAATTGCCTGGCGGATCCTGCTCAGGAATAAAGCGTATACAACCATCAATATCGTCGGGCTTGGACTTGGCTTTTCTGTGTCACTGATGCTTATGGTTTTTGTGGCCCATCAGCTCAGTTATGACAGGTTCCATGACCAGAGCGAACATATATACCGTTTGACCATTGACGGATCCATGGCAGACGGTCAACGCCTTTCTGCTCCGCTGACCGCGGGCCCTGTGGCGGAACTGTTGGATGAGCAGGTTCCTGAAGTGCAACAGGTGGTTCGCGTGTTTCCCCGGCCCGGGCAGGAAATTCACGTTGACATGGTACGGTTTGGCACCGAAACAGTGGTATGGACTGATCCTGACTTTTTCCAGTTGTTTACCTTCCCCCTGATCGCGGGTGTTCCGGACTCTTCATTGGATGATCCGTTCTCTGTGGTGTTATCCGTTTCCGCGGCAGAAAAGTTTTTTGGCACAACGGATGTGGTTGACCGGACCATTTCAATTTCAGGGCAAGAGTACCGCATTACCGGGGTCATGGAGAATATGCCGCTTAACTCTCATTTTCAATACGACATCATTGCCTCATTATCCTCCCAAATCCGCCCTGAATACAACATCATTGAGGACCAGGGATTGTCTTTCCCTACTTATCTGAAGTTCGGTCCGGCGAACGATCCGGCTAACTTTGCTCCCAAAGTGCTTACGGTGGCTGACGATTTTGTCAATGAACTTTACGGACCCATGGGGCTCAATATGTCGCATGATCTGCAACCTCTTGAGAAGGTATACCTGCATTCCCGTTTCACCATTTCAACAATGGGCGAAACCGGCGACATCCGGAATGTATATGTCTTCTCTTTTTTAACCTTGTTTGTGTTGCTGATCGCCGTGTTTAATTTTATAAACCTGATGACGGCCCAGTCAGAAAAGCGTGCAAGGGAAATTGGTTTAAGAAAGGTAATCGGGGCCTGTAAACCCGACCTGATCAGGCAGTTCGTGGGTGAAGCCGTGATTGTTTCTTTGTTTGCTTTTGTGTTTGCTCTTCTGCTTAATGAATTGTTTATCGGATCTTTTTCGCAAATGCTCGGGAATGAGTTTCCCCTGTTATACTGGAAGGAGCCCCTGGCGTTGCTGGGTATCATTTTGTTTGTCATTGTAGTCGGCGTGCTGGCCGGGATGTATCCGGCCTTCTACCTGTCCCGTTATCAGCCAGCCGCTGTGCTGAAGGGGGAATATGGCGGCCGGGGTAAGCCCCATTCCTTGCGAAAGGTGTTGGTGGGACTCCAGTTTGCCATTTCCATATTCCTGATTGCCTGTTTGCTTTTGGTGCAACAGCAAGTCACTCATATGAAATACCGTGAACTGGGGTTTGATCGTGAACATGTGCTGACAGTCCGCAGTCTGACCGGAACGCTGCGTAACGGCTATGACGGGATCAAAGCTGAACTGCTTCAGCATCCGGGCATTCTGAAGGTAACCGCTTCACAAAGTGTTCCCGGTCAGAGCCGTTCTGTCCAGAATGCTTTTCGAAAAGGTCAGGATCCGTCAACCGCCATTATGATCCATGAAAACCGGATCCAGCATGATTATCTGGAAACTTTCGGGCTACAGATAGTCGAAGGTCGTGATTTTGACCCTGAAATGCGCACCGACACGGCTTCTTTTGTGATCAATCAAAAGGCTGTCAGGGAGCTGGGACTGGATGAACCAATCGGGGCAGAGATCAATGTCTGGCAACAACCCGGAAAGGTCATCGGGGTAGTTGCGGATTTTAATTTCCGGTCGTTGCATCATGAAATCGATCCCCTGGCTTTTACCATGTATTCTTCCAATCACCATCAGATCAGTGTGCGATTCCGTTCCTCACAACTGGATGAGGTAATGAATCATGTCAGGAGTGTGCTTGAAACAGCTGACCCCAATTATGTGTTTGATTACTTCTTTGTGGATGAGATGTTTGAAGAAATGTACAACCAGGAGGAGCGTATCAGCAGCCTTATCACCCTCGCTGCCATACTGGCCATTGTCATCTCTTTCATGGGGTTGTATGCACTGACTTCTTTTACCGTTGCACAAAAGGTGAAAGAGATCGGCATCAGGAAGACTTTCGGGGCACCTGTCTCCGGGATCGTTGCAGGCCTGATGGCTGAATTGTCCAGGTGGCTGGTTTTGGGCGCCCTCATCGCCATTCCGGTTTCCTGGTGGGTCGTTGGCCAGTGGTTGCAGAATTTTGCTTTCCGTATTGATCTTGTTGAGTTATGGTGGGTTTTTGCTCTTGCGGTTTTATTGGCCGGAATTATCGGAAGTATGGCTATGCTATACCAGGCGCTTAATGCAGCACGGGCCAATCCTATCGACAGTCTCAGAACAGAATAGAAATGACGGATATGCACAAATCGTCTGACCCTACGTTTGCTGAAAAGGTGATCGCCTTTAATGCACAATTGCACCTGGATGTGAAGCTTCCTGAAGGGATCAGGGCCATGAACCCGTTTCAGGAGAACCCGGAGGCCTTCAGGATCTCTTCCGCCTTTTACAAAAAATTCTATAATGACCACCGCAGGCGTTACCTGATCCTTGGGATCAATCCCGGGCGTTTCGGTGCCGGCGTTACCGGGGTTCCTTTCACCGATACCAAGAGGCTGGAAGAAAAATGCGGCTTGTCCGTTGAAGGTCATCATACCCATGAACCTTCCTCTGTGTTTGTGTATGAAGTGATCGATGCGTATGGAGGAGTAGAGGCTTTCTATCAGGATTTTTACATCAACTCCCCGAGCCCGCTGGGTTTTGTAAAGCGAACCCCGGAAGGAAGGGAGGTGAATTTCAATTATTATGACAGCCGGCAGTTGCAGAATGTGTTGGAGGAATTCATGACAAGATGTATTCAGGCGCACATTGAAACGGGAACCTTCACTGACAAGGCTTTTTGTTTAGGAACCGGGAAGAATTATGCGTATCTCAGCCGGCTCAATGCCCGGCATGGTTTCTTTGACCGCCTGATCCCCCTGGAGCATCCGCGATATGTGATGCAGTACAAGTCAAAAGATAAGGCGTACTACCTGGATAAATATCTGCGTGCCCTGAAGGGTTAACCCTTCACACTTCTTTCCGGCAATGCCAAAAAGTGAACCTGATCGAAGCACAAAAAAGACCTGCGTGGTTAAATCTTCATCCCTTCTCTCTGGCAATGGGTTTGCCGTTACGGGACCACTCGCTCCATGAACCCGTATAAAGGGCCGGTATCTCCATCCCGGCACGTGCAAAAGCCAACAGCGTATGACAGGCGGTAACGCCTGAACCGCAATGGACAATTATCCGTGATGCAGGCCAGCCGGTAATGACCGGCCGGTACATCCTGCGAAGTTTTTCTGCGGGCAGAAAAAAACCCGCCGGAGTCAGGTTGTATGTGTAAGGCATATTGATGGCACCGGGAATGTGGCCGGCAATGGTGTCAATGGGTTCCTCAATCCCCTTGTAGCGGTTTTCGTCCCTGACGTCGATCACTATATAGCGCGGATCTTGGGCGTAACCGGCTACCTCAGCCATATTGACAGTGGGTAATTGCCAGGACTCTACAGGGTAAGGTGGTTTTACTTGTGGGACCGGCTGTTCAATGCTTTCCGGGAGTCCGGCGGCAAGGGCTGACTGAAGACCGCCGTCCAGCACCTGTACCCCGTCATGGCCTGCGGCCCTGAGCATCCACCAGAAGCGTGCTGCTGCACTGGCCCCCGATTTGTCATCATAGACCACCACCCGGGTGGCCGGCTCAATACCCAACTGACCCAGCAATCTGCCAAATTGCCCGGGGGAAGGCAGTGGATGACGTCCCCCGACCCTGAGGTCTTCCTGAATGTCTGACAATTCCTCTTCGAGGTGTACATGCATCGCCCCTGCCAGGTGACCACGCCTGTACCTTTCCCTGGCGTCATGTCCGGAACGGGCATCTATAATGACGATTGACTTGTCGTGTTTTGTCTGAGAAGAAAAATCTTTTGGGGAAATCAGGGGGTCCATTTGTGAATCAGTTTCTGGGTTTTGCTGCATAAGGCTTGCCATCCTGACGACAATACATCACCATCCTTCCTGAACGATTTGCTTTTCCTTGACCCCCAGTTCCTTAAGGGATTTTACCACAGATTCCATCATCGGAGGCGGCCCACAGACATAGAAGAATTCCTCATCCCCGTCCATTTGCTCCCTCAGCAAATCTTTGGTGATGAAACCATGGGGATGATCCGGCGATTCCTCCTCCGACAGAATATGGGTTACACGATTATTCAGTAACACCTCCAGTTCATCCTTGAGAATGATATCTGTGCTCGTTTTATTGGCAAACAACAGCTTGTTCTTGCCCTGATCGTTGTTGTTTTTATTCAGTTTCCGGAATATGGCAAGGAAAGGGGTAATGCCTGCCCCTCCGGCGATAAACATGCCCGGCCCCCGGTAGAAAATACTTCCGAAAATATAATGAAGGATCACCTCATCACCTCCTTTGAGGTCCAGTAGTTTATCGGTGGTGCCATCGTGTGAGGGATAGGTCTTGATAATAAATTCCAGCATGGGGTCTTCCGGGAGTGAAGTGAAAGTGAAGGGTCGCTTTTCGTTCTCCCATCCCGGTTTGTTGATGGCCATTTCTGTCGCCTGCCCGGGGGTGAAGTCATACTTTTTTGGCTTATCCGTCACGATTCGTAGCGTATCGTGGGTTAATTTTTCAATAAGTTCTATGGTAACGATATGTTGCATGTGAATGGGTTTATGGTTAGTGTTCCTTATGTGTTTCAGTTTCTTTATTTCTTTCTTTCATGATCCTTCTTCTCCAAATGATGTAGAGAATGATAATGATGATGGGCAGTACAATATAAAAAATGATGTTTTCGACCGAGTCAAATACATTGAATGGCTCAGACGGTTCTGGAATGTGGGTGGGGCGCTGGGCCAACAGGAAACCCGGGATCATCAGGAAAATTGAAGTTAGCAGGGCACGCATGGTAAAATGGTTTAATGAAACTGTTATAATGGTTTAATATAACAAACCATTCTGCCTGTCAGCTTAACAGCTTACAGGCAGAATGGTTCAACCGGAACGTCTTTGTACCTGCCGGTGCAGGGTAACAATCAATTTGATCACCATCAATTGGATGGTCAGAAAAAAAATGATGGCTGCCCCTGAGGGAATGTTCATGTAATATGCAGCAAACAGCCCTGCCACCGAGCCTGTGACCCCCCATAAAGCTGCCAGGGGAATGATAAGGGCAAAATTACGGGTAAACAGCATGGCGGTAATTTGTGGGATGGTAAATATGCTCAGCACGAGGATGATTCCCACGGTGCGGATGCTAAGCACAATGGCAAGGGCCATGATTACCGACATCAGGTAGCGGTAGGTGCCTGCCGGTATGCCTTTGATCCTGGCAAATTCGGGGTCGAAAGCTGTATAGAGGATGGGCCGGAAGAACACTGAAAATACAAAGAGGGTCAGCAGTGAGAACCCTGCCAGGGTGTAAAGGTCCGTCTTTCCCACCGACAGAATGCTTCCGAAAAGGAAACTCATCAGGTTAGGTGCATAGCCGGGGGTCATAAATACAAAGATAATACCCAGGGCCATGCCCAGAGACCAAAGGATTGCAATGGCACTGTCTTCCCGTACGTTTCCCCTGCCTGAAATCCATTCAATGCCCAGAGCCGTCATAATGCCAAACACGGCTGCACCCATGAAGGGATTCAGGCCCATGTAGTAAGCCATCCCGATCCCTCCGAAAGAGGCGTGCGTAATCCCTCCCCCGATAAAAACGATCTTCCGGGATACAATGTAAGTGCCTACCATGGAAGCCAGTAGTGCAGTGAGCACTGCTGCCGTCAGGGCATGACGAAAAAACTGATAATCCAGGATGGTCAGCAGTTCATTCATTGTCATGTGATTTAAGAACCCGGTGCGGAACCGGACCGTGTGCAATGACGTCCACAGGGCAATTGTAGACCTTCAGTACTTCTTCTGACAACTGGTTGGAGGGGTGATAATGCAGTGTCCGGTTGACACACGCGATTGTTTTGACCATGGGGGAAATGGTGCCGATATCGTGTGACACCAGCAGAATGGTCATCTTTTTGTTCAGTTCTTTCAGCCATTCATGCAGCTCTTCTTCAAAGTGCTTGTCCACGTGGGTGTTGGGTTCATCCAGTATGAGCAGGTCGGGTTCGTCGATCAGGGCCCGGCACAGGAAGGTTTTTTGTAGCTGACCGCCGCTGAGTTCTCCTATAGGTTTGGAGGACAGACTTCCAAGGCCTGCATCATCCATCATCTTCCTTACCTTTTCATTCTTGATCGATGACTGAAAGGGAAGCCATGTACCGGAAGCTCCCAACCCGGAGCGTACCACTTCCCTGACCGTGATGGGAAAATTTTTGTCGATCTGGGAGGCCTGGGGCAGGTAACCGGTTTTGGGTCTGCCATAAGGAAAATGAATATGCCCGGAAAACAAGGGAAGCAACCCAAGGATGGCTTTGATCAGAGTTGTTTTCCCCCCTCCGTTTGGCCCGATTATCCCTATAAAGTCAAGGGGATATATTTCCAGGCTAACATCCCTGAGTACAGGGTCTGAATTGTACCCGGTTCGTATATTATCCAGTATTATCAGGGGTTTTTTCACTGCAGATGATTATTAAAGATCTCCAGCAGATGCTCCATTTCTTCCTGCCAGCTATAGGCAAGGGGATTGATCTGAACAAGTTCTGCACCCGATTCTTCACTGATTAATTGAGCACTGCGGACATCAAACTCTTGCTGGATAAAGATTACCGGAATATCCCTGTTTCTTGCCATGTCTATAATCCGTCTGAGGGTGGCCGGGGATGGTTCTTTCCCGCCTCTTTCCACAGGGACCTGGGTAAACCCGTAGTCACGTGCAAGGTAAGTCAGGGCGGGATGAAAGATCATGAAGGTATCATGAGTCAGTTGTAAGGATAATGTTTCCCACTGGTTGTGGAGTTCGTTGATCTGTGAAAACAGTTTTTGGTAATTGCCTGTTACTGTTTCCTCCAGTTCCGGGTATTCCCCGATAATGGCATCCCGCATGGCAGGCAGCAGACTGCGCATTACAGCGGGGGACATCCAGAAGTGTGGGTCTACTCCGCCCTTGTGTACGTGGTCGCCATGTGCTATAGGTTCTCCGCGGATCAGATCCACTTCTTCCGAAAGTTTAAGCACCTTCATGCCGGGGTTCAGCTCAGCCAGCCTGTGCAGGAAGACTTCCTCATATCCCAGGTGTCCGATACGGAAATAAATGCCTGAATCAGACAATTTTTCCAGCTGCCCGGTGGTGGGGGAATAGGTAGCAGGACTGGCCCCGGAAGGAACCATTACATTCACCTCAAGCGCTTCCCCGCTGAGCTTATCTACAAAATATTTTAATGGCTGAATGCTGACGGAAACAACGGGCTTGTCGTTACCCGGTCCTGGCGACTGACAGCTGACCATTGCAGAAGCGATAACCAAAAAGATATAAATCAGTCGTAAATTTGGCATTGAAATAACATTTTGGTTCAAAGAACCACAAAGTTAGTATGTCACAGTGACATCATCCTTATCTTTTTTTGAGGAAACTGATTTTTTCTTTTTCTCCGAGTCCTCATCTTTGCTGCCACTGGAAGCAAACAGCGCGCCCAGCATTGTTCCGGCGGTAAAACCAGCCAGCAATCCCAAAAATATTTTTCCTTTGATCATAACATTGTTTTTTATTGTGTGAAACCAAACACAATATACGAAAAATATGGTTACTTGACATAGTTCGGAGCCGGATGAAATTTCTTGATTTCGATTGGTTTGCAAATAATCGCGTTTGGCAGAAAATATTTTTTAATATTGTCCGGTTATTTTTGTAACTTGTAAAACGAAATCAGAGAACTAAACCAATCAACAATGAGAAACGGACTGCTTATTTGCATGGCCTTTGCCGGAATGCTTGGCCTGCAAGCGTGTGAAGATCTCCTTGACGTGGAAGAAACCTTTACCTTCGAACAGGAGTTTACCATAGTTACCGATCAAACCAACTTCTCGGAATGGGAGTTGCTCGATCTGGAAAGCGATGTAGATATTATTGAGGAATATGGAGATAAAATCAAAGATGTGCACATTGAGAAAGCGGAATTTTGGCTAAAAGAGCTTCAGGGCGTTGAAGGTCAACGCTTTGAGGGTGGGTCTGTTTCGGTTGCGGATCCGGATGGCAGCAATATTACGCTGATTACTTCGATAGGGCAGCACAACCTGGCGGATCTGCTGGATGAACCGCATCCCCTTCAAACTGAACAAGCAGGCCTGAACAAGCTTGGCGGCCTGGCTGAGGAACCCCCGCACAGCTTTCGCCTTTATTATGATGCCTCGGTCAATGAAGGTCCGGTAGCATTCACGGTTGTTTTCTCTTTTACCGGGAAAATGGTCGCCAATCCCCTTTAATGTAGGGTGAACCAACCGGGTTTAGGTTTTTTTCCTCAAATAATTGAGGGAGTAACCATATTTGTTTATAAAATATTTCTACTTTTAGCAAGTATCTGGATGGAACAGGTACTTGCTTTTTTTGTTTTTTTTACCAAAACCCTTTTTTATGAAGCGATACGGTTATTTTATTTATCTTGTTGCTGTTTTCCTGTGTGTCCCGTTCACGGTATGGGCTGATCAGGACTACAGTAACCACAACCAGGTTACCGCCAGACTGGAAGCCCTTGTCAATGCGTATCCATCACTGGTTTCACTGGAGTCTCTCGCCCAAACCTCTGGCAATAGGGATGTTTGGGTTCTTTCTATTGGATCCGGTGAGGTGACTGAGCGACCGGCAGTTGCAGTTATCGGAGGGGGGTACGGAGACCGCCTTCTTGGTACTGAACTGGCTGTTTCTTTTGCTGAACAACTTCTCGAGGCCTCAGGCCAGGAAGAAGTTAAGCAGTTACTCGATTCTGTTACCTTTTATGTTTTCCCCGATGTGAGTCCCGATGCGCGGGCACAATATTTCGGCTCTTTACGTTATGAGCGCCTGGGGAATGCGAATCCCTCCGACCTTGACCGTGACGGCAGAACAGGTGAAGACCCTTACAATGACCTGAACGGAGACGGACTGATTACCCTGATGCGTACGGAAGATCCCACGGGGGAATGGATGAAGCATCCTGAGGATGAACGTGTGATGGTGCAGGCACGTTCTGAAAAAGGAGAACGCGGCCATTACCGTATTATGAGTGAAGGCATTGATGAGGATCAGGATAGCCAATGGAATGAAGATGGAGACGAAGGCGTTTTCTTCAATCGTAATTTTACTTATGATTATCCGGCCTTTAAAAGGGGGGCAGGTGAGCATGCGGTTTCCGAAAAGGAAACCAGGGCGATTGCCGATTTTCTTTTCGATGCAAAAAATGTATATGTCGTGATTCAATCCGGGGAAGCCAATAATCTTTCTCACCCTCAGTCTTACGATCCCCGGAAAGCCTCTGGTCGTATTATCAGCGGATGGCTGGAAGAGGATGTGAAGGTCAACCAGATGGTAAGTAATGTGTACCATTCTCATGTGGATGTGTCTCATGCGGAACAAGTAGCAGGTTCGCCAGGTGATCTTTTCCAATGGGCTTATTTTCACTATGGCCGTTTTAGTTTCAGTACTCCCGGATGGTGGGTGCCCGATATGGCCGACAATGGATCTTCCTATGATAGTCAGGAATTTAATTTTCTGCAATGGGCGGAAAGCGAAGGGTTAGAGGATGTGTTTGTGCCCTGGGAGTCCATTGAGCACCCGGATTTTCCTGACAAAAAAGTTGAGGTGGGCGGCATTGCCCCTTTTGCCATGAAAACCCCTCCTTATCATTTGGTGGATTCACTAACTGAAAATCATTTTGACTTTATAACTGAAATTGCCCGGCTCCGCCCTCGCATGGATATTTTAAATGTAAGGAAAGAACAACTGGGGAGGAATATGTATCGGATTACAGCAGATATTGCCAATATTGGCAGTTTCCCGGCAACTTCGCAGATCGGACAACGGGTGCGGTGGGTGCAGAAACCAGTGGTAGGAGTGGAGCTTGCCGATGACCAGACGATGATGAGTGGCAAGACCATTGAGATTATCCGGTCCCTGGAGGGTCATAGCTCGCATGAAAGAAGCTGGGTTGTACAGGGCGGAGGCACCCTGATTTTACGGGCCGGGTCAGAATGTGCCGGTTTCAGGGAGATTGAGATCACGCTTTAAAAACTTGAAATGTGAATTGTATGAACAACAAAAGATATATTACCCTGTTTATTGCCGGCCTGTTATGGTTATCGGCCGGCTTTGGAGCTTCTGCCCAGTCAATGGAAAACTTTTTCAAGGCTGCCGGCACCCCGGTGAATCCGAAGGTGGAGATAAGCTGGAATCGTTATTACACCAATGCCGGCCTGGAGGATATCTCCCGGCGGCTGGTGGATGCTTACCCCGAACTTGTTACCCTGGAATCAATTGGCCAGAGCTATGAAGGACGTGAAATGTGGGTGCTTACGGTAACCAACCACCAGAACAAGCCCCACCGGGAAAAACCGGGCTTTTGGATCGATGGGAATATTCACGCCAATGAGATTCAGGGAAGTGAAATTGCCCTGTATACGGCCTGGTACCTCGTGGAGAACTACGGTGAAAATGATTTTATTACCCAACTGATGGATGAAAAGGTCTTTTACATTGCGCCTTCTATCAATCCTGACGGTCGGGAACACTACATGAAAGAGCCCAATACCGTGAGTTCACCCCGGAGTGGTACCGTTCCCCTTGATGATGACGGAGACGGGAAAAAAGACGAAGACCGCTTGGATGACCTGAATAATGACGGAGACGTTACCCAGATGCGTCGGCGCAATCCTTACGGTCGTTATATCGTATGCCCGGAAGACCCGCGAAGGTTAGTTCCTGCCCCGCCTGATGAATTCGGGGATTTTGATTTACTCGGCTATGAGGGAATAGACCGGGACGGCGACGGAAGAGTGAATGAAGACAGGATCGGCAGCTATGACCCCAACCGCGACTGGGCCTGGAACTGGCAGCCTGATCACATCCAGCGTGGCGCTTTTCATTATCCTTTTGCCTTGCCGGAGAACCGGGCCGTGAGGGATTTTGTAATGGATCACCCCAATATTGCCGGGGCACAAACTTACCACAATTCAGGCGGGATGATATTGCGGGGGCCCGGTACAGGGGAGGATGCTTCGCTTTATACCCGTGAAGACATCCGGGTTTATGACGCCATCGGTGAACTCGGAGACCGAATGCTCCCGGGTTACCGCTATTGGACCCTTTTTGAAGACCTTTACACGGTTTACGGCGGGCAAATTGACTGGTTCCATTTTGGTCGTGGCATTTTTACCTACACCAATGAGTTGTTTACCAGTTATAAGTATTTTTACGAGGACTATGAAAACCGGGAAGAGGGGCAGAAGGCGTCTTATAAATTCGATCGCCACCTGCTTTTTGAGGACGCATTTGTAGAATGGGAGACCATTGAACACCCCCAGTTCGGAGAGATTGAGGTTGGCGGGTTCAAGAAAAATTTTGGCAGGGTGCATCCCGGGTTTATGCTGGAACAGGATGCCCATCGCAATATGGCATTTACCCTCTACCATGCCTATCATACCCCGAAGCTTGAGTTTTCTGAGCTTACTGTGAACGACCTGGGTAACGGACTTCAGGAAGTGATCGCCGTGGTGACCAATACACGTATGACACCCACGCACGCGGGAATTGATCTGAGACACAGTATTAACCGTCCCAATTATGTGAGCCTTGAAGGAGCCGATGTGGTGGCCGGTATGCTGGTGCATAACCGTGACCTGAATGTGATGGAAGAGCAGAAAGTGAATCCTGAAAAATTGGAGATCCGAAACATTCCGGGCATGGACAGCGTGACTGTGAAGTGGATCATTGATGGTGGCCGCAGGATGTCTGTTACCCTGGACAGCCCAAAAGGAGGTATTGTTCGGGAAGAGTTGTAATACATTTTTTTGATATTGAAGCGGGTGCAGTAGAGGCTTGCAATTCGCCTTTGCTGCACCCGCTTTGTTAATGTGTACCGGAAACTTACCCTTGACCTTTTGGTTTGCGATGTGATTTTTTTGTTATATATTTGCAAACTGAAAATATTACATAATGAAAATAAATAACCCTGTGATGAAAAATGGTGCTGAGCCATTTCTTCGCATGAAAGATTTACTGCGTAAGTTACAGTCACTTGAGACAAAAATGTCTAAGGACGAAGATGTTGACCTCGAAGAAGCAGTGTTGCTCTGCTGCCTCTCAGAACGTTGTAAATGTCAGGGGAATATTGCTTCAGAGATCGGTCTGACTTCTACCCAGACCTCCCGCTTATTGAGCAAGCTTGAAACCAAAGGATTGCTGAAGAGGGAAATTGACTCCTCAGACAAGCGTAAAATGATATTTTCACTCAATGATGAAGGAGAGCGGAAACTCGATGCTGTGACCCCCCTGTTAAATGCTTTTTTTGAAATCAAATAATTCCATCACACAAATTAGTGCCATTTGCATATGAATATTTTAATTATCGGAGGAGTAGCCGGAGGAGCTACCACAGCGGCCAGGTTGCGCCGGAATAACGAAAATGCCCACATTATCATGGTTGAACGCGGGGAACATATCAGTTATGCCAACTGCGGGCTCCCTTATTATATCGGCGGTACCATTGCCGAGCGCGATAGTTTGTTTGTACAAACACCCGAGGCCTTCCATGCACGTTTTAATGTGGATGTACGGGTCAGGCAGGAAGTTGTTTCCATTCAGCCTGAAGACAAGACTGCGACCATAAAAAACCTCTCCACCGGAGAGGAGTATGTGCAGGATTATGACAAGCTTGTGCTGTCGCCGGGTGCTGAACCGGTAAGACCCAACCTTCCCGGTATCGATGCGGAAGGAATTTTTACCCTGCGTAATGTGGCGGATACGGACCGTATCAAAGCTTACGTGGATAAACACCAGATCCGGCGTGCCATTGTGGTTGGTGCAGGATTTATCGGCCTGGAGATGGCGGAGAACCTGCATCAGCTCGGTATTTTTGTGTCCATCGTGGAAATGGCCGAACAGGTGATGACTCCCCTGGACTATAGCATGGCATCGCTTGTGCATCAGCATCTGAAAACAAAAAACGTAGAGTTTTTCCTGAAGGATGGGGTTTCTTCCTTTAACAGGGATGAAAACGGTCTGTCTGTGAAGCTCCAAAGCGGGCGTGAACTGCAAAGCGACCTGGTGATTTTATCCATCGGGGTGCGACCCGATAGCCAACTGGCCCGGGAAGCAGGTCTGGAACTGGGCAAAACAGGGGGCATCAAAGTCAATGAATATCTGCAGACTTCCCTTCCTGATATTTATGCGGTGGGTGATGCCATTGAGTATCCCAATCCCATCACCGGGATTTCCCAGATCACCTATCTTGCCGGTCCGGCAAATAAACAAGGCAGAATATGTGCCGATAATATTGTTCACGGCAACCAGCGGAAATATCAGGGGTCTATCAATACCGCCATTGCCAAGGTTTTTGATCTTACGGTTGCCTCCACAGGGGTGTCCGGTCGTACACTGCGTAAGGCCAATATCCGTTACTGTTCCACAATTACCCACTCCGGATCTCACGCAGGCTATTATCCCGGTGCCATTCCCATGAGTATTAAAATCGTTTTCGACCCGGACAGCGGAAAACTTTACGGGGGACAAATTGTCGGGTATGAAGGAGTGGATAAGCGAATTGATCTTATTTCCAGTGTGATAAAAAATGGTGGCAGCATTCATGATCTTACAGAGATTGAGCATGCTTACGCGCCACCGTATTCTTCAGCCAAAGACCCGGTGAATATCGCCGGTTTTGCAGCCGAGAACATTGTCAATGGCAAGGTAAAAAGCTGCTCCTGGCGGGAGCTGACCGAGCTGGAACGGAAGGATGCTTTTCTGTTGGATGTGCGTACCCCTGATGAATATGGGCTGGGTACAATTGGCGATGCGGTGAATGTCCCCATTGATGAGCTTCGCGACCGTATGGAAGAAATTCCCCGTGACAAACGGATCATTGTATTTTGTGGAGTGGGGCATCGGGGATATGTGGCAGCCCGTATTCTGATGCAGCATGGATTCCGGCAGGTGGAAAACCTGAACGGGGGAACCAAGACGTATGAATTTGCCACACAAAAGCAAAGCAATGAGGATATTTATGAAGGTGATGTGGTGGGAATCGATGACCAGATATACCAGGCTCGTAGCACAGATCAGCCTGAGGCCCTGAGGGATATCCCAGCCCTGCAAGTTGATGCATGTGGGCTCCAGTGTCCCGGCCCCATCCTGAAGCTAAAGAACAGTGTGTCTGAGATGAAGCCCGGTGAGGTGATCGAGGTGAAGGCGACCGATCCGGCTTTCTCCTCTGACGTAAAATCCTGGGCGAAAATGACCGGCAACCGGGTGTTGGGTATTGAACAGGAAGGCGGGGTAGTCACGGCCAGGCTCATTAAGGGAGAAGCAGCATCCAAAACTGCCTCACAGGGACCAGTGCGTGACAATAAGACGCTGATTGTGTTCAGTGACGACCTGGATAAGGCACTGGCCTCTTTTGTGATCGCCAACGGCGCGGCATCCACCGGAAAAAAGGTAAGCATATTTTTCACGTTCTGGGGACTGAATATGCTGAAAAAGTCCAACCCGCCTTCAGTGAAGAAAGATTTTATCTCCCGGATGTTCGGGATGATGTTGCCCGGCAGCAGTAAAGGGCTTAAACTATCCAAACTCAATATGATGGGGATGGGGAGCCGGCTGATGCGGCATATCATGAAAAAGAAGAACATCGATTCACTGGAATCCCTGATCAGCCAGGCACAGGATAATGGGGTGGAATTCATTGCCTGTACCATGTCGATGGATGTAATGGGAATCACCAAAGAGGAACTGATTGACGGGGTGGAATTCGGTGGCGTGGCTACTTATCTTGAAAGGGCCGATGAAGCCGGATTAAATCTTTTTATCTGATCAAAGGCCTTTCCTGAAATATTCCCGGGGATGCCTGCATTCGTCCCTTGTTCTTCCCATGGCTGAATATATCATGGACGCTAAATTTTGCATTCCGGCAAATTCCTTTAAAAAGTCAAAAGGAATAGATGTCTGAAACGATTAAGGGTATAAGATAATTTTTTATTTTTGGGAAAATTATAATTAATGCCTGAAAAGGTTTCGCTTGCTTACGTTGTTAAAGGCTTTATTTTTTCCCCTGCACAGGATACTTCTGCGTTTTTCATTAAGCTTCAGAGAGAACCTTTTCTGCAAGTACTCATCAATCGTAAGATGCCCTAACCGGGGTTGACAACCCGGGGTGTTTCCGAGCAAATTTTCCCGTCATGACACACAACAAGGCATTTCCAATTTTCCTGGCATTCCTGGCCATGGGCTTCGGAGACGTTGTCGGACCGCTGGTATCACTGGTCAAAGATTCGTTTGAGGTTTCCAATTTCGTCGCTTCCCTGATGACTACCAGCGGGTTTATCATGTTTGGGGTTTTGTCGATCCCACTGGGGGTGTTTCAGGAGAAAAAGGGAAAGAAATATGTCCTATTAATGGGTCTGCTTATTGCCTTGCTGGGATTGGTGATTCCTTTGCTTTTCGGAATGTACGGCCCCCATATGGAAATCGCAGCGGGCTCTCATACAAAATTATACGCCTTGTTTATTTCCGTATTCATGCTGGGCGCCGGTGCCACCACCCTCCAGGTAGCCGGAAATCCCATTATGCGGGATGTTTCAGCTGAAGAGCGATATTCCAGCAACCTTTCCCTGGCCCAGGCAGTCAAGGCCGTGGGTTCTTCACTGGGTTTTCTTGTGCCGCCCGCAGTCGCCATATGGTTTGGGCTCGACTGGACCATACTGTTTCCTCTCTTTGCCCTGATCATTCTGATTGCGATATTCCGGGTGAAAGCCCTGGATATTCAGGAAAAAGAGCCGGCCAATCCGGTAACCGTGAATATCTCATCCAGCTTTAAACTTCTGGCAAATCCTTTTGTGTTGATGATGGTGCTGGGTATTTTCCTGTATGTGGGTGCTGAGATATCCATGAGTGCACAGATCCCCATATTAATGGACAGGGTTTACGGTATCAAAGAATTCGGGCTATGGATGGCCTGGGGATTATTCTTTTTACCTATTTTTCTCGGACGCCTTGCGGGGGCTTTTGTCCTGAGAAGAATCAAACCCGGCAGGTTTCTGATTTTCAGTGTAGCGCTTTCTTTACTTGGGATGATGATGTTGTTTTTTGGAAGTCAGTACATTGCTTTTGCCGGTATCGTGTTGACGGGTCTGGGTTTCTCCAACGTGTTTCCACTCATCTTTTCGATCACTGTCAATGCCATGCCTGTCAGAACCAATGAATTGTCAGGGTTAATGGTCACGGCGATCGTAGGAGGGGCGATTGTTCCCCCGATTACCGGGGCTGTGGCCGACATTGATGTGCAGTTGGGCTTTCTTGTGCCTGTGGCCTGCATTCTTTATATCCTTGTACTGGCTTTCCGGTCTCTGAATAAATAATCACACCAGCTTGGGTCGTATGTATCAGATGTCAGGCAAAATTTGAACCGGCATAATGGTTGCCCGCTCAGGCCAAACAGTGCTATTGTCGAATAGGTCAGGATCCCCCAAAAACGCCCAAACATGAAAACCACCGCAAAATCAGCTCTAATTCTCCCATTCATTTTGCTTCTCATGTTCGCCTGTCAGCGTGAAGATTGCGAGGTGAATAACCCGGCAGACTTTGTGAATCCCTTTGTCGGTACCGATGCCCACGGCCATACCTTTCCCGGGGCCACCGTGCCATTTGGCATGGTACAACTCAGTCCCGATACCCGGCTGGGAGGCTGGGACGGTGCATCCGGATACCACTATTCTGATTCAGAAATTTACGGTTTCAGTCATACGGCTTTAAACGGCACTGGGGTGGGCGATTACAATGACATTTTGCTGATGCCGGTAGTGGGTGATCCTGTTTTTGTGAATGAGGCCTATAAATCCCCTTTCAAAAAAGAAAATGAACACGCCGAAGCCGGATACTACAGCGTTTTTCTGGACAAACCCGGAGTGAAGGCTGAAATGACCGCTTCTACCCGCGTGGGCTATCACCGCTATACGTTTCCAGCCTCTGACCAGGCCAATATGATTATTGACCTGGAACATCGTGACAGGGTGGTGGAATCATGGATAGAGTTTGTAAGCGACACCGAGATCCGTGGCCTGCGCCGCTCATCCAACTGGGCAAAAGACCTGGTGTGGTATTTCCATATGGAGTTCAGTAAACCTTTCGAACGAAGGGGGATTGCGGTAGATAATGTGTTGCAGGATGACATCATTTATGCGGATGGGGAGAATATCAAAGCCTTTGTTGGTTTCAGCACGGAAGATAATGAGGCGGTTGAGGTGAAGGTGGCACTTTCAGCGGTGGATGGCGATGGTGCTTACAGAAATCTGCAAGCTGAAGTCCCGGACTGGAATTTTAAAAAGGTGCGTGAAAATGCATTTGAGCAGTGGAATACCGAACTTGGTCGCATCCGCGTAAAAGGGGGTAACTGTGAACAAAATAGTACCTTTTACACATCTATGTATCATTCCTTCCTGCAGCCGTATACATTTTTTGACGTAGATGGACGATACCGGGGCATGGATCGCGGTATCCACAACAGAAGCGACTTTGATGTGTACACGGTATTTTCTCTCTGGGATACGTACAGGGCATGGCACCCCCTGATGACCATTATTGATACAAAGCGTACGGTTGATTTCATCAGGGTAATGCTGGATATGTATGAAAGGGGCGGGTTGCTTCCCATATGGGAGCTGGCCGCCAACGAAACCTACACCATGATCGGCAATCATGCCATTTCGGTCATTTCCGATGCCTATATGAAAGGCATACGCGGTTTTGATGCAGCAAAAGCGATGGAAGCCATGCGATACAGCGCCACCCGGGATCATTACGGGCTTGATGTGTACCGGCAGCATGGTCACATCCCCGGTGACATGGAGCACGAATCCATTTCCAAAACCCTTGAGTATTCCTACAACGATTGGAATATTGCTGTGATGGCCAGGGAGATGGGGCTGGATAATGTGTACGAAGAATATATCCATCGGGCACAGTTTTATAAGAATATTTTTGATCCCTCAACCGGTTTCATGCGCCCGAGGCTGAATGGCAGCTGGCTTACTCCATTTGATCCCACCACGGTTGACTGGCATTTTACTGAAGCCAACTCCTGGCATTATAGTTTTTATGTGCCACAGGATATAACCGGACTAAGCGAAATGCACGGGGGCAAAAGGCAATTTGCAGCCAAAATTGATGAGCTTTTTGAAACGGAAGACCCCATCACAGGCCGTGACATGAAAGACATCACCGGCCTTATGGGCCAGTATGCCCAGGGCAATGAACCCAGTCATCACATGGCTTATCTGTATAATTATGTGAATCAGCCATGGAAAACACAGCAGCGTGTCCGGCAGATCATGGACGACTTGTATTCACATCTGCCCGATGGCCGCAGCGGCAATGAAGATTGCGGCCAGATGTCGGCCTGGTTTATCATGGGCGCAATGGGTTTTTATCCTGTGGCCCCCGGTGATCCGCACTACGCCATCGGAACGCCCTATTTCCCGGAAATGGATCTACACCTGGAAAACGGGAATGTGTTTAAGATTACGGCCAACAATGTGTCGGATCGCAACTATTATATCCAGTCGGCCACCCTCAATGGTACATCCTATAATAAGTCTTATATCATGCATGATGACATCATGAAGGGCGGTCATCTGCATTTTGAGATGGGTAACCGGCCCAATCAGGACTGGGGTAGCCGCGATGCAGACGTGCCGGAGACGCATATCACGGATGAGTCCCTGCTTCCCATCCCCTATATTCAAGCTGACGATCAAAGGATCAGGGATGTAATGCAGGTCGAAATTCATACGGTGACTCCGGATACGGAGGTGTATTATACCATGGATGGCAGTATGCCCGATCGGAATGCCAGACGATATACCAAACCACTTGAACTTACCGGATCCACCGTACTGCAGGCTGTTTCTTACAAAGAAGGCTATGATCCCAGTTTCCCGGTGAGGGCGGATTTTGTAAAAATCGATATCAGCCGTTCTGTGGATGTCAGAAGCGAGTGGCACCCCAACTATCACGGGGGAGGCCCCGAAGCGCTCATTGACGGTATCAGGGGGGCAGAGAACTGGCGTCTTGGAGGCTGGCACGGGTACCAGGGCACTGACTTTGAGGCTGTGGTAGATCTGGGTGAAAAACAACCCATCAGCTATGTCGGAGCCGGGTTTACCCAGGATATCCGGTCCTGGATATGGATGCCGGAAGACGTGACTTTTTATGTGTCGGATGATGGCAATCAATTTACCGAGGTTGCCAGTCCTGAGCATACAATTCCTTACGACGATTATGAACTCCGGCACGAAGAAACCGGTGCCCGGGTGAACACATCAGGCCGGTACGTAAAGGTAAAAGCCACCAACTTCGGGACTATTCCTGACTGGCATTTGGGTGCGGGAGGGGAGGCCTTTATATTTATTGATGAGATCGTCATTGAATGACAAAGCACAAGCGGAGGTAACCAGCCGTGAGCTGATAATTGGATCAATTACCTGTTGTGTAAAAAGGCATTGTAGTACGTTTGATGTGCTGTAATATCCACATAAATGTCCTTTGTTATCTCTTTCTCTTCGGTCTGAGTGTCTTGAACAGATACAATAAAATCAGCCACTCACGATCTCCTCGTAAGTGGCTGGTTTTGTGGTGGGCCCAGCTGGGCTCGAACCAGCGACCAAATGATTATGAGTCATCTACTCTAACCAACTGAGCTATGGGCCCGTGAACGCCCCTGTTTTTTAGCGAAACAGGCGTTTGGGAGTGCAAATTTACACATAATCTGTCTATTTCGGAAAAGTTTTTTTATTTTGTCGGGGCTGCGCGCCTTCGGTTGTTGGTTAGTCGGGGGGCAGCCCCCGACTAACCGGAGAGGGCGATAGTCCCCGACAAACTGGAGGGTGCGAAGCATCCGACAAAATGACTGAATAAATGAATATCAGAAACATCATCTTCGACCTTGGAGGCGTCCTGCTGAATATCGATTACCAGGCCACCATCAACGCATTCAAAAAGCTTGGCATGAAAGATTTTGATGAATTTTTCACCCAGGCGGCGCAGCATCAACTGTTTGACCGTTTGGATAAAGGAGAAGTCTCCCCGCCGGCATTCAGGGAAGAATTGCGCCGGTTATCAGGGTTGGAAGTTTCGGACGAGGAGATTGATTCCGCATGGAATGCCATGTTACTTGACCTGCCGGCTAAAAGGTTGGCTTTACTTGAAAGGGTGGGCAAACGTTACCGTACGTTCCTGCTGAGCAATACCAACTCAATTCATTATCCTGCATATATGGACTACCTGAACCGGCATTATGGGATTGCCGACCTTTCTGATTTGTTCAACAAACAATACCTTTCGTTCCAGGTGGGGATGCGTAAACCGGACCGGGATATTTTTAGACATGTGTTGTCTGACCAGGCCCTGCAGGCTGGTGAGACCTTATTTATTGATGATTCCGTTCAGCATGTGAAAGGGGCCCGGGAGGCGGGATTGAATGCAGTATGGCTCGATGTTCAGCATAGGGAGGTCAATGATCTATTTACAGAACATTATCGCCTGCGGGAAGAAACCAAAGACATGGTAAAGGCCTGAAGATGGCTTACGCCGAACAAGTGTTGCCTTTAATGCTGAACCAATAATGGAAGGGTGAATAAATTGTAATGAAACAGGAATTACAGGATGTGGTTATGTCTGGTGATGGTTTATGGTTTTTTTGGGTCCGGGCAGCTTGCTAAAGCTGGAACAGGGGTTGAACCTGGAGGGTTTTCAGGAAAATGCAATCTCTATATCATGCAGCACCTTATACAGGTCCTCAAGTGAGGATGCGGTTACCAGGCGAATCCTGTAGGGTTTGAATCCAGGGATGCCTTTGAAATAGTTGCTGTAATGTTTTCGCATCTCAAACAGGGCTGTTTTCTCTCCTTTCCAGTCCACCGACAGTTCAATATGCCGGCGGCACACCTCAAGCCTTTCCTTTAATTCCGGTGAGGGCAGCTGCTCCCCGGTGGAAAGGAAATACCTGACCTCTTTGAAGATCCAGGGGTTGCCAATACAGGCCCTCCCGATCATTACACCGTCTACCCGGTACTTCTCAAAGGCTTTCAGTGTAGCTGGACCGTCACAAATGTCACCGTTCCCGATGATAGGGATGTGCATCCGCGGGTTGTTTTTTACTTCCCCGATCAGGCTCCAGTCAGCTGTTCCCCGGTACATCTGGCAGCGTGTACGCCCGTGAATGGCCAGGGCGGCAATGCCACAGTCCTGCAGCCGCTCAGCGATCTCAACAATCTGTTGACGCTCACGGTCGTATCCCAGGCGGGTTTTCACGGTCACAGGCAGGTTCACCGCTTTGACAATCCGGCGGGTCATCTCCTCCATTTTGGGAATATCGTTCATGATACCGGAGCCGGCGCCTTTGGAGGCCACCTTGCGAACGGGGCATCCGAAATTGATATCAATGAAATCGGGAGCTGCTTTTTCTGCGGCTACTGCTGCCCCTACCATTGCCTCAGTATGGGCACCGAAAATCTGTATGGAGACTGGCCGTTCCTGTGGATAGATGTCCAGCTTATGCCGGCTTTTGTTCGAGTCCCTGATCAGTCCGTCAGCAGATATGAATTCCGTGTACACCCAGTCGGCCCCCATCTCCTTGCAAAGCAGGCGGAATGGAGGATCCGTAATGTCTTCCATGGGTGCCAGTATTACTGGCAGGTGAGGAAAGGTAACATTCCCTATGCGAATGCTTTGCCTGTGATTTGCCTTACCGGTAGTATCCAAGATGATTGAAAAGAATTTGTATTTTTGATGTTTACACTACAAAAATATAACAAATGCTTCATATGAGAGACCATGGGATTCTGGGAGGGTTGCATCCCCTTATTAAACTTTTGCTTCTGGTGTTGGTCATGCTTGCCAGCACCCTTGTGGTTTTTTTGATCGGGTTCCTCATTGCGCTGCCATTTTGGGGAGAGGGCCTGCTGCAGGGAATGGATATGACGGGCGTGGACGACCTGAACCTCATTCGCTATCTTCAGCTGTTGAGCCATATCGGAATGTTCATTGTATCATCCCTTGTGTTCGGGCTGCTGGTGGGTGGCCGCCCCCTGCACTATTTGCAGGCAGATAAACAGCCATCGGTCCGGGCTCTTTTACTTTCAGTTCTGATCATGCTTGCCGCTTTGCCCCTGATCAACTATGTGATGGAGCTTAACCAACAGATGTCTTTGCCTGAGTCACTTCGTAAACTCGAGGAATGGATGCGTCAGACCGAGGATGCCGCCCAGGTGATGACGGAGCGTTTCCTGCAGGTGACGACCTATCAGGGTTTGCTGTTCAATATCTTTCTTATCGCCATTGTGCCGGCCATCGGGGAGGAGTTTATCTTCCGGGGCTCTCTGCAACGGGTTTTTCATCAGTGGAGCCGCAACGTACATGTGGCGGTAATTGTTACAGCCCTTGTTTTCAGTGCCATCCATTTTCAGTTTTACGGTTTTATGCCACGCTTTGTGCTTGGATTGGTCCTGGGGTATATGATGGTAATTACCGGAAATATCTGGGTACCCGTTTTGGGCCACTTTTTTAACAATGCGGCAGCTGTGATTACTTATTTTATTGTTTATAATTATACTGAGAGGGATCCCGGCGAGATAGGAAGTCAGAGCTTCGGTGTGCTCCTGGCATTGATCAGCCTGGCAATGGTTGTGGTATTTCTCCGGATGTTGTCGTGGTACTCCGGGCATAACAAGCCGCTGCAAGGGGGAGCTGAATCGGGTTTGCACTAGCACCCTGAACAGGCCTGGATCTGATACAATAGGGACGCCTTTTTTTTCGGGGGTCATGGTTCCAGATCTTTCAGCAGCCGGTTATGATCGCTGCCTTCAAGAATGTCATAAAATTTATACAATGTAACCTTAATCTGTTCCAGTGTTGGGGTTGATTTAGCAATCAAAACATTCATCCCTTTTTTATCCAATCTCTCCAAAACCCTCCTGATGGTGATGGCGTTTATATCAATGGCTGGCTGGAAGGTATACTCCTTTGCCGGAGAAGAATCTATGGCGGCCACAAGACCTGTATCTTCAAGATCGTTCAGGATGTTTCTGGATAGACTGTTAGGAATATGGAGAGCCTCAGATAACTGGTCTGAGCTCATGGGTCGTTCTCCATTCTGGAAGTTCTTCACAATTCGTTGCAGAATATATACAGCCAGGATTTTTTTGTTCAACTGAGAAATGTTTTTGGTTTCCGATTCGAACTCATAGTTCTTGACGTGTTGACTGGCAAAGGAAAGTTCGGCTCCGAACAGCACTATGACCCAGCTTGCCTGCATCCACAATAGCAGGAGAGGTACAGCCGCAAAAGATCCATAGATAGCACCGTATTTGGCGGCTCCGATCTGAAAGGCAATATAGGCCCATTGCACCAATTGAAATATGGTACCTGCGATAATTCCTGCGATGGCCGCTGAAGAGAACCGGACATTGGTATTGGGCATGATGATGTAAAGAAGGGTAAATATGATCCAGATCAGCAGGTAAGGAATCATCCGGATAAACCCAAGTAATACGGGATTGAGCAGCCCGTTATCGGCTTGTTGTATCTGAGTGTTCAGGTAAACAGTTGCCGCGCTTGCCATAATAAAGAAAAGCGGGGCCAGGAACATCATCGCAAAATAATCACTGAACCTGCGTGACCATGAACGGGATTTGTTTACCTGCCAAATGCGGTTAAAAGATTCCTCAATATTGACCAGCAACATCGTGATGGTGTACAACAATATGAGCAGACCAACCGCTGCTACGGTTCCGCCATCCGTTTCACTGAAGAACGAATCGACAATCTCCATTACCCAGTTAAATACTTCCTCCCGTCCGGTGAGTGCTGCCTGCAGCTGTCTTTCTACATACATTTCCAGGCCGAAGCCGTTGGCAATTCCAAAGGCGAGGGCTACCACCGGAACAATACTGAACATGGAATAAAAGGTGAGAGCAGGAGCCCTGAGCAGGATATTGTCTTCACGAGCTCCACGCAGTGCCAGGATCAGGACGCGTAGTTGTCTCACCAGAAAACTGTGACGTGGTGAAAGATCCTTCAGAGACATCCGCCAGATATCTGTTTTGAGAAAGCGGGCCGTTTTCTTAACAAATCGCCTGTAAGCAGAAATTTTTCTCTTCATGACCGGAGGGAGATAAAGATAATTAATGCAATGAGTTATCCCAAAAATACAAAAAAAGAGACTGCTTCCACCATTGGAAACAGCCTCTTTTAATATGGAAGGGGTAATTTAGTCGATCACAAACATAGATTCCTCCAGCCCGGGGTTTATCTCAACGTTGTCAACAGTGACCTCTATGGTTTGGGGACCCACTTCCTGGGTAATGGAGAATGGCATGACAAAACCATCCACCTCCCTGTAGTTGTCATACGTGGAGTTTCCCCCGTTATTCTCTGTTTTCAGCTTTAATCCGCTTGCCGTACAATAATAATTATGCACGGTGTTACCACTGGCGTAAGTGGATTTTACCTTAAACGATGCCTGACCATCAATGATGTCAATGCCCAGCAGTTCTTGCTCGATGCCGGATTCCTTGTAGGTCAGCTCAGGGATAATGGCAGCCTCCGCATTAAACTGTTCAAATTCGGCCCCCTCGGTGAATTCCTGACGTCCCATTTGGGATGTAACTACACCCTTCTCCCCGTCAAACAATTGCTTTGAAAGGGTCGTGCCCCCCATTGATGTTTCCTGTAGCAGGAAGTGTGGGGTTTTCTTATAAATGGTCATCTGGACCTCCTGACCCATAAGCCGGCCTGTCATTTCTTGTTTGATATCCCGGATACTTTCCAGCCTCTCACGGCCCCCGATGGCTTCAATATATTGCTCCATTACAGTTTCTGCGGTATATCCTTCCGGTGCCGGGCGGAGTTCCTCTTCTTCAACGGGCCTTCCGAAGGCATCATACAGTTCAACCATGTCAATGGCACTGAATGAACCAAGGCCTCCCATCACCTCTTCCTTACTTCCTGCAACCACGATATAGGCATTGTCAGGGTTCAGGTATTTATTGGCCATTTCCTGTACATCCTCTACGCTTACCTCATTCAGTTTTTCAAGGTAAGTTTTGTAGTAATCGTCGGGTAAATCATAACGGATGGTATTCAGTGCAAAGTTGGCAATGGTTCTCGGGCTCTCCAGGGAACGGGCAAAACTCCCGGTCATAAAATTCCTTGTCAGTTCAAGGCTGCTTTCGTCCACGGGTTCCTGCCTCATTCGTTCCATTTCATTGAGGATTTCGGTTACCGTACTGTCGGTAACCGCATTGCGTACCTCCGCCCTGGCATTGAATCTACCCACGAGGCGGTCGGCAGACAGGCTGGAGCGTGCGCCATAAGTATATCCTTTGTCTTCACGCAGGTTTTGCATCAGCCGGCCTGAAAAGGCACCGCCCCCGAGAATCGAGTTCATCACGTTGGCCTTGATTGCATCTTCATGCCCGGGCTTTAGCTCAACCGGATGGGTCACAGTTACCAGGCTCTGGACCGCATCACGGCGGTCAACCATTGCCACCCGTCTCCCGTTGGGTGGAGCCGGGGTGGAGTAGGTCCTGGAGGGTACTTCACCGGCTTCCCAGTTTCCGAAATAGGTCTCAGTAACTTCCCTGGCTTCATCCAGACTGATGTCACCGACAATGACCATATATGCCACGTTGGGTTTAAAATGATCCTCGTAATACTCTACGAGCATCTCGCGTTGTATATTGTCCAGGGTCTCCTCGGTTGTTACTTCCCCATAAGGATGATCGGTTCCGTAAACGACCGCACGGGATACATTGGCTGCCATGGCGTTTGCATCGTTGGGTGTCGTGGCAAGTCCTGACCGTGTTTGGTTCTTCAATCGTTCAAGCTCTTCTTCGGGGAAGGATGGGTTCATAAGAATATCTGACATAAGCTCCAGCAGTGTTTCTCTGTGGCGGGTGAGTGAAGAAGCAAACATGCCGGAAGAAGATGTGGACAAACTGGCTCCGATGAAATCAATGGTCTCGTCAATCTCTTTTTTTGCGCGATTGGTTGTTCCCTCACTTAAAAGGGATCCTGCCAGGCTTACATAACCTTTTGCATCACCTTCCAGAACGGGATCTATATCAAGACTGAGCTGGAAGGAGATCACGGGTACCTTGCGGTTTTCCACCACGATCACAGTCAATCCGTTGTCCAGTTTAAAAGACTCAAAATCTCCGATCTGAATTACCGGTGCCGGACCTGGTTCCGGCGGCTGACTCCGGTCAACCTGTGCATCGGCAGAATAGAAGGTAAAAATGCTTATAATGAATGATATCAATAACTTTCTCATGACTCAGTTTTTTTCTGTTAACGATCGGGTGATTATTGTTGCTCGGGCAGGTAGTACAGGACGATCCTGTTGTTTTCACGCAGATATTTACGGGCAGCTTCCCTGATATCTTCCCTGGAAACAGCCAAATACCTGTCTATTTCTGTGTTGATGAGGTTGGCATCATCGTAGATCAGGTGGTAGTTGGCCAGGTTGGTGGTTCTGCTGGCGATGGTGGTATTGCTGTTGACCATCCGGCTTTCCACCTGGTTGCGGAGTTTTTGCATCTCTTCTTCAGAGATTAACTCTTCGCGTACCCGCCTGAGTTCTTCATTGATCGTAGTTTCCAGTACCTGGGGGTCTACACCCATGTTGGGGATGGCAAGAACCATGGTCAAGCCCGGATCTTCCAGGCCCAGGGGCATGGCTTGCACCTGCATGGCAGTCTGATCTTCCACGACAAGGCGCCTGTAGAGCCGGCTGCTTTGCCCCTGTGAGAGCAATGTGCCAAGCATCTCCACGGCGTAGTATTCCTCTGTTCCCATGGCCGGGATGTGATATGCCTGAATCATGGCCGGCAGCTGGATGTTGTCGTATACTGTATCCCTGACCTCTGTTGTTCTTTCAGGTTCCTGCACCTCAGGGCGTCGAGGCTCCTCCTCTCCTCTTGGAATATTACCGAAATATTTCTCCACCAGCCCTTTGGTCTCATCCAGATCGATGTCTCCGGATACCACCAGAACCGCGTTATTGGGAACATAGAACATGTCATGGAAAGAAGTGATGTCATCAAACGTGGCATTGCGGATGTGTTCATCCTTTCCAAGTACGTCAGTCTGATAGGGGTGCACCGTATAGGCCCGTTTGATGGTTTCCGTGAGTACACGGCCGTACGGCTGGTTGTCGCGCGTTTGTTTCATCTCTTCGGTAACTACATTTTTCTGTGTGCGGACTCCGGTTGAGTCAATCACCGGGTGAAGCAGACGTTCAGACTCGAGCCAGAGGCCCAGCTCCAGCTGATTGGAGGGAAGCAGCACATAATAGTTGGTTACATCGAAACTGGTGAAGGCATTCAAAGAGCCGCCCGCTTTTTCCACGATCTCGGCAAATTCTCCACGTCCGATGTTTTCTGTACCCTCGAACATCAGGTGTTCAAAAAAGTGGGCAAAACCAGTGCGTTCCGGATGTTCATTCTTGGCTCCCACATGGTACATAATGTCCACCACCACATTCGGAGTGGTGTTGTCTTTATGTAAAATAACATGCAGGCCGTTGTCCAGGGTGTATTCCGTAAATGCAATCCGCTGCTCCGAGGCTTGTGCAGGCCTGGCCAGAAAAATGCATAAGGATACAATTAAGAGCTTCAGTGAGAACTTCATATTCAAAAAAATTTAAAGGTTATCAAATTATATTCCAGAAATTCGACTAATGGTAAGAGTCGCCTGACGATAAAGGTAAACAAATGTACAAATTTTCTTTGCAGATCCCTGTGGCCTTTCATGCGACGAATGTTAATAATTGCAAATAAATGGTGAACATGACCTTAATAAAGGAGATCAAGCCCCATTTCCTTTTGCAGGCGGAGGATCTCCGGGTTTTTGTCTGTCAGCTTCTGCAACTTGTCCCTGGGCAGATAGACTTTCCTGATCTCTTGGCTTTTGATCACTTCTGTTCTGATATCAATGGCGTAATTTCTGAGTGTTTTATGCAGCATACTGAGTAGCGCCGGTTTATTGTCTTTGATCAGATCTTCCTGAATGGTGTTGTCAAGTTGCAGAAGGATGACATTGTCCGGTAACAACCTGGCCTGGTGACTTGTCATGGCCATATAAAGGGCCGGGCTTTCTTCCTGGTGTGACCTGGCAAGCTTATTCCAGGCCTGCATGAATTCTTCATGGGAAAAGGTGGTTACCGGCCGGTAACCACCTTCCCCGGATTCCCCGATATCTTCTTTTACGGCTTTTTTATCTTCATTGATTTTCAGGCTCAGTTTGCTGATGGGACTGGCTCCTTTTGAAGTTAGGGTAGTGCGTTTGGGTGTTTGGGTTTTTGGAACCTGATCATTGCCGGCTTTCCTTTCTTTCAGGGGTTGACGCTTGTTTTCCGGCTTGTTTTCGGACTTGTTTGTTTGCCCGTACCTGGGTGCATTATCTGCCCCGGACGTATCAGAATCTTTGCCGGTCTTGCCGGATGTACCGGAAGGAGTGGCTGTCTTAGTGGGGGCGATCAGTTGCTGCGGCGGGCTTACTGCTGTGTCGTCAGGGCTTTTTTTTTTACCAGGGATGCCATTTGCAGCAGGGACAATTCCAGCAATAATCGTTTATTGCTGCTTATTTTGTACTGAACATCAGCCTGGTTGTTGATTTCAAGGGTCTGAAGTAAAAGCTCTCTTGAGCATTTTTCCGCCTGCGCCACATATTTTACACGGATATCCTCACTGGCTTCCACCAGCTTCGCCGTTGCGGGATCCTTGCAGACCAGCAGGTCGCGCAGGTGGGCACCGTAACCGGTGATAAAATCCGCTCCCTCAAATCCTTTTTGCAAAACTTCGTTAACCAGCAGCAGGATTTCTGCGGGTTTTTCTTCCAGGATCAGGTCGGTCATCCTGAAAAAATAATCGTAATCCAGCACATTGAGGTTTTCAATGACCTGTTGATAAGTAATGGTGTTGCCTGTGAAGCTGACCAGCTGATCAAAAATCGATAACGCATCACGCATGGCCCCGTCGGCTTTCTGGCTGATAATATGCAGGGCATTGGGGTCGGCCTGTATCGATTCCTGCTGAGCCACATAGGCAAGTTGCCCGGAAATGTCTTCTACGGTAATCCTGGCAAAATCAAAGATCTGGCAACGCGACAATATGGTGGGGATGATCTTGTGCTTTTCTGTTGTGGCCAGGATGAATTTGGCATAGGCAGGGGGTTCTTCAAGCGTTTTCAGAAAGGCATTGAATGCCTGTTGAGACAACATGTGAACCTCATCAATGATATATACCTTGTAGGTGCCTACCTGTGGGGGGATTCTTACCTGATCCACCAGGGAACGGATGCCTTCTACTGAATTATTGGAGGCTGCATCCAGCTCATGTACATTGAAGGAATGACTTTGGTTGAATGACCGGCATGACTCACATTCATTGCACGCCTCAATGTTATCCGTAATGTTTTCACAGTTGATGGTTTTAGCCAGAATGCGGGCACAGGTTGTTTTGCCTACACCTCTTGGTCCGCAAAACAAAAATGCCTGGGCCAGGTGGTTATTCCTGATGGCATTTTTAAGGGTGTTGGTTATGGATTGCTGCCCCACCACCATATCGAAGGTGGCTGGCCGGTATTTGCGTGCGGAAACGATAAACTGGTCCATCTCACTGCAAAGCTACATTTTTTTATAAAATCAGGGGTATAAAAATCCCGGCAGTATGGAATGATGCTGCCGGGATTTTTTCCTATATGCCCTTAAATCAAGCCTTTTTCGTGTTTTTCTCCGATGGCTTTCAGCATATCTGCTGTCATTTTATCCAGGTCAAAGTCATGCTTCCAGCCCCAGTCTTTTCGCGCCGGACTGTCATCCACAGAGTTTGGCCATGAGTCGGCAATCTCCTGGCGGAAATCCGGTTCATAGCTGATTTCGAATTCCGGAATGTGTTTTTTGATCGATTCTGCCATTTCCGCTACAGTAAAGTCCATGGCTCCTACGTTGTAGTCGCAGTGGTGATTCAGGCTGGAAAAGTCCGCCTGCATCAGATCGATGGTGGCTTTCAGGCAGTCGGGCATATACATCATCGGCAAACGGGTATTCTCGTTGACGAAACAGGTGTATTTCTTGTTTTTGATGGCTTCGTAATAGATGGCCACAGCATAATCGGTGGTGCCGCCACCCGGTTCGGTCTCATGGCTGATGATTCCGGGGTACCTCAGTCCTCTGACATCAAGACCGTATTTTTTTACATAATAATCTCCCAGCAATTCTCCGGCCACCTTGGTCACACCATAAATGGTGGTGGGTTTCAGAATGGTTTCCTGGGGGGTGTTGTCAACGGGGGTGGTGGGGCCAAACACGGCAATGGAACTGGGTACCAGTACCTGTTTCATCTTGTATTCCCGGGCCAGTTCAAGAATATTGATCAGCCCGTTCATATTGACATCCCAGGCCAGCATGGGATTTTTTTCTCCTGTGCCTGAGAGGATAGCGGCCATATTGATAATGGCATCAATATGATATTTGTCAACCACCTTTTTCAGGTTTTCTTTATCCAGTGCGTCGACCACCTCGCAGGGGCCTGTGCCGGATAGTTTTTCCGAAGGTTTGGTTTTTCGTACACCGGCAACCACATTGTCGCCTCCGTAAATATCGCGCAAAGCAAGTGTGAGCTCTGAGCCAATCTGACCAGCTGATCCGACAACCAAAATATTTTTCATGCTGTTTAAAATTTAATCGTTTATAAAAGTAGATTATTACGCGGTCGGGCGCAAATGTAAGGATTATTATTGATTTTTTTAAGTGATTAAGTGCCAGGTTGGGGTGTTGGTTACGTGCATTTATTATCAAAAACAATATCTTTGCCTCTGACTTATAATTATTTCATTTTATACACCAAAAGCAAATTACTGATATGTACGGAAAAATCAAGGAACATCTTCAGCAGGAATTGGAAGGTATCCGGGACGCCGGGTTATATAAGGAAGAGCGGATTATTGTAACCCCTCAGGACGCAAAGATTAAGGTGAAGTCCGGGCAGGAAGTGCTGAACTTCTGTGCGAACAATTACCTGGGCCTTTCAAATCATCCGGCCCTTATCCAGGCAGCCAAGGAAGGAATGGATGAAAGAGGCTTTGGTATGTCCTCTGTGCGGTTCATCTGCGGCACCCAGGACTATCACAAAATTCTGGAGAAGAAAATTGCTGAATATTTTGGCACAGAAGACACCATTCTTTACGCGGCATGCTTTGATGCCAATGGCGGGGTGTTTGAGCCTATTCTCACCGAAGAGGATGCGATTATTTCGGACTCTCTGAACCACGCATCAATTATTGATGGTGTCAGGCTTTGCAAGGCGGCTCGCTATCGCTATAAGAATGCAGATATGGAAGACCTGGAGGCCAAGCTAAAGGAAGCCCAGGCACAGCGTTTCCGCGTCATCGTGACCGACGGAGTGTTTTCCATGGATGGCAATGCGGCCCCGATGGACAAGATCGTTGCCCTTGCCGAGAAATATGATGCCATGGTGATGGTGGATGAATGCCACTCCGCAGGTGTGGTTGGTAAAACAGGACGCGGTGTAACCGAATTGTTTGACATCCGCGGCGAGGTGGACATTATTACGGGCACCCTGGGCAAGGCATTCGGCGGTGCCATCGGCGGGTTCACCACCGGTCGGAAAGAAATCATTGAGTTGCTGCGTCAGCGCTCCAGGCCTTATCTTTTCTCCAATTCACTGCCTCCGGGAGTGGTGAATGCAGGGATCAAAATGTTTGACATGATGGCGGAAACCCATGAATTGCAGGACAAGTTGCACCGCAATACCGACTATTTCATGGACAAAATGCAAAATGCCGGATTTGACCTGAAACCTACACAATCTGCCATCGTAGCTGTGATGTTGTATGATGCACCACTTTCGCAGGAATTTGCCGCCAGGTTGCTGGATGAAGGCATCTATGTGATCGGCTTCTACTATCCTGTTGTGCCCAAAGAACAGGCACGTATTCGGGTACAGGTGTCTGCTGCTCATGAAATTGAACATCTGGATCAGTGTGTGGAGGCCTTTATTAAAATTGGCAAAGAATTAAAGGTTCTTAAGTAAAGTGCGTTTTGGAACTGATCGACACCCATACGCATATTTACCTGGAACAGTTTGATTATGACAGGGCAGAGGTGGTTGACCGCGCCGAAAAGGCGCAGGTCAGCCACTTTCTCATGCCCAATATTGACAGCCATACCGTTGTGTCAATGATGGCTGCCGCCCGGCAGTTTCCGGGGAGATGTCTGCCTATGATGGGACTTCACCCAACTTCCGTAAAAACCACCTATCATACCGAACTGGCCAACATTGAAGGATGGTTGAAAAAGGGAGGATTTGTTGCTGTTGGTGAGACCGGCATTGACCTTTACTGGGACAAAACATATAAAGATGAGCAGCAAGAGTCGCTGGAGCATCATATTCACTGGGCCAGGGAGTATTCATTGCCTCTTGTACTTCATTCACGCAACTCATTGAATGAATTGTTTGATGTGCTCATGCCAAGGCAGGATCCCGCACTGAAGGGTGTTTTTCATTGCTTTCCCGGGAATGCGGCACAGGCCGCAAAGGTGATAGACATGGGGTTCATGCTGGGCATCGGCGGAGTGGTTACTTATAAGAACAGCCTGATGGCAGATGTGGTTAAAGCAGTGAACCTGTCACACCTTATTCTGGAAACAGATGCCCCTTTCCTTTCTCCCGTCCCTTTTCGGGGAAAGCGAAATGAGAGTGCCTACCTGCCTCATATCGCAGAGCGGATTGCAGAGATTAAGGGCATTGATGTGGAAGAAGTCGCCGGGGTCACCACGGCCAATGCACGCAGGATGTTTGGGGTCTAGCCGTGGCTTCGCCACTCTGGTTGATGGTTCTTCCGGGCAGAGGTCGATCCCGAAGGGATCAAACGTTATTAACCAGGGGTCGAAGACCCCGTAACCACCAGGCGCGAAACGCCGACTAACTAACAACTGGAGAGGGCGGTAGCCCTCGACCAACCGGAGGGGCGTCAGCCCCGACTAACCAAGGGGGCGTCGGCCCCCGTCAACCGTGAGCTGAGAAGCAGCGAACAAACCAAGAACCATATGACCTCAAAACCACGCATACTCGTAATTTACACAGGCGGCACCATTGGTATGGTGGAGGATCCTGTTACCGGGGTATTGAACCCGTTTGATTTTGAACATCTGACCGATCAGATTCCTGAGATCAGCCGGTTTAACTACCAGATAGAAAGCATCTCTTTTGATCCTGTGATTGATTCTTCCAACATGGAACCGGCCATCTGGGTTCGCCTTGCCAAAATGATCGAAGCCCATTATGACGCCTATGACGGTTTTGTGGTTTTGCATGGATCGGATACCATGTCGTATACGGCATCTGCCCTGAGCTTTATGCTGGAGAACCTGTCAAAACCAGTGGTTTTCACCGGATCTCAGCTCCCCATCGGAATGATACGTACCGACGGAAAAGAAAATTTTATCACTGCCCTGGAGATTGCAGCGGCCAAAAAAGAGGGGAAAGCGGTGGTACCCGAGGTTTGTATCTTTTTCGAATCCCAGCTTTATCGTGGAAACCGCACCCATAAACACAATGCAGAACACTTTGAAGCCTTTTTATCAGTGAACTATCCGGTTCTGGCTCGTGCCGGTGTTCATATCAAATACAATGAGGTAGCCATTCAGCAAGCTTCAGATGATAAATTCCGTGTGTATAGCAATCTTGATAACAACATTGCTGTACTGAAGCTGTTTCCCGGCATCAGCCCTGCGGTGGTGTCTGCAATCTTATCGACCGAAGGGTTAAAAGCCGTGGTGATGGAAACTTACGGGGCCGGAAATGCGCCTCACCTTGATTGGTTTGCGGAGGATCTGAATAATGCCATTGCCCGGGGACTGCTGGTGTGTAATATCAGCCAGTGCCGGGGAGGTGCAGTGGATCAGGGGAAATACGAAACCAGTGCATGGCTGGTAAATGCCGGTGTGGTCAGCGGATACGACATGACCACCGAGGCTGCCGTTACCAAGCTGATGTATTTGCTTGGCAACGGATATACCTCTGACCGCCTGAGAGATTATCTGCAAAAACCCTTGCGGGGGGAACTTACTCGTTAAGCGGGGAACTTACTCGTTAAATGGTCTGTCCGTAGTCAGCAGTATTTTATACCACCGTTCAATCTCAATCATGCACCGGCGAGAGATGATAACCTGAAAGGCCACAATCAGGCTACCCCAGGAATCGACAACCTGGGTTGCCACAATCACGGTCCGGTGAGGAATGATCAATAAAACGGCCACACGCATTCATTAATCCTGTTCCCGGTAACAGGGTTCTTCATGCATGAAAGGATACCTGAAGTCAGTGGGCGGATTGAATGTTTCCTTAATTGAGCGCGGATTGATCCAGCGCAGCAGGTTCATGTAACTTCCTGCTTTGTCGTTGGTGCCTGAACGCCTTGCCCCGCCAAATGGTTGTTGCCCGACTACTGAGCCCGTTGGCTTGTCGTTGTAGTAAAGATTACCCGCGGCATATCTCAGGATGCGGCAAGCCCGGACAAAGGCTGTGCGGTCCTTGGCAAAAATGGCTCCCGTTAACCCGTAAGGTGATGTTTCATTGCAAAGGTGCAGGGTCTTTTCGTAATCTTCATCTTTATAGATAAAGATGGTTAGCACCGGGCCAAATATCTCTTCCTCCATGGTTACAAAATGGGGGTCTGAGGTCAGGATCACGGTGGGATCGATGAAATAACCCTTTGACTTGTCCCCGTTGCCTCCGGCAATAATTTCCGCCTTGTTGGAATCCTTTGCTTTTTGGATATAACCCATGATCTTGTCATAGGCTCTTTCGTCAATTACGGCATTGACGAAATTGCAGAAATTGCGTACATCCCCCTTCCTGATCAATGTGATATTGTCCCTGAGCTTTTTTTCCAACTCCTTCCATTTGGAAGCCGGGATATAAGCCCGGGATGCAGCTGAGCATTTCTGCCCCTGGTATTCAAATGCGCCACGTACCAGGGCCGTGGCTACTTCATCCAGGTTGGCGGAATTGTGCATCATCAGGAAGTCCTTGCCCCCGGTTTCACCCACTACCCTGGGATAGGTTTTGTAATTGTCAATGTTGTTGCCAACCGTTTTCCACAGGTGGTTGAAGGTGGGCTCCGAGCCTGTAAAGTGTAGTCCGCCAAGGTTTTCATCGTGGAGGGCAACTTCTCCTATCGTGCTTCCCTTCCCGGGTATAAAATTGATCACTCCATCAGGCATTCCGGCTTCCCTGTAAATTTGCATCAGGTAATAATTGGATAAGAGGGCGGTTGTGGCTGGTTTCCAGACAACGGTATTTCCCAGTATGGCCGGTGCCATACCAAGGTTGGAAGCAATGGCGGTAAAATTGAAAGGTGTTACGGCAAATACGAAACCTTCAAGGGGGCGGTATTCAATCCTGTTGAGGTTGCCAATTTCAGAATGGGGCTGATCGTCATAAATCTCAGAGACATAATGTGCATTGAAACGCAGAAAGTCAACGGTTTCGCATACAGCCTCAATTTCTGCCTGATAGGCATTTTTTCCCTGCCCGAGCATGGTGGATGCATTCATCAGGGCCCGGTATTTTTCCGCAATCAAACCAGCCACTTTCAGGGCAATGGATGCACGATCCACCCATGACATTCCGGCCCACTCGCGATGGGCTTCCATGGCAGCATCAATGGCCATCTTGACTTCTTTTTTGCCGGCTTTGTGATAGGTGGCAAGTACATGCTGATGGTTATGTGGCATTACCACCTTGCCGGTATCACCGGTTCGCACCTCTTTGCCCCCTATGATCAGAGGAATTTCCAGTTCCAGTTCACTCTGCCGCTGCAGTTCCGCCTCCAGGGCATCACGCTCGGGGGTACCCCTTCTGTATTCAAAAACTGGTTCATTATTTGGTCGGGTGTAATAAAATTGTGCATTATTCATATAGGTAGCGTTTAAATGTTTGTATTACTATGCCTTTATAAACAAATATACCACTAAATAGCCAGATTGTCAATGCAGTCGGTTTGCGCGGTCATGGTGTATGGGGGCCGGGTCAATGCGGTTGGTTAGCCCGGTTACAACGTGTAGGATACGGGTTAATGTGGTTGGAATCCGGATCAATGCGGTTGGGTTCCCGGTTAAGGTGTTTGGGATCCGGATCAATGCGATTGGTTCATCTGCCTATGTCCGGGTTAAGGTCAGATTCCTTCCTCAGCTTCCTTGACAGCCACACGTTGAGAGATGCGTATGCTGGCCTCATACAACAGGAATAAAGGGACGCCGACCATGATCTGGCTGAATACATCAGGAGGGGTGATCAGGGCGGCAAGGGCAAGGATGATCACAAAGGCAAGTTTTCGGTTTTTTCGCATGGTTTCAGGGGTCAAAATCCCTGCCTTGCTGAGGAAGAACACGAATACAGGAAGCTCAAACAGGATGCCTGTGGCCAGGGTGATGGTGGTTACTGTGGTGATGAATGAACGGAGTGCGATCTGGTTGCTGACCAGTCCGCTTACCTGGTAAGACCCCAGGAAGTTAATGGATAAAGGCACGATTAAAAAATAGGCAAACAGCACACCGGTAAGAAAAAGACCGGAGATAACCACCACGGCCCACCTGGAATTGGCCTTCTCAGCCGGATTGAGCCCTGGACGTATAAAACGCCATATTTCCCATACGATATAGGGGATGGAAATAATAATTCCTACGATCAGGGAAACCACCACATGGGTGGTGAATTGTCCGGCAAGGTCAATATTGATCAGTTGTACAGGATCTGCATTGATGCATAAGGCCGGTATGGACAGCTGCTGTGCAAGCCAGCAAAAAACCCTGTTTGTGAAAAAGTAGGGTTCTTTGGGGGCAAGGATGATATTGCTGAAGAGAAAATCTTTGGTGGCAAAAGCTGCAATGGCAAATACCACTACGGCGATGGCCGATCGGATCAGATGACCACGCAATTCCTCCAGGTGGCTCCAGAAAGTCATGGTGCCGTCCGGGGAGTTCTGAGTTGTATGATCTTCGGGCGTCAAAGTTATTGTTTAAATATGGATCCCTGATTACGGGTTCCAGGTAATGATGGTGCTGACTGCAAAAATAAATCAAAAAAACAACGCAATAAAAAAAGCCCGCATATTAAATTATGCAGGCTTTTTTCTGTTCTGACCCGGGAAGACCCGGTCAGACGGGTCTTATGCAGGGTGAATTGCTTCTACGGGGCAGACGTCTGCACAAGCACCGCAGTCGGTACATACGTCAGGATCAATTTTGTAAATATCACCCTCAGAAATAGCATCAACCGGGCATTCGTCAATGCAACTGCCGCATGCAGTGCAATCTTCATTGATAATGTAAGCCATCTCTTTGTCTTTTTTGGTTTCTAAAATCGGTTAATTCTCGCCACAAATATACGGGCTTTCATAAATGATTTCACATAATTTTTCTCTGGGGTTTTAATTTGAAATTGATTTAAATAAAATTATTGATCACAGGCCGTTACATCCTTCAGAAGAAAGAAAAAAGTACCGATTTTTCTAAGCGGATATGTCAGAATCATGTAAATTCGCAGAATTAATTGCTTATAAACGGTTTAGGTGTAAAACCTTTCAGCTTCTTATCTATAAAAAACAGTTGTTCGTTATGGTAAAAAATCATGATGTAAGAGAATTAGAGGATGTGGTGGTTAAATTTGTGGGCGATTCCGGTGACGGAATGCAGCTGACAGGTACCATTTTTTCCGACGTGGCTGCTTTGTCGGGCAATGACCTGGCCACATTCCCTGATTTTCCGGCGGAAATCAGGGCTCCTCACAATACCATCGCCGGTGTTAGCGGTTTCCAAATGCACATGGGGAAAAGGAAAATTTATACTTCCGGCGACATGTGTGATGTGATCGTTGCTATGAACCCGGCTTCCCTGCGTGCCAATTTGAAATGGGCCAAACCGGGAGCCACCCTTGTGATTGATTCTTCTTCATTTGAAGGAAAAGCAATAGAGAAAGCCGGCTATACAGAGAATCCCCTGGAGGACGGTTCACTCGATGAGTACCATGTGATCAGGGTCCCCATTGCAAGTCTCACCCAGGAAAGTCTGACTGAAATGGGTATCGATAAGCGGATGGCAGCGCGCACGAAAAATATGTTTGTGCTGGGATTAATATTCTTTTTGTTTGGCCGTGAGTTGGATAAACCAAGGGCTTTTCTCAAGGAAAAGTTCGCCGGTAAACCGGAAGTGATCAAGGCCAATCAGGCAGCCATGCAGGCAGGCTATGATTACGCGGCAAAAGCCGATGACATTGAATTTGTGTTTAAGGTGGATCCTGCACCGTTGAAAAAGGGCTGGTACCGGAATATCACCGGGAACATTGCTACCGCGTGGGGTTTGCTTGCTGCCTCCGAGAGAAGTGGACGGCCACTCTTCCTGGGATCCTATCCAATTACCCCTGCTACGGAAATATTGATGGAACTGTCCAAGCACAAGTCTCTTGGCGCCAAAGTGTTTCAGGCAGAGGATGAGATTGCGGGGATTTGTTCAGCCATTGGAGCCAGTTTCACCGGCTCGATGGCAGTAACGACCACTTCCGGCCCCGGACTATCCTTGAAAAGCGAAGCCCTTGGCCTGGCGGTGATTACCGAATTGCCCCTGGTCATTGTCAATGTGCAGCGGGGAGGTCCTTCAACCGGGCTGCCTACGAAAAGTGAGCAATCTGACCTGATGCAGGCGTTATTCGGCCGCAACGGGGAGAGCCCGCTCATGGTAATGGCTGCTTCCAGTTCATCGAATTGTTTTGAATATGCTTACCTGGCGGCCAAATATTCTATGGAGCACATGACACCGGTAATCTTGCTGACAGACGGGTACCTGGGGTTCGGTTCCGAACTGTTTCATATCCCGGATGTGAATCAAATGCCCCGGATCAAACCACCAATGGCCGATCCCAATGATCCTAAATTCAAACCATACCGCAGGGATGAGAAAACCCTGGTGCGTAAATGGGCGCTTCCCGGCGTGGAAGGTCTGAGGCATCGTATCGGCGGACTTGAAAAAACAAACATTGACGGAAATGTGTCCACCGACCCGTTAAACCACCAGTTGATGGTTAATATCAGGGAAGAGAAGGTAAACCGCATTGCCGATTACATTCCCCTTCAGGAAGTGAGTGGAGATACTACCGGAGACTTACTTGTCGTAGGTTGGGGTGGTACAGAGGGCGCCCTGCGTTCAACGGTGAATCGCATGCAGGCAGAGGGACATAAAGTCAGCCATGCACAATTTAACTTTATCAAGCCGTTACCCAGGAATACCAGGGAGTTGTTGGCAGGATTCAGGAATATTGTGGTTTGTGAGCTCAATAGCGGGCAGTTTGTCAATTATCTGCGCATGCTTTATCCCGAATTTTCTTATCATCAGTTTAATAAGGTGCAGGGACTGCCTTTCCACGTTCAGGAACTCACGGAAACATTCACCAAATTATTGGAGGAGAAATAAATATGTTAGAAAATAAAAAAGTATCCAAGTCTCCAGTAGAACTTACCAAGCAGGATTTTGTGAGTGACCAGATGGTAAAATGGTGCCCCGGTTGTGGCGCACATGCCATCCTGGCTGCAGTATCAAACGTTTTTCCCAAAATTGGTTATCGCAAGGAAAATTTTACCATGATCTCAGGGATCGGGTGCTCTTCAAGATTTCCATACTATGTGGATACATTTGGCTTCCACGGAATTCATGGGCGTGCAGCAGCCATCGCCAGCGGAGTCAAGGTAGCCAATCCGGGTCTCAGTGTGTGGGTGGCCACCGGTGATGGCGACTCCATGGCAATTGGCGGGAACCACTTCATTCATGTGTTGCGGCGCAATATCGACATCAATATCATGTTGTTCAACAACAGGATTTATGGCCTGACCAAAGGTCAGTTTTCTCCCACCACCCCCATGGGGTCGGTGACGAAAACCTCGCCGCACGGTACCATAGAACATCCTTTCACGGTATCCGGCCTGGTGATGGGTGCCCAGGGGACATTCTTTGCACGGGTTCCTGACAACAACATCAAACTGATGTCAGAAGTAATGTATGAGGCCGCCAAGCATGACGGAACGTCTGTGGTGGAAATCCTGCAGAATTGTGTCATCTTTGCAGACGATATTCACGGAGAAATCACCAACCGACAGACCCGTGAAGACAGGCAGTTATTCCTTAAGCACGGAGAGCCCCTGATCTTCGGCAAGAATCGTGACAAGGGGATCGTGTTGCGGGGTAACCGGCTGGAAGTGGTGGAAATCGGCAAGGAGGGAATCACTGAGGGGGATCTGCTGGTTCATGATCAATACAGTACAGACCCCAGTATTCATCGTATGATCGGCCGCATGAAGGCACCTGACTTTCCGGTGGCTATGGGCGTGATTCGTTCAGCCCCGGCCGACACTTATGATGAGTTGACCCAGTTGCAGATTGAAACCGCCAAAAAGACCTCTGAAATTCAGACAGTGAATGACCTGCTTAACAGCGGGAATACCTGGGAGATCAAATAATACTCAATCTCTTTAACAAGCAGCCATTGATCCTGTCCAGTCATCGGGGTCAATGGCTGTTTTTGTATCTTTGTGGGATATATGCGGAAGATTGATGCACATTTGCATGTCGGGTTGGGAGGGCTGGATGCCGATCAGTTGATAACCTACCTGGACAAACACCGGATTGAAAGGTGCTGGTTGCTTACCTGGGAAGAAGAGGAAGCACCCATTGACATGTTATACCAACATCTTCCTCCTGAAGAGGTGTTTGCTGCTAATGCCAAATATCCCGACCGGGTGGTTCCTTTTTATGCCCCGGACCCCAAAACCGATCAGCTGGAGCAAAGAATCATCCGGTACAAGGAGCATGGCCTGAAGGGTTGCGGAGAACTGAAAGTGACCCACCAGTGGGAAGATCAGCGACTGGAGTCATATCTGAAAGTAATTGACAGGCACCAGCTTCCTTTGCTTTTTCATATGGAAGAACCCAGGATGCATTATGTGCCCCGGAAGCCCGACATATTTGAAAACACGTTGAATTTGTTGTTAAACGGTGCCCTGAACGGGATTGTCAAAAACCTGCTGCTCCGGTTTTCCAAAAAAACATCTATTCTTAAGGATCATATTGAAGATCATCTTACATTTTTTCCCGGTTATTTGTATGATTTTGCCGGATTGGAAAAACGCCTGAAGCAATTCCCCGGGCAGGTGTTTATCGCCCATGGACCACATTTCTGGAATAACATTGCTTCAGTTCGCCCGGGAATATTGTTTCATGAAAAAGGGCGTATCGATCAGTTTGGGATCATTGACCGTCTCCTGTCCTGTTATGACAACCTTTACTGTGATATTTCCGGGAAAAGCGGATACAATGCCATGCGTCGTGATCCCCGTAAGGCAAAAATGTTTTTGGAAAAACATCACCGGAAAATTCTTTTCGGAACAGACAATACCAGTTACGGTCATGAGTCCCTGATCCGCTCCCTGAAGCTCCCTTCAGAAAAACTGGAGAATATTTTTTACCGCAATGCAGATGCCCTGATCCCCGCTTAATGCCTTCCCGTGGGAGATTTGGTTCAGACCATCCCCGCCCGGCCCTCCTCATTTCGGGCAAAAGAAATCCATCAAATAAATTTCGTGTACATTTGTTTTGATAAACATTGGCCATGGGCATCGTTGAGCGTGACAGTTTTCGCATTTCCCTGATTGCTTATGCAGGCGCCGTGATCGGTTACCTGAATAAGCTTTTTTTGTTTACCAATTTTCTGACCACTGAACAGGTGGGGCTTGCCAACCTGATAATCACCATTTCTCTTATTTACGCCCAGGTATCAGCCCTTGGGTCCAGGAATATAATTCTCCGTTTTTTCCCTTTTTTCAATGATCCGAAAAATCAGCATCATGGGTTTTTGTTCGGGATAATGGCATTTTCACTCGCCGGATTTACCCTCACCACTTTGCTTTTTATTCTCTTCCGGCAACCCCTTGCCTTTCTTTACCAGGACTCCAGCCCTTTACTGGTAGAGTATGCCGTTTATGTGATCCCGCTTGGCCTTGCCACCTTATTTTTTAATCTGTTTGAGTCTTATCTCCGTTGTCTCTATAATAACATCATACCCTCTGTTACCCATGAGGTGATATTGCGCTTACTTGTGACAGTTTCGGTTAGTTTATTCGCGGTGGGAATAATCTCTTTCCCGGAATTTGTGACGATCTATGTGCTTGCTTATTGTATGCCTGCTGTTATTCTGATTTCTTACACAGCAATAAAAGGATGGCTGCAGGTAAGGCCTGCATGGACTCCACTGCTCAGGCGCCTGGCCAAAATCATGTTGGTGTTTGGCTTGTATTCTCTGTTAAACAATCTTAGCACCTTCCTGCTGATCAGCATCGATTCCCTGATGGTTGGAGGCATGATCGATCTTAGAACTGCCGGGATTTATACTACCATGATCTTTATAAGTTCGGTAATGCTCATCCCATATCGGTCCATGGTGAAGGTTTCCGGACCGCTGATCGCCTCTTACTGGAAAATGAGGGATATGACCCGGATGGAACAGGTTTACAAAAAGGCCACTGCAGCCAACCTTGTGGTTGGGGCGACCTTGTTTTTGCTGCTATGGATCAATCTGGATTCTGTTTTTCAGTTCATGCCTCCTGAATATCAGGCAGGACGTTATATTTTTCTGTTGCTGGGGATTGGAAAACTTTTTGATATGAGTGCCGGACTGAATGCAACCATTCTGACAACATCCAAAAAATATCGTTACGACCTGTTTTTTACCATCGGAATGGTTGGCTTTGCAATTCTTGCCAATTATCTGCTGATTCCATCTCTGGGAGCTGAAGGGGCAGCACTTGCCAGTATGCTTACATTGCTGTTGTTTAATATTGTTCGACTTGTATATATATATATGTATTTCGGCATACAACCTTTTGAATGGAAGCATTTATGGGTTCCGGTTCTGCTGGTCCTTCTCATGGTGGCATCCGGCCAGGTTGACCGCGCGCCGAATATGCTGACCGATATAACTTTGCGCTCAATAATTGCCGCCGCTTTGTTTTTATTACCTGTGTGGAAACTAAGAATATCGGAAGATTTAAATTTATGGGTGGGTAAGTTGCTGTTGAATATCAACAAGTATTTTAAACGGCAATAAAATTCAGCGGCATTGTCAGTGGCCATTTTTATAATCTTTTTAAGATATGATTAAGTTGTTAATCAGAAAACTTAGCGTCTACAGTACTGTTATCTATTTTTATATCAGGCGCCATATCAAAAAACTTCCCCGGCTGCGAAAAAAAACTGCATACAGCAAAAAGGCCGGGGTATCTTTTGAAAAATATATCAGGGGAATACCGGCCAACAGGATTTTTGTCCATGTGTCCCTTTCGGCGGTAAGGCATTTTACAGGCCGTGCAGATACATACACCTATTTGCGGGATTTATTGCTGGGGAATTTTGATGTTCTTGTTTCCCAGGCTTTCACCCCCGGGGTTAGAAAAACCAGGGTTTTCAATCCCGAAAAAGAAATTCCGGCCTATGGAGCTTTCGCCAGGCAGTTTTTCACAGACCGTCATTTCAGGAACCACGATCCTTGTTATTCCATAATAGCTGCCGGAGAGAATCATTTCGAGGCCGGGGATTTAACCTTTGCACCGGATGGCATTTTCCGGCAGATGATCGATCATGATTACCATTGCCTGAATATCGGGCTTGATTATGTGACCTGCAGTTTGATGCATTTTGTGGAGTATGAGCAGCGCGTCCCTTATCTTAATTTTTACCGGGAAAAATATACAATAAAAGAGGGGTTACTTAAAAAACCCCTCCTTTATCCAATCCATTCAAACCGGAGAGCTTATTCGGTAAAAGGGTATGTGTGGTGGAACAAGATCAGGCTTATGAAAGACCTGAAGAAAACCAATATCGTAAACCAGCGCAATATAGATGGTGTTGTGCTTTATGATTTTAGTATGCGCAAACTGTATGACTTTGTTACGGAAAAAGTTAAAAACGATCCCTACTATCTCATTAAATGGTAGAGAAGCCAGTATCGCACAATACCCATCTTTAGTAACAATTTATTATACAATATAAAACTCCTATCTTTGATTATTGGAATCAATGTGGTTATGTCGGAAAGGATTTACAGGCATTATAATACGCTCCCGGCTTCCGGAAACAGATACCCTAAGTTGCTCCGCTGGGCCCGGCAACATACGGATACAGCAGTTTTTCTGAATTCCAACGGCTATTTGCATGATCAATACGCTTCTTTTCCGTGGGTTTTGGGAGTGGGGGCAGCAGATGTGTTTCATGGAAATGGTAGTGGTACATTTGATGCGTTAAAAGATTTTGAGCAACGCCATAACGACTGGCTGTTCGGTTTTTTCTCCTATGAACTGAAAAATCAGCTTGAAAACCTGCAATCAGAGAACCCGGATCCGGTAGGAATGCCCCCTGCACATTTTTTTCGTCCGGTGGCTGTGATCCTTCCCGGCCAGGAGGGTGGGTGCCGTATCGGGTGTCTTCCCGGTTTTGGTAAGCTGTCTGATCCGGACTTTGTATATAATGGATTGTTGTCAGAAGAGGAAACCCCCTTTGTTCAGCCGGGTATTCCCGGTCTCCAGCCCCGTGTTTCCAGGGCCCGTTACCTTCGCCAGCTTCAGGCCATCAAAGATCACATACAAGCGGGAGACATTTATGAACTCAACTATTGTGTGGAGTTTTTCCGGGAGCACACAGAAGTTGACCCATTGATTTGTTACGAATGGATTAATCGTTCGTCGCCCACCCCTTTTTCCTGTTTCTATATGCTGGATGACAAATACCTCATGTGTGCCAGTCCGGAACGATTTATGAAGAAACAGGGGTCGCGTCTGATTGCACAGCCCATCAAGGGAACCAGCGCCCGGGGAGGAAATATGGCCGAAGACACCAGAAACCGTCAGGATTTGTTTGAAGACCCTAAGGAGCGAAGCGAGAATGTAATGATTGTAGACCTGATGCGTAATGATTTGTCACGTTCTGCACAAAAAGACAGCGTAAAGGTGGAGGAGCTTTTCGGAATCTATTCTTTCAGTCATGTACACCAGATGATCTCTACGATTACTTCCCGTCTGGATCCATCCTGTCATTATCTGGATGCCATCCGTTATGCTTTCCCCGTGGGCTCGATGACAGGAGCTCCAAAGGTCAGGGCCATGGAACTTATAGAGCAATATGAAGACACCCGCAGGGGGCTGTATGCAGGATCAGTCGGATATATCAGCCCTGAAAAAGACTTTGATTTCAATGTGGTGATCCGTAGTTTACAGTACAATGCGAAAAATGCGTATCTTGGGTATATGGCCGGTGGTGCCATAACGGCAGCCTCTGTACCGGAGAGGGAATATGAGGAATGTTTGCTGAAAGCCAGGGCTGTTCTGGGATAAAATCTTATCAAAGGAAGAGACATGAGACAACTGGTTGTGGCCGCCATATTTGCAGCAATAATTGCATGGAGTCCAGGTCAGCTCTATGCGGATGAGCCTGATGTTGACGACCTTAGCCCGCGTGAGCGCATATTTGTGGGAGGATTCGTGGGATTGCAATTCGGCACATTTACCTCAATCGGGGTCCATCTGCATGCCGGTTATCGCATTACAAACCGTCTTTCTGCCGGTATTGGGGGTAATTATCAGTATACCCACGACAGCTGGGGGATAGACACCTTTTCTTCCCATACCTACGGCGCCAATGCATTTGCACGCCTTCGGACAATTTCCAACCTCTTCCTGCACGGAGAATATGAGAAACTTTGGCTTGAATCGCGTAGTCCTCTTCCAACGGGGGATGAAGACAGGCCTTCCATCAGCGAGAATAATTTCCTGCTTGGTGCCGGATACGCACTGCCCCTTTCGCACCGGCTGCGTCTTAACCTCCTGCTGCTCTATAACTTCAATGAGGACAGCCAGGCCTATATGGACAACCCCTTTTTCCGCGTAGGTGTGGATGTCAGCCTCTAGGTCAGTGCTGTGCCTGGTTTCGGGAAGCCGCCCTGAACATCAGGTCTGCGGCCTGAAGGGTTTTCAGTCGAAGATTTGGATGCAATCCGTCATGTTGTTCAAGAAACTCCCGGGTAGCTGTAACACTCTCCTGGCAGCCATAGCCGTTGAATGTGGCCTCAAGCCAGCGCAAGGGGAAAAAGATGTCTCCTGTTTTCTGCACCTCCTCAAGCAACTCAAGGCTTGGAGAGATAAACGCCCTGCTATGTGCATGCCTCAGGGGGTGGTGAAAGTAACCCAGCCCCTCAAGCGCCCAGGGTTCAGGCCTGCGTCCGGCCGGGTCAGTGAGCCCATGAAAGAATGCTTCCCGCACAGAAGGGTCAGAGGAAAGCGCTGGTTGAACGAAAGCAATTCGTCTTTGGCGGTCCGGATTGCTGGTATCTCCTTTCAGCTGCTGCAACAGCCGTGATGCCTCCGGATGGTCTCTCAGCTTCAGGGCTACAATAAGGTCAAATCGTCTTTCTTCTGATAATGAATGTCCGGTTATTTCCAGGGATCCTTCCAGGAGGTTCACAAGCCTGTCTGTGCCTTCCCTGGTCAGAACCATGGAGGCATAATGCCTGAGATAGGTATTTTTGTCAGAGGCCGGGCTTTGCAACACTTTATCCCATAGCAAATTCTCCAGTTCCTCTGCGTGACGTATCCTGTCATCCTGGTTAAAAAACCGCCAGAAAACTTCATCAAGATTGCCAAGGAGGTAAGTGGCAATCCTGTGATTTTCTTCTCGTCCGATTTGTGAAGTTAGTGCCTTATAATATGCGTAGACATCTCCCACTCCGTCCAAAAAATTTTCGTGCATCCTAAGGTAACGGGCTGCCCTGGCGGTTTCCTCATCCATCCCTTCCGTGGATATCTCCGGCATCCCTGTTCCATAAATCCATCGTTCACTCCATTGTTTAAGATCCTGCTCGCTGTGACGGTCAAAGATTTCCGCCAGCTCATCCCAGTCTGCATTGTTCAGGGCATAGGTGCGGAGGTAGTCTTTTACCGCCCGGTGAAAATTTTCTTCCCCCATTACTTCTTCCAGGTTCCGGAATACAATGGGTGCCTTGTTATAAATAATGGCCCCGTAAAGGGTGCCCGCCAGTTTCAGGTTCTCCAGTTCCTGTTTGATGGGGTGGGTGCCCCGGCTGCGGTCTACTGCAAGGGCCCTGGGATAATGGGTCAGGTAAAATTCGAGTTCATGGTTAATTTCCGGATATTGCGGATGGGTGATCTTGTCGGCCATGAAACCCGCAAAAACTTCTTTCAGCCACACATCATCGAACCATTCCATGGTAACCAGGTTGCCAAACCACATATGGGCTGTTTCATGGGCGATCAAAGCCGCCCTTGACAATTCCTCCGTTACGGCCGGCTCTTTGTCAAGTAACAGCCTGTTGTCACGATACCATATGGCACCCGGGTGTTCCATGCCGCTGTACTGAAACCCCGGTAACAGTACCATCTCAAATTTGGCAAAAGGATAAGGGATGTCTGTGTAGTTCTCCAGCCAGTCCAGGGAGCTGAAATGGAGCTCAAAAATGTCATCAAGATTGGTTTGTAAACGGTCATCTCTTTCTTCCCGGTGAAAAATGGTGATGGTCCGGTGTTCCCTTGTCATGGATTCTCTTTGAAAAACTCCGGCTGCAAAAGCGAATAGATAGGTTGATATGGGCTGATCCGGCGAAAAAAACATGATCCGGCGTCCGTTTTGCTTTTCTTGCCGGGTCAGTGTGCCGTTGGCGACGGCCGTCCAGGTTTCAGGCAATTCCAGTTTCAGCGAAAAAGCCGCCTTGAGGTCAGGCTGATCGAAACACGGAAACACAGTTGAGGCACGATCAGGAACTACCAGGGTGTATAAAAACTCCTCTGAACGGTTCATGGCCTGGTCGCCAGCTGTGAATTCCACAAACACCTTGTTTTGTCCCTGCCGGATGGTTGACCGGGGTAGTAACAGGTGGCCATTTTGTACCTCGTAACCGGCCGTTTCACCGTTAATCTCTACCTGGTGAATATGGTCACTGCCACCGTCAAAATCCAGGATGACATCTTTGGGGGGTTCTTCATGGGTAAAAGTAATGGTGGTCGTGCCGGTAAGCGGTCGGGCTTTTTGGGCCGGGATGTCAAAAGAAAGCTCATAGGCCGGATGTGAAATCTGTTCATTCCTTTGGCGGGCAAGCGTTTTGCTGACTCCTTCCTCAGGGACAGGGTTTTGGTTATGTTGACAGGCTGTGCACAATAGGGCCATTGCAAGGGTAAGAAGTGCCCGGGGAATATTAATTTGCATGGGATGGGATAAGATTGGTCTGCACGAATATACAGAGAAATTTGTCTGCCGGATAATGTTTAGGCGGGCAAATGGGCAGAACATCAGAACGATTATACAAAGAATTATACCCGGGACATAAAACAAAATGAATCCATCCCGGGTTTATTTAACAAGAAAATTGTCTATTTTAACAGTATATTTATTTAACTTAAATACGGACGACTATGAAAACCGATCTTGACATTGCCCGGGAGACTAAGATGCGCCCCATTACAGAAGTGGCGGCCAAGCTGGGTGTGGAGGAGGCCGACCTTTATCAAATTGGAAGATACATGGCCAAATTGCCCCTGAAACTGATTGATGAAAAAGCTGCTTCCAACAAGAAATTGGTGCTGGTCACTGCCATCACTCCCACACCTGCGGGGGAGGGAAAAACCACGACCTCCATTGGTCTTTCTGAAGGATTGAACAAGCTCGGGGTAAAATCTACCGTGGTAATCCGGGAGCCTTCGCTGGGTCCCGTATTCGGGATCAAAGGGGGTGCTGCCGGTGGGGGCCGTGCCCAGGTGCTTCCCATGGAAGACATCAACCTGCATTTCACCGGAGACCTGGCGGCGGTGGAAAAAACGCATAATCTTCTTGCCGGCCTTGTCGATAATCATCTGCAAAGCAAGAATAACTTTTTGAGCCTGGACCCGCGAAAAATAATCTGGAAGCGGGTAATTGATATGAATGAAAGAGCCCTGCGTAACATTATTATCGGTCTTGGGGGCAGAAAGCAAGGCATCCCACGCGAAACGGGCTTTGACATTACGGCGGCATCAGAGGTGATGGCCGCATTGTGCCTGGCCACAGACCTGGAAGACCTGAAGGAAAAGTTTGGAAATATTCTGGTGGGCTTTACCTATGATGATGAACCAGTGTATGCCAGGGAGTTCAAAGCCGAGGGTGCCATGGCTGCCCTGATGAAATATGCCATCATGCCCAACCTGGTGCAGAGTATCGAAGGCAATCCTGCGATTGTACACGGCGGACCCTTTGCGAACATTGCCCAGGGGACCAATACCCTCATTGCCACCAAAATGGGCTTGTCCTTATCTGATTATGTTGTCACAGAGGCTGGTTTTGCTTCAGAACTGGGAGCGGAGAAATTCCTGGATATTAAATCCCAGTATGGCGGATTGACTCCGAATGCTTCAGTAATCGTTGCTACCATTCGGGCCCTGAAGTATCATGGCGGGGTCAGGTTACCGGCATTGAAAGAACCCAATCCGGAAGCCGTTACCAAAGGACTGGAAAATCTCGAAAAACACATAGAGAATATTCAGCATTTTAACCTGAAGCCGGTGGTGGCCATCAATAAATTCTATACCGATACGGATGAGGAAATCGCCATTGTGAAAAAGCGGTGTGAAGAACTGGGCATTCGGGTGGCCATTTATGAAGGATGGGAAAAAGGGGGAGAAGGATCACTGGAGCTGGCAAAACTGGTAAAGGAAGCAGCCGATAGTTGCACTACCTGCTTTGAACCCCTGTATGATTTTAACTGGAGCATTGAGAAAAAACTACACACCATTGCTACCAAACTCTACGGAGCCGATCATGTGGAATATACGGTAAAAGCCAAATCCCAGATCGCCCAGTTTGAGCGAATCGGCCTGGACAAACTTCCCGTTTGTGTGGCCAAGACACAAAAATCTCTTTCTGACGACCCCTATAAGATTGGACGACCGAAAGGTTTTACTGTCAAGATCCGGGAGTTTGAAGTGGCATCCGGTGCCGGGTTCCTTGTGCCCATTGCAGGTACCATTATGCGTATGCCGGGTCTTCCCTCACAGCCATCGGCTGAGAATATCGACATCGATAAAGACGGGAATATTTCAGGGTTGTTCTGATAATTTCAGACTTGTTCTGACAAGGCTCATTGCCGGGAAACTTTGCTTTCTGTAACCTTTTGTTTAATTATCAGTATAATACTAATAAATAGAATTGGTGTAGCATATATTTTACTGATTATTATGAAACGAACAACAAATTGCCTGGCCTTTTTGCTTTTGTTTGGATTACTGTCCGTACCGGCCTTTGGTGCGGCGGAAGCCCCGGAGATCCCCGATGACTATAACCGTTTCTCTTTTGGTTTGAGCGGGGGATTACTGATCCCGTTCACCGATGTGAAGGAAGAGAACTTTCTGCCGGCATCCGGCGAAGAGGGTTACGGAGCCGGCCTGTTTCTTAATTACCATGCATCACCCGTACTTACGCTTCAGACAAATTTCCTTTATGGAGAGATGACTGGTTTGAATACGGAGGATAACAGGAAATTTGACAATATAATGATGCATGCTTCCCTCACAGCCAACGTTAGCCTGAATGGGTTACTGGCACCCCGGAGCAGCACAAACCGCTGGATGAATATCTATGGGTTTACAGGGTTAGGCGCAATTTCGTTTGAATCGAAGTTAATGGAGCTGCAAACCGGCAATGTACTCAGGTACCCTTACGATGAATCCCTGGAAGGCCAGACGGAAGGCTCCTGGGTCATCCCATTTGGAATGGGAGTTAATTTCAAGGTCTCTGAAAGGATTGATATCGGAGTGAAGTCATCGTTTCAATATGCCATGACCGATGAACTGGATGCAAGGGTGGTTACAGGAAGCAGGAAAGACATGTATAATTATACCAGTGTTGGTCTTACTTTCAGGCTCGGAAATAATACCAACTCAAAAGACTGGGCCCCCATTGAGGATGCGATGTATCCGGGGGATGTGGACAGGATGAATCAGCTCGCTTCACGCATGGATACTGTAGAAGATGATCTCTCAGCAGTCGGGGATGAACATGACCAGCATATGAAGCTTATAACAGATGAAATAGGTGAGCTTACACAGGAGCAGGTCGAGTTACTGCGTCATTATGAAGCGCTGTTGGAAACTGTGGATGACCTTGAACGGCGGATGGACGAGAATGAAAAAGAAGCGGAGCAAACACCTGAGACTTTCTATTCCGTTCAGGTGATGGCACATAAAAAGAATCTGAGTATTGAGGAGGCCAGTGATTACCTTGGCATCAACGACCAGCTTCAGAAATATCACATAGACGGATGGTATAAGTATATCTCGGGTAACTTTGATAAGTTAGCGGTAGCTATCATCCATATGCGTGAGTTGTGGGCAAATGGAGTCAGTGATGCTTTTGTGGTAAAATATGAGGATGGGGTTTTGGTCCCCAAATAGTTTTCGCTTTTCCGCTTAATGGGCGTCCAACCCGTGGCGCATATAAATCAGATGCTCCAGGGTTTTCAGAATCTCTTCCATATACTCATTCACCGCCTTAACGCTCCCGGGCAGGGTATAGATTAACGTTTCCCCGATAAGTCCGGCTACACCACGGCTAAGCAAAGCATTTGGCTTGTCTTTTCCGTATCTTACCCGTATCATTTCCATGATTCCGGGAATCTCCTTGTCGAGCATGGGGCGGACCGTTTCCACGGTAACATCCCGTGATCCGATACCTGTGCCACCAGTGGTGATGATCACATCCACCTCATCATAAGTGGTTTTTTCAATCAGGACGCTCAGGCTCGAGGCATCATCCGGGATAATGGTGTGGTCAACCTCAATATCGCGGGGTTGCCCTTTATAGTACTCATTGAGAATCTCAACAATGCGGGGGCCGCTGCGATCCGCATATTCTCCTTTGCTGGCCCTGTCGCTCAGGGTAACCACCTGAAAACGGAACCGTCTCGGCTGATAGGTCAGCACATCCCCAGGTTTTAATGATCCCTGACGAATCACCCTGGCAAAGATGCCTTCTTTTGGCATGACACAACTGCCTACTTCCCGGAAGATGGCGCAAGCAGAACCGTGGCAGGATTTTCCGATCTGGGTAACTTCCAGCTCTACGTTCTCTCCCGAGAACCGATCCAGTGGTGAAGTTTTTACCAGTTCCACGCCCTCAGTGGTAATGTTCTCTGCAAATTCTCCCGGGGCAATGGGCCTGCCAGCCTGACTGGAGAAACGGTCCACACTTTCCTTGCCGAGCAAACTTACCTGTCGGTGCCAGGGGCCTGAGTGTGCGTCATCCATTATGCCATGATGGTTCAGCGTAATTTCCTCCACGGGTTCTTTAATGGTTCCTTTCTCCTTTGAGGTATTAACGGATATTATTTTCAGTTCCATAAATTCAGATTTTTTCTTTTTCAAGTAGTCGGATATCTGTGAGTGTCATTTGTTTGTCCACGGCTTTGCACATGTCATATATGGTAAGCAGGGCGGTGCTGACTGCAGTGAGGGCTTCCATCTCCACGCCGGTTTGACCGTTGCATTTTACCCGGGCCTTTACCCTGACGCCCTGGTTGTTCACCTCGTCAACGATCTCTGTGGTCACATCTGCTTTGGTGATTTGGAGCGGGTGGCAAAGCGGTATCAGGGCGGATGTTTGTTTGGCTGCCTGTATGCCGGCTACCTCAGCCACCGTAAGTACATCGCCTTTCTTGATCTGGTTTTCTTTAATAAGGGATATGGTGTCTGGTTCCAGGGTGATGAATCCGGATGCCGTGGCCATTCTTTGCTGTATGGCTTTGCTCCCGACATCTACCATGTTTGCTTTTCCATCTTTGTCAATATGAGAAAATGAGGACATGACTATTTATATTTTTTGTACAGTTGGTCAATGCTTTTTGGATCGCCGATGATGGTAAGGGAGTCGTTTTCCTTTAACGTGGTATGGCTATCGGGTGTAAACACCCTGGTTTTCCTCCTTATCAATACCGGCAGGGTGTCAGCGGGAAGATCAAGCTCCCCTGTGTTCTGGCCGATAAAAGCTTCGGCCGGGGAGCCGGATACCAGGTCCAGGGAAATATAACGCTCATGGTGCAGTAAATATTCTTTGACACGTTGTTCGTCTCTGCATTCCAGCATTTTCTCCACGAAGTTCTCTCTTTCCAGGATATCGGAAATGCGTACCAGCAATCGCAAATGCTGGCGTTGGTCGCCGGCCGGGCTGACCAGGAAAAAGAATACATGGATCGTGTCGGTTGAGTGTATGCCCCCCTTCTCCACACTCCTTTTGATTCCTTTTTTTGACAGGACAATTTTCAGCCTGGGTGTTTGCATCTGCTCAAGTTGAGCATGCAGTAAAGATACCTGCGGGTAGAGCAGGCTTGGGTCAATTGGAGATTTTTCCCGGAAGGCGGCTTCGATTCTTCCGGGTTGCTGTCCGAGCTCTCTTGAAAAGCTTTTTGAGACCTGGGTCAGGAGTCTGTCAAAATTGTCAAATAAACGGTTCTTTATCAGGATATTGGTTTCGATAATCAGATGATCAAAGGGGTCATCCTCCCGAAGGCCTTTTTCCTTCAGCAGTTCAATAAACTCCCATTCAAGGCCGGGATCCTGGTATTTTCCCATCCTGGCGAACCAGTGAAAAATTGCCCCTTCCCGACGCGTGTTTTTTCTGCCGTAATACCTGTACCATAAATGGGCGAGAAGAAAAACTCCCGCACCCAATACCAGGGGAAGTGCTCCCATATAGATAATCAGTACACCATAAACGGCAATCCCGAAATACTGGATATAAGGGAACATCGGAGACCTGAACCCCGGGTCGTATGAAGGTATTTCGCTCTTGCGCATGACAATGACCGACACGTTGAGCAGCAGCATGATAACCAGGTGGACGGTACTTGCCATCTTGGCGATTTCAGAGGCGGTGAATAGGAGGATAAAAACAGCCACAATGGCGGAGGTGGTTATGATGGATATTCCCGGTGTGTAAAAGCGGTTGATTCTTGCAAATGCCGGTGGGAGCAGCCTGTCCCTTGCCATGGCAAGGGGATAGCGTGAGGCTGACATGATGCCGGCATTTCCTGTGGAGGCGAAAGCGGCAAATGCTGCAATCACCAGGATGAGCAATCCGGATTCACCGGGCAGCCAGCTCATAAAGGCATCGCCGGCTGTGGCAATGGGTGTCATGTCTTCTACCAGCGCAGTGTGGTCAAGGACCGCAACCACAACAAATACGCCGAGGGTGTAGATAACCATGGTTGCCATCAGGGAAAGGATCATGCCCAGTGGAATGTTCCTTTCCGGGTTCTTTACTTCTTCTGCCACACTTTCGATCTTGGTTAACCCGGCATAGGAAATAAAGACAAACCCGATGGTGGTCAGCAGGCCCATCGGGCCGTATGGAAGCAGAGGGGTGTAGGTATCCTGCAACCGGGTTGTGCCCATGTCTCCGAATATATAAACGAATCCCTGGATCATAAAAAAGGCGAGTATCACAATAAGGGTCACCACCAGAATTTTTTGCAGGCCGGAACTATGTTTTGCACCAAAGAGGTTAAGGAACATAAATACAATGGCCAGACTCAGGGCAACCACCTTAACAGGCAGATCAAGAAACAGACAGCTGTAGGCTCCCATACCTACCAGGGTGAAAGAGGTTTTAAGCACCAGCGAGGTATATACCCCAAATCCTCCGAGGTTTCCGGCCAGGGGACCCAGGCTGCGATCAATGAAATAGTAGGACCCTCCGGCCCTTGGCAGAGCAGTGGCCAGTTCGGCAATGCTGAACATGGCCGGTAACATGAGCAGTCCGCTCAGTAAATAGGCCAGTACAACGGCAGGACCTGCCTGGGCGTATGCCAGCCCGGGAAGCAGGAAAAACCCTGAACTGAACATGGCACCGGTACTGATGGCAAACAGGTCAAACAGTCCGAGAGATTTTTTGAGTTTTGTATGTTTTGCTTTGCCCATCTGTTATTTCAGCTATGGCTTTTTCCCGCAATCAATTGAACAAATCCCTGCCTGGTTTAATTCCCGGCTACTGTCAGCCGCCAATGTTGTGGAAACAATTGCTGAAGCTAACGGTGCCTTTCTCCGGTTTATTCTCCAGTGCCATCTCCAGTGCCTCCCGGATTCCTGCCACACGAATATCATACGCAATGTCGCTGAACAGGCAGGGCTTGATCTTTCCGTCGCTGGTCAGTCTCAGGCGGTTACAGTTTTTGCAGTCGCCGCCGGTGCCACCTTCAACGATGTCGAAATGACCGGTTTGCAGATTCATTTGTTTGATGAACCTAAGCTGCAGTTGGTTTTCATGGCAGTAATTTTTTAAAGCCTGTGCATCCCGGCTGTCGTCTTTTTCGCCCAGCACACAGTTGACCTTGATGGGCGAGAGCCCGGCTTTTTTCGCCGCCTGAATTCCGGCAAATACTTTGCGAATATCCCCGCCGCGGGTTAAACTCCTGAATTTTTCAGGGTCCAGTGTATCAAGGCTGATATTTACCCGTTGTAATCCTGCTTCGGCCAGCGGAGCTGCAAAGGGGGCAAGCAAAGTGGCATTTGTTGTCATAGACAGATCCCTGACGCCCTGAACCCCTGAGATCATCTCCACAAGATCAACAATATCCTTGCGCACCAATGGCTCCCCCCCGGTAAGTCTTACTTTGTCAATGCCCATGGAAACACCCACGGCTACCACCTCCCGGATCTCCTCAAAGGAGAGGATATCTTCGTGGCTTAGCAGACATGGATCGTTTTCCGGCATGCAGTACCTGCATCGGAGGTTACAGCGGTCTGTCACCGAAATACGCAGGTAATTGATGGGTCGTTTATATTGGTCTAACATCCGTGGAATCTCCTTTTTTTAGTTCAAGTGTGCCTTTTGGGATGCGCATGATACCGTTGGCCATGCTTATGGCGTGAATGTGTGCAGACCCGTGATAACGTGCCGGAACCACTGTGCCAGCCGGGTTGATATGCACCGGAATAAATTCCACCCTGTCGGCTTTTTTTCTTTTGTAGTGTATCTCCAGCGGCATTTTCAGAACCAGTGGCTGGTACTGATGCCCCATCATTTTAAACAAAAGGGGTTTAACGAATACTTCAAAGTTCACAAATGATGAAACCGGATTGCCGGGAAGGCCGAAAATCGCTGCGTTTTCCGTTGTGCCAAACACGGTCGGCCGTCCTGGTTTTACGGCCACTTTCTGAAAGCGGATATTCACTCCGTTTTTGCGCATGATCTTCGGAACAAAATCAAAGTCTCCGGCAGACACGCCTCCGGTGAGAATCACCACATCGTTCTGAGCAATTGCCTTACCAATGGCCCGGTTGGTGTCTTCTTCATTGTCGGGGATGATGCCCATATAATTGGGCTCACAATGTGATGCCCTTACCTGGGCAATGAGCTGGAATCCGTTGCTGTTTCTTATTGCTCCCGGGCCGGGTATCACATTTGGTTCAACCAGTTCATCGCCGGTCGAGAGAATGCCGACACGCACCTTCTTGGAAACCAGCGGACTGGTGCATCCGACCGATGCCAGGATGGGTGTATGCTGAGGAAGGATCAGTGTGCCCTGGTCAAGCACTTTGTCACCGGACTTAATGTCCTCGGCCTTACGGGCAATATTTGGGGCGGTTTTCTCGCCCGTGAAACGGATATGTCCGGGGGTATACTCTGCTGTTTGCTCTACCATGATCACTGTATCAGCACCCTCCGGAACCATGGCTCCTGTCATGATCTTACTGCATTGTCCGGGGCCGACGGATGTGGAAGGAACATCTCCCGCTGCAAGCACTTCCAACACCTTCAGCTCCTGGTCAAGGTCTTCCTTTCTGCATGCATAACCGTCCATTGCAGCCTTGTGAAAAGGTGGCATGTCCACATCTGAAAAGACATCTTCTGCCAGCACCCTGTAAAGGGCATCATTAAAATCAACTCGTTCTGTACCTTTACTGATGGGTGTTTCCAGGGTAATGGCCAGTGCCTCTTCAAAAGGGATCATTTTGTTGCTATCTTTATTGTGAATCTATTTTACATATCGATGATATGGTAGTCATGTTTCAGGGTGTCAATTATCAACAGTTTGTTCTTCAGGACACCTTCCTTCCCGAGCAGGATCTTAACTGCCTCGGCTACCTGCAAAGATGCGGCCAGGGCTGGGGTGAATGAGGGATTACCCAGGTATACTTCCAACCCTTGTTCAACTTCACTTTTCATGTAAAGTTTTTCCAACAGGCGATCACCCGGCATGATGCTCCCGATCTGGGCATACCAGCCTGCAATGGCACCGAATACCACCGGGATCTGTAGTTTTGCTGCAGTGTCCTCAATCATGAGGCGGGTAGGGATGTTGTCCAGGGCATCACAAATCAGATCGTGTCCCTGAAGCAGTTCCTCGGCATTCTGCGCTTCCAGCCTGGTTTGTCTTGACAGAACCTGCACTTCCGGGTTGATCAGCAACACCCTTTTCTCCGCCTCTTTTGCCTTGGACTGCCCCAGGTTTTCGGGTGTGGCGAGTAACTGACGGTTCAGGTTGGATGGTTCGAACACATCCCCGTCAATAAGCGTTAAACGGCCAACCCCCAGCCGGGCAAGCATTTCAATGATATGTCCGCCGAGTCCTCCGCAACCTACCACCGCGATACTAAATCCCCTCAGCCTTTTGTTCTCTTCTGCACTGAGCATTTTTTCGTTGCGGATATAGCGTTCCGACAAATTCGTCATATTTTTGCCTTCTTATTTTGAACATACGAAGTTACAAAAAACCCATACACAATTTGCGTTCCGCAGATGCAGCCACTTCCGGGGCGGCAGATTGCCGCTTACTTATCTGAAAATATTCGGTAAGTTTGTACTGAGCGAGCTAAAGCATACAGCAGGCTGTAGATTTTATATCGGTAACTATGCTGAAAAACTGGAAAACAGGCCTGGTCTTTTTATTCCTGAGTGGCCTGATACTTCTATTTATTGTGGCCCCTCTGGCCGGGATGTTCCTGCAGACTTCCGGATCTCAGTACCTGGAAACCCTGGCTGATTCCCAGGTGAGGGAAAGCATCCGGCTGACGTTACTGGCATCACTGGCAGGGGTAATTATATTTGGCATTGCCGCCATCCCCCTGGCTTATATTTTGGCACGAAAATCCTTTCCTGGTAAGGGCCTGGTTAACGGATTGATTGATCTTCCCGTGGTGATCCCTCATTCCGCTGCTGGAATTGCCATTTTGGGGATTGTCAGTCGCGGTACCCTGATTGGGCAGGCCGGGGAGACTGCCGGGATTCAATTCGTGGGTGGAGCAGCCGGCATAATTGTGGCCATGGCTTTCGTAAGCATCCCTTTTTTGATCAATGCCGCACGTGATGGTTTTGAAGCTGTTCCGGAGAAACTGGAAAAAGCTGCCCTGAATCTGGGCGCTTCTCCATGGAGGGTGTTTTTTACCATTTCGCTCCCACTGGCCAGGCGCCAGGTGCTTACAGGGCTTACCATGATGTGGGCCAGGGGGCTGAGCGAATTCGGTGCTGTTGTGATTATCGCCTATCATCCCATGGTAACCCCGGTTTTGATCTGGGAGCGGTTTGCTTCATTCGGGCTGGCCTACGCCAGGCCGGTGGCAGCAGTTTTTGTAGCAATATGTCTCATCATATTCACTGGGATGCGTTTGCTGGCAGGGGCCTCCCGAAATGGGGCGAAACAAAGATAAGTCAGAGAGGAAACATTCGTAATGAGATACCGGCCCATGCTGGAATTAAAAAACATAAGTGTACGTCTTGATTCCTTCGTATTGGAAGGAGTAAACCTTGAGCTGGGGAAAAATGATTATCTCGCGTTGCTGGGGGTGTCGGGTGCCGGGAAAACGGTCCTGCTGGAAGTACTGGCAGGATTGTTGAAACCGGCCAGGGGGGAAATCCTTCTAAACGGGGAGAACATTACCTCCAGAAGGATTCAGAACAGGCGAATTGGGTTGGTCTACCAGGACCTGTCACTTTTTCCTCATCTCAGGGTGGCTGCCAACATTGCCTACCCATTACGCAACAGAAAGTATACCAGAGAGAAACTGCGTGAAAAGGTCAGACAGCTGGCCCGGGAAACAGGCGTGGAACATCTGCTGAACCGTTATCCGGGAACACTCTCAGGCGGGGAGGGACAGCGGGTGGCACTTGCACGTACCCTGGCTGCTGATCCTGACATCCTGTTGCTTGACGAGCCTTTGTCGAACCTGGATGTGAAATTAAAAACCGGGCTGCGTGCCCTTCTGCGTCGTATTCATGCGCAGGGGAAAACAGTGATCCATGTAACGCACGACTATATGGAGGCTGCGACACTGGCCAATAAGGTGGCTGTGATCGAACAGGGAAAACTGATTCAGACCGGTACGCCCGACCAGGTTTTCAGACACCCGAAAACGGAATTCGTGGCAAGGTTCAGTGGAATCAAAAACTTATTCCGTTGCCGGATTAAACAAAGCAACGGCCAGACGGGGATGCATCATGCCATTGTTGGTGATAAGCTTTCCATCGGGTTCTTGGCGGATAACGGGAAAGACGAGGGATATGTGATGATACCCCAGGAAGACATCATCATTTCGGAATCACCCCTGGAGACCTCTGCTGTGAATAGTTACCGGGGGCTTATCAGGGAAGTTTATCTGTGCGGGGCCGGAATGGAAGTGGTGGTGGAAGCCGGGGCGGAGTTTGTTGTATCGGTGAGCAGGCAGTCTGTGGAAAAAATGGAGCTCAGTCCCGGAAAAACCGTCTGGATCACCTTTAAGGCTTCTGCTGTACGGTTCATTGCTTAATGCCGGGCAGTAGTTTATATTATTGCCTGGAGTTGATTTTTTTCACCACGTTAACGCTGTTAACAGAAGTATCATCGAAATGTTGTAATTCCTTCATCTGGATAACCTAAATTTGTTGCCGGTCAGGTACGTATCCAACATGGCCGGGTTTGGGTAAACTTTTTGTTTCAGGCAATGTTGTATTAATAGGTAATTTTGCCATTCGTTGTGTTTATTTAATAAAAATCGCTTTAAAATGAGAAGAACAAGAGTACTGTTTTATATACTTTTACTGATCTCTTCCGGGTTTTTGATGTCATGCCGGGCGGATGTGGAAGAAGAATCTCTCCCGAACCCCAAAAACATCATATTCTTTGTGGGTGACGGAATGGGGTTTAACCATGTGCTGGCCGCTAATTATTACCAACACGGGGAAGCCGGTTCCCAGGTATACGAGCAAAATGACTGGCTTCAACTGGCGCAAGCCACTTATATGGCAGCAGACATTCGTGATGGTGATACAGTTTTTATGAATGGCTACGCACCCCGCACTGCCTGGGAGGAGGAAAACTACCTCGCAACCGGATACACAGACAGTGGCGCAGCTGGTACCGCATTGTCCACCGGTAATAAGACAGTTGGCGGATTCATCGGTATCGGACTGTACGGAGATACCCTGACACATATCAGCCAGGCTGCCAAAGCCGCCGGAAAATCCAAAGGCATCGTGACCAGTGTGCCGCTGAGTCATGCTACTCCTGCGGCTTTTGTAGCGCATAACGAAGCCCGGCATAATTATGAAGAAATTGGGCGGTATATGCTTTTCCATTCACGTCTGGATGTGCTGATGGGAGCCGGGCATCCCGGTTACAACGATGATGGTGTAACGGAAGAGATCTCAGCCCGCTATCCTGGCGGTGATGAGATCTGGGAACAATTGGCATCCAATGAAGGGCGTACTGCTTTTTCCAACGATGACCAGCAACTCTATGTGCAGGATGTAGACGGGGATGGCCAGCGTGATCCATGGACCTTAATTGAAAGCAGGGAAGATTTCCTCGATATGGCATCAGGGCCTGCACCCAAACGGGTGATCGGCATTCCGCAGGTATATTCTACACTGAATTACGGCCGCTCAATGGAAGAAGAAAAAGAGATGCCATTTACGCAGCCATTCAATGAAAATGTGCCAACCCTTGAGGAAATGACCAGGGCTTCCATCAACATATTAAGCCAGGAAGATGAGGGCTTTTTCCTGATGGTTGAGGGAGGAGCCATTGACTGGGCCGGACACGATAATCATCTGGGTCGCATGATTGAAGAAATGACGGATTTCAATCATTCCATAGAAGCTGCCGTAGAGTGGGTAGAGGAAAACAGCAGCTGGGAAGAGACCCTGATCATTGTCACCAGCGACCACGAAACCGGTTACCTGACCGGCCCGAACCACCCTGAGCCGGTAAATGATCCCGTTGTGAACAGAGGTCAGGGGAATTTGCCGGAAGTTCAGTGGAACTCAGGAGGCCATACCAATATGCTTGTCCCTTTCTATGCCAAAGGCCCCGGAACAGAAATGTTTACTTATTTTGCTGATGAAAAAGACCCCGTGAGGGGCCCTTTTCTGCAAAATACCGATATACCCAATGCAATTTTCCTTATGTGGGGAAGGCCGGATATAGAATTGCACCGGCTCAATGAATAGGGTCAGCCGTTAGGTTCAGTCCAGGTAGATGTCATAAGGCATCCTTGTGAGGATTCCGGACATCTGGCTTGCATCATTGATCTGTTTGTAATAACGATAGTTATCGCCCAATCTGCGTTGGATCATTCGTTCTTCTATTCCGCCAAAATCCTCCATTATTTGGGTCAGGAAGTCTTTGCGTTTGGGATACTCTACAATGTGGTAATCTTCCAGTTCAGCCATTGAAGCAGCCCGTTCAATGGCATCGTGCAACCCGCCGAATTCATCGATCAGCCCGTTTTGCCGGGCTTCTGCACCACTCCAGACGCGTCCGCGACCCAGTTCATCAACAACAGATTCGGGCATGCCCCGGCCTTCGGCCACATGACCGATGAAAGTTTGGTATACGTCGCCGATCATTTCCTGTATTATCCGTCTTTCTGCTGGCCGCATGGGTCTTGTGAGGGATCTCAGGTCGGCATATTCATTGGTCTTTACATTGTCAAATGTGAGACCGATTTTTTCATTGAAAAATTCCTGCATGTTGGGAATCATGCCGAATACTCCGATCGAACCGGTAATGGTATTGGGGTGGGCCATGATCTCATTTGCTGCACAGGCAATATAATATCCGCCTGAGGCGGCCACATCTCCCATGGAGGCAATCACCGGCTTTTCTTCTGCGGCGAGTTTAACCTCTCTTAGTATAACGTCTGAGGCCAGGGCACTTCCACCCGGCGAGTTGATACGGAGCACGATCGCTTTCACCGATTCATCCCTTCGGGCTTCCCTGATGGCCGCAGACATATCTATTGATCCGATACTGTTTTCTCCGCCCTTGCCGTCAATGATTCCTCCACTTGCATAAACCACTGCAACGCGTTTTCCGCTGCGCGGGGTGATCATATGCCGTGGCTTGGGAGCGCGTTTGTATCGTTCCAGAGAGACGAACCTGACATCCTCATCTTCTTCCAGGTTCGTTTTTTCCCGCAACAGTTCAAGAATTTCATCCCTGTAGGCAATTCCATCGATCATGTCGTTTTCCATGGCGGTCCGGGCGTTTCTTGTAAGCAAACCATCGGCTACTTCATTTACATGGTTAATGGTAAGGCCCCGTGATTCCGCAATGTCTCCGGTCACATTATTCCAGATAGATCCTACATAAGATTCGACCTGCTCCCTGTTTTCCGTGCTCATGTCTTCCCGGAATAAAGGTTCTCCGGCACTTTTGTATTCGCCATGCCGTATCAGTTGCGGATCAATGCCCAGGTTGTCGAGCATGTTTTTCAGGAATACCAGCTCGGAATTGATTCCTTTAAAATCAATGATTCCTTCTGGATGAAGGTATATCTCATCTGCCACAGAACCGAGGTAGTAAGCAGATTGCATATAAGCTTCTCCGTAGCTGATGACGAATTTACCTGATTCACGGAAATCTTTCAGGGCATTCCTGACTTCAAGAATACTGCTCCAACCCGAAGGCACGATGGTCAGGTCCAGAAAGATCCCTTCTATATTCTCATCTTCTTTGGCTTTTTCAATGTTGTCGAGCAACTCATTGAGCCCGATCGATTCCCTGAGTGACATGGACATATAATCGAAGGCTTCAAAGGGATTATTGCCTTCCCGGTCAGATAATTCCGTGCTGAGTGACATGCGTAATACAGAGCCGGAGCTTACCGGGGCGTCCTCTTTGGAGGAAAAGCTGGCGATGGAAGCAATGACTCCGATCATTAAAAAAAAGATAATCACGAATGTCAGAAAAAACCCCAGCATGGAGGCGAACATAAATTTGAAGAATTGTTTCATGGCGTGGTCTATTTAAATGGCAATAAATTGAGGTTTGGATAAAACATTTATTGGGTAAAGATAGGAATTATCTAAATTTTGATAAGCCATTTTTTTTGTTCAATTTTGTCCGGGTTTATATATTAAAGTCATGCATAGGGTATATCTGTTATTTGGTGGCAATCAGGGAGATGTTCAGCGGGCGTTTTCCCTGGCTTTTTCAAGGATGCAGGAAGTTGGGATATTTCCTGTCAGGGAGAGTGCGCTTTACAAAAGTGAACCCTGGGGAATGGACCCAAACAAACCCGATTTTCTGAATAAGGTTGTTTTGGTGAAAACCCCGATGTCGCCCGGTGATTTGCTCCGGAACCTGCAGGCCATCGAAAAACAGCTGGGCAGGGAAAGACAAGCCGGAAAAGTGCTGTCCAGGGTGATTGATCTTGATATTCTGTTTTACGATGACCTTGTAATGGACTCCCCGGAATTGACCATTCCTCACCCCCGATTGCATCTCAGAAAATTTACCCTGATCCCCCTTCATGAGATTGATCCGGGGCTGACACATCCGCGTTTGAAACAAACGGTAAGTGAATTGCTGGAAAGCTGCAGGGACAATTCCGCCGTAACTAAAATAAGTGGTTCCCCGGACGCCGCTTCGACCCTCTGACCATTTAATCCATATTGAAATGCGATATAATTACATTGCAATTGAAGGGAATATCGGGGCCGGCAAAACCACCCTCGCCACGAGAATTGCATCCCTCTATAACGGGAAGCTGATCCTTGAACAATTCGAGGAAAACCCTTTTCTGAGAAAGTTTTATGAGAATCAGGAAAAATATGCCTTTCCCCTGGAGCTATCATTCCTGGCCGAAAGATATAAGCAGTTGCAAAAAGAACTGTCCAGCCAGGACCTTTTTTCTGATTTTACAATCTCTGATTACTTTTTAAATAAATCATTGATTTTTGCACGCAAGACCCTGGGCGAAGATGAGTACCAGTTATTCATGACGCTATTCAATATTATGAATGCCAATGTGCCCCGGCCTGAACTGCTGGTGCACCTTTACGTGTCTACCAGCCGGCTTCAGCAGAATATTCGTTCCAGGGGGCGTTCCTATGAACAGCAGATTTCGGATGAATACCTTGAAAAGATCCAAAACAGCTATTTTAATTACCTGAAACAACAGCCGGGTTTGCGAATCCTGGTGCTGGACGTGAATGCCATTGACTTTGTGGCCTATCCTTCACATCTTGAGAAGGTGCTGAGGGCCATTAACCAGGACTATCCCGCGGGGATGAGTTCTGTGAAGCTGCTTCCCTGACTGTAACAAGAGATTGCATAGAGATAGCATACTGGCAAGATAGATTGCCGGCTCACGCTTTTTCCCGGCTGTAAAAAAAACGCCCTGGTTCGAACCAGGGCGTTTTTTATTCGTTGGGTATTCTAAGAACTGTGATTACTGAACAATGCTCTGGAATTCACTTTGTCCGAAGAAGTCCATAAATTCGAGATCATTGATGGCAGTTTGCGCCATGTCAGGATTGAGTTCAATGGAGCGGCGCAGGTTTTCATACAGTGCCGTTGCATCGTTATTCCTTGCAGCAATTACGGCCTTCAGGTAAGCAACCTGGGCGCATTCAGGTGCACAGTTCAGGGTATTTACGGCCTGGGATTCATTTCCTGCCATAAGCTGGGCCAGTGCTACATTAAATTTGCAGGTGTGTCCGGAGAATGAATTCAGGGCAGCCTGATAGTCCCCTTCTCTGATCTGGGTTACCCCAATGTTGTAGTCAGCATCAATGCCCTGTGCTTTGGCTGCTTCGAACATGGACATGGCGTTTTCATCGTCATATTCCCATGCAGCTATGATGCCCATGTTATTTTGAACGTGACCGTTGCCCGGGGCAAGTTGATTGGCCCTTTCAAGGTATTCCGCGGCTTGTTCCGCATCACCCTGCTCAAGCAGAATCACTGCAGCATTGTTGAATCCCTTGTAACTTCTCGGGAAAAGCTCCTGGGCTGAGCGGTAAATGGCCAGTTTGTTTTGTGGGTTGTCAGTGAGTGTGGCAGCAAAAAGCAGTTCTTTCTCATCAAGCTGGGAAGGGTCGCTCAGGGCAAGACCTGAGATCTCTTCACGTGTCAGCTTAGGTTCATAGGCATGTACAGTGATCTCAGCACGACGCAGGGGTTCGAGTAATTCTTCAATCTCTTCATAGATCAGCGTCATGTCCTTGATTCTCCTTTCACGTTCTGCAGGCTCGATCTGGGAATTAATCACATTGGCAATCGCCTGTTTGTCGGGCAGGTCGGAAGCATCCAGTTTCACCATGAATCCGTCAAAGTCTTCGCCTTTTGCTTCAACTGTGGGTTCGGGCATTTCTACTTCTTTGTCCTCAAAAAGGTCGGTAATGTATTCCTCACCGGTTTCTGCACGATCTTCTGAAAGTTCTTCGTTATAGGCAACTTCACCTTCAGGAGAAGCCCATGCATCTACGTCAACAGCTTTGAGTTCCCAGCCTCTCTGAATAAATTCCGTAAGGTCTTCGATCTTCTCCTGAGCTTCATCGGCACTATTGAGATCAAGACGCCAGTTGAGGTTATGGCGCATGTAGGCGAAGTAAATGTCTGCTGATTTGGAGATAATCACTTCTTCCTCATACTCGTGGGGTGCCAGTGACCCTTCGTGATCCTTTTTGATCCTTTGGGCTGTCATGATCACGCCATCTGCCACTTTTCTCTCGGGAAGTTCCCTGGCCCTGTCTTCACGTCCTTCACGATAAAGTTTGGCGCGTATGTACAGTTCCGAGTTAAGCATGTCAGAATGGTAATCCACCACGTTGTTCATGTCGAAGCTGGTGGTCCGGTCACGATCGACCATGGTTCCTGTCGTGGTTGTTCTGCTTCCGCGCAGTGTGACAGTTTCCAACTCCGTTTCGGTGTCCTGATATTTCAGCACCGGGGTAAGTTCCACCACGGCATTGCGGTGAAAATAGTCTTCACCAACCCGTCCGTCAACATCTATGGCAACCTGCCCGCCATGGTTCTCCAGGGGGTTGGTTTCAGGGGTATAGCGAACCCCTTCGTCATAGTTTCTTGCCATCTTGTTTAGCCCGCAGCTGGCGAAGAGTCCCGCAGTAATCAATACTACAGCTAAAAGCTTAAAGTTAATGTTTTTCATAAGTGCTTGTTTTGTATTGGTTAATCTTTTAATGGGTTAGAATGATTGTAGCCGTTATTGTACGCTACAAATATATAAAAAACTATCAAACAATATGGGTTGTGCGTATAGTTGGCTGAAAAAGTTTGAATTTTCTTATTCATTATCAGGCTCCATGATCAGCCTGCCGGTCAGGGTTTGTCAGCTTTTTTTGGTATTATTGCAGGCAATTTGCCCGACTGAATATTTCAAAGGAGGGTACCCCTAAAAAATCCACAACAATTTTGTGGATTTGGAAAATAGTTATACATTTGCACTCCTTTTCGACGGGACATTTTCCCCGGAAAAGTTGAGAACAAGTTCATGGCCCGTTCGTCTAGGGGTTAGGACGCCAGGTTTTCATCCTGGTAACAGGGGTTCGAATCCCCTACGGGCTACAAACCAGATTTTACAAAGAAATCATTTTAACGAGGCATTATGGCAAACCATAAATCAGCGAAGAAAAGAGTCCGTTCCGACAATGCAAAAAAATTGAGGAACAGGTATTATGCCAAAAGCACACGCACAGCGGTTAGAAAAATTCGTGGCATGGAGAGTAAGTCCGAGGCAGAAAAAAGCTTGCCCCGTGTGATCTCTATGATTGACCGTCTGGCAAAGAAATCCGTGATTCATAAGAACAAAGCGGCCAATCTGAAAGGCAAGCTGACGCGTCACGTGAACAATTTGCAATAGATATTCCGGGTGGCGGTTCTTTGTGGATTTGTAGAAAAATGCATATTCCCGCCACGTGTTTACGGCCCGTTCGTCTAGGGGTTAGGACGCCAGGTTTTCATCCTGGTAACAGGGGTTCGAATCCCCTACGGGCTACCAAAAGGACCTTTCACCGGAAAGGTCCTTTTTTTATACCTGATTGCTTCCTATATTGAGCCGGTCTTAAAAAATATAGGATGCAACATGAAACAAAACAACCTTATCCGTTAGTTTCCCTCGCAGGGATCAAAAGTTGGGCGGAAGATGACCGCCCCAGGGAAAAATTATTGACCAAAAGCAGGAAAGCCCTTTCGGATGCAGAATTACTTGCCATCGTCATTGGTTCCGGCACAGCCAGAGTATCAGCGGTAGAGTTATCAAAAATGATTCTGGGAAGTGTTTCCAATAACCTGGCCGAACTGGGCAAACTTGAAATCCCTGATTTATTGCGTTTCCGGGGCATTGGTGAAGCCAAAGCCAGTAATATCATTGCCGTGATGGAACTGGGAAGGCGACGCCGGCTTTCGGAGGGTCTGGCGAAAACGAGAATCAGTTGCAGCCGGGATGCCTTTGAGATCATGCACCCGCTGATCGCCGATCTTTCATGTGAGGAGTTCTGGATCATGGTGCTGAACCGGGGCAACAGGGTGCAGCGTACCATTTGCATAAGTGAAGGCAGTGTGGCGGGTACGGTGGCTGATCCGAAAAAAATTTTCAGGCTTGCGCTGGAGCAGAACGCCAGCGGGATCATTCTTTGCCACAACCATCCCAGCGGGCAGCTGAAACCCAGCCCGAACGATCAACGCATTACCCGTCAATGCAAAGAGGCAGGGGCTTTTCTGGATTTACCCGTACTTGATCACCTGATCGTGGCCCATGAGCAGTATTTCAGCTTTGCCGATGAGGGACTTCTTTAAAGACAGCGCAGGGAGACGACAGGGCAGAATTTCCGGGGGTATGTGTAAATTTACTTTTACCTTTACCTTCAGATTTTTAATTCCGCGCGCATGATAGTGGTTTTTTCTCCCCGGATAACCAGCAGAATTGAATATGTGACCCGGTTGGTTATGGGCCATTTGCTCAGGTGCAAATGGCAGCTTACCGATGATAAGGAAGTGGCGGATGCGCATAAAGGGCCGAAGATCATTTATAGCCGGGAGAAAGTGGGGCTGGAAGGTTTGCATATTCCGGCCCATGGGTTTTTATCAGAAAGAGGAGTACATTTTTTTGTACCGGAGATTCGCCACAGCAAAGTTCTTCCTTTATTGTTTCCCGGACGTGCTGATACAGAAATACAGGGTCTTGATTTCGATCTGTTTGCTGCCGTTTTTTACCTGGTTAGCCGTTATGAGGAATACCTTCCACACAAAAAAGATATCCACTGGCGTTTTGATGCCACTTCGTCCTTTGCCTACAGGAATAATTTTTTGGACAAGCCCCTGGTGAACCAGTATGCATCTTTGCTTAAAGGGAAATTGCAGGAATTATATCCTGCCTGCAGGTTTAATGAGCCTTCCTTCACTTTTTTGCCCACCTATGACATTGATGTGGCATATGCCTATAGAGGCAGGGGCATTATGCGTACCTTACTGGGTGTTTTGCGGTCAGCGCTGAGACTTGATTTTTCTTCTCTTGCTGAACGTTTTCGCGTGTTGGCCGGAAAGGAAAAAGACCCTTTTGATACTTATGACCGCCAGATAGCATTATATAAGCAGAGTGGCATCCGGGCGGTGTACTTTTTTCTCTGTGGTGACTTCGGGCCCTATGACAAAAACATACCTTTCTATTCAGGGGCCTTCTTTTCCCTGGTTAAAAAGATGAACGATTATGGTCGTACCGGCATTCATCCGAGCGTGGCCTCCACCAGGGAAGAATCATTGCTGGAGCATGAGTTATCCAGACTGTCCAATATTTTACAGCAGGAAATATGCTATAGCAGGCAGCATTATCTGATGATGGATCTTCCGGCCACTTATCAGCGCCTGTTGCGAAATAATATTACCCATGATTTTACCATGGGATATGCGAGTCAGCCCGGATTCAGAGCGAGTATCTGTACACCTTATCCCTTCTATGACCTGGAAAGTGAAAGTGTCACTCCGCTGACCATTGTTCCCTTTGCCGTGATGGACGGTACGCTACGCGACTACCTGCAGCTTTCTCCCGGCAAAGCCCTTGAGGTGATCAAAAAACTGCTCGATGAAACAGTGCAGGTGGGCGGGATGTTTGTCAGTTTGTGGCACAACGATTCATTGTCAGGGCGGGATGACTGGCAGGGATGGGATAAGGTCTATGAAGAGATGTTTCGTCTTGCATCCCTGAAACATAAAGAAAGCTATGATCCATTACATCAGACACGATAACATTGATTTTTCGAAATGGGATCATTGCATTGACCATTCTGTGAACGGAATGTTTTATGCATACTCCTGGTACCTGGATATGACATCAGACAACTGGGATGCATTGGTAGAAGATGATTACTGCGCAGTAATGCCCCTCCCATTCCGGAAAAAACTCAGCATAAAATATATTTACCAGCCGTTTTTTATTCAGCAGCTTGGCGTTTTCAGTACATACAGGTTGAATGAAGGGGTTACTGAACGGTTCCTGGAGGCCATTCCCGGGGAATTCCGGTTTGCGGATTTCAACCTGAATACCTACAATCTCCTGTCTGACCAGCATCCTTTACTCAGGGGGAAAGGTATTACCCACGAACTGGATCTGATCTCTCCATATGCTCACCTGGAGAAAAGATACTCGGCAAATACGCGGCGCAATATCAAAAAAGCACGTGCAAAGAAAGTGTTTGTCACCAATGCCGGGCGACCCGAAGATATTATCCGGGCTTTCCGCCAGAACAGGGGCAAACAGGGAGTGCCTTTTGCCGGGAAGGACTACGGGGTACTCAAACATCTGATTTATGCCGGTATGCACAAAAACATGGTCTGCTTACGATTTGCTTATTCTTCTACCAATAATCTTTGTGCCGGCATCGTGTTTTTTAAAAGCCATCATAAAGTGGTGTTGCTTTTTTCAGGAAGCACTCCGGAGGCCAGGAATAATGGGGCGATGAGCCTGTTGATTGATCATTTTATTCAGGAACATGCCGGCAAAGAGCTGGTGCTTGATTTTGAAGGCTCGGTTGATCCGGGCCTTGCCCGCTTTTATCGTGGGTTTGGATCAGAAGAATGTGTATTTTTGCGTATCATTATGAATAAAATGCCAATCCCTTTGGAATCTATGCTGGATGGCTACCGTTGGATTAAGAACCGTTGTAAAAGACAGAAAAATGCCTAGAATCCGAGTTTTGGGAGATACTTCCTCCCTGTTGAGCCAGTATATTGCTGAAATGCGGGACGCTGAAATTCAAAAGGACAGCCTCCGGTTTCGGAAAAATATGGAGCGCGCCGGTGAGATTTTTGCTTATGAGATCAGCAAGAAACTGGAATGGAAAAAGAAAGAGGTAATCACAAGCCTGGGAGTGGCTTCATGTGAGGTCCTTTCCGAACAACCTGTCATTGCAACCATTCTCAGGGCCGGTCTTCCTATGCACCAGGGGTTACTCAATTTGTATGATGGCGCAGAGAATGCCTTTATTTCTGCGTACCGCAAACACCGGAAGGATGGCCGGTTTGATATCCAGGTTGAATATGTTTCCGGTCCTCCGTTATCCGAAAAGGTATTAATTATCAGTGACCCGATGCTGGCCACAGGAGCTTCCATGATATTGAGTTACAAAGAACTGATGAGCAAGGGGGAGCCCTTACATACCCACATTGTTTCCATTCTGGCCAGCAACCAGGGAGTTGAGTATGTTAGAAAAAACATGCCCAATGACGAATACACCCTCTGGCTCGGTGCGGTAGATGATGAACTGACAGCCAAGGCATATATTGTTCCGGGATTGGGCGACGCCGGCGATCTTGCTTTTGGCAGTAAGCTGTAATTAAGCACATTGGCAATGCGACAACTTACCATAGTAATTATTGAAAATATTCGGGTAGCCCTTGAGTCTATCCGGGCACACCTGTTGCGTGCCCTGCTGACAGTATTGATTATTGCCATAGGAATCATGGCTTTGGTTGGAATCCTGACTGCCATTGATTCCATACAACTCTCCATTACAGACAACTTTGCGCGGCTGGGAGCCAACAGCTTTTCCATCCAGAACAGAAGCATGCAGGTGCAGATGGGAGGCGGAGCCGGGCAGGTATATCCGCGGATCAACTATAACGAGGCGATTGCCTTTAAACAGGAATTTGAATTTCCTGCCTGGGTTTCCCTGCGCGTGACAGGTACAGGTTCTGCTACTGCCCGCTATCGATCGGAAGAAACCAACCCGAACATACAGGTGATTGGCAGTGATGACAATTACCTGGTCACTTCAGGTGCTGAACTGGCAAAAGGGCGTAATTTCTCACCTACTGAACTGCAGTATGGTGCAAATGTGGTTTTACTCGGACATGATGTGGCAAATACGCTGTTTCCGGGAGACGCTGATCCTCTGGGGGCTTCTGTCTCCATAGCCAATATGCCCTACCAGGTAATCGGCATACTGGAACAACAGGGGACAGGATTCGGGTTTTCGGGAGACCTGAATACCGTGATGCCATATATGACGGTCAGGCAGCATTTCTCACAACCCAATATGAATTATACCATCAATGTGAGTACCTATGACATTGAGGTGCTTGATGAGGCCATTGATGAGGCTATTGGTTTGTTCAGGGTTATCCGGGGAGTCCGTTTTGGTGAGCCCGACAGTTTCGATATCAATAAAAGTGACAATATTGCCCAGGCACTGATTGAAAATATCAGTTTTGTGACGCTGGCTGCCACTATTATAGGGATGATCACCCTGGCCGGGGCGGCGATCGGTCTGATGAATATTATGCTCGTATCAGTGACCGAAAGAACCCAGGAAATCGGCATTCGTAAGGCATTGGGGGCAAGCAGAACCGTGATCAGGCAGCAGTTCCTTTCTGAGGCCATCTTAATTTGCCAGATTGGCGGGGTAGTGGGGATTCTTCTCGGGATTCTTGCAGGTAACGGAATATCTGTCATTGTGGGAAGCCCGTTTATCATTCCCTGGATATGGGTCTTGTCCGGGGTCTTGTTATGTTTTGGCGTAGGTCTGGTTGCCGGGTACTACCCCGCTGCGAAAGCTGCCAGCCTTGACCCGATTGAATCACTACGCTATGAGTAAACCTACGTGTTTATTGTATAACCATAAATGCCTGCTGTCATGCAAAAACTGACAAAGATTGTGGCGACCATATCTGACCGCCACTGTGAGCCGGAATTTTTATCCTCATTGCATCGATCCGGAATGGACGTGGTTAGAATTAATACCGCGCATCAAAATCCGGATCAAAGCCTGCGTATTATGGAGAATGTCCGTAAGGTCTCTTCAAAAATCCCCGTTATGGTGGATACCAAGGGGCCTGAAATACGTACCAATTCCAGTGACAAAGATATTGAAGTTAAGGCCGGGGAGCTGATCCGGATGGCAGGAGACAGTAGCAGAAATTCGGATCCTGAATGTATTCGGGTGAATTATCCTGGATTTGTAAAGCAATTGGATACGGGCCGGCAGATCATGATCGATGACGGGGATGTGGCCCTGACTGTTCAGGAGAAACATTCCGGTCACCTCTTATGCCGGGTAGAGAACAGCGGGGTGATCAAGGCCAGAAAAAGTGTGAATTTGCCGGGCAGTAACATTGATTTGCCCACATTGAGTGACAAAGACCGGAAGTATATAGATTTTGCCATTTCCAATGACGTTGCATTCATTGCCCATTCTTTTGTCCGGAGCAAGGAGGATGTAATGACCATCCAGGAAATACTGGACGCCGGTAACAGCCAGGTTAAGATCATAGCAAAGATCGAGAATCAGCAAGGAGTTGACAATATTGACGAGATCCTTGATCATGTTCACGGGATCATGATCGCTCGCGGAGACCTGGCCATTGAAGTGCCTGCCGAACGCATTCCGGGAATACAGCACAACCTGATCCAGAAATGCATCCGGCAAAAGAAATTGGTGATCGTGGCTACACAGATGCTGCACACCATGATTGACAATCCGAGGCCTACCCGCGCGGAGGTAAGTGACATTGCCACGGCCGTGTTCTCAGGTACCGACGCGGTAATGCTCAGTGGGGAAACCGCCTACGGAAAATATCCGCTTGAGTCGGTACAAATGATGACCAATAGTCTGAGAGAAGCAGAAAACAGCAGGTCTTTTTCCCCTGATAGTGAGGTGATGCCTCATGACAACCAGGTGTCGGTCTTTCTTTCCAAAACAGTAGTTCGATCCGTACAGCAACTCAATACCCGGGCAGTTATCACAGATACGGATACCGGTAAAACAGCCCGTTATTTGTCGGCGTTTCGCGGGCGTACCCCCATATATGCCCAGTGCTATGTGGAAAGGGTAATGCGGGAACTGGCGCTGAACTATGGTGTTCTTGCCGATTACATGGATGTGGAAATTTCCAAAAAAGAGTTTATCAAGGTGACATTGTCGCGTCTGATCGATAAGAAAGAGATCGGGCATGAAGATCTGGTGGCGGTGCTGGCCGGGAACTTCGGAAAAAAGGCGGGTCCGTCTTTCGTGGAGATCAGTACAGCCAGCAATATGCTGACCAATCACAAATCCTGAGGGAAATCACTCCCAAGACATTGTTTCAATGAGGTGGCGGATGTCTTCTTCAATGAAGCTGATCACCGGCGACAGGGAGTCATTGTTCGGGGTTGCGTCAAAATAGAGCGCCCCCCTGATAAAATGATCCGTGCTGTCAGTGGCAAAAAACTGCAGGGCTGAGGCAGCCTCCCGGCCTTTGATATGGAAAAGCATTCCGTACACATTTTGATCTTCGTGAACAAACATTTCATCACGTATGGATGTGGCCTTGGGAATATGACGGTGTACGAATGTCCTGGCGTCCTCAAAATAACCCGCCAGGTCATCGGGGTTGTTCACCGGTTTGTAGCTCAGGTGTATTCTTCCGTTGAATTCGGGGAACACGATGTCTCCCCAGTAAGGTTCTCTGTTGTCGGGCTTAAAGGTTGCGTATTCGGGATATTCGAACCGGTAAGGGTATACAGTGTCAAAATCCTGGTAAGATTTCTCCGGCATTGCAATGCGGAAGTAAGCCCGGGGTTTCGGTGACTCGCCACGCTGACAGGACAAAGACAAAAGCATTAAGATGATCGGAAGAAAAACAGTGGTCCGGATAAACCTGGTCATTGTGGTTCCTTGATTTTTACTTTTAATTGTTTGATACGTCGTTTATCGACTCCTTCCACTTCAAATTCAAAGCGGCCGTATCTGATCTTTGCCCCTTTGAAAGGGATTTCCTGTTTGATTTCCAGAATCAGTCCCGCCAGGGTGTCAGATTCTCCTTTTACCTCATCGAAAATTGTATCATCCACACCGGTGATCTTGCAGAAATCCTTCAGCAGGGTTTTTCCCTCAAACACGTAGGTATTGCTATCCACCTTGGAGTAAACGGCTTCTTCAATATCAAATTCGTCATTGATCTCTCCGACGATCTCTTCCAAAATGTCTTCCAGGGTAACCAGCCCGGATGTGCCTCCATACTCATCCACCACGATGGCCAGATGGATTTTCTTCTCCTGGAATTCTTTTAGCAGATCGTTGATCCTTTTGCTTTCAGGAACAAAAAAACCTTTGCGCAAGAGTTTTTGCCATTCGAAATCATTTTCCTTTTCCAGGTGGGGCAAAAGATCTTTGATGTAGAGCACGCCTTCTACGTTATCAAAATTGTCCCGATACACCGGGATACGGCTATAGCCGGCATCCTGAATGATTTCAATCAGTTGACGAAAGGGTGTGGTGTATTCAACAGCCACCACATCCACCCGTGACTTCATGATCTCTCTGACAAAAGTATTTCCAAAACGCACAATCTCCCTGAGCAGCTTTTTGTCTTCCTCGGTGGTGGTATTATCTGTGGTGATTTCCAAAGCGTGTGATAACTCGTGCATGCTCAGGTTGGGCCTTTTTTTCTCCATCCGTTTGTCAATGATGTGTGTTGTTTTGACCAGCAAGGTACTCAGCGGATGAAATAATTTACGCAAGATAAGCAGAGGGGACGCCATAATGGAGGAAAACCTCAGCGGGTTTTTCGATGCATACACTTTTGGCAGAACTTCTGCAAAAAACAGGATCAGGAAAGTGACCACTGCCACCTGTATCAGAAATGCAAGGACAGGATGAAGTTCCAGTTGGTATAACGGACGAAACACAATGGTGGAGAGGACAATGACTGTAATGTTTATCACATTGTTGGTGATCAGGATGGTGGCCATCAGTCGATTGGGCCGTTCCATCAGGGCCAGGATCTTCCTGTTGAGCGGTTTTTTTCCTTGCCTGAGCTGGTCAATCTGAGAATGAGTCAGGGAAAAAAAAGAGATTTCTGAACCCGAGACCATGGCTGAGAAAAAAAGCAGAACCAGCATGGCTCCAAGTCCTAAAAAAATATCAACGGAGAGCAGATCGGTAAGCGCTGGCAGAGGGGTTTCCGGGAGTGAAAAAGTTTCGGGTGACGCTTCCAAGGTTGTTTATATTCTTTTGATTTTTACAAAATTAATACATTTTTGCTCAAAAAATAAATGAAAGCCGTTTTTCGGACAATTTGTTAAATTTGATGGATGCGCATCTTCTCTTTCTTTTCGGTCTTGTTGTTGGGAGCACTCCTGGTGTCTCCTGTCCTGTTATTTGCCCCGGAGGAACCGGAAGTGATGATTAAAGGCCGTGTTAGGGATGCAGATACCGGGGAGCCGCTCGCATTTGTTCACATTGTGATCAATGACAGCCGCCATGGCGGGATGACTGACATAGACGGCTTTTTTGAATTGTCGTTGCCGGAGCCGTCTGCCCGTTTGCAGTTCAGTCATGTAGGATATGAGGACAAAGTTTATCATCCGGCGGATGCCGGTGTCGGGCCTCATGAAATTCTGCTGCGCCGGAAAGCGGTTGAACTTCGTGAAGTGGTTGTGTCTCCCGGGGAAAATCCTGCACATCGGATTATTGAAAAGGTAATGGCCCGTCGTGAACGGAACAATCCGGAAAACACCAGTTCTTTTACCTATAAGTCGTACAATAAATTTGTATTCACCGGGGCCTTTGATCAGGATCAAAGGCCGGGGCCTGCCGCAATGGATTCGGCGGGTAGCCGGATCTCAAGCTACCTGGAGGAGCGTCATTTCTTTCTGATGGAAACCATAACAGAACGAAAATTTCGCTACCCCGACCGTAGCAATGAAACCATTCTGGCATCGCGTATTTCAGGGATGGAACAACCGTTGTTTGCCATACTGGTATCACAGATGCAATCCTTTTCATTTTACGACGATTATATTCACATCACCGACAACCATTACCTGAGTCCTTTGGCCCCGGGCAGTATTACCCGCTATTTCTTTAACCTGGAAGACTCCGTTTATTCTGATACTGATACGGTATATGTCATTTCCTACCGGCCTGAACGGGAACGTAACTTCAACGGCCTGGAAGGAGTGATGAACATAAGCAGCCGTGGTTGGGCACTGAAGTCGGTAATTGCTGCCCCAGCGGGTCAGCAAAGCAATACCAGGATCAGAATTCAGCAGAATTATGCCCTGGTTGACGGCAGGCAGTGGTTTCCCGTTCAACTGAATACTGATCTCGAATTGCTGAATCTTGAGGGTCTGCAAGATTTCAGGGTGATCGGGGAAGGGCGTACTTATTTGTCTGAGATCACCATTGATCCGCCCCTGGGCCGTCGTGATTTTTCTCCCTATCACGTGGAATTTTCGGATGGAACCAATGTCGATGACACAGCATTCTGGGATTCATATCGCCGTGACAGCCTCTCGGCCCGCGACAGCAATACTTACCATTACCTGGACAGTATTGGACGTGAGCGGAATCTCGACGGGCAAATTGAGCGTTTGCAGACACTGTTTAACGGATCACTGCGGTGGGGTAGTCTGGATTTTCCGCTTGCGGATTTCCTGGGGTACAATAGCCCGGAGGGCTTCAGGCCCGGTTTTTCGGCCAGTACCAACAATCGTTTTTCTCAAAAGATCCGGCTGAATGGAAAGCTTGCCTACGGTTTTCGCGACCAGCGGCTCAAATATGGCGCAGGCGGAAATGTGCTGATTGACCGGTTAAGAGACTTCCGGCTGGGTTATGACTACAGTTATGACGTGCAGGAGAGGGGAGGTAGCAATTTTCTGCAAACCGGTGGGCTTTTTTCTCCACAGGATTTACGAAGCTATTACCTGGAAACCCTTGACATGAATGAAAAGCACTTGTTCTGGGTGCAGTTCCTGGCGGCCCGCAATTTTTTGACCGTAAAACCTTTTCTGGGCATGGAGGAGGTCAGGTATTCAGACGACTATCGTTTTGAGTCCCTTTCAGATCCCAATGATGACTGGCAGGGTAAATCACGATATTTTGAAGCCGGTGTTCAACTACGCCTGGCTTATGGAGAACAGTTTATTCTGACCCCACGACAGATTATGCGGTTCAGCGATAACATACCAGTGTGGAAATTGAATGTAAGCCGGGGGATTAAAGGGGTTTTACTTGGGGAATATGATTACTGGAGGATTGAAGCGAAGTTTAAACGGACTTTCCAGGTTCGCATGCTGGGGACCCAGCAATGGACGATCAGGGCTGGTTATTTTTCAGGGGAGGCCCCCCTGGATAAACATTTTATTGCCCCGGCGGCCTACAGCCGTTTTGCCATTACTACGCCTGAGGCGTTCTCTACCATGCGGATGGATGAGTTTGTTTCGGATCGTTATGTGGCAGTTTTCTGGTATCATAACTTCGGTCACCTGCTTTATCGGGGCGGGTCATTTAACCCTCAGTTCGTGTTGAAGACCAATGCCGGCATCGGAAGTATTGGCAGATCGGCGGCTCATAAGGAGGTGGATGTACGGGCGATGAATAAAGGGTTTCTGGAATCCGGTATCGCCATACTGGACCTTGTGGGCTCAGGCTTTTCCAGCGTCGGGCTGGAGTTCATGATGCGTTACGGACCTCATGCCAGGCCGCGGTTCAGCGACAATTACAGTATCAGGCTCAGTTACAATTTCCTGTTTCAGTAAACGGGGACTGGTCATTCTGCCGAATCATCCGGGTTGTCCTCGGCATACCATTCCGCATAAGCCGTGGCCGTTTCATGCAGTCGCAGTGAGTGAAGCTGCACTCCGGCGGGAAGTGCCTTGCGGATCTTTGATGCAAAATCCCGGATCATGTTCTCGCAGGTTGGCTGGTAGGGAAGGGGGGTTAGCTTCCCGTAAAGTTCGCTGTTTCTGGCCATATCCAGGTGAGGGGTGTCTGCATTGATCATCAGGGCGTGATCGAAGGGTTCGATGATTAACTCTTGAACAATCTTCTTAAGGGCCGAGAAATCCATCAGCATGCCCTGTTTAGGGCTTTTCTCATCGTTGACAGGTTTGCCTTTGATGGTTACAAACAAACGGTAACTGTGTCCGTGGATGTTCCGGCAGGGGCCGTCGTAATTCCAGAGGGCATGCGCCGCTTCAAAGTGAAATTCTTTGGTGAGTCGTATGGTGGGTGCGTGAATCATTGCTGTGCGGCTTTCTATGCGGCAGAAGTTTGTTTCAGAAATTGTATGGCGTGCCGGTTAAACACATGGGGCTGGTCTACATTGCAGATATGCCCTGAATTTTCAATAGTAATGAGTGAGGCCATCTTATTTTCCTTGACCAGTTCCTTTACCGGTTGCAGAAAAAGGTGGTCTTCATCACCCATCAGATAAAGGGTGGGGATTTTTGGATTTTGCTCCACCTGGTACTGCAGCAATGGGTTGACATCCTTCAGCAGTTTGAACCAGCGATTGATCTCGCGCCGATATAGCTTCTGTGCTTCTTTAATGAAGAGGTAACGGCTTTCCCGGTGACGTTTACTTGGCATTAAAATCCTGGCAAACAGTCGGTAAAGCCACATGAAAGGAATTACCGGCTTAAAAACTTTGGCCACCCATACCAGGAAGCGGGAACGAATGTTTAACCGGGTAATGGCCCCGGCCAGGGTCATTGACTCAACCCGTTCAGGATCCATTTCAGCAATTACGCGGATCAGAATGGTTCCCAGCGAAACCCCCATGAAATGACTTTTTTTGATACCCAGATGGTCCAGTACCTGTAATACATCCAGGCTGATATCTTCAAAAGTGTATTCCTTGCCCATGTATGCAGAAAACAGATCACGGGAACGACCATGCCCCCGGAGGTCTACCACAAGCACATTGAAATGTTTCGAAAATTCACGGATTTGCTTGAACCAGATAATGGAACTTCCACCGACACCATGGATGAGTGTTACCCAGGGCGCATCAGGAGCGTTGGGATATATTTTATAGAACAACCTCCTGCCATCGGGGAGGACTGCTTTTTGTTCCTTTTCCTGTTGCTCTTTTGCTTTCAGGTAAACTTCTTCTTTGTTGCTTTTTGTATTATCCTTCATGGTTGATTTACAATGGGTTTGTCAGGTCAAAATCCACCTGAAGGCGTTTCTCCCCGTCTCTTTCCAAAAGGTAGGTAAATGTGGTGAAGGCTTCATCAATTCTTACCGTCCATACGTTTCCTTCCCCTCCGTCAATCAACTCAGCTGTATATTGATCTGCCGGAAAGTGTTGTACAAAAGCTGTGCCGGAATTGTCGGCATAACCTCCATATAGCGTTTCCTCATCCGGGGTGCCGTCGGGGTGGCGGTGGTCATGACGGAATCGCAGCCTGCCGTCTTCAATGAGGAACATCCAGGTCCGCGACTGGTCTTCACCGATGTGGAAGGGGATCAGGATACGGTCGCTTTCACAGACTTCCACATGCATTGTCATTTCAGTGTCTCCCCAGCCTGAGGCATGATGGCTCCGGAAAACCTGTTCTCCGGCAAACGATTTTCCACATAACCGGGCCAGGTTGGAGAAGAAAGCCTGATGGGTTTCCGAAATCAATTCCTCCATAAGGGGCTCCGGTGTTTCTTCTGTTGTTTCCTGCCGGGGCCCGCAGGAGGATGCCAGAAAAAATATGGCCACAATCAATGATAAGGACAAGTTTTTCATAAATATTGATGTTTGTTTGGGTGATTATCTTTCAATGATTACAAATATAACGCTTCTGTTTATAGCTTCATGTATTGCCGGAAGAATATTCATCTTCGGATAGTTAGATTTTGTAAGTTTGCTGTACATTCCCGTTTCGTCATGGATAAAAACCCTTTATTGTCAATCAGGAACCTGTCAGTTGAATTTGATACGGGGGATGAAATTGTGCCTGCCATAGAAGGCGTTTCCCTGGAAGTATTTCCCGGTGAGGTGCTCGGATTGGTAGGCGAATCCGGTTCGGGCAAGTCTGTGACTGCCCTTGCCGTGATGCGACTGCTAAGTAGAAGTACTGCCCGTATCAGGTCCGGAGAGATCCTGTTCGATCATCCTGAAAGAGGAATGGTCAACCTGCCTGAGTTGGCAGATCGGGACATGCAGTCGGTGCGCGGCCGTCACCTGGCCATGATATTCC
>CAYXEH010000005.1:61727-90058 GCA_964463915.1 uncultured Bacteroidales bacterium | reverse complement strand
GACAAACATTGAAAATGCATTCCGGGAACAGGTCCAAAAAGACGAAAGGGTCAGGAATGCCTATTTGCTGGTTCATTCAGACAAACTGGAGATCAACCTGAATGTGGCTGAAGGAAAAACCGGTGACATCCCTGCCAGCCCTGAACAGCCCCTGCATCTGGCCAGCGTGGGGAAATTGTTCACCGCCACCCTGATCAGCATACTCTATGATCAGGGGAAGCTGGATTTCAAAGACCCCATCCACAAATACCTCGACAAGGGAATCATGGAAGGCCTGCATGTATACAAGGGCAGGGATTATTCGGCTGACATCCGGATCAGGCACTTGCTGATGCAGACCTCCGGGCTGTTTGATGTGTTTTTTAATCTATGGGAAAAACTCCGGGAAGACCCTGATTTCCCGATTGAGACAAGAGAGGCCGTACAGTGGGGGAAAGCAAACCTGAAACCAGTGGCCCCGCCCGGTAAAAAGCATCATTACACCGATACCAATTATTACCTTTTGGGTTTCATCATTGAGAAGATCACGGGCATGAAGTTCCATGAGGCCATGCATCAGTATATATTTGATCCGTTAGGGATGGAGCATGCATTTTGCTATGGCTTTTCCCGGCCCAAAAAAGAATCGCCCCACCCCATGGCCGGCCTCTACATCAGGAACACCAACTTCCTGTCGGTAAAAGGCGTGCACCTGATTGACTACGCAGGAGGAAGCATCACCGCCCCGCTTTCAGAGTACCTGGCATTCATGAAGGCGCTGGTAAACGGAGCAATCATCAACAGGGAAACCCTTAATATCATGTTGAGCGACTACGTCAACATGGGTTTCCCCAGCATTGCCTTCAATTACGGGTATTCGATCTGGAAGATGAAGACCATTCCGGTGCTCATGCCGGAGAAAACCTACAGCTGGGGATGTGTGGGGGTAACCGGTGCTTTCATGTTCTACCACCCGCTCACAGAATCATTCATCATCGGATCATTCAATGATTTTGCCTACAGGGGCAAAGCCCTTGATTTCATGGCCAGAAAGGTGATCAAACAACTGCTGAAACTTCAACAGTAAGCACTTGTACCTGCGGATGTTCCGCAACATCCAAAGGATCCCCCGCAGGGCGGATGATTTACCTGGGCAGTAACCCAAAAAACCCGGAAAGAAGATGATGGAATTTATGGATCCCCGAAGGTTTTGCATGCATCAGAATGCACTGCCCGATTATAATCCCGGGATCATTTGCGGCCATGGCTTTCAAATCAGGACAAGCAGACATCTGCTGAACCCAGATATGCGCAATCCCTTTTTTCCGGGCATCCTGCACTATTTTTAGAGACTGGTCTTTTTTCGTGACAACCAACAAGGCGTTCAAATCATCAGGAAGCTGGTCCACGTGGGTGAATACCTCTTTCCCTGATCCTTCTACCCGGCCGCCTTTTGGGTTAACAGCTTCCATATCGTACCCTTTCTCTGTCAAAGTACGAAATACCTCATGCCCGAACTTTTTCGGGTGATGGGAATACCCGGCCATGGCAATATGCTGATGGGCAAGGAATTGATCAATTTGGCTTTTGGACGGTTTCATGTTATGGTGATTGAAATTGGATGCCTGTGCCTTTATAATGCCAGTTCACTTTATTTGGTGGAGATTTTTATCAGATTTACATAAAGATCCCCTCTGGTCAGGTTTACGACAAAAATAAAAAGAATTATAAATGGGTATCCTTACCCGAAATACTTTTTGATCAATCCATGTAATTCCTTACTGCTAAAAGGTTTTGCTATATAGTCGTTGCATCCGGATTGGATGGATTTCTGCCTGTCTTCATACAGCCCATCGGCAGTTTGTGCAATAATGACAACCTCTTTATTAAATGCCCTGATATGCCTGGTGGCTTCGGTGGCCGATTCAGTATTATAGGGAAGCGAAAAGTAAAACGTTGAGCCGTTCTTATGTGTGTATCTTACAACCTGGTCATAAGGATGTTTTGGGTTTTCGCAATGTTTATAAAAATTATCAAAAGCGACTTTTAAATCATCCTGATTGATAATATCCTGCCAGGCGTTTGACTTATGCGGCATCTCATCGGGATTATAGCCCAAAACCGTCCAGAACCTGGCATTCATCCATTCATTCCCGGGATGCTCCAGATCCCAATACCATAAGCCATCCAATGCACTATCCTGTATGAAATCAAAAATACTTTCATCGGTCCGTATTAAGTCGTAAAGTTCTCTTTTTAAACACATAACCCTGGCAGTATTAATTCCTCAGTATTGGCTTGAACTGCATAGTATTTTAGTCTCCACACTAGTAAAAGTAATGAATTAAATATATATATATACACTTAGAGAATCTTACTTATAAGGTAAAGAAATGATTTCTCTATTACTCACAAAAGCAATATTATCAACTGCAGATAGGAAATGCAGGTATTATTCACAAGGTGGGGTTATTTATACCCACACCAAACATAAAAAAAGGCCCCGTCATATTCCCTGTCGTGTTCGACGACCAGCGGAGGGGAATTGCATAAATCACCCAATTAATCTCTCCGAACATTCCTTAAACAGATTTACACCCCCTTTTTATCAGGTAAAATTGTATATTTACAGGTGGAAAACCTTAACCTTACTGCTCATGGACGACTACAAAGTAGACATGTTCATCATGTCAAAGGGGAAATTTTTTAAAGATTACCATCTTGAAATAATCCGGGATTCGCTCAGGAAAATGGACGACAGTCGCCGGGTGCTGGTGCAGTCTCTTAACTTCCACGATCCTGTGCTGATTCTGATAATATCAATTTTGGTCGGCTACCTGGGCATCGACAGATTCATGGTGGGAGATGTCGGACTGGGTATACTGAAGTTGATCACCCTCGGCGGACTGGGTATCTGGGTGGTGATTGACTGGTTTTTGATCATGGGGATCACCCGGAACCGGAACTTCCAGAAAATCCAACCTTATTTATAGCCCGAATTTCTTATCCAGGGCTTTGGTGCTGTAATCAAAAATGGCCTCCAGCCGGGGGCGAATCATCACGCGATTGGCAATGGCCCGCAGGGATGAACTGTTCTTTACGCAATTGATCAAAAGCCATGGACAGTTATATTTAACTGACTTTAAGGGACGACATACCGCCATCCACCCCATACACCTGCCCGGTGATCCAGCCGGCTTTGTCAGACAGCAAAAAAGCAGCCATTTCGGCAATATCACTCACTGATCCGCTGTCACATCCAGGAAATGGTACTCCACTCCATTTCCCTCCGACTCCACTTCCGTATTGCGATAAGTGCCGTAAACCTGGTGACCTTCATGATTAAGGATGGATGCGAGCTCCTTCCCGATCCCGGATGATGCGCCAATAACAAGATAGTTTTTCATGGGTATATGTTTTTTTTGTTTCCGGCAGAAAACGCACTGTTCACGGTTTGACACAAATGCATAAACAGATCAAGTCTGTAAAAGTTTGACAATTAATTTTCTCTCCCAATCCGACAGAAACGGGCCGGCCATATTTGGCCAAAGAAACTGAACAAAGTATCTTGTCAAACAGTTACTCATATTATTATGTAAATTACTGAACGATGCAGCCATCTTTATCCTTATTCCGGTTTTTAACAATGTTGTTTTTTCTTCTGGCAAGCACTCCTGTCGTGCCCGGGGCAGAAAGTGAGCAGCCTGATACGCTGAACCTGAGTCTCGAAGAAGCACGCCATTACGCCATGGAACATAGTTACGCCATGCGCCGGGCCAGAAATGATCTGGATATTGCAGAACAGCAAGTATGGGAAACAACTGCCGAAGGCCTTCCGCAAATAAATGCCTCCGTAGGCTACAACTATAACATTGATATCGCTACCTCGCTGGTGCCCGCGGAGTTTTTCGGAGGAGAGCCGGGCGAATTCCGGGAGGTACAGTTTGGAACGGAACAAAACATCACCGCGACCGCCTCCGTGGAGCAACTTATTTTTGACGGTCAGTACATCGTGGGTCTGCGTGCATCCCGCATTTTTCGTGACCTGGCAGATCAAACCCTGGAGCGTTCCGGGCTGGAAGTTGAAAATACAGTCACAGAAACTTATTTCCTGGTATTGCTGTCAGGAAAGAATATCGAAATCGTAAGTCAGAACCTCCGAAATATGGAGAAGCAGCTTGAAGAAACGCGTGAATTATTGAAAGAAGGTTTCACAGATCCCATCAACGTAGACCAGCTTCAGCTTACTGTATCCAATCTTGAAAACCGGATATCATCACTGAAACGCCAGCAGGATGTCACCACCAAGCTGCTGAAACTTCAGCTGGGCCTGGACATGGAAAAACATCTCAGGCTGACCGATGGGCTTGAAGACCTTCACCAGGAACTGATGGATGACATGTCTTTCCTCACTGAGTTTGCTGCCGAAAAACATATTGCCTACCGCATGACACTGACACAGGAAGAAATGAGCCTTATGGGTATGCGACGGGAGCAGTCGGCGTATCTGCCAAGGATCTCTGCATCATTCATCCGCCAGGAAATGGCCATGCGCGATGAGTTTAACTTTTTTGACAGCGATCATTCCTGGTTTCCCAGCACCTATTTCGCGGTAAACCTCAATATCCCAATCTTCTCCAGCGGCATGCGATCATCCAGGGTAGCGCAGGCACGTATAGAGCTGGAAAAGGCACGCATTGATAAGGAAGAGACATTCCAGTCGCTGAAGTTGCAAATGCAGGAGGCCATGGCAGCTTTTGACACTGCGCAGGAGCAATACAAAAAAGAACAGGAGAACCTGGATCTTGCCCGGCGTATTTTTGAACGCACCTCCATCATGTTCCGTGAAGGCATGGCATCCAGCCTGGAACTGACACAAGCCAACGACCAGCTCATAAGCACCCAGGCAAATTATTACAATGCCCTCTTTGAGGTGCTGAATGCAAGAAACAATATTGAAAAAGCGCTGGGCAGGTGAGCCGGCTGATTCACCGAACCCAGTCTCATTTTTTGCACAATAAAAAAGTAAGATCGAATAACCACGCCATCAATGAAATACAAAATGAAACAAGACTGTTTTTATAAGCCCTCCGGGAAATTGAGAAAGACCCTGTATCTGTCATCTTTTTTCCTGCTTGCACTCACATTGTTGATGCAATCATGCAACAACGGATCTTCTTCCTCAGAGGACGACAGCGACCAGATCCGCAACCGGATAGATGAATACAATGATGAGATCAACCGCCTGACCCAGGAAGTAGATAAACTCCATCAGACACTCAATGCACGAGGTGTAGAAACGGGAGGAAACGATGAGGTCGCTGTAACCGTATCGAAGCTTGAACCTTCTGTGTTTGCTGATTACTTCAGCGTAAGCGCCACCGTGGAGGCAGTCAATTCGGCCACCATCAGCCCGGAGACCAGCGGACACATCAGAAGGCTGTACGCAGAAAAGGGAGAGCCGGTAAAGCGGGGACAGGTGATAGCTCGCTTATCTACAGACGTTGCAGAAGGTCAGATTGAAGAAACAGAAACCAGCCTGCAGTTTGCGGAAACAGTCTATCAGCGACAAAAAAGGTTGTGGGATAAGGATATTGGCAGCGAGATAGAATACCTGGAGGCTAAAAACCAGGCAGAGCGTCTGAGGAAGAACCTGGAAACACTCCGATTGCAGAAAGAGATGGCAGTGATGAAGGCGCCTTTTGATGGTTTTGTGGATGAGCACTTTATTGAAGAAGGTGAACTGGCTATGCCAGGGACCCCGGTCATGGAGATTATTAACCTGGACGAACTTTATATCAATGCGGATGTATCAGAATCATACCTCCCGTACGTATTCAAAGGTCGTGACGTGATCCTCCGCTTCCCTGCGTATCCTGACGTGGAGATGACGGTTCCCGTGCACCGCGTTGGACATGTGATCAACCCGGAGAGCCGGTCTTTTCGCCTGCAGCTTAAGATCCGGAATGACAACGACCGGTTCAAACCCAATATGATGGCCAATGTCAGTGTACAGGTGGCTGAGGTAGAGGATGCCATTGTCATCCCCTCGATGCTGATCGGTTATGACACCCAGGGTAACTACGTATATGTGGCGGATGAAGACTCTGCCGGAAACACCGTGGCAAGTAAAGTATACATAGAAAGGGGGGAAAACGCTGAGGGCGCCACCCAGGTAACAGGGGGGCTTGAAGCCGGAGACTTGCTTATTATGCGGGGGCATCGCAATGTAACCGACGGGGAAAAGATCAGAATAGAATCCAATCAATAATCCCGGGAAGAATTCTTCCCATAATTAGCGGATCATGATGAATGAAAAAAACAAGACTATTCGGGAGTTCAAGCCGGCTACATTGGCGCTGAAGAACAAGAACACCATTTTTCTTATCACCTTTATCGTCGCCGTTTTTGGAATTCTCTCCTACCGGAGTCTTCCCAAAGAACTCTTTCCCGAAGTAGAAATTCCCACGGTGCTTGTGCAGACCACATATCCCGGAAATCCGCCCGCAGACATGGAAAACCTGGTCACGCGGCCGCTGGAAAACGAGATCCATACCATTACCGGCATCAGTGAGCTCAGATCTACATCCTCACAGGATAACTCAGAAATTTATGTGGAGTTTGAAACAGAGATCAATATTAAGGAGGCCCTCCAGGATGTGAAAGATGCCGTAGACAGGGTGCAGGGTGACCTGCCTTCCGACCTGCCTTCCGATCCTGTAGTCATAGATATTGACTTTTCGGAGTTCCCGATCATGAACATGAATCTCAGCGGGGAATTCAGCATGAATGAGTTGAAACGTTTTGCCGATTTCCTGGAAGAGGAGATAGAGGATGTTCCTGAAGTCTCCAAGGTGGAAATAACCGGGATTGAAGAAAAGGAAATTCAGGTTAATGCCGATCCGCACAAACTCGAACTCTACCAGCTGAGCTTTGATGACATCGATTCAGCCATCTCATCGGAGAATGTGTCCATGGCTGGCGGGGCGCTCCGCTTTGATGACGGCACACGGTGGGCCGTGAGGACCATTGGCGAGTTCACAGACATCCGCCAGATGGAAAACATCATCGTGAAGCATGAAAATCAGCAGATTGTATACCTGCGCGATGTGGCAGAGGTTGTGGACGCATATGCCGACCCGACCAGTTATACACGCCTCAACGACCAACCCGTGGTCAGCCTGCAGATAATAAAAAATTCCGGTGACAACCTGCTGTCCGCCACCGAAAACATTAATCAGGTACTGGATCTTGCCAGGCAAAACGGGCACTTGCCGGATAACCTGAATGTAACCATTACAAATGACCAGTCGGAAGAAATCCGGATACAGTTGTCTAATCTGGAGAACAGCGTTATCATGGCGGTGCTTCTGGTGGTATTGGTGCTTTACCTTTTCCTCGGACTCAAAAACGCCCTTTTCGTCGGCATCGCCATCCCACTGTCTATGCTCATGTCATTTATGATATTTGGCATTGTGAACCTGCAGATCAATATGATCGTACTGTTTTCCCTCATACTTGCCCTTGGCCTGCTCGTAGACAATTCAATTGTAGCCGTTGACAACATATTTCGTTTTGCAGAACGGGATTATTCTATCCTGGAGGCGACCAGAAGAGCGATCGGTGAAATTGCCACGCCGATAATAACCTCTACAGCCACTACCCTGTCCGCTTTCCTGCCCCTTGCGTTCTGGACGGGTATTACCGGGGAATTCATGAAGTACCTTCCGCTCACCCTGATCATCGTACTCACTTCATCCCTTTTCGTAGCCCTGGTGATCATCCCCGTATTTTCTCATACCTTTTTGCGCAATAGCCCGAAACAGGATGAATCCGGGAGCCAGTCTGCAAAGGCACCGAATAAACTCCGGAGGAAGCTGATTATTACCGGCATACTGATCCTTACAGGCGCATTTCTGCATCTCGCAGGTACCACACTTTTTGGCAACCTGTTCCTGCTTGCTGCGCTATTGTTCGCCCTGGGTCATTTTGTGCTTACCAGGCTGGCAAAATGGTTTCAGCGGGTGCTGCTTCCCTTGATGGAAAAATTGTATATCAACACATTAAATTATGCACTCCGTGGCCGGAATCCATACAAATTTGTATTGGGCACCATGCTGGTACTGATACTGGCCATCATCAGCTTTGGCCTGCGCAGCCCCAACGTCCTGTTTTTCCCGGAAAATGAACCCCAGTTTATCAACATCCTCATGGAATTGCCCGTGGGCACCGACATTGACCGGACAAACAGGCGTGTAAGCGAGGTGGAAGAGGATGTAAGCGACATTATTGAGCCCTACAGGCACATTGTTAAATCAGTACTCACCACAGTGGGACGTGGTGCAGTGGGTGAGATGGAGATGAATCCTGGTGAAACGCCCAACCGGGGGCTGATCACAGTAACCTTCGAACAGTATGACATGCGCGAAGGCATCAACACCAACGATATCATGGCGGAGCTCAGCGATTCACTGACAGGTCAATACCCTGGCATTGATTTTATGATTGAGAAAAATATGGCCGGCCCGCCTTCCGGAAGTCCAATCAACCTGGAGGTCAGCGGCCCGGACATAGAGCGGCTGATAGCGCTTGCCGATACCATAAAAAGTCGTATCAACAGCGCGGGAATACAAGGTATTGAAGGCCTCAGCAAAGACCTGGACAGCGACAATCCAGAAATCCTGGTGCACATCGACAGGGACGCGGCCAGGCGTTTCGGACTTTCCACCATCTTTATTGCCAATACCATTCGTACAGCACTGTTTGGCCTGGAGGTGTCCACATTCAAAGTGGGCGAAGAAGAATACCCCATACAACTGCGACTGCAGGAAGAATACCGCCATGACCTTTCATCCCTGATGAACCAGCGAATCACCTTCCGAAGCCAGAGTACAGGCCGGATCATGCAAGTGCCCATATCAGCAGTGGCAGATGTGGAATACAGCAAGACATACGGCGCCATCAACCGCATCGATCGCAACCGGGTCATCACCCTCAGCTCCAATGTGCTTCCCGGGTATAACGCGAACCAGATTAACCAGCAGATCATGGAACTGCTGAACAGCATGGAACTACCCGGCGGCTATAATTATGCCTTTACAGGAGAGCAGCAGGAGCAGGAAGAGTCTATGGAATTTTTGATCAGGGCTTTGCTTATTGCCGTATCCCTTATTGCACTAATCCTGGTGACGCAGTTTAACTCTGTATTGAAACCTTTCATCATCATTGGAAGCGTAATATTCAGTACAGCAGGTGTCTTTTTGGGGCTGGCCATTTTTGACATGGACTTTATCATCATTATGATGGGAGTAGGGATTGTCAGCCTCGCCGGTGTGGTAGTGAATAACGCCATTGTGCTGGTAGACTACACCGATTACCTGCACAAACAAAAACGCATGGAGCTTGACACGGACGAGGACGATTTCCTGAAACCCGACACAAGCCTTTCACTGATTGAACGTGCAGGGCACACACGTTTCAGGCCGGTGGTTCTTACAGCCATTACCACGGTTCTCGGGTTGTTTCCCCTGGCCATCGGGTTGAACATAAACTTTGTAACCCTTCTTACCGAATTTGACCCCCAGATTTACTTTGGCGGTGACAATGCACGTTTCTGGGGACCGATGTCGTGGACCGTCATATTTGGTCTGACCGTGGCAACCTTCCTTACACTGGTCATTGTGCCGTGTATGTATCAGATCATCCTTGTCACCCGCCGCAAGGTCAGGAAGCTCATTCAGCGGAAGTAAGATCTGCGGCTGCCAGCTTCAACCGGGCCGGCCCCGGGCCAGGATACGACCGGGGGGCGGCCCGATCCGAAGTCACCTGCCAGGAATACAATTGGCTAATGGAACCGCCTGAGACCAAATGCCATGGTGTTCACCTACTTACCCTGGAAATGTTTTTCTTCGGTGATCTCCCTGATGCGATTTTTGGCATACCGGCGATGCGGTTCCTCTTCATCCCGAACCGATTGATCAGCAAACAGCTGAAAGTACTCCAGGGCAGGATCTTTATCTTCGTAAAATTCGAAATAACTCGCGGCCAGGTAGAAATTAACAAGCGGATTGTCAGAAAAGTTTCTCAGCATCCGCATCCACCGGATCGCCGCATCGTAATCCATGATCTCGTAAAGATTGATCCCGGTCTGCAGGGCAAAAGTGTTGAAGTTCTGGCTCATGCAATTATGAACGGATTCATAGTAATAGTCCTGTGCCCTGTCTTTATCTCCCCTGGCTGTCAATATTTTGGCCTTGTAGAAAAATACATCCTCGCCAATAAACTCATTGTCCAGCAGGTAATCAATCCAGTATTCTGCCCGGTCCAGGAGACCAAACTGGTACAGCGAAAACGCCTTCAGTTTTACGGTCTGGGCAGTGGTATCGCCATGCTGAGTCAGAAATTCCGCATGCTCGATGGTTTCATCATAGGTGTTCATTTCATAGGTCAGCCCCACCATCTGGCGCCGAAACCCCTGGTTTTCAGGAGAGACCCTGATCCCCCGCTTCAGGATGCTGTATGCCCTTTCGCTGAGACCCATTTCTTGCAGCACATCAGCCCACTCACCGATCACCAGCTGATTAAGTGTGTCCAGCCGGTATGCACGGGCATATTGGCCTTCGGCCCCGGAAAGCTGGTTCATTGCATTGAAAACCCTTGCCAGGCGATGCGGGTACACCGGGTTGTGCGGGAAACGGTCACGCAGACGGATCAGGTATTTGACAGCATCCAGGTGGTTGCGTTGCTGTACAGCCACCTGCACCAGCATATTCTCACTTCTGGTCTGATACACTGAATCCGATTCCCAAAGCAGCAGACTGTCACGGGCCATATCCAGCCGTCCGGCCAGAAATAGTGACCGCGCATACTGCCATGACAACTCCCGGCTGTAATGCCCGTTGGCCAAAAGGGAATCCAGGAGATCCAGCACGGCAGGGTGATTTTCAGAAGCCACCAGCAAATCCAACTCCTCCTGGCAGGAGGGCGGCAGGGTGGCCGGGGTAACAGGCAGATCCGGCAAAGTGTCTGCGCTGGCAGGCAGGGTGTCCGGCAAAGTGTCCGGCAGATCCGGCAATGTATCTGTGTCGGCATGCGACGTATCCGGGGCAACCGTCAGGGTGTCCGATTGGGCAAACAGCGCGGTGCCCCCAAATGACAGGAGAATCAGCACATGGACAAAAGGCCTCCTGATCACTGCAGGGATAAATCTGATCGCTGCGAGGGAGAAACTGATCGCCGCGGAGAAAATTCTGATTACTGCCGTGGCAAGACCAACCACTTCATTGTAAGAAGAAAAATGCATATGGACCGGATAAATTTGATGACGAAAAACCCTATATCCCCATCAAAAATCAGTCCATATGCATCATAATCCAATTAGTCTTCGAAAAATTACATCTTTTTCTCCTTAATCTGGTCCTTCATTTTATCGGCAGCCGCCGATACTTTCTTGTCGGCCTTCTTGATCTCCTCAGCCACCTGGTCAATGGATCTGTTATATTCTTTTTTCAGTGTTTTCTCATACTCCTTTTGTTTTTTGGACAGGTCTTTGCGTGTTTCCGACCCTTTTTTCGGAGCAAATAAAACACCCACTAATGCGCCAACGCCCACAGCAGCGCCCAATCCAAACAATGCTTTGAAAAATTTCATAGTATAATGATTTTAATGGTTCAACTCTTTCTCATAAAGATAACACATTTATCTGACAAAACTCTATCTTTATGGATAAATTGTGATACGTCAGGAGTTCATTCAGTTACAAAAACACCAGCCCCATGTTGATAAAGCGTCCCATTAACCTACTCGTTTTGCTGAACTTCAGCACTTTTCTCCTATTTTTCCCTTTGTCGGATGCAGCCGCAGGAAAGGCCAACATTTCGCCCATGCCAGCCGCAGACGAGGCCCCAATTCCACCATCCACCCAGGAAACCATCCGGCCTGATCGTGTGTTGCTGGCATCTGCCGGATCAACGGAAAGCCCCATCCCACCATCCATACAAGACACCATCTGGCCTGATACCTGGCTTACCGTAGGGCTGTTTCCCTCCGGCGCCCGCGAATCATCCACTGATCCTCTGCATGAGCACGGCGGATTCTCCGGCATCAACCCTGAAGCGGGCATGGAACACCACTCCTTTTTGGGCTCACACGGCAAGGTCAGCTGGACACAGACCACCATGGAAGAGCCCGGAACCATTCGCATTGACCACCCGGAGTCAGAACCTACATGGGAAGACTGGCGCAATTACAAGGGTCGTACATTCACAAGAGGCAGCAATTATGCCTGGACCACCGTGGAAGTAGAAGAACGCGCCCGCGCCCTGGTTCAGGCTGGCAGTATCAGCAGCTTCCGCATCAACGACCAGGAATACGCAGGCGATTTTTACAACAACGGCCACCTGAAAATACCCGTGATACTGGAAGCCGGCACCAATGAAATCCTACTGAGGATCAGCGGAAGTCCGACTTCCAGTGCTTCTTTTTCCTTTGTTCCTGTCGAAAAAGACATTCAGGCAATTACGGAGAACATCACCGCCCCCCACCTCGTACGCGGCCGTGACCACGGGAATCTTCATCTCGGCCTACCGCTTGCCAACCACACCAACCAGTGGAAGGAAGGGGTAGAAGTAGAGATCTTTTACACCGATCCGGAAGGGAACAGGCAAAAAATATCAGAAAAGCAGCTTCCTCCCATTGGCCCCATGGCCTTTCAACAATCAGCCCATCGCCTGGACATGACCACCCTGCAATGGGACGAGTTAAACGACGAAGAAAACCTTTCCCTGGAAATTCTGGTGCGCGACGGCAACCAGGAGCTTTCGTTCCAAAGCCGCCTGGAAATTAAAGAACAAGATGAGCCTTTTAATGTCACCTTCCTTGATTCGGACAATTCGGTGCAGTTTTACAGTGCATTTCCGCCGGCAAACATGGATCCGGATCGCTCCTACCCGGCCATTTTCAGCCTGCACGGAGCCAGTGTGGATGCCACCGGCCCCAACGGCTACACCCAAAAAGACTGGTGCTGGGTGATCGCCCCTACCAACCGGGGTCGCTACGGCTTTGACTGGGAAAAACAAGGCAAGGTCAATGCGCTGAACTCCCTGTCGCATGCCATCACAACTTTCGGCCTGGATCCCTCCCGCATCTATCTCAGCGGTCATTCCATGGGCGGGCACGGAAGCTGGGTACTCTCCACCTCCCACCCTCACCTGTTTGCCGCGGTGGCGCCCAGTGCAGGCTGGACTTCCTTTGACATCTATACCCCTTTTGTGTCGCGGATGGATCACCTGGCAGGCAGTCCTGCCAATTTGCAGTTGCTTTATTCAGTGCTGCAACCCACCCGAACCCTGTCCATGGTGGAAAACCTGCACAACACCCCGGTATATATCCTACACGGCGGAGATGACAAAAGTGTACCGCCTGACCATCCACGGATGTTCTATCAGCGCCTCTCCCAGCTTGGCTACGAGGTGACCTACAACGAAGTGCCCGGCATGGGCCATTGGTGGAGCTTTGACGATACCGACGGGGCGGATTGCGTCAACCATGCAGACCTGATGGATTTCTTCCGCGGAAAACAAAAAGACCCGGCGGCGATAAACCATATCAGGTTCCGGACAGCCGCCCTGGCAGAAAGCCATCAGGCATACTGGATCTCTGTGCTGCAGCGGAATAATTTTGTGGACGACACCCGTATACGCGCCGATGTGGAGACACGAGGCGCCGGTCATACCGTCCGTATCGAAACTTCCAATGTTCGCCGTCTTGAAATCCACCTCGATGAAGCGCCTTTTGACATCGGAAATACCACTTTATGGCTGAACGGCCAGGAAATCGTATTGCGCGACCGGGAAAGCATGGTATTTGACCTGGAGGCATTCGGGATCCACCCCGGGGAATCGATCCCGGAACACATTAAACATCCCGGCCAGGCCGGAACCATCAAACAGGTATTCTACGAACCTTTTGCGCTGGTCTATTCGACCCTCGGCGGGGATGAGTGGGAAAGCCAGACTTACGGTCAGGCCCGGGAACTTGCCCAGAGTTGGTATTACAGGGGTAACGGACGCACTCTTATTGTTCCGGATACCCTTGTGGATGCAAAAATTGAAGAAAATTACAACCTCATCCTGTTTGGCAGCCCCGCTACCAACGCCTATTATGGTGAAGTCAATGACGTACTGCCCATCACGGTTTACCCCGACAGCATCGTCATGGGGTCACTACACCGGAGAGAGGCATTTGCCACAGGTCACCATCGGGAGGTCTACACCAAAGACCTGGCAGTGAAGTTCATCCATCCCAACCCCCGCAACCCGGAACGGCTGATCCAGATCAACGGCGGGGCCACCCTTTCGTCACAGGCCCTGTCCGTAAAACCCGCCATGATCTCCTCGGCCGATGGCCTTCCCGACTACCTGTTGTTCGATGACCGCATCCTGGAAACCGGCTTCGCCGCCCTGATCCATGCCGGGTTCTTCAACAACTTCTGGCGCTACGACCCCGACCACGCGATCATCCAAACCAAATGGTAGTCGGGGGCTTCGCCCCGTTGGTTGTTGGTTAGTTGTTTATTGGTTCTCATGGGCGAAGTTAAGGAGAAGCTGCCAATGGACTGGTAAACAGCTAAAGCAGTTGTTGGTTCTCATGGGATGAGTGATGGGGAAGCTGCCAATAGACTGCTAAACGGTCGGGAAAGTTGTTGGTGGGTCAGCCCCGAAAAATTTGTAAATTTTTTGGATTATATTCCTATATTGCACCATAAAACAAATACGCGCATCCATGAATCCCCGGCTGTCTATCCTGCTCCTGACACTCTTCGGTTTGCTGGCTGGTGTCTCATGCGATGAAGGCGACAGCATCCCTAACTTTATCGGACGCTGGGGGTACGACCAGGCAAGCCCTCCCGAAAATGTAGATAGCTGCTACACCGGTAGCTGGATGTATATTTACGAGAACAACGATTTCACTGTTTACGATGCCTGCTCCGGAGAATACGCGGATGGCCGCTGGGAATCCCGGGGCATGAATGTCGATGTATGGTTCGAGGACAATGAGTTTGATGACTTCCAGGGCAAGATCCTGTCCGTAGATGAAGAAGTCATGGTCCTGGAGACAGCCATGTTCGGCACACCGACCAGGGTACGTTTTGTCAGGATTGGTGAAGCAGAATACTATCTGAATACCCGTGCTCCCGCATTAAACACCAATGGTGACGCTCTGAGTAACGCTGCTACCGCTCTGAACACCCATGCTGCCATATTCCGCCCGGAACTGCATCCCGGCAACAGTGGCAACACCTCCACCTCAGCACCACATTCCGGCAATAACCTCACAACGACCAGCAATGAATAACAAAAGAGGGCAATCCCGGGTATTTGCAGCCATGTGCTTTTACATGAGGCAAAAATGCCAGCATAGGGAAAACAGCCTTTCCCTGGCATTTCCCATACTGCTTTTCATGGGGATAAGTCTGGTGCTGATCCCGGCAAACCTGAATGCCCAGCGGCAGGTATCACTTGCAGAATGCCGGCAAGCTGCCCTGAAACGTCATGAACTGGAAACGCAAATGGAGCTTGTAGAATCAGCCGCCGAAGCACAACAGGCTATGCTGCGCAGGCTCATCACTCCTGGGGCATGGGGATTTGCCATGGCATCCTACCAGTCAGATGTGCCCGGCATGTCGGCTACAAGCGACTTCGGCATTGACTTTTCTCCCATGGTACGTGACCAGTACCGTACCGGGGTATATGCAAAACAACGTTTGTACGATGGCGGGGAATACCGCCACAGGAAGGCGCTGACAGAAACCGGCAGGCGGATAGGCGCGGCAGAGGTAGAACGGCAACAACGTATTCTGGAAAACGGGGTGGATGAACTCTTCCTCACCTCCATCCTGATCGGCAAAGGGCTGGAAATACTACAGGCCGGGGAGGAGATCCTGCTCATCCGCCACCAACAGCTGGAGTCTCTTTACAGGGAAGGCGAAGTTTACAAGGTAGAAGTCCTGGAAATGGAGGCTGCCCTGGCTGAGATCCGTGCCCGCCAGGAGAACCTGCTGGCAGACCGGGAAAAAACAAGAAATATGCTTGCCACCCTTACGGGCATTCCCATAGCCGAAGATGACTCCCTGCTGCTGCCCCGGGTAAAGGCAGCCGGCAAGCGGACGGATGATCCGCTTTTTGACCAGCTCAAACTGGAGATGGAGCGGGTAAGGCAGTCCAAACTGCTGTCCCGGGCATCGGTCATGCCCCGCATTGAGGCAGCCGGGATTGCCGGTTACGCCAGGCCGGGGCTCAACCTGTTGTCCAACGAGTTCGACACTTACTGGATTGTTGGGCTTTCCCTGAAGGTGCCCATTACAGGATGGCGCGACCACAGGAGGAACATCCGGACACTGACGGTGGAAGAAAGCCAGCTGTCGATCCGCTATGACAATTTGCGGCGGCGCGAAGAGTTGCTGATCAGCGAACTTGACGGGGAGGTGGTGAAGTACGACAGGTTGATGCGCCGCGATGAGGAACTGATTGAAAAACACACGCAGATACGTAAAGAATATGAAGCCATGCTGGCCGAAGGGGTGGCCTCAGCCACCGACCTGCGGCAGGCCCTGTCGGCCGAATCGCAAAGCCGGCTCAGCAAGGCCCGGCATGAAATGGAAAAGGTCAGGGCGTCGCTCAGGCGCGAAAAGGCCCTTATCGAACAACCAAAGTACTGATCTCATGAAACACCCTGGAAAACTGTTGCTGGCTTTCCTTGCTTTGGCGATGCTTTCAGGCTGCGGCGAAACAGAAGGACCAGTGATGTACGGCAATTTTGAAGCGGATGAATGGATCGTCCCGGCCGAAGGCAGTGGCCGCATCGTGTGGCTGAGCATCGAAGAGGGAACCACCTTTAAAAAGGGAGAGGTGGTGGGGCTGATCGACACGGTTCAACTTGCTTTTCGCAAACAGGCTGCACTGGCGAATATGGCAGCACTGGAGGCCACCATTCCCGACATAGAGGCCCGGACCCGTTCATTGGGGCAGGAAAAAGCGGCCCAGGAGCGGGAGCTGAAACGCATCAGCAGACTGGTGGAACAGGGGAGTGCCGGACGGCAAATGCTCGAACAGGCGGAAGACCGGCTTCGGGTAATCGCTGGTGAACTATCAGCCACAGAAACGGCCCTGCAACAGGAGGCGGACGGGATACGGGCACAAATGAAACCCCTGCGGGTGGAAGCGGACATGCTGGAAGACCAGGTCAGCCGGTGTGTAATAGTAAATCCGGAACACGGGGTGGTGCTGACAAGCTACGCCGGAGAGCATGAATATGTGGCCACCGGCCACCCCTTGTATAAGCTGGGCAATATGGATGAAATGATACTTCGGGCGTGGTTCCCGGGTGATCAGTTGTCACAGTTAGAGATGGGCGGGGAAATGCAGGTCAGCATTGACATCCCCGGAAGGGAAATGAAACATTATAAGGGAAGGGTTACGGGCATCGCACAGAAACCCCAGTTCATTCCCACGCAGGTGCAGACCAGGGAGAACCGCACCACCCAGCATTACGAAGTGAAGATCCGGGTTCCCAACGACGGAAGCATCAAACCAGGCATGCCCGGTGAAGTGCGCTTTGCAGCGAGCATGGAGTCAGGCCAATGATTTTTGCAGACCATATATCCAAATACTACCGCAAGAGCTGTGCCCTGCACGACATCAGCTTTCATGTGCCTGAAGGAAGCATATTCGGGATCATGGGGGCGAACGGGGCCGGGAAGTCTACCCTGTTTGAGATTATGACCACCTTGCTGGGCGATTTTAACGGGGAGCTTAGGATCAGAGGGCTGGATGTGCGCAAAGACCAGAAAGAGATTCACCACATCATCGGATATGTGCCGGCAGGGTTTTCGTTATACGGGGAGCTCACCGTGCAGGAAAATCTCTCTTTTTTTGCCAGGATCTATGGCTGTTCCGAATCACGTATCTACGAGAACCATGCTTCGCTTTGGGCAGGCCTGGCACCGTTTGCCGGAAAGCAGGCCCGCTACCTTTCGGGCGGCATGAAGCAAAAGCTGTCGGTGTGCTGTGCCCTGGTGCACAACCCGAAAATTATTTTCCTGGATGAACCCACCACGGGGATTGATCCCCGCTCCCGGCGAGAGCTCTGGCTGGAACTGGTGGCCCTGCGCAACCGGGGAGTGACCATCCTGGCCAGCACCCATTACCTCGATGAAGTGGACGCCATGGATCACATCCTCTTTCTCCACCAGGGGCATCGCCTCATTCTGGATACCCCGCAGCACCTGCTGGATGGCTACGGCAAAGAACTGGTATCGGTCAGTGGCCTGCATCCTTATCAAATGTTTTCCAGTCTGAAGAACAAACCGGGGATGCCGCTTTGCTATCTCTCGGGCAAAAGTGTGCACATCTCCCTGGATGATCCCTCCGGCGAAGATAAGGTAAAAGAGATCTGCCGGGAGGCGGGGCTGGATTCCGCCACGGTCAGACGGGTAAAGCCTACCATGGAGGATGTATTCATCCGTCACCTTTCCCGTGTTAAATCCCATTCAACATCATGAACGTAATCTCCGCAGATAAGCTCAGTAAAAGGTACGGATCGCTCAAAGCGGTCGATAGCGTGGGTCTGTCGGTTAAAAAGGGAGAGATCGTGGGGTTGCTGGGTGCCAACGGGGCAGGAAAAACCACCCTGATCAAAATGCTATGCGGCATGCTCAGGCCCGACGGAGGCGATGGGCAGGTGGCCGGGTTCAGCATCAGCAGCGAGGGCAGCTCCATCCGGCACCACATCGGCTACATGAGCCAGGGGGTCTCCCTGCTGGAGAATATGAGCATACCAGAAAATATCGGGTTTTATGGCAGGGTTTACGGGATGGACCCTTGTCAGATCAATGCGCGCTGGAAAGAGTTGCGGGAGATCCTGCAACTGGGTGATCACCGGCACAAACTCGCAGAAGAGCTGCCTTCGGGCGTGAGGCAGATGCTTGCATTTGCCATTGCAGTCTTCCACTCACCCAAAATCCTCTTCCTGGATGAACCCACCAGCGGACTGGATCCCATGAGCCGTTTTGAGATCTGGCAGCAGATCTACCGGACCGCCTACCAGGGCACCACCATAATGATGAGCACCCATTATCTGGACGAGGTATGGTACTGTGACCGCCTTATCCTGATGGAAAACGGCCGGATCAGGGTGGAAGGCAGCCCTGAATATTTTGAAAAGATCACCGGGGGAAAGGGGCTGAAGGAATTGTTTTTTTCGCAGGCAACCTGAATCTGACACAGGGAATATAAATCTATCGCAGGCCACATGAATATCATGCAGACAACATGAGACGGATATCAATAATAACCACCATCGCCGGGAAGGAGTCGATCAGTATCTGGCGCGATAAATTCAGCTTGCTGATCCTGCTCATCATGCCCGCGGTGATCGTGGTGCTGTTCGGTTATGCCCTGCGTTTTGACCTGAACCAGATCCCTTTTGTGGTACTGGATGAAGACAACACCCCACTGTCGCAGGAGATGGTGGAACACATCGACATCAGCCCGGGTTTTCACTTCCAGGGCTACCTGCGTCACAGCGGGGAGATCCTCCAATCACTCACTGTTGAAGGGAAAAAGGTGGCCATTGCCATTCCCAAGGACTTCAGCCGAACAACCCCGGGAAGCCGCCCGGAAATTGATCTGTTTATTGACGGGATGGACCCGGTGATGGCCACCGCCATTGAGCACAACATGAAAAGCATTTTGCTGGATTTCTCCGACATGCAGCAAGCAAAGCAAACGCCCCAACAGCCCCGGCACCTTTGGGAGCAACCGGCGCAGCCATTCCCCGGGCAAACGCAGCAAACAGGGCTGTATACACAGGACCCGCTACTGGCAGGGCCTGCCTTCGTCCCGGAAAGCAAGGTTTCCTTTTTGTTTAACCCGGGATTGAAGCCTGAAGTGGTGCCGATCCCCGGAGTGGTGATGATCATCCTGATCCTGATATCGGCCATCATGCTCAGCCTGAGCATCAACCGGGAAAAGGAGCAAGGCACCAACCGCCTGCTCATGCTCACGCCAGCGGGGATGGGCGATGTCATTGCAGGCAAGGCCATCCCTTACCTGGTCATCTCCCTGATGCACATTTTTTCGATCTGGCTGCTAAGCAGCTGGCTGTTCGGCATCCAGGTATCGGGAACCCACGGGATGTTTTTCCTCCTGTGCATGGTGTTTATTTTCAATTCCATGGCCCTGGGGCTGCTGATTGCAGCCTGGGTGCGTACCGAGCAGGAACTGCTGATCTGTTGCTGGTTCTTTTTGTTTATCCCAAATGTATTTTATTCGGGATTCATTTTCCCTGTATCCACCATGTCGGAACTGATCCGGCCCCTGGCCGCTCTTTCCCCGGGTGCTTCCTTTATAGATGCCTACCGTGGCATTGTGTTCCGGGCAACGGGGTTTGCCGACAACTGGCCGGGCCTGGCAAACCTTGCCGGCCAGGCGGTGGTTGCCTACGGGCTGGCACGGGTCGGGTTCAAACGAAATTACCTGAAAAAAAGATGAGCATACTGGCTGCCATATTGAGAAAAGAGTTGCTGCAGCTGAGCAGGAACAAAGGCTTACTGTTTCTGATCTTCGCCTGCCCGGTGATCATACTGGGTGTGATTCCCTTCGCCCTGGAAAACAACACCCGGATCTCTGCGGGAATCGTTGATCATGACCGGTCTGCCGTATCCCGTGAGTACGCCGGCAGGCTGGTGCACTCTCCTGAATTTACTGAGGTTCGTTATTTCCCTGCAGTCCGCCTGGCACAAGAGGCGATAAGGAAGGGGGAAATGGAGATGGTACTGGTTATTCCCTCCCGTCACGAAAGCGAACTGTTGCAGGGAGATGCAGAACCACTAAAAATTGCCATTGACGGCACCCATCCGCAAAAAGCCCAGAATTATGTATATAAAACCCAACGCCTGCTGGAGAACCAGGAAGACCATATCCGGGTACACAAGCTATTCAACCCTGCCGAAAGCCAGCAGTTCTATTACCTGGTCTCTTTGCTCGTACTGGTACAAACCCTAATCGGCACCTGCCTGATCGCCTTGAACATTGTAACAGAAAAGGAGACCGGCATCCTGCAGCAGTTCAATTCCACCTCCCTGAACCGTTTCACCTATATTACAGGTAAATACTTGTTTACGGCCCTCGTTTGCCTGGCCGTGACCGTGGTAAGCCTGTTGTGCTGCCACTATGCATACGGACTCAGGGTGGAAGGCAGTATCTGGCAATACCTGCTGATGACGGTGCTATTCTCATACCCCTTGCTGAGCCTGGGATACCTTCTGGCGGTCGTATGCAAAAACCAGGTACAGACAGTCTACCTGCTGATCTTTTCATTGCTGATCCTGGTACTGATGAGCACCATGTTCACTCATCTGAGCAGCATGCCACAATGGGGACAGCTGACAAGGTTCGTCAACCCGGTTTACTATATGCTCGATATTTCGAGGATGATCATCCTGAAAGGAATGAAACTCCATACAATGCAGATGCAGATTCTTTTAATAACAGGAACAGGCGTGCTGCTCTCGGGAGCGGCCGTTTGGCGAATGCTCCGGTCGCCTGACAGATGGTAACCCCATAAATACATCCAATATGAACTATAATGAACTCTATTCACTTTGCGAGGGAAGGCACAGCTGCCGGGATTTTGATCCGGCCCCTCTGACTGAGGAGCAGGTCAAACAACTTCTGCAGCTTGCCCGCACCGCCCCTTTTGCTTCAGGGAGAAAAAACTGGGACATTCATGTGGTGTCCGACCGCGAAATCATTGACCGCATGGCAACCGTGGTTGACCAGGAATCGGATGCACTCAGAGAAAAGGTGGCCCCGGAATATGCCGGGATGTTCGGGGAGTATACCCGATTCTTTTCCCTGTTTAAAAAAGCCCCTGCATTGTTCATTCCCGTGTTCCGTTTCTCTCCCACCCTGAAGATCCTCCTGGGCGATCATTGCACCCCGGAGATCGCCACGATGGAAAGGGACAATATGGTGAAATCAATTTCCTGCGTGACCATGCTAATACTGCTTGGGGCGCAAAGCCTGGAGCTGGGGGCCTGTTACATGACCGGTGGCCTGGTGGCTGAAAAAAAACTGAAAGAAATACTCCAAATGCCCTCCGGACAAGAGATCGGGGCGATCATTCCGGTAGGGAGACCCGCACAAAGGGCTCAATCTGAGCGAAATGGCTTATGAAACTGAAAAAATTCATCTTTAATGAACTGAAGGTAAATAGTTATCTCCTTTGGGATGAAGCAGGTAATTGTGTGCTGATCGATCCGGGATGCCACAATGCAGAGGAACAAAAAGAATTATCCGGGTTCATTAATTCACGAGGGCTCATACCCCGTGGGTTATTACATACCCACGGGCATATTGACCACATGGCCGGGTCAGGTTATATACGAAAGACCTATGAGGTCAGCAGCTGGATTCACGAAGAGGAAGAGATGGATCCGGACACCATTGCATCAACCGCCAGGATATACGGGATGAACCTGGAAAAGAAAGATGTCATGGCCCATAAAGTGTTTCGGGGCCAACAGCGGTTTACCTTTGACGGGGTGTGCCTGGAGGTGATCCATACCCCCGGGCACACCAAAGGCTCTGTGTGTTTTTATGAACCTACACATCACTGGCTATTTACCGGCGACACCCTGACCAAAGGGAGTCTTTGCTTTTCTGATGAAGGCTACGGACGCTTGCTGAACTGTCTGAACCGGGAGATCATCACGCTTCCGGAGGATACACAGTTTTTCTTCGGGCATGGCCCTGACAGTTCCATGAAAGAGGAGATGGCTTCAAACCCATTTTTCCGTCGGATGAAAAACAAACAGGGGACGCAGCAAAGCTAAAGGGTCACGCATGCCGCAGCAGCAGGCATACGGCAGCAGGCTTGAGGCAATGGTGCGGTTAACAATCCGCTGTTACAACCCCAGCCAGTGTCCGCCGTCTACATGCAACACTTCTCCATTGACAAAGGCCGCATCCGGGCTGCATAAAAAAGCAACCGCTCCGGCCACATCCTCCGGGCTGCCCAACCTGCCTGAGGCATTCACATCTTTGATCTTATCGCCCAGGTTTTTCATCAGAAACGAAAGCGAACCACTGGCAATACTCCCCGGGGCCACGCAATTACAACGGATCCCCCTGGAAGCATATTCTGCGGCAACGGCACGTGAAAAAGCTTCCATATAGGCTTTGGATCCGGCATATACCGACTGCCCGCGATAGGTTTTGGAGGCTACCACCGATGAAACGTTGACAATAATCCCCTCCCGGCGGGCACACATCGGCGGTATTACCCGCTGACAGATGCGGGTAAAAGCCAATATATTAACCCGGATCATCCGGTCAACCGACTCTTCGCTGATCATGGGAATAAGCTGGGCATCCACACTGGCAGCCACGTTCACAAGGATCGACACATCGCTGAGGCGGGATAAAAATTCTGACAGTTCCTCATCTTTCGAGAAATCAGCCACAATGACCTCTGCCCCGTCCGGAATTTCCTCATCCGGTATTTTATTGCTGTTCACATGCAGCAGTATGGGGTGTCCCACAGCAGACAAGCGGCGGGCAATGGCTAGTCCGATATGAGAGCTGGCACCTGTGATCACGATCTTATCCATTACACGTCGAATTTTTTCAGTACCAGGGCTGTGTTATGCCCCCCGAAGGAAGCGTTAAGCTTAAGCACATACCGGATAGGCATTGAAAGTGGCTTATCTTTCACAACGAATAATGGAGCCCCCGGATCACACTCACTGAAATTTACTGTGTGCGGAACTTCCTGCCGCCTGATAGAATAGGCGACACCCAGCAGCTCCATTGCCCCGCACGATCCCACCAGGTGTCCCATCTGTCCTTTCATTGAATAAACAGGCAACTCACTGACCCGGTCTCCAAACACCCGCTTCAGCGCCAGATACTCCACCGGGGCGTTCTTCGGGGTACCGGTGCCGTGCAAATGTACGCAGTCTATCAGTTCCGGGCTTATTCCGGCATCACTAAGTGCCAGCTCCACCGACCGGGTAAGCATGTCCGCAGTGGGGTCAGGATCCGTGATGGCAAAGGAGTCGGAAGTGCTTCCGTAGCCTGCAACCTCCATGATTACCTGGTCGCGGGGGGCATCCTCTGCCCTCTCCAGGGCCATGGCCACGGCCCCCTCACCCAATACCGTGCCGTTGCGGTGACGGTCAAAAGGCCTGCAGGTGGTCGCCCCTTTGTCGGTGAACGCCATGGCTCCCAGTTTGTAGAAACCGATATAGATTGCATGCGAGGTCATGGAATCGCTGCCGCCAGCCACCACGGCTTTGGCAAGCCCGTTCTTCAATAACTTATAGGAAAAGCCGATAGCCTGGCTGGAAGCAGCGCAAGCAGCCACAAAAGTATTGCAGCCTCCCAGGATTCCATATTTATCAGCCAGCCCGCGGATTGCTTTTCCTGTTTGATTATGTGATTCAATGGACTCCCCGGGTGGTTTATTGTACTCCTTACGGGTAAAGTACCCCTCGCTGTCAAGGTAGTCAATCCCTGTCCCCATGTTCAGCAGCAGTTCACCGGGATTATACCTGTCCTGCAATGTAGCCTGCTGCAACAGCTGATCCATGGCCTTGTCCAGGAAATGTACCTTCCGGTCAACTTCCACCGGGGTTTTCACCACCTGTCCGTTGTGACGGACCTCTCCTGCCGCGGTCATGGGAAAGCCACCTGTATCAAAATTTTGGATTGGCCCCACACATGGCTGCCCGGTTTTGATGCTTTCCTGCACCTCATCCCAGTGACAGCCCAGCGGAGACTGCACCCCGAATCCAGTGATTACGACACCCATAGCAATTGACTCATTCGTTTGAAAAACGCCAAAGGATCATCTTCCGGGGAAGCCATGGGCATATCATCCAGTTCTTCGGGAAGAATTTCGGCAAAACCGCTTTCGGCCCCTCCATCGGCATACAACTTGCCGGCACCGATCAATACAGGCCCCTCATGTTCACACATTTTCGCCGAACACAAAACCCCCTGCAGGGAGTCCAGGAAAAGGGCATTTTCTCCTTTCAGCCCATATTCCAGTGATATCAGACAATGGGGCATGTTCCGCATGAGCTTGAACTGCGATAGAGGCGAGAGCCGTGGCATTACCTTTTCAATGAAATATGCGCCTGAAAATGGCATTTGCTGTTCGTCTTCCGAAAAGTTATTGCACACCTCCCGGAAGTAATCCATAAATTCCAGCTCTCCCGTGGAGTAGAAGAAAGGGGTATCGGGAGAAGGTCTTTGCTCCCCGTAAAGCTCTCCCAGGGCCACAGCAGCCGCCATGGTTTCCCGGGTGTAATACTTGGTGAGTTTTCGTTTGTTAACATGATCGAACACAGGGATGTCCTGCACCGCATGGTATCTTTTATAGATGACTTTCACCCTTATTCAACAATTTTAGCGTTCGTAAAAGCCAGCTCCATCAACGCATCATTGGCACGTTTCATTGGCTCATCCATCACATCAAGAAATCCGAACATCAGTTCGCCTTCGGCACACAGTTTCTCTTCGCACTTTGCCTCCACCTTCAGCACCGCATACCCGTCGTCAGGATAAAACACCTTCACTGTTCCACGGTAATCCAGGCGGTCACCAGGTCTTACCATTTCCCGGTATTTCATCCGGTTAACAATGGTCAGGGCTGCCCGCTTTTCCTTCAACCCACGCCGACTAAGGCAGTATTCAAAAAACAACCCCCCCATCTGTGCCATCCCTTCCAGGATCAGGGAGCCGGGAAAAACAGGAAAGCCGGGAAAATGTTCGTTGAACACATCCTCACTCATTGATACGCACTTGACCGCCTCAATGTATTGCTCCGGGCAAACCTCATTGATCCTGTCTATCATGTAAAATCTCACGGTCAGCTGCTTTTTTGTTCCTGCATCTTTCGGCTGACAACCGTTGCCAGTTCACGCACCGTAAATGTTTCAAAAATTTCCCGGGCGGTTTGGCCAGCCTTAAACCGATTGGTCTCAAAGTCTTTATTCAACTTCTCAGCCAGTTCTTCAGTCACCACACCCTCCTGCGCATCCTTTGCCCCGTAATCGACCATTGAAATTTCCTGTACGCTGATCTTCACCCCGAAATTGGTTTCAATCGCGTATAAGATCTCCACAAAATCGATGCTCTCGGCACCAAGGTCGTTCACAAGGGAATGGTCAGGCTGTATCTGATCAAGGGAGGAAAGGCCCAGAACGGGAAGTAAAAGTTCCCTCAACTTTGTTTGAATATCCATAACCGTTAATTAAAAGTAGTAAGAGATCCCAATGCTGAGGCCCATTCGCGTCAGGTCGAAACCGACACTATCTGAATCATGTTCCGATTTCACCCAGATATCGTCTTCAGCAGTAATTTCACCGGCAAATTTGTAGGCGTAGTTAATGCCGGGCTCTATGGCTACTCTTTCAGTAAGAAAATAGGTATAACCGGCCTCCAGGGCAATCAGGTAGGCCTTCAGGTCATTGTTGCTAAAATCATCCTCAAGCTTAATGGAATTCAGACTCAGGCCGCCCCCGACAAAAAAGTTTGAACTAAAACGCCGCCGTACCCCTGCGGTTAATGACAATGCAGAAAAACTACCGCCCTCATCCGGCGACACTGATAAATAACCCAATGTCAGAACTGCAGCCATATCATCCTGAAAATAATGGCCACCTGCAAGATTTAACCCAAATTGGGTAAATTCACTGGAATCCTCATCACCTTCCATGGAAAATTCCCATTTGGCAATATCCAAACCTGTCAACTGGGCATTGATAAAATTAGTACCCTCTTCAAACTGGGCATGAGCATTGGTGCCGAAAAAAAACAAAAGAAAAAGCACCATCAGAGAAGCGTAACATTTTTTCATGGGACCGGGGATTAAGTAAGGCATACTCTTTCGAAGCTTTTCTGCATCCGCTTATTGCAATAAAACAATTGATCAATATTACAACAAAATTTTAAATCATCAAATAATTAAGACGAAATTAACAGAATTGTAAATATAAACTCCCCTAATAAATCCACCCATAAGAACCAACAACCTGCCAGCTTCATCCCAATAATATAGGCAACCCCCACGAACCCCAGGCCGTGAGAACCAATAACTGAAGAGCCATCAGCCCCGGCTCACCCAACTCGAAACCAACCCGGCGGTCTTCCGGGTTATAGGGCGTGGCCCGGAATTCTTCAGGTTCGTCAGCGCCCAGCTTGTGATTGAACACAATGTCGGCATACACATGGATGCCTTCATTTTGGGTTGCCTTTATGGCGGCCAGGTACTCATCGCGGGTACCGTATTTGGTACGGACCGGCCTTTCCCGGTCAAACTCGCCAAGATCAAACAGGTCATACACCCCGTAGCCTGTATCCGCGGCACCCTAAGCACCTTTATAAGCTGGAGGGAACCACAACGCGGTTACACCCGCCCTGGCGAGTTCGGGAGCCTTTTCTTTCAGCTGTTTCCACAGGCTGCCCTTTCCGGTGTATACCAGTGAAATATTGCATCATCACTCCGTTGTATTCAGCCATACCAATTGATTTTGCAAGTCAGTAGGTTAGGGATTTTGGGTATTTGCTGCAATCGTTGGAGTAGCGCTTACCGCCTGGACCATTTTTTCATCGTGCACCCGGGTTAAAGGGGTTCCCCCTGCAACTCCGGATCCGCACCGGCAAAGTCTGCAACCTCCCTGCCCTCGAGCCAGTCTTTCTCGTTGGTTTCGGTAAGGATCACCGGCATCCGCTTTTTTGAGTTGTGGATGCGGCTCATCAGTTCATTGGCTTCGGTGGTAACGATGCTGTAACTGTGGATCACCTCTCCTGTGGCAGGATGTGCCCACTCCGACCAGATCCCGGCAAAGGCAAAGAGTGCATCCCCCGGAAGTTTCACCAGAAATTTCTGTTTTTGCCGTCCTTTCGGATCAAGCCACTGCCATTCATAGAAGCCGTCGGCGATCACCAGGCAGCGATTCTTCACCGCCTGGCGAAAGGAGGGCTTTTTGTGAAGGGTTTCTATTTTCGCATTGAGGGTGTATTGGCGGATTCCTTCATCTTTGGCCCAGAACGGGATCAGGCCCCACTGAAAATGCCGGATCAGTCCGGGTTGCTCATTGGCAACCACAGGGGTTTTCGGGAAAGTAAACCCATTGTAATGATCAGATGGCTCAAACAGTTCCGCCTGTTCAATTTTTGCGCGGAAACGTTTTTCCAGGGCCCGGGCATTCTTGCTCTGTCGTGAATGAAAGCACATATACAAAAATATAAATTCGCCGGTAACTTTATCCAAAAACGGCATCC
>CAYXEH010000005.1:24653-61627 GCA_964463915.1 uncultured Bacteroidales bacterium | reverse complement strand
ACGGCATCCAATAATCGTCTGCAGAACTCGTTCTGAAAAAGAACGATTGATATATGCGCAGAAAAACCCGGAACCTGATTGTATTTCCCTTGCTGCTGGCGACAGGGGTTCTTTTGGTATTCATCGCTTTAATTTACGCGGGGATGTTCGGTCCCTTGCCGGACCGCGAAGACTGGGAGGAGATGGAGAATGCCACGGCTTCCCTGGTGCTTTCCGCAGATGGGGAACTGGTCGGTAAATTTTTCCTGGAGAACCGCACCAATGTAGAATATGACCAGCTCCCTGCGCACCTGATCGATGCACTGGTTGCCACGGAAGACCACAGGTTTTACCGCCATCACGGGCTGGACGTCAGGAGTATGTTCAGGGTGCTTTTCAGGTCGGTACTGCTGAGAGATCCGCAATCGGGCGGTGGGAGCACCATCACCCAGCAGCTGGCCAAGAATCTCTTTGGCAGGAAAAACCATGGTGCCCTCACACTGCCTGTGAACAAGACCAAAGAGATCATTATCGCCAGGCGGCTCGAAAAGACCTTCAGCAAAGGGGAGATCCTGGTCCTTTATCTGAATTCTGTCCCTTTTGGTGAAAATGTATTCGGGGTGGAGGCTGCAGCTGAACGCTTTTTCAGCAAACACGTGGCTGATCTGAATGTGCAGGAGTCGGCCGTGTTGGTTGGCATGCTGAAAGCCAATACCTCCTATAATCCACGATTGTACCCCGGGCGGGCCCTTGCAAGGCGCAATGTGGTGATCGGACAGATGGAAAGGCACGAATACATCCTGGAAGCCGCCGCCGATTCTCTTCGAAACACCCCCCTCGATCTGGACTATCTCGCCGCTTTTTCTGATGCGCAAACGGAGTATTTTCTTGAAAATGTCAAACGGGAGGCCGCACGCATCCTGGAAGATATATACCAGGAAACCGGGGTAAAATATCACCCGGAAACCGATGGGCTACTGATCCATACCACCCTGAATATGACACTGCAGCAGCATGCCCTGGATGCTTTCCGTTCGCACTTGCGGGTGATGCAATCGCGGCTGGATGCCCAATATCGCCGGGAGGCCGGGAGGCAGCAATTTGACCGCATTGTGGAAAGGGAACTACAGCGATCGGGACTGTCTGAACGGGCCGATGAGGTACACTGGCAGCAGGTATTCAGCTGGGAGGGCATAAGGGGCGACTCCCTGTCGGTGCGCGACAGCCTTTACCAGGCCCTCGGCTTGCTGCACGGGGGCGTATTGGGGATGGATCCTGCATCGGGGGCAGTCACTGCCTACATCGGGGGCATCGACCACGCCACCCACCCCTGGGACCAGATCAGGGCAAGGCGTCAGCTGGCTTCGGCATTCAAGCCCATATTGTACGCAGCGGCCCTTGAAACGGGAATGGACCCCTGCCGGTATTTTGACAACGATTCCCTCGTGATTGCGGATTTCACCGGCTACAGCCCGGTGAACTACGACGGCTCCTATGGGGGCAGGTATTCCATGACGGGGGCCCTTGCCCGTTCCATGAATGTCCCGACTTTTCACTTGTTTATGGAAACGGGATTTACACCAGTTAACCGGTTATGGGAAGAGATGGGGTTTTCCTACCCGCTCAGAAATATTCCTTCCCTGGCCCTGGGGACAGCAGAGGCAGGGATTACAGAACTTGCCGTGGCTTACGCCGCATTCGCCAACGGAGGTTACCTGGTTGAACCTTACACCATCGCCACCATATCAGCCCCTGACGGGAGCATCATCTATGAACATGAGCAAAGCCGGCCAGCAAAGGGGGTGATCTCTGAAGAAACCAGCCAGCTGATCAGTGCCATGCTCCGGGTAGCTGTAAGTAACGGAACCGCCACCTCCCTGCGCAATCACTATGGAGTGACCCTGCCGGTGGCTGCAAAAACAGGCACCTCCCAGAACTACGCAGACGCCTGGTTTACCGCCTACAATCCCCGGATGTTGTTGATCAGCAGAGTGGGAGCCGCTTCACCGGCCGTACATTTCAACAACGGAATCAATGGCTCAGCCACCGCACTGGCTCTTCCCATCGTAGCCATGACCATGCGGCAGATCCAGTCAGATCCGGAACTGACCGAACGATTCAGCACCCCCTTCCCTGCCCTTCCGGAACACCTGGCCTCAGCCATGGATTGTCCCGGGTTTGAAGAAAAAGGGTGGCTCGACCGCCTGATAGACCGTTTCCGCGACCCCACCATTACCTTTGATAAAGAAAAGCAGGAAGAGGAAAGGCCCGGCTTGCTGCGAAGATTGTTCAGAAGAAACTAACCGGGTACCTGCAACCTGACGTACCAGCCGTTGCCCTGCCAGTTATCCCTTCCCGAAAGAAGTCCGCTTCTTATTGCGCAACGGGGTTTTCCTTAATCAGGGAAGTGTTTCCAATGTTTCATCAGGGAAAACACACAAATATTTTGTATATTTAGGAAAATCCTGATTACGTATTGGTTAATCAAAAAATACTGGCATTATGGACACACTGATTCACACCACAAAAGACCTGGAAAAATTACTGGGGAACGATGCGGCCTCATTGCTGAAGCATCAGTCATCAACCATTCCGAAGGAACAGCTCAGTCTTCCCGGCCCGGATGCTCTTGACAGGGTTTTCGGGAACAGCGACCGCAACACCCGCACACTCATCAACCTGTCACGGATCTATAACCATGGCAGACTTGCCGGCACCGGCTATTTGTCAATCCTGCCGGTTGACCAGGGGATCGAGCACACCGGGGGCAGCTCTTTTGGCCCCAATCCCATCTATTTCGACCCGGAAAACATCATCAAGCTGGCCATTGAAGGAGGATGCAATGCCGTTGCGACCACCTTCGGCGGTCTGGCACTGAATGCCCGGAAGTATGCCCACAAGATTCCTTTTGTTGTGAAGATCAACCACAACGAGCTGATGACCTATCCCAACAAACACGATCAGATTATGTTCGGCAGCGTGGATGAGGCATGGAACCTGGGCGCCGCCGCAGTGGGCGCCACCATTTATTTCGGATCGGAGGAGTCGAACAGGCAGATCATCGAGGTAGCCGAAGCCTTTGAAAGGGCACATGAACTGGGAATGGCCACCATCCTGTGGTGCTATACACGGAACAGTGCATTCAAAACCAAAGAGCAGGATTTCCATACCGCGGCAGACCTTACCGGGCAGGCCAACCACCTGGGGGTTACCATCAAGGCCGACCTGATCAAACAAAAACTTCCCGCGGGCAATGGCGGGTTTAAGACGCTGAAGTTCGGGAAGACCCATCCCGATATGTACGAAAAACTTTCTTCAGACCACCCCATAGACCTGTGCCGTTACCAGGTAGTCAATTGCTACATGGGAAAAATCGGACTGATCAACTCCGGCGGGGCCTCTTCCGGCGAGAGCGATTTTGCCGATGCGGCTAAAACAGCCATGGTCAATAAACGGGCAGGCGGAACGGGGCTCATTTCCGGGCGCAAGGCCTTCCAGCGCCCCATGAAAGACGGAGTCAGGCTGCTGAACCTTATTCAGGATGTGTACCTGAATAAAGATATTACCATTGCCTGATTGCCTGGCCCCGGGCTCTCTCCACGTTGACCCCGTAGTCCTCCGGGCAGATTCGGTATACCTCCGGGTAGATCAGGTCATCCTCCGCGCTGGCATGACCAAACTCCGAACCGGCATGGTCAATTTGGCCGGATCCCCGGAATTATTCCTGGCAGACCTCACTCAATCGAAAAACCTCGAAAGATAACATATGACACATTCTCATAAAGATGAAAAAAACCGCAATAAGCACAACAATGCGGAGACCCATGAGAACCAAAGCGGCGGCCAGGGCAAAGGAACACCTGGCTCCAGCCACCAAAGCAGCGGCCACAAGGGTAAAAAACCCAACCAACATGACGACAGCCACGGTGAAGGCGAACATGGTTCCAGCCGTCAAAGCGGCGGCCACGACAACGGGAAACATGACAATCATGACGGCGACCACGGTGAAGGCGGCCATGACCATACCGGTCATCATGAGATGATGATCAGGGATTTCCGGCAACGGTTCTTCATTGCGTTGGGCTTTACCATCCCCATCCTGCTTTTGTCGCCCATGCTGCAGGATCTGCTGGGGTTTGAATTTTCTCTGCTCGCGGACTATGACCAATACATTCTGTTTGCCCTGTCGAGTGTGGTCTATTTTTATGGCGGCTGGCCTTTCCTGAGCGGACTGGTCGGGGAACTGAAGCAGAGGCAGCCCGGAATGATGACCCTGATTGCCGTGGCGATCACGGTTGCCTGGGGGTACAGTACGGCCACAACTTTCGGAGTAGAAGGGGCCACTTTTTTCTGGGAACTGGCCACCCTGATTGACATCATGCTGCTCGGCCACTGGATTGAGATGAAATCGGTACTGGGGGCCTCCCGCTCATTGCAGAAGCTGGTGGAAATGATGCCTTCAGAGGCCCATTTGCTCAAGGACGGGAAAACAGAAGATGTGCCGGTAGATGAACTAAAGAAAAATGACGTGGTGGTGGTTCGTCCGGGAGAAAAAATTCCGGTTGATGGCGTGGTGGCTGAAGGAAGCAGTAATGTCAACCAGGCCATGGTTACCGGTGAGTCCAAACCGGTCAAAAAAGCAGAAGGTGACAAGGTGATCGGTGGTACGATCAATGGCAACGGTTCGTTGCAGGTAACCGTGGAGGAAGTCGGAGAGGAAGCCTACCTGAGCAAAGTGATCGGGATGGTCCGTGAGGCCCAGGATAAGAAATCCAAAACCCAGCACCTGGCAGACCGCATCGCTTTCTGGCTGACCATCATCGCCCTTACAGCGGGTTTTGGAACACTGACCACCGGGGTGATCATCGGCCAGCCATTTGTGTTTGCCCTGGAGCGGATGGCCTCGGTAATGGTCATTACCTGCCCGCATGCCCTGGGCCTGGCCGTACCACTGGTAGTGGCCATATCAACCTCCCTGGCCGCAAGTAACGGATTGCTGATCCGTAACAGGACAGCCTTTGAGAACACCCGGAAAATATCACTGATGATGTTTGACAAAACAGGCACCCTGACCAAAGGGAATTTTGTGGTAACCCGCTTTGGATCTCTTCATGATGATTTTGATGACAAGCAGATCCTGCAGCTGGCCGGAGCGCTGGAAAGCAAATCAGAACATCCGCTTGCTGCCGGTATCATGCAAAAAGTAAAGGATGAGGAGATTGAGTTGCCTGAAGCCGGTGATTTCAATGCCATCAGCGGCCAGGGCGTGGAAGCCGATGTAGACAATCAGAAAATAAAGGTAGTTAGCCCGGGATTTGTAAAGGAAAAAAATATTGAGATCCCGGACAAGGCCTACCGGAGTGAGGCTGAATCGGTGGTTTTCGTGATGGCGGATAAGAAGCTGGCCGGCTTCATTGCCCTGGCTGATGAAATCCGCAAAGAATCATTCGAGGCAATAAAAACACTGAAGGAAAGTGGCATTAAATTGTATATGATCACCGGTGACAACGAAAAAGTGGCAAAAAGCGTGAGTAAAGAGCTTGGTATGGACGGCTATTTTTCCGGTGTAATGCCTGATCAGAAACTTGAGAAGCTCAAAGAATTTCAGAAAAAGGGAGAATTTGTGGCCATGACCGGCGACGGGATCAACGATGCCCCGGCTCTGGCTGCCGCGGATATAGGGATTGCCGTGGGCTCGGGTACGGACATTGCCGCCGAAACGGCTGACATCATCCTGGTAAACAGCAACCCGAAAGACATTTCCTCTTTGATCCTTTTCGGCAAGGCCACCTACAGAAAGATGATCCAGAACTTTGTATGGGCAACGGGGTACAATGTGGTAGCCATCCCTCTTGCTGCCGGGGTATTATACACCGCAGGCATTCTGATCAGCCCCGCAATGGGAGCGATCCTGATGAGTGCCAGCACTGTTGTAGTAGCTGTCAACGCCCAGTTCCTGAGACGTCAGCTCCGGGACCATTAAACCGGACCCGGCCCGGGGCAGGCCCGGAGCAGCTTAGCACAGGTCAATCAACTCCCGATAACCGCCTTCCGGTCAAAAGTGATGTCACGGACTTCCAGGTAATCCATCACAAAGTCAAAGCACTCCTGGTCCATCCCGATCAGCTCAAGCGGGTAAACACCCTTGCCGGTAAAAGTGCCGGTAAGGATCAGTCCCGCATTGGCAGTGGCAGTAAAACCGGTGGTCCGGGCCATGGAAGAGATTTTATTGTCCTGGTCATATTCATCATACAGGTCATACACGACCTTCACTTTGTTTCCGTCTTCTTTGCCCCTGACCTCAATACGCATCACAGTGAATTCAGGCTCATTGGGATCCAGCTGCCAGTCACGGATCAGCACCCTGGAGGTAAAATCAATGGGCCGTATGCTTGTGTTGTTCACCGTTACGGAAGCTTCGGTATCAAAGAATCCGGCGGTTTTAAGTGCCTGTATCAACTGAATATGGCCGGGGTACCTGAGGGTTTTCTCTTTCATGTTGGGGATGTGGTCCATGTTTCGTAACAGTGAGCGCAACCCGTCGGTATAAAAAGCTTCCAGGGTACCCACTTTGTCAAAAAACACCAGTTCCGGCTCGCTCATGGCGGGTTTGGTCATCCACTTCCCTTTCTCAATGTAACGGGCCGGGCGGGTGTATTCCTCCACCACATCAATGGGCGAGAAAGGAGCCTTGTAATAAAAGGGATACACTTTGACGCGGGGAAGTCCGCCCACCATGTATTCAAAATCAGATATTTCCATGGTTTCGTTTAGCCGGCCGGCAAATAAATTGGGCAAACCCGGAGCCACCCCGGCATCGGTAATGGCAGTCACCCCTTTTTCCGCAGCAAGGGCGTTCAGTTCCATGAAATCTTCCGGCATAAAGGAAATATCCACGATGTTTTTACCTGCCTCTATCACGGTCTTAAGAATATCATACCCCATGAAGCCCGGAACAGCCGAAACAACCAGGTCAAAATCTTTCACCAGGGAGCCAACGGCGTCCTCTTCCATCAGGTTGACCGCAACTCCTTTTATCGGATAATTTTCCGATAGGAAGTCAAGGGATTTTTTGTCGATGTCTGCAGAAGTAACTGCATAAATGTCAGAGAGGTCAATGGCAATCGCCTTGCCAATCATTCCCGCACCAAGTACCAGGATCTTTTTCTTTGCCATAATTATAGTTATTTTATTGTTTTCGCTTGCACTAAGGTAAAAATTTGTTTGGAAAAGGCTGTCTCATGTGACGCCGAATCTGTATTTTTGCATGAAGGGAAACGACCCCCAAGGGCAACACCCCCATACTTTTATGCAGATTCAACACAATCCCGGACAGTATAGCAACCGAAGGAAAATTGTTGCCGGCATTATCCTGGCAACCAGCCTTCTGTTGCTCGTGCAATTGTTTATGCTGCAGATTGCAGATCCCTCCTACAAGACTTCTGCCCTGAGCAATTACCTCCGGTATATGACCGATTATCCGTCACGGGGGCTGATCTATGACAGAAACGGGGAATTGCTTGTTTATAATGAAGCTCATTACGATTTGATGGTGATTCCCGGTCAGGTTTCTGAGATTGACACCCTGGAATTCTGCAAATTGCTGGGGATTGATGTGGCAACCTTTGAAAGCCGGATGCTTCAGGCCAGGCAGTACTCCCGCTTCAGGCCTTCGGTCTTTGAACGACAGATTTCCAAAACCTCTTTTGCCTCTTTCCAGGAAAAACTGTTCCGTTACCCGGGCTTTTTCGTCCAACCCCGAACCCTGCGGAAATATACCTACCCCATCGCCACACACACCTTTGGTTATGTCGGTGAAGCAGGACCCAACGTCATCAACAATGACCCTTACTACCGTCCGGGCGACTATATCGGGATCAGCGGGGTGGAAAGGGCTTACGAGGAACAACTCAGGGGGCAGAAAGGAGTGCGGATCCGCATGGTGGACGTACATAACCGGGACGCCGGGCCATTCCAGGAAGGCCGCTTTGACACCCTGGCCGTGGCCGGAAAGGATCTCTATACCACCCTGGATGCAGAACTACAGGTGTATGGAGAGCGAATAATGCAAAACAAAAGGGGTAGCATTGTCGCCATTGAACCATCCACAGGAGAGATATTGTCGCTGGTGACCTCACCGGCTTTTGACCCTGGTTTGCTGGTAGGCAGGGAACGTACGAGGAATTACCGCATGTTACAGAATGACTCCCTCAACCCCCTGTTCAACCGTGCACTGATGGCGCAATACCCACCTGGATCGGTATTCAAGATCATCAACACACTGATCGCCCTGCAGGAAGAGGTCATCACTCCTTACACCTCCTACAACTGCAGCGGCATTTACCATACCAGCGGCATCAGTATACGTTGCCGGTCACATCCCAGCCCGGTCAACGCCATCAGTAGCATTCAACACAGCTGCAACACCTTTTCCAGCATCATTTTTCAAAACACCATCAACCAGTCAAAATTTGAAAGCATCCAGGAATCACTGCAGCAGTGGCGTGACTATGTGACCAGCTTCGGCCTGGGAGCACCTTTTGGAAGCGATTTGTCGCACGAGCTGGCGGGTCAGGTGGCAACCCCTGACTACTATGACAGGATATACGGATCCAACGGATGGCGCTCCCAGACCATCCTTTCACTGGGGATTGGCCAGGGAGAGCTGGGAGTTACCCCCGTGCAGCTGGCCAACATGAGCGCTGCCGTAGCCAACCGGGGGTATTATATCACCCCGCATGTAGTTAAAGCCATCGGCAACCCCGACAACAAAAACAACCAGTTCGGTCTGGCCAACAATATTGACATCGACAGGGATCATTTTGAGACCATGGCGGAAGCTATGCATCAGGTAATGGCAGACGGAACGGGTAGTTTCTCAGCCATTCCTGATATTGAAATAGCCGGCAAAACCGGTACAGTGCAGAACCCACACGGGGAAAACCACTCGGTTTTCGTAGCATTTGCCCCGGTAGAGGATCCGCAGATCGCCATATCAGTGGTGGTGGAAAATGCCGGTCATGGCTCGGTATGGGCAGCTCCCATCGCCAGCCTGATGATTGAAAAATACCTGACCCGGGAAGTAAACCGGGCATGGTTTGAACAACGGATACTGGATGCAAAGTTTTTAACGGCCAATCCGGAAGACGCACAATAAAACGCCCAATGACAAGGCAAATCAATATTTTCAAAAACATTGACAAAACGGTATTATTCCTGTTTTTGGCCCTGGTAACCATTGGCTGGGTTAACATATTCGCTTCCGAATACACCGGGTCGTATCACCATATTTTTGACCTCGGGACCAGCTACGGCAAACAGTTCATATGGGTACTGGGGGCATTCATTCTGGCCGCAGCAGTACTTACCATTGACATAAGGTTTTTCACCAGTTTTTCCGGGATAATCTATGTCAGCCTGTTGCTGGTCCTGATAGGAGTATTGTTCTTCGGTGTGGAGATTAACGCCACCCGGGCGTGGTTCCGGGTGGGCGGATTTGCTTTCCAGCCATCAGAAATTGCCAAATATGGTACCATATTGGCACTGGCCGCTTTCATAAGCAGAGTCAGGGCAAAAAAACCCGGGTTTTTCACACGCATAAAGGCCTTTGGCATTATCCTGTTACCGGCTGTACTGGTTTTACTGCAGAAAGATGTAGGAACCACCCTGGTTTTTGCCTCCTTCATTCTTGTGCTTTTCCGGGAAGGCTACATCGGAGGCCTGGTCCTGTTCTTCGGGGCAGTGGCAGTGGTCCTCTTTATTCTTACCCTGGTATTCAACGAATTTATCATCATTGGGTCATTGGCTGTGATTACCCTGGCAGTCGGGTTCCTGATGAGAAAGAAAAACAGGGTGATCCCGCAACTGATCGGGCTTTTTTTACTGCTGGCAGCTTTTGTATATTCTGTGGATTACACCTTCGAAAATGCATTGCAACCTCATCATAAAGCAAGAATTGAGGTATTGCTACATGGCGGAGCTGACCTGCAGGGCGCCGGCTATAACCTTCGCCAGTCGAAGATCGCCATCGGGTCAGGAGGTTTTGCCGGCAAAGGCTTTCTGCAGGGTACGCAGACCCAGTTTGACTTTATTCCCGAACAATCTACGGACTTTATCTTCTGTACCGTCGGTGAAGAATGGGGGTTTATCGGCAGCCTGGTAATCATCGGTCTTTACACAAGCCTGCTTTTGCGCCTCCTATACCTGGCTGAGAAACAGCGATCAACCTTTAGCCGGGTTTTCGGATACGCCACCCTTTCCATATTATTCTTCCACTTTGCCATCAATATCGGGATGACCGTTGGTGTCGTGCCGGTAATCGGGATTCCCTTACCGCTGATTAGTTACGGAGGATCCTCCCTCTGGGGCGTTACCCTGATGTTGTTCACTTTCCTGAAACTCGACGCCCACAGATTGGAAATGATGTAACACCGGCCAATATCTTCATTTTTATTACCTTCGAAAAAAATAGACCCTCATGAAAATCGCTTTTTTTGGAAGGGCACTGGATCCCGCCTTCCTGGATAACTTTCGGCTCATAGTACACATTATGGAAGAAAGGGTTACTCATTTTCTGATCTATGAAGGGCTCTATACCCATATTAAGGGGCATGTAAAGTTTAACAAACCCTTCAGGGTACTGTCGGCAAACGAACAACCCGACAAGGACACCTTCTGCATGATCAGCATCGGTGGAGACGGCACACTGCTAGACACCATTACCCTGTTACAAAACTCCGGCATACCGGTACTGGGGATCAATACCGGGCGTCTTGGATTCCTGTCTGCCATCTCAACCGATGAAGTTTCTTATGCCTCAAAGGCTTTGATATCGGGTGATTATGCGATCGACAACCGGGCCATGCTGCAGTTGTATTCGCCCCCGGAACTATTCGGTGACTTTAACTATGCACTCAATGAGCTGACTGTACTGAAACGCGACAATTCCAGCATGATCAAGATCAAGGCCTACGTGGATGACCAGTTTCTGAACACCTACTGGGCCGACGGGCTGATCATCTCCACACCAACCGGATCAACCGGATATTCGCTGAGTTGTGGCGGACCGATCATTTCCCCGGAAAGCAAAACCCTGGTCATCACCCCCATCGCCACCCACAACCTGACAGTCCGTCCGATCGTGATTCCTGACAGCGCGGTGGTAAAGCTGCGGATATCCGGGCGCACACAGGACTACCTCCTGACTCTTGATTCCAGGTCACGCCCCATGAACACCACAGAAGAACTCTTTATTAAGCGGGCTCCCTTTTCTATCAACCTGATCGGCATCGGGCAAAAGGATTTTTACAAAACCATCCGCAACAAACTGGCCTGGGGGCTGGATAAAAGGAACTAAGTACAAAATATTATTCGGCACAAGTCGTTATTTCTCATAAACCATTGTTATCTCTGAACTCATTAACGCGCCGGCATGAAATTCAACAGTCTCCTTGTATTTGTTTTTCTGGGAATGGCAACGCTTACCACAGAAGCCCAGGTTTATGAGCTGGGACTTTTCGGGGGCGGAGCCTATTACTCGGGGGATCTGAACCAGGGACCACAGGGGCAGTTCAAGCATCCGGCACCCGCATTCGGTGGGTTTATCCGCTATAATTTGGACAACCACCTGTCGGCCAGGGTAAATCTGGCGCATGGGAATGTCAGCGGCACAGACGAAGGCAGCCCCTTTTCCATTTTAGAAAACGGCGGAGTATTTCGCTTTGAAACCAACATTACGGAACTTTCTGTCCAGGGTGAGGTCAACTTCCTTCCTTATGTCACCGGAGAAGAGGAATCGTTGTTTTCTCCCTATCTTTTCCTGGGAATGGGCTATCTCTTTTTTGACGGCAACTACGGTTCCGGCACCAAAACCCACCTGGACACAGCAGAACAGCCCGATGCAGATAACAAAATCAGTTCAACCTATTTGTTTGGCGGCGGGCTGAAATACCACATCACATCGAATATCAGTGGTGGGATGGAATGGGGGCTGAGGAGAACCGGCACTGATTACCTTGACCAGGTGAGCCTAAGGGGTAATCCCCGGGGAAACGATTGGTATGGATTTGCCGGGCTGATTCTTACCTACAAAATCATTGACCGTTCTTCAGCACGCTGCCCGCATACGCCGTTTTAGTATAAATTTTCTTAAACTTTGGGGTTTTCCTTTTTTTTGTCGGAACATTTTATGAAATTTGTCCTCCTTTTTGGAGTTATAATTTATTGATTGGTAATGGATCTAAAGCAGCGTATTAACACCGAAAAGCTTCCCTGCCATGTGGCAATTATCATGGACGGGAACGGGCGCTGGGCACAACAACAGGGCAAGGAGCGCATTTTCGGACATGAAAGTGGGGTGGAGTCCGTGCGGGATACCGTCAGGGCAGCTGCTGAAATTGGCATTCCCTATCTGACACTTTTCGCTTTTTCCACCGAAAACTGGTGCCGCCCCCACAAAGAGGTGGATACCCTGCTGGGGCTACTAACCCACGCCATTGAAAATGAAACCCTGGAACTCCACAAAAACAATGTGAGGCTACAGGCCATCGGTGATATTGACTCCCTGCCTGCTTCCTGCAGAAAAACACTAAGAGAGGCCATAGAGTTGACATCCGGAAATACAGGGCTGACACTCAACATAGCGCTCAGCTACAGTGCACGTTGGGAAATTACCAATGCGGCAAAAAAGATTGCGCGCAAAGTAGCGAAAAAAAGCATAGATCCTGAAGATATCGACCAGGAACTGGTGGAACAGGCAATGGAAACCTCCCACCTTCCTGACCCCGATTTATTGATACGCACAAGTGGAGAATTGCGAATAAGTAACTTTTTACTTTGGCAATTGGCCTATACCGAGCTGCATTTTACACCGGTGCTCTGGCCAGACTTCAGAAAAAAACATTTTTACCAGGCCATCATCGACTACCAACGCCGCGAAAGGCGTTTCGGGAAGGTTGAATGCCATGCCGATGATGTCAAACAAGCTTGAAATACTTTCCAGACAATGCATAAAATCATTCTTCTGTTCACCCTAGTTTTCTGTTTCTTTCCTGTGGCCGTTCAGGCACAGCAGGTCCAGACTGGTGAGGAAATCACCATTGACCCGAATAATCCCAGAGAATACCAGATCGGAGGAATCTCAGTTACCGGCACGGAGAATATCAATGAAAATGTCGTGATCATGGTTTCACAGCTTACCGTGGGCCAGGAAATCACGATTCCGGGTGAAGACATCACCAATGCCATCGAACAACTCTGGCGACAACGTTTGTTTGAGGATGTGAGCATCGGCATTATCTCCGTACAGGACGATGTGGTTTTTCTTGAAATAGAACTGAAGGAACGCCCCAGGCTTTCAAGCTATGAATTCATCGGTGCCAAAAAATCAGATGAAGACGAGATCAAAGAAAGACTGAATCTCACCAGGGGGGATGTGGTAACCGACAACCTCCTTTACAGGGCACAGACCGTTATCGAGGATTATTACCAGGAAGAAGGGTATATGACCCCTGAAGTCGAGATCCGGCAGAAAGTGGATACCGCCAGGACAAACCAACTGATCCTGGAATTTGAGATCGACCGTGGCCGCCGCACACGAATCCGGGAAGTAAACATTTACGGAAATGAAGTACTCAGCGACTGGAAGATTAAGCGACTCATGGAAGACACCCGCGAAAGGAGCCTCCTCTTTTTATTTTCATCCTCCAAGCTGGTGGAAGAAGATTTCCGAAAAGACAAGCAACGAATTATCGAACGATATAACGAGCTGGGTAAGCGGGATGCGCGGATTGTCAAAGATTCAGTTTATTTCGTAGATGACAACCGCATCGAAATAGACCTCCACATCGAAGAAGGACCTACTTATTATTTCAGAGACATAAACTGGGTAGGCAATACCGTTTACTCAGACGAGGACCTGAACGAAATATTGCAGATCAGCTCCGGGGATGAATATAATCAGACAAAACTGGAACAAAACCTTTCCATGAATATGGAGCAGGGGGATGTCAGTTCACTCTACCTCGACATCGGCTACCTGTTTTTTAATCTTGATCCGGTTGAAGTGGCCGTGGAGAATGACTCTATTGACCTGGAGATCCGTATCCATGAAGGAGAGCAGGCAAGGATCAACAGGGTGAGTGTAACGGGAAACACACGTACCAATGACCACGTGATCATGCGTGAGATCAGAACCCGCCCAGGTCAACTCTTCAGCCGTTCAGCAATTATCAGAAGTCAGCGGGAGATCATTCAGCTGGGATATTTTGACCAGGAATCGATTGAGGTAAACCCCATTCCTAATCCCCAGGACAATACAGTAGACATCGAATATATCCTGGAGGAGACTTCTTCCGACCAGATCGAATTGTCGGGCGGATGGGGAGCCAACCGTATCATCGGGACAGTGGGGATTTCCTTTAACAACTTCTCCACCCGCAATTTCTTTGACAGGGATGCATGGCGGCCGCTGCCAACCGGTGACGGGCAAACCCTGTCACTGAGGGCGCAAACTTATGGACGGGGCTACATTTCATATAGTGCCTCCTTTGTTGAACCATGGCTCGGCGGGGAGAAACCCAATGCCTTGAGTGTGTCTTTCTATCAAACCACCCATCGCCGCAACCTGGCCCGAAGCGACCCTAATTACGGTTATTATTCTATCCTGGGCGCCTCGGTAGGGCTTGCTAAACGGCTGACGCTGCCCGATGATTATTTTTACCTCAGGCAATCGGCCAACTATCAGCATTATGACATCCTGAACAGTCCGATTCGGTTTGTCTTTGACAACGGACAATCGCATAATCTCAGCTACAATGTTGAGTTTGGGAGGAACTCAAAGGATGCCGACCTGTTCCCGCGGTCTGGTTCTGAGGTATCGCTGTCGTTGCAGTTAACACCACCCTACACCCTTGTAACAGGAGAGAATCTGAAAGATGCCGACCCGCAGGACAAATACCGCTGGTTGGAATACCACAAATGGAAGATGAAAACAGACTATTTCACCCCCATTGTGGGAGATTTGATCGTAGCAGCCAAGATACGCTATGGCTTCCTGGGCTTTTACAATTCAGACATCGGCTATCCACCGTTTGAAAGATTCTATCTGGGTGGCGACGGACTGACAGGCTGGGAAATTGATGGCCGTGAAGTAATTGCCATGCGTGGTTATGAAAATTATTCCCTCACACCCACTGATGCACAGGGTGAATTTATCGGGGCAAACGCTTATAGCAAATATTCGGTGGAGCTGCGCTATCCCGTTTCACTCAATCCCATGGCGACCATCTATGCACTTGCCTTTGTGGAAGGAGGTAATGCCTTTTCCGATCTCCGTTCTTTCAATCCGTTCGATATCAAACGCTCTGCGGGTGTTGGGGTCAGGGTGTTCCTGCCTATGTTCGGCCTGCTGGGTATCGATTACGGGTACGGCTTTGATGACATTCCGGGACGGCCAAATTCCTCTGGCGGGCAGTTCCACTTCTCTATCGGCCAGGATATCAACTAACAGGCAGTTGTGCTATCTTAACCCAATCATTCAGGAGGATCCCTTATGAACAAAAAACTTTTTTTAACCCTGCTGGTGGCCATCATGACCACCACCGCATGGGGACAAAGATTCGCGTACGTAGATACAGAGTACATCCTTGACAACATCCCGGAATACCAGGCAGCTGAAAGGGAGATCGAGCAGCTGTCGGTTGAATGGCAGGCTGAACTGGAAGACATGTTCGCCGAAGTAGACCGGCTTTACCGGGAATATCAGGCTGAAGCACCCTTGCTTCCCGATGAAATGAAGCAGGAAAGGGAAGATGAGATCGTCCGGCTTGAACAGGAGGCCAAAGAATTACAGATGCAGCGTTTTGGCCGGGAAGGAGAGCTTTTCCAAAAAAGGGAGGAGCTGCTTGAACCCATTCAGGACAAGGTACACAGTGCCGTTGAGGAGATTGCTTCAAGCGGAAACTATGCCGTGATCTTTGACCGGGCAGGAGGTGTGTCGATGATCTATACCGATGTGCGCTACGACCTGAGCGACGAAGTACTCCAGAATCTGGGTTACAGGAACTGATCCTGTTCTCTGCGTCTCTCTGATCCGGCCCCGGCCCGGTTAAAAGGGGAGCGCATTATTCCCTGTGCTGCTACTCTCCAAGCAAACGCTTGATTTCATTGAGCTTCATCAGGGCCTCCACCGGAGTCAGGGTATTCACATCCGTATTCAGGATATCTTCTTTTATTTGTAAAAGCAAGGGATCATCCAGCTGAAAAAAGCTCAGCTGATAATCGTCCTGTTTTTTTTGTCCGGCTGAATGCGAGGCAGCTTTACCGGTTAGTTCGTCGTGGCCGTGGTATTGTTCAAGCCGGGAAAGGATGGCATTGGCCCGTTCAATCACAGGCCTGGGCATTCCGGCCATGCGGGCCACATGGATCCCGAAAGAGTGCGCACTCCCGCCGGGGACCAGCTTTCGCAAAAAGATCACCTTATTGTGTACCTCTTTCACAGACACATTGAAATTCCTGATCCTGGAAAAAGAGGCTGCCATCTCATTCAATTCATGATAGTGAGTGGCAAACAGGGTTTTGGCCCTGAACATGGGATGCTCATGTAAAAATTCGGCAATGGCCCAGGCAATGCTGATTCCATCATAGGTACTGGTACCGCGCCCGATCTCGTCCAGCAGGATCAGACTACGATCCGATATGTTGTTCAGTATGCTGGCCGTTTCGTTCATCTCCACCATGAAAGTAGACTCCCCCGAAGAGATGTTGTCGGAGGCGCCCACCCGGGTGAATATCTTATCCACCAGTCCGATTGATGCATTTTCGGCCGGCACGAATGATCCCATCTGTGCCATCAATACAATCAGGCCGGTCTGTCTCAGCAATGCCGATTTCCCTGACATATTTGGCCCGGTAATGACCATCAGCTGCTGTGTCTCATTGTCAAGCAATACGTCATTGGCCACATATTCCTCGCCCGGGGGAAGTTGCTGTTCAATCACCGGATGACGCCCTCCTTTGATGTCCAGCACGTATGAATCGTTGATCCCGGGACGCACGTAATTGTTCCGCCGGGCCACAAGGGCAAAACAAGACAGACAATCCAGCCGGGCAATCACATGGGCATTCACCTGTATGGGCGCCACATAACGACCCACCTCTTCCACCAGCTCCTGAAACAGGCGAATTTCCAGGTTCAGTATCCGTTCCTCTGCACTCAGGATCTTCTCTTCATACTCTTTCAGTTCCGGGGTAATGTAGCGTTCCGAGTTGGTCAGGGTCTGCTTTCTGTGCCAGTCTTCCGGCACCTTGTCTTTGTGGGTATTGGTCACTTCCAGGTAGTATCCGAATACCTGGTTGAATGATATTTTGATGGATGGGATACCTGTACGCTCAATTTCACGCTGCCTCAGTGAGGCAAGGTAGTCCTTTCCTGAATAGGCAATGTGGCGCAATTCATCCAGTTCCTCCGATACCCCATCGGCGATCATGTTCCCTTTGGCAGCAACGGCCGAAGGTTCCTCAAGCAATTCACGGCCAATGCGGTCTTTGACGGCCGGGCAGGGATCGAGTTGTCTTCCGGCCTCCCGAAGCGATTCCGAATCATTTTCCAGGCAAAGATCGCGGATAGCTTCCGCGGCTCCGAGCGCCTTCCTTACCTGCTGCAATTCCCTGGGGTTGATCTTGCCTACAGCCACTCTGGATATCAGCCGTTCCAGGTCTCCTGCCTCACGCAGATGCATCCCCAGTTTCTCGAGCAATTCGGGGTGATGCATGAAGTGCTCCACCACCTCATGCCGTTCCCTGATCTGCGCCGGCTCTTTAAGCGGCAACAATATCCAGCGTTTCAGCAACCGGCTTCCCATGGGAGAAAGCGTATGGTCAAGCACATCTTTCAGCGTCGTGGCATCCTCATTGATGGATTCCATGATCTCCAGATTCCGGATGGTAAACTTGTCCAACCATACATACCTGTTCCTGTCTATCCGGCTGATCTTGTTGATATGCCCCAGCTCATCATGCCGGGTATCCGACAAATACTGCATCACCGCTCCGGCTGCGATGATGCCCTCATTGAGCTCCTCAATCCCGAAACCTTTGAAGGAAGCCGTACCAAAATGCTTCAAAAGCAGGTCATCGGCAAAATCCCGTGTAAACGCCCAGTCATCCAGCGTACTGATATAATATTTACCCGGAAAGCGAGTCTGCATAAGTTGTTTGTGCTTTTTCTGAATCACCACTTCACTGGGGCGCAGGCTCTGCAGCAGCTTATCAATATATTCCCTGTCGCCCTGGTCGGTCAGGAATTCACCGGTAGACACATCCAGAAAGGCAATACCGGTATAACCCTCCGTAATATGCAGGGCTGCGAGGAAATTGTTCTCCTTGTGATTCAATACTTTGTCACTGAATGCAATACCCGGGGTCACCAGTTCTGTAACTCCCCTTTTTACGATCTTCTTAGTTAGTTTGGGATCCTCCAGCTGATCGCATACGGCCACCCGCTGGCCGGCACGGACCAGTTTGGGGAGATAGTTATCCAATGCATGATAAGGAAAACCTGCCAGTTCCACGTAGGATGCCGCCCCGTTGGCCCGCCGGGTAAGAATGATCCCCAGGATCTCCGCCGTTTTCACCGCATCTTCCCCGAAGGTTTCATAAAAGTCACCCACTCTGAACAACAACAGCGCATCCGGATGCCTGGCCTTGATGCTGTAATATTGCTTCATCAAGGGGGTTTCAACAGTCTGATTTTTAGATTTTGCCACGGTACAAGGAGTTTTTCCAGACAAAAATACGAAATTAAGCCGGAGTTAACCGGCAATCATAATCTATGTTAAAACCGGGTTAAACAGCGTGAAAATATTTGGCGGGCTCATATCAATGTTTTAGTTTTGCTATCGAAATGGTTAACTCTAAATTTTTTACAAACCAACCGATAGCTATTATGCATTTTATCAAAAAGAATCAAGTATTTTCCATTATGGCCCTGGCCTTCATCGTACTTTTTTCCACACCCCTGAAAGCAAACCCCGGTGGGTTTTCTGATGAGGAGCTGGAAAAGTTTGCTGCTTCAGTTACGCAGGTAATGACCATCCAACAGCAAGGTCAGGCTGAAATGATCAGCATCATTGAAGATCATGAAATGACTGTTGAACGCTTCAATGAAATAATGACGCAGACCCAGGAAATGCCCCTGGAAGAAGTTGAAGCCACAGAAGAGGAAAAAGAGATCTACCAGGAAGTGATTAAAGAAATCGATGAGATCCAGATCGAACTGGAGGCACGACTGATCGAGGCCATTGAAGAAGAAGGCCTCAGTATTGAGAAATACGAAGAGATCATGCAGGAGTATCAGCAGAATCCTGAGCTTCAGCAACTAATACAAGAAATGTTGCAGGAGTAATTGAATGGTGATGAAGTCAAAAAAAAAGCCGCCTTGTGAAGCAGGGCGGCTTTTTTTTTAACATGTCATCATGAGACAACTTGCCATCATGAGATCAAAAACAACGGCTTGTCGATAAAGGATTCATAAACCGGCCGCAGTCGTTTGGTATTGTAATGTCTCTCCACATCTACCAGTTTGTTGGTACTGGTCACAATATCTACCGGAATATTGTCATACCGCCCGTTTTTCAGAATAACCAGCCGCCCGTGTATTCCTTTCAGGATCAGGTCCAGCGCAAGGTTGCCGTAAGCCATGGGCGCAATGCTGTCAATGGCATCCGGGTCGCCCGAGCGGACCAGGTACCCCAGGTACTGGTTGATGGTTTCCACCCGTTTCCCTTTGTTATACTTCGGACTCAGTTCCTTGATCCTGGCAGACACCGCATCACCAATCCCTCCCAGTTTGGCATGTCCGTACATGTCCTTTTCCCCGCTCTGGAACATCATTTCCGCGCCTTCAAAAGTTGCCCCCTCTGATACGAGCACCACGGAATATCTACTGGGATTTTTCTCGCGGTCTTCCATCAGCAGTTGGGTCAGGTGCTCAATACTGAAAGAGTATTCCGGAATAACACAACGGTTGGCAGCCCCGGCCATGGTCGGGAGCAGGGAGGTAAACCCCGCATACCTGCCGAACACTTCCATTACCAGTATCCGCTCGTGTGAACCGGCCGACGTTCTTAGCAGGTTCGCCAGGTGGATGGTCCTGGTCACACAGGTACTGAATCCGATGCAATAGTCCGTTCCGGGCACATCGTTGTCCATCGTTTTGGGGATGGCCACCACCTTCACCCCTTCCTGGTACATCCGCACTCCGTAACTGAGGGTATCGTCACCCCCGATAGGGATCAGGTAGTCAATGCCCAGATGATCTATGTTTTTTAAAACCTCTGGTGTGAGGTCATTGATCTCTTCATTATATGCCTCTTTGAGATGCTGAGGCACATGTTTTTTCGGCACATGGCTAGGCCTCGTTCTGGATGTATGAAGAAAAGTTCCTCCGGTTCGCCCGGCCTTGTTCACGATGTATTCCGACAGTTCGGTATAGTTTTCCTGGTTGTCGGCATCTTTTTCACGTCTGAGCTCCATCAGCCCGGCCCATCCCCGACGGATCCCCAGCACACGATAACCCTCACGCAGTGCACGGATTGTGATTGCCCGAATGGCAGGGTTCAACCCCGGCACATCCCCTCCTCCTGTAAGGATTCCAATGGTTCCTTTTACGCCTTCCTTCATATTATTCTTATTTATGGTGAATAACAACTTTTATGCCCCAACCAGGTAACCCAGGTTTGTCTGCCCTGAATCCGGGTATTCCAATTCCTCCGTTTCCTGGTGCGGTTGTTAATTCCGGCAATTTTTTACCAGCTGGCATATCCCCCCGGCTTCGCCGGGCAAATTCCACCCCGGCTGCAATATATAAAGTTAAGAATTTCTCTTAAACCCTCAGTGTGGACGGTTGCAATTGATCAATTTATATGATAGGTTTGTTGTACTTATGCCGTTAGATATTCCGGTTCCCGGGATCATCCATGGTTTTGTGCAACAAAATGTGATCATAGTCAGAACCGTTTCGATTATTTCACCAGTTCGCTGATATGGCCTTGTGCAACAAAATATGATCATAACCAGGTTACGGGGATCATTGTGATGAGGTGATTATCTGAATCAACAAAATAATAACTGTAAAAAAATCAAGCTACAATGGAAAATTTTGTCATTTACAATCCTGTAAAAGTGCATTTCGGAAAAGATGTGGTCAGCAAACTGGGTGAGGCCGCGATCCCCCTGGGTAAAAAAGCCCTGCTGGTTTATGGTAAAGGATCCGTAAAGCGTAACGGGGCCTATGACCAAACCGTATCGTCGTTAAGCGAAGGGGGGGTGGAGATCGTGGAATTTGACGGCATCAAATCCAACCCGGTGATTGAGGATGTAGACAAGGCTGCTTCACTGGGCCGCTCCGAAAACGTGGATATGGTGGTAGCGGTTGGCGGAGGCAGTGTGATCGATAGTGCCAAATACATCGCCCTCACCATCCCGGTCGATCATTCCGGATGGGAGTTTGCCACCGGGAATAAAAAGCCCTCCGGGGCCCTGCCGATAATCGCTGTTCTGACACTGGCTGCCACAGGAACAGAAATGAACCCTGTAGCAGTGGTCCAAAGTGACAAAGAAAAAAAGAAAGTGGGCAATGGTCATCCGTTGATGTTCCCGAAACACAGTTTCCTGGATCCCTCGTTTACCCGGAGCGTGCCTAAAAACTATACAGCCTATGGCATTGTTGACCTGGTTGCGCACGCCCTGGAAGGATGGTTCGGCGAGGGTGACGCCACACTAACCGACAGGTTCATTCTTTCCATTATCCGGGAAGCCATGGACTATGGCCCGGAACTGATGAAAGATCCGGAGAACTACCAGTTGCGGGCCAAGATCATGTTTGCCGCCACCATGGCACTGAACGGTCTCACTGCCCAGGGTAAAAAGTCGGGTGATTGGGGGACCCACGGCATCGGTCATGCCATGAGCGTATTGTGGGACATCCCTCACGGAGCCAGTCTTTCGATTGCATTTCCGGCCTGGATGAAACTTCATAGAGAAAGGATTCCGGAAAGGCTTATCAAGCTTGGAGAAGGTTTGTTTGGTATTAAAGATGCAGATGAAACAATCCGACGGTTTGAGGAGTTCTTTGCCTCCCTGGACAGTCCGTTAAAAATATCCGGGACAGATGCGCCAACCGGTCCGGAGGCAAAGGAGGAACTCCTGGAGGTGATGCGCATCAATAAAGTGAGCGGTTTCTGTCATAAACTTTCCGAAGAAGACCACCGTATACTGGTTGATTCGATGATGTAAACAAATCCTTCTCTGCCTTGTTTATTGTTTGTATACAACAAGCAACATATCATGAGATTTATATTAATAACGCTGGCATTGGGCATGTGGTTTCATGCACTGCCATCTCACGGAATTACTCACGCTAATACAGACAATAATATGATCAATCACAGAGAAGCAGGGTTATCCAGCATGTCTCAGGCAACCTTTGGCGGTGGTTGTTTCTGGTGCATCGATGCCGTTTTTTCCAGGATAAAAGGGGTACAGGAGGCCGTACCCGGGTACGCCGGGGGGCATACCACCAATCCATCCTATCGGGAAGTATCCATGGGCGATACAGGTCATGCCGAAGTGGTCCGGGTGACCTTTGATGCAGACCAGGTTTCTTACCTTCAACTGCTGGAGGTGTTTTTCCGTATTCACGATCCCACCACTCCGGACCGCCAGGGAGCAGACGTCGGCACACAATATCGTTCGATCATTCTTTATCATGATGATGAACAACGTCAAACAGCCGAAAAGGTCAAAGAAGCACTGGATGCGGAAAATATCTGGGATGACCCCATAGTCACTGAAATTGTTCCACTCGAAACCTTTTATGAGGCCGAAGAGGAACACCAAAACTACTTTGAGAAGAATCCCGACCGGGCGTATTGCCAGATGGTGATTCTTCCCAAAGTAGAAAAATTCAAAAGTATGTTCAACGATCTGCTGGATACTGAGCAGTAGACTGTTCTTCACAGCATCACAGGCAGGCTGATAAACCGCCATTGATCAGGTCACTGCATCAGCCCCGGGGCAATCAGGGATTGAACACTTTACGCGGAATACGCTCATCGCGCTGTGCAACGTGGTAAACAATGCCCGCCATAACTACGGAAGCCTGCATCATATCGCCCAGCTGCATGCGCTCAAATGTATCCATGGTGGTATGATAGCCTCTGCCATAATCAAGACGGTCCTGCATCATATTGAATCCGGGCAGTCCGGCCCTGTCGAATACGACGTGGTCAGTACTTCCGGCATTTCTCAATGTAGCAGTGGTAGCACCCAAATCATGAAAAGGTTCCAAAAGGTCTTCAAAAATGGGCCGTGCCTCATCATTGCCCATAAGCCAGATGCCTCGCAGGCGCCCTGAGCCATTGTCTATGTTGAAATACGCCGAAAGCTTGTCATAATCATCTTTCTTGCCCGTTTCCTGGTCGTAGTAATGCTCGGAGATATAACCTCGTGATCCGAAAAGACCTTGTTCCTCGGCACCCCACAGACCAATGCGAATGGTGCGCCTTGGCTCTACATCAAGTTCTTTCAGAATCCGCATCACTTCCATCATGATCACCACGCCAGCCGCATTGTCATTGCCCGCGGTCCCCACATGCCATGAATCCAGGTGACCTCCGATCAACACCACCTCATCCTTAAGCTGAGGGTCGGTTCCGGGAATTTCGGCCAATACGTTATATCCCTTGGTGTCTTCATCCAAAAAGCGGTTCTCCACCTCAAGATCGATCGACACATCAATGTCGGCTTCCAACAACCTGACGATCCGGGCGTAATGCTCAAAAGTCATATCCACCTGGGTGATGCCCGGCTCCTGCCCCTCTGACAGACGTGATCCACCCGAGCGAACAACACCGAAAGAACCGGAAGGACGCAAAACAGCGGCCACGCCTTCCTCCTCATAAAACTCATTAAGCATCTGGTTGAATGCACGGCGTTCCGCCCAATCTGAGCGCCCGCCTCCCCTCACATTGCCATAATCTGGTCCGTTGACCTCAGGAAGTTGAGCGATACGCTCCAGGTCTTCTTCAGAATACCTGCTGGCAAGGGGGTCAAACGATAGTGAGGGCTCGGAGGTCACTGGTGTGACCACCACTTTACCCTGCAACTGACCACGATATTGGTCAAGATCTTCTTCTGATTGAACATCCACAAGCACCGGAGAACCGGAAATCAGTCCGTTGGTACCCCTGGTCCATGCCCTCGGCACCCCGATAAGCGGTTGGTAATAGGGTGCGGTCATGGCTGCGTAGAATTTGGTATTTTCCCAGCCAGGGCCAAACTCTCCCCAGGGAGCAATTTCCACATTCTCAAGCCCCCATTCCTCCATCTGCTGGCTGGTCCATTCATAGGCACGGCTAAGGTTGGCAGATCCCGACAAGCGCGGGCCGATCACATCGGTCATGTAAAATGAGATGTCGCGGATTGAAGAATTCTTTAGTCCCTCGTGCTTGATCTTCTGCACCATATCAAGGTCAACAGGCTCTTTCTGGGCCTGCAAAACAAAAGGAAACAAGATTACCAGGAAAACCTGGCACATCAGTCGGTAATAATGCATCTTGATAGTTGTTTAGGTAAATAGATTGGTTATATAGAACTATTTCGTATGAATAGTTCGCCTAAAAATAAGTGAAATGAAGATTGGAGGGAAACAATGTCAGTATATTTTTTATTTATTTTGGCAGAAGGTATTTTTTTATAGTTAAAAAAATATTTAATACGTATAAATAAACATGGCAGGCCTCCTGAACGATTGTTGAAGGGCTTTCCAAATATCAAAATATAACAAAAAAAGAAAGTAGAAAAGGGGGCAATGACGCCTGTAAATGGCCTTTTATTGCAGCCTGCGGGGTCTTTTATTGCAGCCTGTCATTGCGGTGAAACTCCTCAAATTCCCTGTGTTTCTGATGGGTTCTGCCCGGCAGTTCAAGGATCCAGCTAACGATGGTGAGGATAATCCCAAACCAAAGTGCCCACCAGAAATTGGCTACCATAAACCCTGGCACAAGATAGGCGGCCAGCTGGATAATGAAAGCATTGATCACAAGAAGAAAAAGCCCGAAACTCATAATGGTGACCGGAATGGTAAGAATGACCAGGAGTGGTTTAAGTAAGGCATTCAACACCCCCAGCACAAAAGCCACCACAATGGCTGTAGTAAAACTTTCAACCTCCACACCTCCGATCAGGTAAGAGGCAATGACCACCGCAAAAGTGGAAACCAGCACTTTTCCCAGAAAACCCATAATGTTAAACCTGCGAGCTCTTTGATTATTCATAATGATTGCCTATTGATATCCGCAAGATAGTCATTTCAGTGATCTTTCCAAAATCCTTGACCGATAGATCGAATCCACCGGCTTGCAGGATGGCTTCCATGTGGTCGGCCGATCGATCACCCTCACCGGGCTTGCAGGATAACCCCGATCGTTGGCGGACCGATCAAACTCCAGACTGACAAGTGCTATGCCACCAGCTATCGGGCGCGTTCCAAATCATCGGAGCACATATCCAACCCCTCGGCCTGACGGGGAGGTACCATACCACCAACCTACCGGGCGCCTGCCACTCTTTCTATATAGGAGATGATGACATCAGTTGCTCCGTGTTTACTTTCCACATATCCACGACAGATATCGCCGGTTTCCCGCAGCCTACCGGCATCAACAGTCAGTTCGGCAACTTTTTTCCAAAGCTGCACTTCATTATGTACACAAAACGCACCTCTATTTGCCACCAGATCCCTGGCCTCGGCAAATTTATGGTAATTTGGTCCGAAGAGTACAGGCAACCCAAAGGCGGCCGCCTCCAGAATATTGTGGATCCCCTGGCCGAACCCCCCGCCAATGTAGGCCAGGTGCCCATATTGATACAACCGCGACAACATCCCGATTCGGTCAATCACAAGAACTTTTGCATCCGCGGCAGCTGATTCAGTATATTCAGAATACTTTATTGCCCCCGCCCCCAGTGAATCCATCAGACGGTCAATCCTCTCCCTGTGCACTTCGTGCGGGGCAATGATGAATTTCATATTCAGTTCACCGTCGCGGATCAGTGCCCTTACAAGCGCCTCATCTTTTGGCCAGGTGCTTCCTGCCACCATGACATATCCTCCTCGTGCAAAACGGGCGATATCCGTGAAGTTTCCGGGTTTCCGGCTAAGCTGATATACCCGGTCGAAACGGGTATCACCGCTAACCTGAACCTGTTGAATTCCATGCCGTTCCAAAAGTTTACGCGAGGCCTCATCCTGGACAAAAAACCGGGTCACATGTTTCAGTTGCTTTCTGAACCATCCACCGTAAAATCGGAAAAAATGTTGATTTTTCCGAAAGATCGCGGAGATGATCAGCACGGGAATCCCTCGTTGCGAAAGGCCGCCCAGGTAATTGAACCAGAACTCGTATTTTACAAATACAGCCATTTCTGGCTTCCAGATGTCCAGAAAAGCTTTTGCATTGGGAGGGGTATCCAGGGGAAGATAAAACACATGATCAGCTTCTGCATAATTCTTTCTGATCTCAAAACCACTCGGAGAGAAAAAGGTAAGCAATATGCGCCAGTCAGGATGCCGTTCGCGAAAACGCTCCAGCACCGGTCGTCCTTGTTCAAACTCCCCCAATGAAGCACAATGAAACCAGATCGTCCGGCTACCGGCCAGGGGTGTTTCCGGGCTCTGTTGGTCACTGCCCTGACCACTTCCCATAGAGTCGGTGTCCCGGTCACCATCCTGAGCGGAAGCTTCCCGCATCTTCTTCAGAATCTCTTTGCGGCCGTCCAACCAATGCCTGGCTTTCGCCAGGAACAATGATGCGATCCGTATCAGTAACAGATAAATATACAGGGAGAGATTGTATAAAACGCGCATATCATATGGAATTGCCCGCCAAAGATAAGGAAAGTTTAGTCGTTGAAAAAGTTGTGCTGATGGTTTGACAGGGAGGGATAATTTTTATCTTTGTGCCGCAGGTTGGTGATAAACTCTGGCACCTGGGTGAACCTTAAGCCGTTACCGGAAGTTCATAAGAAAAGGCAACGACCATATCAGAAAGAATACACACAACCAGCTACAGCCGAAGCATCGGAGGATCAGAAGTGTTCCAGTGAGAGCAAGGCCGATGGTGTGCCAGGGGAGCAAATTTACTCCGGCTTTCTGGACTATATAATGAAATGAAAGGCCAATACAATATTGTAATAGTGAAGGTTCAGGGCTAACGATACACATACTTAAAATCGGAGACTGTAAATATATTATGGAAAAAATTCAAATGGTAGACCTGAAACGCCAGTACGAAAAGATCCGGCCGGAAATTGACAACGCTGTATTGGAGGTCATCCGCTCCACCAAATACATTAACGGGCCCGAAGTACACGCTTTCCGGGAGGAACTGGAGACCTACCTGGGCGTAAAGCACGTAATTCCCTGCGGCAACGGCACAGACGCCCTTCAGGTGGCCATGATGGCTTTGGATCTAAAACCCGGTGACGAGGTGATCACCACATCCTTCACTTTTGTGGCCACCGTGGAAGTGATTGCACTGCTCGGTCTTACACCGGTTCTGGTCGATGTGGATCCCGGCACTTTCAATATGAACCCTGAGGCATTCCGCAAAGCCATCACACCGAAAACCAAAGCAGTGGTTCCGGTACACCTCTTCGGACAAAGTGTACATATGGATCCGGTACTTGACATTGCACAAGAGTATAACCTGTACATTATTGAAGACAATGCCCAGGCCATTGGGGCAGACTATATCTTTCCTGATAAGACAAGACAAAAAACCGGGACCATCGGGCACATCGGCTGCACTTCGTTTTTTCCCTCCAAAAATCTGGGTTGTTACGGAGATGGCGGGGCCCTGTTCACCAATGATGATAAACTGGCCCAAAAACTTAAAGTTATCGTGAATCATGGCATGGAAACCCGCTATTATCACGACAGCGTAGGGGTAAACTCCAGGCTGGACAGCATCCAGGCAGCCATTCTGCGCATTAAGCTCCGTCACCTGGACGAATATGCGGCGGCCAGGAGAAAGGCGGCAGATTATTACGATGCGGCTTTCGCGGGTCAGCCCGGACTGATCACACCTGCGCGTAGCCGGTTTTCGACCCATGTCTTTCATCAGTACACCTTGAAAACAATGGGCATTGACCGTTTCGCCCTGCAGGAATACCTGAAGGAAAAAGAAATACCTGCCATGGTCTACTACCCGGTGCCCATGCACATGCAAAAGGCATATGATGATCCAAGATACAAAGAAGGCGATTTCCCGGTAACGGAAGAGCTGAGCAGGCAGGTAATCTCCCTGCCCATGCACACCGACCTGGATGAAGAGCAGCTGGTTTATATTACTGAAAATGTATTGTCGTTCTTTAAAGAAAAGGCATGAGTACAGAAAAACCACAACAAGACTATTTCAGCCATGAAACTGCCGTAATTGACCCAGGCTGTACAATCGGCAAGGGAACCAAAATATGGCATTTTTCTCACATTATGACCGATTGCGAGATCGGAGAGCGTTGCAATTTCGGACAAAACGTAGTGGTGTCGCCCGGCGTGAAGCTGGGCAACAATGTCAAGGTACAGAACAATGTATCCATCTATACCGGCGTTGTTTGTGAGAATGACGTTTTCCTGGGGCCATCCATGGTTTTCACCAACATTGTGAATCCACGCAGCGCCGTGGTGCGCCGCAATGAATATGTAACAACCATGGTGCGGCACGGAGCCACCATCGGAGCCAATGCCACGGTGGTATGCGGCATCGAGATCGGGAAATTTGCCTTTATCGGGGCCGGTGCAGTGGTTACCAAAAACGTGCCACCTTATGCACTGGTGGTGGGCAACCCGGCCAAACATGCCGGCTGGATGAGCGAATACGGCCATCGGTTGTATTTCGATACCGAAGGACTTGCTATTTGCCCCGAAAGCAAGGAGCAATACAGGCTGGACAATGGCAAAGTCAGGAAGGTTTAGTCGGCACTGAAGCGTCTCCGGTTAGCGGGTGCTTCGCACCCTCCGGTTGTTGGTTTGTCGGGCCTGGTGCCCATCACGATTGTTGGTTCTCATAGACGGAGCGAGGGGAAAAGACTGACGGAATGGTAAACGGGTTACGAAGTTGTTGGTTTTCATGGGCGGAGTATTGGGAAAGTTGCCCGATGTTCTGGGGAAGTGACAAAGTGATTGTTGGTCAGATGGTAACGACCCCGAAGGGGGCAGATATTAATAACGACCCCGAAGGGGTCAAACACCAATAGCTATATGTACGAAAAATTAATTGCAAAAGAAGCCATTTTATCAGTCGTCGGCCTGGGTTATGTGGGTCTTCCCCTTGCACTGGAATTCGCAAGAAAAACAAAAGTGATCGGTTTTGACATTAAAGAAGATCGCGTGGAAATGATGCGCAATCATGAGGATCCGAGCCGTGAATTAGCGGCCGAAGCCTTTGAAGGATGTGACATCACCTTCACTTCCGATCCAAATGACCTCGCCGCCGCTAATTTCCATGTGGTGGGTGTTCCCACTCCCATCGACGACCATAATCTGCCGGACCTTCGGCCGCTGTTTTCCGCCACAAGAAGTGTCGGAAAAATCCTAAAAAAAGGTGATTATGTGGTATATGAGTCCACCGTTTATCCCGGGGCTACGGAAGAAGACTGCATCCCGTTACTGGAAGAAATGTCAGGATTGAAAGCAGGCCGTGACTTTAAGGTGGGCTTTTCTCCTGAGCGGATCAACCCGGGTGACAAAAAAAACACTCTCACCACCATTACCAAGGTGGTTTCCGGTTGTGATGATGAATCCCTGGAAAACATTGCCAAAACCTATGAACTCATCATGGAAAATGGCGTGCACCGCGCCCCTTCGATCAAGGTAGCCGAGGCGGCCAAGATCATTGAAAACACCCAGCGTGACGTAAACATTGCCCTGATGAACGAATTGTCCATTATTTTCAACAGGATGGGCATCAACACCTACGACGTCCTGGAGGCAGCAGGCACAAAATGGAATTTCCTGAAGTTCTATCCCGGGCTGGTGGGCGGCCACTGCATCGGGGTAGATCCATATTATCTCGTCTATAAAGCCAAAGAGTACAGGTATCACGCACAGGTAATCAACTCAGGTCGTTTTGTCAATGACTCCATGGGGTTCTATGCGGCCAAACAGCTGGTCAAAAAACTGATCGCCGCCGGAAAAAACATTCTTCAGACCAAGGTGCTGGTAATGGGTGTAACTTTCAAGGAGAATGTCAGTGACATCAGAAACTCCCGGGTTTCTGACCTGATTAATGAACTCAGGAGTTACGGGGTACGTGTGGATGTAACGGATCCCTTCGCTGACAATAAGGAAGTGGAAGAAGAATACGGCTTTTCCCTGGTGGAAAAGCCCGACCGTGACTATGATGCCGTGGTGGCAGCAGTCAATCATAAGCCTTATCTGGATCTGACGGAAGAATATTTCCACTCACTGATGAAGGAAAGCGGCAAAGGGATCCTGATTGACATTAAAGGAAGTTATCGCAATAGAATCAAAGAGATGACCTACTGGAGTTTCTAGGCCGGTTTAAAACCTTGCATATTATGTCAAAAAAAATCCTCATTACCGGCGGTGCCGGATTCATCGGTTCCCATGTGGTAAGGTTGTTTGTCAACAAATACAGAAGCAGTACCATTGTCAATCTTGATGCACTGACCTACGCAGGTAACCTGTTGAACCTGAAAGATATTGAAGAGCGGCCGAACTACCATTTCATCAAGGGTGATATTGTAAACGCAGACCAGGTCTTCTCCCTGTTTGAAGAATATCAGTTCGACACTGTCATTCATCTGGCCGCCGAATCACATGTAGACCGTTCCATCGCCAGCCCGATGGATTTTGTAACCACCAATGTGCTGGGCACGGTCAACCTGTTGAATGCCGCCCGTCATTTCTGGAAAAAACCTTATGACAAGGAACGCTTCTATCATATCAGTACTGATGAGGTATACGGATCTCTGGGTGACAAGGGCCTTTTTACCGAGGAGACCCCTTATGATCCGCGCAGCCCTTACTCAGCTTCCAAGGCTTCCAGCGATCACTTTGTACGGGCCTGGTACCACACTTACGGACTCCCTGTCATCCTGTCAAATTGTTCCAACAACTACGGGTCTCACCAGTTTCCGGAAAAGCTGATTCCTTTATTCATCAACAATATTATCCACAAAAAGCCCCTTCCGGTTTACGGAAAAGGGGAGAATGTACGCGATTGGTTGTATGTGGAGGATCATGCGGCTGCCATTGACCTGATACTGGAAAAAGGCAGATTGGGTGAGACCTATAACATCGGTGGTCATAACGAATGGAAAAATATTGATCTGATCAGGCTGTTGTGCAGGATTATGGATAAGAAACTCGGAAGGGATCCGGGAGCATCTGAAGGGCTGATCACGTTTGTGAAAGACCGGGCCGGACATGACCTTCGCTATGCCATTGACGCCGGAAAACTGCAGAAGGAACTAGGCTGGACCCCGTCGGTGACTTTCGAAGAAGGGCTGGAAAAGACCGTTGACTGGTACCTGAACAATGAAGAATGGCTGCGCCAGGTCACCTCAGGGGCCTACCAGGCATACTACCGCAAACAATACGAAAGCTGACCCAGGCTTGGACTGCACGCCGCGCCCCGGGCTGAGCGCTGGCATTGAGATTCGATTTGAACGCCGGCCCGGACCCCGTCATGAGCTCTGACCCAGGGCTCCGGCAAAGGCCTTGATTTGGGTGCTGGTATGCGCACCGGCCCGGACCCCGTCATGGGCTCTGACCCAGGCTCCGGCAAGGGCCTTGATTTGGGTGCTGGTATGCGCACCGGCCCGGACCCCGAAGGGGTCCCACGTTACCAGGGGCCCACGTTACTCACCCCCTGATCACCAGGGTAGTGATGTAGGCGATATAAAGAATAACAAAAAGCACCCCGTGCCATCGCCGGACGATTTTTGTCCCTGAGGTCATCAGCAGGGCCCACAGCAACAGCACCGCCCCCACACCCACCAGAATATCGAAGTTAAGTGCATTGTTAAACGGCAGGGGTTTGATCACCGCGCTGGTACCCAGCACAAAGAATACATTGAAAATATTGGAACCCAACACGTTTCCGATTACGATGCCTGCATTGCGTTTCATTGCCGCGGCCACGCAGGTGGCCAGTTCGGGCAGGGAGGTTCCAAGGGCAACGATTGTCAGGCTGACCACCGCCTCACTCATTCCCAGCATAGAGGCAATCTCCACCGCCCCATCCACGATCCACCGCCCACCGACTATCAGGGCCGCGATACCGCCAAGCACCATCAGCACGGCCCTCCACAGCGGGTACTCCCTGGTCGGAATATCGGGATCATTGTCTACCGACCGGGCAATCCCGAAAGCATAATACATAAAAAGCAAGAAGAATGACACCAGTACGATCCCATCACTCCTGTAAATCATTGAGCGGCTTATGCCATCGAGTAATACATCATTGGCCAATACCCCTACTATCACTGCGCCCAGCAATGCAAACGGCACTTCCTTCCAAAGAGTATTATTATTGACCATTACCGGAAAAATAATGGCGGACAGCCCCAGTATCAGAAGGAGATTAGAAACATTGCTTCCCAATATATTGCCCAGGGCCACATCGGCGGTACCCTTGAAACTGGCTATCAGGTTCACTACCAGTTCGGGGGCGGAAGTTCCCAGTGCAACGATGGTCATTCCGATCACCACATGAGAAATCCGGTGCTTTCTGGCAATGGAAGCGGCTCCGTCTACCAGCCAGTTGGCCCCGTAAACCAGGAGCAAAAAGCCAATCACAAACAGAATAATGACTACCATGGTTGCTTAAATCAAAAAAAATAAGACCTGAGACCCTAGTAGAATAAAGGCTCCGGATGCCTGGTTCCCGGACCGGTTTTTCCAGGCATTGTTCTATCAGGCACTGTATGCTTCTACTTCTTTGTTAACTTTCCTGACCAATCCCTGGAGTACTTTGCCCGGTCCTACCTCTACAAAAACGGAGGCACCATCGTCAATCATATTCCGGGAGATCTGCGTCCAGCGCACCGGCGAGGTGAGCTGGTCAACCAGATTTTTCCGGATGATTTCCGGATCGGTCACAGGTTTTGCATCCACATTCTGGTATATGGGACAAACAGGTGCATTTAATACAGCCTGGTTAATGGCCTCGGCCAGTTCCACCCGGGCCGGTTCCATAAGTGGCGAATGAAAAGCTCCTCCAACCTTCAGGGGCAAAGCACGTTTGGCACCGGCTCCCTTCAGTTTTTCACAGGCAACCTCAATCCCTTTATGACTGCCCGAAATGACAACCTGTCCCGGGCTATTGTAATTGGCCGGAACAACCACCTCAGAGATGCCCTCACAAATCCCTTCCACAGCTTCATCGTCCATACCCATAATGGCAGCCATGGTTGATGGCTCTTTTTCACAAGCCTTCTGCATGGCCCGGGCCCTTTTGGACACCAGTACAAGCCCCTCTTCAAACGTCAGCGCCTTTGCAGCAACCAGGGCAGAGAACTCTCCCAGGGAATGACCGGCTACCATATCAGGCTGAAAATCTTCTCCCATGGTATGTGCAAGAATGACAGAGTGCAGAAAAATGGCGGGTTGCGTGACCTTTGTCTGCCTCAGATCTTCGTCTGTTCCTGCGAACATCAGGTCAGTAATCCGGAAACCCAGCACCTCGTTGGCTTTTTCAAACATCTCTTTAGCCTCGGAAGAATTGTCGTAAAGGTCCTTACCCATGCCCACAAACTGTGCCCCCTGTCCGGGAAATACATATGCTTTTTTCATGATTGATTAATTAGATTTATATCAACATCTTTTGGCAGCGCAAAGATAATGAAACAAACTGAATCCCTTTGCATGTCACAGTGTTTGCTCCGATGACACCGGCCCTGAACGCCAGGCAAAAAACGGTTAGTCGCCTGCCAGCTGGCATGATCGGAGAAAAGCCAACAGCCCGTCGTGACCAGGCAGGGCCAATAAAACTACCAGCAAAGCAGTCAGCAAACAGGGAGAACCAAAACATGCATTGCACCCGGGCCCATGGGCTGGGTGCAATGTGTATCATTTAACGGAGGATTCCTGATCCCCGTTGTCAATTAAGAAGTCAGCCGGATAAACGGCGGCAATGAATGACCCGGTCACCAAAGATCAGCGCCGGTCTCTTTCAATTTCCGCGATCCGTCCGGAAAGCTCTTTTGCCCTGCTGTCCAGGGCAGACTTGCCGACAAGGGTGAGTTTCTTTTCGTCACTGCCCACGGCCATTTCTGCAAGCGGGAATATGGCAATATCGACATCCATCCCATAATTCAGTACAGGTACCCACTCACCTTCGGCCTCACGGATCCAGGCAAGTTCTGCCTCCATTCCGTCTCCATTTTCAGAGGATACATGCCCGAGTCCGTATTCTTCATACACAAAATCGTCCAGATCTGATATGTCAGTACCAATCATAAAGCTGCCGCTGACATTCACTGGTTCTTCAAATTCAACCCACATGGCCTCGCCCAGTTCCTCTGAGGCTTCCACCTCTTCCATTGGGATGGTTTTGGAGCCCAGCACCTCACCCGGGTCCTCTCCGTCAAAATCCCAAATGGTGAAAACCACATCGCCTTCAGTTCCATTCCTGGCACCAATCCAGAAAAAAGCACCGGTAATGGTGAAATTTCCATCTTCCTCAAACACCTGTCCGTAAGCCTCATCACCATAAACATTGGTTCCGAATATATATCCCGGATTTTCAACGTCTTCATCAGACCAGGAATAGACAAGTGCTGCCGAGGCATTTTCCCAATTCCCTGGTGAAAGCATTTCGCCTTCCACGTCATCGGTAGTAAAGCTCACGTTTTCCCCATAGTTAGTGCCCTCCACATTGGTGGCATAAGCCCTTACATGGTACTCAGTGGAAGAAGTCAATCCGCTGAGGGTAACGGCAAAATCTCCCACACCAGATCCTCCGGATTTTCTTTGCTCATTATCCTCCAAAGTAGGATCGGGAGACGTGTTCCATACCACTCCACGGTCAGTAATCATCGAACCGCCATCATCGGTAACGCTACCGCCACCGGTTGCACTTATCGCCGTCACATCCTCCACGGGTGCAGTTGTCACCGCAGGCAGTTCTGTGGCATCATCATCCAGGCAACCATAGGAAAAAACCAGCACAAAAACCAGGATGGTGCTAAGAGGGATTAGTCTGATCAATTTGTTTCTCATACAAAAGCGTATTTAGTGAAAAAGTAAATTTCAAATAATTTCAATACGAAAGAACCTGTTACAGGCTCCGAACTATTTATCTTTCATTATAGATCTGTTATTCAGGACACGGCAAATTCCCTGCCAAAATTGTCTAAACATACAAAAAGGTTATCGTACCGATGCCGCCTGAGCTGCCCACCTGCTGCCAGAGTTTATGTGAGCCTGTTTGCTTTCAAAGAATCTGCCTCCTAATTTACAGGATTGTTCACACTTCCGATAAACAGCAACGAGTTCGTGGTGCGTTCCCGGATGGCAAATATAAAAGGCTGGTCCACAATAAATTCGGAAGGCTCCGGTCCAATGCTGGTCACCTCAATGCCGATGGTGGTCACGGCAGCAGCCTCTGTTCCTTCTTCGTTGACTTCCACGAAAGTATTCTGTTTGACAAAACTGACAAAGATCTCCTCATCAGAGATCCCTGAAAGGTCGGCCACACGGGGTTCAAAAGCCTCTGTCATACCCAGACCTTTCAACTGGTCATTAAGTACTTTCTCATACTCAAATTCAAATTTGGGCATCATCACCGTAATCTCCCGGGTACCGGGCTGCTGATCCAGGGAAGCGGTAATTTCCTGCCAGACAGCCGGTGAGAAGTCTTCATAATACGTGCTGAGGCCATTGTCGGGCACAATCACAACCATGGAAAAATTGGTCCGGCCGTAGGGCATCTCCGCCACGCGATAACCATCCCCCTCATATGTCCAGATACCCACTTCCCCAATCATGGTTGGCACCTCAATCTCATTGTCTTCGTCCGGGAAAAATGGCCGGTCGCGGGTATCCGCCTCATCAAATTGCTGCGTCCATTCTCCCTTGAAATAAAGGGCATTCATCAGGAACATCATCATCAGGGGGTCGATTTCATCAATGACCTGATCAATTCGTCCCTCCGTGTTGTCACCGGCCCATTGGTTGATAACATCCACGGTGGAAGGGTGACCAAAATCCAGCCCTTCGATATTAGCATCGAACGCATCATCCATCACTTCCATAAAAGGCGTTTTCACTTCAAAATCATCGCGGTAAAACACCGCATTGGCAAGGGCAAGTTTGACTTTGGGATCCGCATCCAGCAACTGTCTGACCAGACCCTGGTAAGTCTCATTGATCTCTTCCAGGCCCATATCAGCCGGATAGCCAAGCATATCACGGATTTGTTCATAGGTTTCCTCCTCGCATCCGTTCAGAAGCATGGTCAGTGCAGCACTGGCACTCAGGGGGGAAAGCATCAGGTTGCCTGTTTCTTGCCGGGCGGTTTCTGTAAAGAGCTGAATGCCAAAATCGTTACTGCTTCCAACCACCTCGGCACCACTTGCAGTCAGTTTAATCTGTTTGGGTTCGGGCTGTTCCCCGGTAGATTCATCCTCCTTGTCACAGGAAGAAGCGCTGGTAAGCAGCAGAACCGTCAGTAACAAAATCAATGTTTTCCCCATGGCTTGTGGCTTTTAATTTGGATGCCTTTTGAATTGGATGGCCTTTGATTTAAGATAATGAGTAAACGCTGGCTGCAATTATCTTATTATAATAAGTCCCTTGATGCTGATTTGAGCCCGCCAGGCAGATAAACCAGGAGGGTGTACGATCCCCGTTGTGATTTACCACCGAGCGCTCTTAGTGCAGATTTGAGCCCACCAGGTGGATAAAC
>CAYXEH010000005.1:2494-24553 GCA_964463915.1 uncultured Bacteroidales bacterium | reverse complement strand
CTTAGTGCAGATTTGAGCCCACCAGGTGGATAAACTCTGCCCGGGTCTTATCGGTCAGGAATGCCCCGGTAAAATCACTGGTGGTAGTCACGGAATTCTGCTTCTGGATGCCACGCATCATCATACAATAGTGATGTGCTTCGATCACAACCGCCACACCGAGCGGATTCAATGTATTCTGGATACACTCCTTGATCTGTGTGGTCAGGCGCTCCTGCACCTGCAGCCGGCGGGCATAGGCATCCACCACCCTGGGGATCTTGCTCAACCCCACAATATAGTGATTGGGAATATAGGCTACGTGGGCCTTGCCCACGAAAGGCAGCATATGATGCTCACACATGGAATAGATTTCAATGTCTTTTACGATCACCATCTGTTTGTAATCCTCCTGGAACATCGCTGATTTAAGGATTTCTGAAGGATCCAGATCATAGCCGTGCGTCAGGAACTGCATGGCCTTGGCCACCCGTTCGGGGGTTTTTTCCAGCCCTTCACGCGAGGGGTCCTCACCTACCAAAGAAAGGACCTTTTTGTAATGATCAGCCAGTTCGTTGATTTTCTGCGGATTGTATTGGTCAATTTTCTCATAGTCATCCATCTTGTTCTCAATGACCATGTTGCGGTTGATTTCTGATGTCATTTTTTAATCGGTTTACAGGGCTGCAGCCCCTTGGTTTGTCGGGGCTAACGCCCCTCCGGTTTGTCGGGGCTGACGCCCCTCTGGTTTGTCGGGGCTAACGCCCCTCCGGTTCGTCGGCGCTACGCGCCTCCAGTTGTTAGTTACGGCACTTCGCGCCTTATAGTCGTTAGTTGCCGGGTGCTTCGCACCCTGTTAGTAACGTTTGATCCCTTCGGGATCTACTCTCCATCCTCCAGCTTCTACCTCCCGGCATCCAACTTCGAGCTTCCTGCTTCTCTACTTTCTTCCCTCCGGACCGAAGTACTCAACAAAGTTCTTCTCCGTCTCCACCAGTTTCACACAATACAACCTGGATCCGGCTTCCCGGACCGGAGGTTCCAGCTGCTCCCAGATGCCGATGGCCAGGTTCTCTGTAGAGGCCAGGCAGCCCTTCATAAAATCCACCTCCACATTGATGTTTTTATGGTCCACCTTTTCTATTACAAAGGTATCAATAATACGGCTGAGCTCCTTCAGATTCATTACAAAACCTGTGCCGGGATCCACCTCCCCCTCCACCGTTACGTAAAGGGTATAATTGTGTCCGTGCCACCTGGGATTGGAGCACTTTCCAAACACCTCCAGGTTCTTCTGATCATCCCATTCCGGACGAAACAGGCGGTGGGCTGCGTTAAAGGTTTCCCTTCGGGTGATGCGCATATACAACTGTTTGGTTATGAGTACAAATGTACATGAATTTTTTTTCACTTGAAATTTCGCATAGACCTATGAGAAAAATTCAAGGGAAAGCACAACAGTTCCTCCTGTACATTCCTTGTCCAACGAAATTGCACAAATTCTAAACAATTTCAGCGGCCAAAGGTTCATGCAATGAACAGGAAGGCGAGACTGTTTTACAGGATGAGAAGACTATTTTGCTCGATGGCGAGACTTTTCCGTTGGCTGGCAGGAATGCTTTACAGGAGGGCAGGAACGTTTTCCGGAGGGAGGAATAATCAAACACAGCAGGGGCAGCAGGACGAAGGTTATAGTTCAGTGTCATTGACTGCACATAGGCCCCGCATGACCGCACAGCAAGCAGATCACCCCTGCAGGTGGCAGGCAAAGACAGATTGCTGGCAAATACATCACTCGACTCACAGGCGGGACCTACCACATCATAGGTTTGCGGGGTTCCCCCAGAGCTCAGGTTTTCAATTTTGTGTTCCGCTCCGTATAACGCCGGACGCATCAACTCCGTCATCCCCGCATCAGTGATGAGAAACTGCTTATTCACCCCTTTCTTTACGTATAATACCCTGGAGATTAAAGAACAGCACTGACCAACCACACTCCTGCCCAGCTCGAAATGAACGCCGATGTGTTTGGGAACTACCAGGTGACGGGCCATTGCTGCAAAAAATCGGTCAAAATCCGGCACAGCCTGTCCGTCCGGATCAGCATAATCAATTCCCAGTCCTCCGCCCATGTTCAGCATGACCGGCCCGTAATCGTCAATCCGGTAATCCTGCCATATGCGGTTAACCTGCCTGCAAAGCCTGGCAAAGGGCCCGGTTGTGGTGACCTGTGAGCCGATGTGAAAATGCAATCCCATGAAGTGCAGGGCATGGTGGTCCCGGCAAAGATCAAGTGCCTGCCCCAGTTGCGGAAGCTGAATTCCGAATTTGTTTTCGGATCGTCCGGTTGTGATCTTCTGATGGGTTTCAGCATCCACTTCCGGATTCACACGCAGGGCCACCCGGGCAACCCTATCCATGCCGGAAGCAATTTCGGCTATCACCGCGAGTTCCTCCAGTGATTCACAATTAAAGCACAGAATCCCGCTTTCCAGCCCAAGCCTGATTTCCGAATCTGTTTTCCCTACCCCGGCAAATACAATAGAATCCGGAGAAAATCCCTGATCCAGTGCCGCCAGGATCTCCGGGCCGCTTACGCAATCGATCCCAAATCCGTGCTGCCGGACTGCATCGAGGACCTTGGTTTCGTGATTGGCCTTCATGGCGTAATGAACGTTATATTGGTGCCGGGCTGCCGACGTCGATAAATGATCAAGAGTCTTGTGTAGGAGCCCCATGTCATACAGGTAAAACGGCGTATTGTATCCGGACAGATCCTGGCCGGCAGCCCGGGAATCGGTTCTTCGGTTGATTACAGGTGAGTATTGGCTCGAAGCGGGTTCAGGTGGTTGCTGATCAGATGCTGAAGTAAATGTGTTTTCGGTCATTTTCTATTGTGTCTTTATGGTGATTAAAAGTACCCGGGTTCGATTAAAAAGTACCCGCAACCCGGAGAGCTTTCCCCGGAACCGGCAACTCCCCGGATAACGGCTACCATAGAACTTATGCCATCAGGGCAACAATCGTCTCAATTTCCCATCCAATTTAATTGTCCTTTGCGGAGGATCTGGGTGTAACGACCCGACAAATGCCCCCCCACGGCCGGTTAAACGGATGCAAAGAAATAACGCAGCCATCATATTGTGAAATTTTTCAAAACAATAAACATTTTTATAACTTTGTGTTATATTTACAACAAAACCCATTGCCAATTAAAGAAATGTAGCCCCTGTCAAAAACCAACAACCGTCGGCGCGAAGCGCCGCAACCATTAACCAAGGGGGCAAAGCCACCAACCAACCATCAGGCGCGAAGCACCGAAACCAACAACCGGAGGGTGCGCAGCACCCGACTAACCGGAGTGGCGAAGCCACGACTAACCAACTAACCCCATGATCATAGCCAAAGCCGTCGATATCATCATCAGCCGGTCACCATTTCTGGAAGAGGCCCTGCGCGACAACCTGGTCAACCTGTCCTCCCTGGCCAGAAAAATTAAGCCGGAAGTGGAAGAAATGACCCGGAAACAGGTGAAAGAAAGTGCCATTGTCATGGCCATCAGCCGCCGCCCGGAATCACAGGCCTTTCGCATCAGCAAGGGAATCCGCACCTTCATCTCGGGGCTGGGAGACATAATTGTCCGTTCCGGGCTCAGCGACCACACATTTGAGAATTCGCCCGGTCTGGCCGGGTGCCGGAGAAGGATGATCGAAGAAATGGCTGACGGGCTGGAGGTGTTCTATACTTTTTCACAGGGGGTTTACGAAACGACCCTGGTGGCCGGAAGCTCACTGGATAAGCGGATCAGGGAAATATTTCACAAGGAAAAACTTCTTTCTTTCAAGGACGGACTCAGCTCTGTCACCCTGCTGCTTCCCAAAAACAACACCGAAATATCAGGCATCTATTATTACATCCTGAAACAGCTGGCCTGGGCCGGGATCAACGTATGCGAGGTCGTCTCCACCTCCAACGAGGTCACCATCGTTGTATCGGAGGCCGATGTAAAACGCGCCTTCCCGATTCTCATGGAGATGAAAAAAAATCCGTAAACTTGCATCCGGATAAATCCTTGACGGGTTGCTGATTAATCCGCATGGCGTTTAACATCCGGTGCTGTTTCACACAGATCTGAATTGGCTTCCGTAGCTTCCTGACAATTTTACATGACTTCTTATATACCTGGCATGACCTCTTACAATACCCCCGGAATACTCTTACAACATGGCTGGTTAAGCTTCCGGCGGTCCCACTATTTTGACCGCAGCATGGGGGTTAAGGTCCTGATGGTTTTCGTGGGATTCATTTTTATCTGGTACCTGGCCATGGCCGGGGCTCTTTTGCCACAGTTGCTGGGGCATGTTTTTCCGGACAAGGAGCCCCACCACGCGTTCTTCTCCATCCTGCTCTACCTCTATGCAGCCGACCTGGTGACCCGGTTTTTTGTACAGTCTCCCCCGAAACAACTCATCGTCAGCTACCTGCCCCTACCGGTAAGCCGTCACAGCCTGGCCGGATTCATCCTTTTGCGCGGATGGTTCAGCATATTCAACATCTATCTCTTCCCCCTGCTGATCCCCCTTTTCATGCGGACACTTCTGTTTCCTGTATCTGCCGGTGCATTCTGGCTGGCCTTGCTGGGATCCTTCCTGCTGGGCGCGGTCAACCACAGTCTCATTACCTGGTACAAGACCTGGCCAGGCAATCAGGTGCGAATTACGGCCCTGGTGTTGTTTATCGCCGGGGCCGGCATAGCGGGCGGGCTATATCCTTCTGCGCTCATGAGCCTTTCGGAACAACTCGGGCGGGCCTTCATCGCCGGAAACCCATGGGCCTTCATGTTGCCACTTACTGCTGTTATTTTCCTGCAAACACTGTCCAAAAAAGGCCTGGTACAATCTTTTTATGAATGGGCAGGTTCCGGACATGCAAAAGCCCCGGCCGGAAGCAGCCGGATAGATAAATTCTTTGCCCGGGTACCGGTCTTCGGGCCTTACTGGGAGCTGGAATGGAAACTGCTTACGCGGAACAAACGAACCTCAGGCGGCATCAAACAATGGCCGCTGGCAATCATCGGAATCCCCCTGTTTTTATATTTTGCACCGGGAGAAAACCCAAGCCAATACATCTACCTGCTTGTAATGGTTGCCGGAGGTTACGGGTTTTTTCACCTGCAGTATGCCTTTTCCTGGGAAAGCCGGTTTTTTGACCTGCTAGCCAGCCGCGACACCAATATCTATCGCTTCATCCAGGCAAAATACTATTTCTACACCTTGCTGGCCCTGTCACAGATAGTGCCCATGCTTATTTTACTGGGATTTACGGCTCCGGTTATGGTCTTACCCATGGCGGGAATGTTTCTGTATGTCACCGGGGCGATCTTTGCCTTTTTGTTTTATACCGGGATCAACAACAGCACCCGTATTGATCCCAACAAAAGAGCTTCCTTTAATTTTGAAGGCACCAGCGGCACCCAGTTCATGACCATACTTGCAGCCATGTTTTCGGTGATCTTCCTGATGGTTATCGCTTTTTTTCTGCCTCTCGGGATGGAAAATAGTTTTGCGTTGGTCACGGGGGTAAGCGGACTGGCTTTCATATTGCTGCATCCCAGGTGGCTGCGCGCCACGGCTAAAAAATTCGAACGAAAAAAATACCACAACCTCAGTAAATACCGGGAGAAATAATGACTGCGATCCGAATTGAACAACTCATCAAAAAATACGGGCAGCAGACTGCCCTGAACATTGACCACCTGGAAGTCGGGACCGGAACACTCACCGGCATTGTAGGCAACAACGGGGCCGGAAAAACCACCCTCTTCCGGCTCATACTCGATCTGGTTGAACCGACCGGAGGCCAGGCACTCATTGAAGAGAAACCGGTGGCCGGCAACGATCACTGGAAGTCTTTCACGGGCAGCTACCTGGATGAGGGGTTTCTGATTGATTTTCTGACACCTGAAGAGTATTTCTATTTTGTCGGGAAACTTCATGGGATGGATCCCGGTGCAGTCGATGAAAAACTTAAAGTGTTTACCCGCTTTATCAGCGACGAGGTGATTGGGCAAAAGAAATATATCAGGCAGCTGTCTACGGGTAACAAGCAAAAGGTGGGCATTGTGGCAGCCATGCTGGTGCAGCCCAGGCTACTGATCCTTGATGAGCCCTTCAACTATCTGGATCCCAGCTCCCAGATCATGGTCAAGCGACTGCTCAAGGCAGACAACGAATCCCGGGAAACCACCATGCTTGTTTCCAGCCACAACCTGAACCATCTTACCGACATCTGCTCACGGGTGATCCTGCTTGAAAAAGGAAGGATCATCAAAGATCTCACCCCACCGCAGGATGACCTGCGGGAGGTGGAGCAATATTTTTCAGTACAGGCCGAGGACCAGGGTTCAAAGCAGGCCGGAAACCAGAACTCAACACCACGCTGAACCCGGCATACAGCCATGCACACGACACAGGCATTGACCGGCCCGGCCACATGGCAATAGTTCCGGCAAAGAAAGCGCGCTCTGTCACAAATCACCGGAAGCGCCCTGTGCCGTCTCACAAAAAAACACAGACCTATTCCCTCAGTGCAGCCTCAAGCACCGCATCAATCTCCGGATCACTGGGATAAGGCGGACGATGGTCATAGATGTGACCATCCCTGCCGATAATATAAAAGGTGGGGATCCAGCGCACATTATAGAGGGCGGGCACACCACGCTCACGGCCAGGGGTACGGGCATGCACGCCTGATATCTCATGTCGCTCAACGGTATTCCGCCATGCATCCGGATTCACGTCAATGGAAACATACATAAATACCAGGTCATCCTCATCAGCCATACGCTCTTTAAGTTCAGCAGCCGGAGGTACCTGACGCATACAGGGGCCACACCAGGAAGCCCAGAACTTCAGGTAAACCACCTTCCCCTGATAATCGCTCAAGGAGAACTCATTGCCGTCAATATCCGTCATGGTAAAATCCGGTGCCGGGTTGCCTGCCCAGAGTTCCTGCAGGTTCTCATAAGCTCCTTCCAGCCTGGATTTGTAATCTTCCACCGGGCAGTGCTCCATAAAATAGTCATACATTTCCATGGCCACATCGATGTCGCCCGAATGGAGTTCCCGGCTGACCGAAAGAGCCTGGACATAATACTGTGACCTTCCTGTCAGATGCTCCTCCGCCAGGGCAAAGTTGATCTCATGAGAAGACTTGTCCTCAGCGAACGCCCTGTCGCCGGTCTCCAGCCTATACTGCAGGTAGTTCAGCAGGAAATTCACATAAGTCAGGTTGTTCAGACGATCCCCGTCAAAGCGGGTGGCTTCATCCAAAAAGTCGTAATAATGTGGAGGCAGTTCCGGGGGCTCCTCCATGTCATTCATCTGCTGATGCAGCGAAGGATAGTCAAGGAGTTGCTGAAATTTCTCATAGGCGACCCGGGTTTCAAAGAAATGAATAAACGTCTCACTCATGGTGGGTTTTTCCGGGTATTCGTCCAGGAAGTTCAGTTTAATGTCTTCGGTCCTGCTAACGAAATCAAGGTATTCAGAGGGTGGAAGCTCACCGGCCTGTTCATTCAGGAAGCTTCGGCTAAGGCCTGATTCCACTTCATCGTAATAGGCAACCAGGAAATTATTTTCCACACTTCCTGCGCCCTCAAACTTCGCATCCCGGGGCAAACGCCGGGCATCTCCTTCCATATAAAGGGCAAACCCCGGCTCAAGATATACCGACATTGCGGAACGACCGGTGTTCAGAGTTCCCATCACCGGCTCAGGCACCTCAAATGACACATTGAAATCGCCTTCCTGATCAGGGTTCAGTTCAACGATCTTCCGGTCATTATTAATATAGTCCCTGAAAAAATCAAGCTCTACAGCAGCATCAGGGAGGCTCTCCAGTGAGCCTGATAGCTGAACTTCAGCAACTTCGGGTTGAGGACCGCATCCGAACAATCCTGCCATGAAAAAAAGCAGCAGATACTTACGCATAAAAGTCATTGGTTTGGGGTGATTGGTGTCTGATGAATCTCTGGATTACTTATTCTTCGAGGGCGGCCAGCAGCACCTCATCAATATCTTCATGACTGGGACGCGGGGGCCGGTTGTCAATAATGTGGCCATCGCGACCGATCAGGTAAAATGTAGGTACTCCGCGCAGGTTATAACTTGCGGGAACCTCATGTGAAAACCCGGATACGTTCAGGTGAACTCCCTTAATATTTTCCTCAGCCACCTTCGAACGCCAAGCCTCCTCATCAGTATCCACGGAGATATACAGGAAAACCAGGTCGTCATGTCCTTCCATCCGTGTTTTCAACTCCCTGGCGTAAGGCACCTCACGCATACAGGGTCCACACCAGGAAGCCCAGAAGTCAAGATACACCACCTGACCGCTAAAATCGCTCAGGGAAACCTCTTCCCCGTTAATGTCTGTAAGGGTAAATTCAGGGGCCGGCTTCCCCGGACTTAAATCAAGGGCCTGCTGGTATTCGGCGTCCACCAGCTCTTTAAATTTATCAGAAGTGGCCAGGTCCATGAATTGTTCATAATGCTCACCAGCCAGTTCAAAATCTCCATAACGGATCATAGAAATCACTGCACCCGCCAGGGCAATATCCCTGGTTTCACCGGAAAAGGCATCATAAGACTGCTCAAACATAATTTCATAGTAATCTCTGTCTCCATATCCTTCACTAGGTTCATTCTTCTCCATCATATAGTTCTGGTATGCATTCAGAAAAGCCACATAACTTGAAAGATTGGTGTACTGATCATCGAAAGTTGATGCGTCATCCAGAAAGTCATAATAATCCTCCGGCAGATCCATGGGGCTGTCCAGCTCACGAAAATGAGCGGCCGCCATAGGGTATTCCATCAACTGTCCCAGTTTCTCATACTGTATATTCGCCCGCATTATGGAGAGGAAATCTTCGTTCAATTCATCATAACGTACGTCATTTTCGAGGTAGTTCAGTTTTTCCTCCCAGATCTCGTTCACATACTGCCGGAACTCATTCGGGTCCATGTCTTCGGCCCTGCTCAGCACAGTCATCCGGGCATATTTATTGGCCACGTCCGCATTGTAGCCCGCCAGTACCCTGTTCTCAGGAATCAGATCCCCTTCGATGTCCGGCATCTGGGTAGTGTCATCTGCATCAAAGGAGACATTCACCTCTGCCCCGGGTTCCAGGTAAAGACTGATTGAACGTCTTGGGATGCGTACGCTGACCAGGCGAGGCTCTTCCAGTGGAAGGCTGGCAGAAAACCTGTTGTTTTCATCCAGGATCGCCATCGCTTCTTCCCTGGTGTTGGTCACAAATTCTTTCACATAATAGATCTCTACCTCCTCACCGGCAGGGTTTTCAACATGACCGGTAATGGTGGCAGGACCTGTCGCCGGTCCGCCACATGCAGTCAGGGCAACAACTAAAATCAGGAGTAGTTTTTTCATCGGTGTACAGATTGGGTTTTAGAAGCGTAAAGTAACGAATTTTTCAGGAAAAATATACTGATTTATTTAATTAATATCCATAGGTAGATGATTTATTTTGGCCGCCTTCTTCTTTTTGTGGACCAGGGAAGCTACCTTTGCACCGCTCTAAATCATCCATCACCGCCTTTGGATCAATGTAGTGAGAAGCCATGAGAATCCCTGTTCTTTCCGAGTTGCAGCCCCAGGAGAAGAAAACTTTTGGACTGCATTTTTCCTATTCCTTCATTGAAGGAATCATGGCCGGCCTTATTGCGCTGAACGAGTTCGTGTTCGTAAAAAGTTTGCTGGGATCAGGCTATCAGGTCGGCGTACTGTTCCAGTTTTCCACCCTGGTATTTCTGCTGCTGATCTTTTTCAGCACCTTTTTGCGTCGCATTAAAAACAAAAAGCGGCTGCTGCGCCGTACAGCCATTCTGACGAGGCTGCCTTTGATGCTGTTGTTTTTCTTCCCGCGGAGCCCCGAGCAGCTTGCCGGTGACTCCATTTATCATTATATCTTCCTGGCCATTTTCCTGATCTATTACCTGGCCAACCCCATTGTTTTCCCCAGCATCAACCTCTTTCTCAAGAATGCTTACTCACATGAAAACTTTGGCCGTTTTTACAGTTATGCGACCACGGTGAATAAAATCGTGATGATGGCCACCACATTTGCCTACGGATGGGCCCTGGATGCCAATCATTACATCTTTGTATACATCTTTCCCGTGGCAGCCGTTCTCGGGATGATATCCATCACGTTGCTTTCCCTGATTCCCTATAAACAGGAGGAACCCCCCGAAATGTCTTATTCCCTGTGGAAAGGGATTAAACAATCGGTCAGTGAAATGACGAGCATCCTGGTAAAAAACATCCCCTACAGGCACTTCCAGATAGGGTTCATGTTCTACGGCTTCGGATTCATGGGGTCGTACACGGTCATCATCCTGTTCTGGGAGTACGGCCTGGGGCTGAACTATTCCAGTGTGGCGTTTTACCGCAACGCCTACAACCTGCTGGCCATTCTATTCCTGCCATTTTTCGGACGACTGATCGGGCGCATCGATCCCCGGCGTTTTGCGGTGATCCCCTTTCTTTCCATGGCCCTGTATATTTTCTCGTTGATCATGACCCAGTTCTACGACAGTTATGTCACTTTCTGGGACATCACCCTGTATCACAGCATGACCTTTTACATCCTGTTCCACGGGGTTTTCGCCGCCACTATGGCCCTGATGTGGAGTATTGGCTCGGCTTACTTCTGCGCCCCTTCTGAAGCTGGGATCTATCAGTCCATTCACCTGGGAATGACCGCTCTGCGGTCGCTTTTCGCCCCGCTGATCGGGGTGCTGTTTTATGAATTATGGGGCTTCACCATTGCCTTTTCCATCTCCATCACCAGCCTGTTGATCGGCAGCCTCATCATGTGGTGGTCACAACGAAATTATCCCCTGATGGAAAAGAAAGTGCTTACCTGATCAACGGCAGCCCCGGTCAGGAAGGCCGCGCACCTTAGCGGTGCATCCGGCGGACAGGACCCGTCAGGAAGGGCGCTGACAAGGTACGTTACGAAGATCCACGACCAGAGCGATCCATACGGCGGACAAATAAAGAATAAAACACAATAAAAAGCGTCACGAATACACTGACTACCGCCGGCGGCAGGGCCACCCTGGCATCTCCGCGGAAAAAAGTAAAAGCCGTTACCGCGGCAAAAGCACTGCTTTTAATCACCATCATCAGGGTACTGCTGATAATAAACCCCCTGGGCTTGCCCAGGCGGTGCATCACCACATGATACACCAACCCCATCACAAACATGGCCATAAACAATACACCGGAGATCTTCAGCACGGAAACCGGCTCATTAAGGAAGACCGGGGCACTCATCCCCACAATGGGGGCGATGACCAGAAAAAACCCCCATTTAATGATGGTGCTCCTTACCTTTTCAACCCGGGGAAGTATTTTGGGATGACGAAGTATACGACTGATCAGAAGCGGGATCAGAATCAGCTGGGCCATAATCTGCAGGATCACCAGGGGGTTGACCATCGCATGGCCGAGCAATAACAGTAATATCATCGGGGTTAGCAGCATCGCCAACAGGTGCAGGCCGAACACACCTGTAACACTGAAGTTATTGTCTCCACCAAGCAGGGCGGAAAAAGGAATAACGGAAGGGCCCGGAGGCGCAGCCACCACCAGCACAAAACCGATGTAAAAGGAGAAATTGGCATCATGAAAGAAAATCCAGGCCATCCCGATCACCACCAGCCCGAAAAGCCCGAAGTTCAGCAGGGCCGACCAGGCCAGGGGACGCAGGGCATTGGAGAAACGCACCCAGCTTTTAAAGGAAAATCCTGTGGTGGCAAACACCATCACCAAACCCAGTGTCCACATGGAAATTTCCGCCAGGGGTTCCGTACGTTCTCCTAGCAAGAGACCCACCACCAGTGCCAGAATCAGCACAAAATCACGATGGTTAACGATCCGTAAAATCACACTCATTGTTGTCCGTTATTATAATTCGCTTCCGACGTTCAATGATTTTTCTCGTAAAAAACTTCCAGCACGGCTCAACCGGTGCAGAAAAAGCATTGCCCGGTATGTGGCCAAAACAAGGCCACAGGCGCGGAACAATGGTGGCGACCAGCCCAGGTAATGAGGAATGCGTAAGGGATCCGGCATCCGCAATGGACATGGCCTGCGCAATGGGTTCAATGCCTGCGAAACGGAGATAGCAGCACCCAATAGTTACAGCCGCCCAAAATTTGCAGCCACGCTAAAGGCAAAATCAAACCAATATACATAAATATGGTGAGTAAAGCCTTTTACTAAAACGGTTTTCCTTTATCTTTGTTTAAGATGATAACCTTCCGGTCTGGAAACCCCCGGATTGATGGTTTATGACCGGCGTTCTAATAGTCAATGCCCGGTCGTCCGGATTCAACGCCCGGGGTTGTGGCTCAGATCGCTGTTTTTGGGGTTGATCCCCGTATTTCGGAATGAATGCCAGTATCCCAATACTATGCATGTATTTTTTGTTCATGAGCTGTCCGGTGACCTGCTGTCACTTCCCGAGGAAGAGTCGCGCCATTGTGCCAAAGTGCTGCGTCTGCAGCCCGGCCACGAGGTGGCCGTGACCAATGGTGAGGGACTCTGGTGCCTGGCTTCCATCGAAGAAGCCCATCCAAAATCATCCCTGGTAAAGATCATTGAAAGAAAAGAAGCATATGGAAAACGGCCTTTCAGGCTGCATATGGCCGTGGCTCCCACAAAAAACATTGACCGCTTTGAATGGTTCCTGGAGAAAGCCACAGAATGCGGCATTGATGAGATCACCCCGGTATTCTGCGCTTACAGTGAAAGGCGGATCATAAAGCCACACAGGCTGGAAAAAATCCTGGTGGCCGCCATGAAGCAGTCGCTCCGGTCATACCTGCCAAAACTAAATCCGGCCATCGAACTGGAGGATTATTTGCGACAGCCGGTACCGGAGCATGCATTTATGGCCCATTGTGCGGAAGGCAAAAAACGAACTCTGGCAGGCAGCTATCAAACAGGGAAAGATCTGACCATGCTGGTAGGGCCGGAAGGCGATTTCAGCCCGGAAGAGATCGAGGCGGCCCTGGAAGCCGGCTACCAGGCAATAAGCATGGGAAGCCACCGTTTACGAACGGAAACTGCTGCCTTGGCCCTTTGCGTACAGGCCAACACCATAAACGGATTGTTATGAAAACAATCCCGGCCAAAACCCACCCTGGTTAGGTGCTAAGCACGCAATGTCCTAAATGACAACCACAATCAATTATAAAAACACAAGATCAGCAACACAAAAGGAATCAACCTTGTATCCCATGCGCACCACACTATTATTCATACTTTTTATCCTGGCAGGAAGCCTTGCAGAGGCCCAGCATTACCAGGTCGCCACCCTGGAATACCAGGGCGGCGGTGACTGGTATGCCAACCCCACTGCCCTGCCTAATCTGGTGCGGTTTGCCAATGAGCAAACAGGAACCACCATCAGCACCCGGGTAGCTACGGTAGAAGTGGGAAGTTCCCAGCTTTTCAACTATCCTTTTGTATATATGACTGGTCATGGCAACGTGGTATTCTCATCGCAGGAGGCGGAGAATCTCAGAAACTACCTGATTGGCGGAGGCTTTTTGCATGTGGATGACAATTATGGGCTGGACCCCTATTTTCGCCGCGAGATCGCAAAGGTATTCCCGGATAAGGAGCTGGTGGAGCTGCCCTTCAACCATCCCATTTATCACCAGACATTTACTTTTCCCGACGGCCCGCCCAAGATCCATGAACATGACAGTGAGGCCCCCCAGGGGTTTGGCATTTTCCATGAAGGACGACTGGTACTATATTACACCTATGAAGCTGACCTTGGCAACGGCTGGGAAGACCAGTCAGTACACGGAGACCCTGAGGAGGTCAGGCTGAAGGCCCTTCGTATGGGGACCAATATTTTGCAGTACGTCTTCAACAGGCAGGATCAGGAGACTGCTGGCACCACACCATGAAAAGGGTAATTTACACGGAAAAAATGTTAGACTTGTATTCCGCAATGCCGCTATCATCAAGCTCATTAAAAAACCATATAACAAAGCACGCTTAATCACTGAATAATTATTCCATTCCAAAACACACATCCCTATGAAACGATTGTTACTTTTTACAGCACTGATCTTTCTGATTGGCACACAAACCATTGCCCAGGACAGGATTACCGGGCATAATTTCGCGACCCGCTCAGAAGTGATCGCAAAAAACGGTATGGCTGCCACCAGTCACCCACTGGCCACCCAGGTCGCCCTTGACATCCTGAAACAAGGCGGGAGCGCCGTAGATGCAGCCATTGCAGCCAATGCCACCCTTGGCCTTATGGAACCCACCGGATGTGGCATCGGGGGTGACCTTTTTGCCATTATATGGGACGCGGAAAGTGAGCAATTGCATGGGCTCAATGCCAGCGGACGCTCACCCCGGAATCTTGAGATCGACTATTTTCTGGATAATGACTATAACATGATCCCCTCGAGAGGTCCGCTGCCGGTCAGTGTTCCGGGGGCTGTTGACGGCTGGTTTGAGCTGCACGGGAAGTTCGGCAGACTTGAGATGACTGACATCCTGGATCCGGCCATCCAATATGCCAGGGATGGATTTCCGGTGACAGAGCTTATTGCCTATTACCTGCAGCGAACCGCACCTGTGCTTAGCCGTTTCCCGAATTTTGAGGAAACGTATATGCCCGACGGCAGCATGCCCGAAAAGGGAGAGATCTTTCGCAACCCTTACCTGGCCAACACCTATGAGACCCTCGCCGAAGCGGGGCGCGATGCATTCTACCGCGGGGAGATCGCCCACATCATCGCAGACCATGTGCCGGAAAGCGGCGGCTTTTTAAGCTACGAAGACCTGGCCAACCACAGCAGCACCTGGGTGGAACCGGCATCAACCAATTCCCGCGGATATGATGTATGGCAGTTGCCTCCTAACGGGCAGGGGATCGCCGTACTGCAGATCCTGAATATCCTGGAAGGCTATGACCTTGCTTCCATGGGACTCAACAGCGCGGAATACATTCATCATTTCGTGGAAGCCAAAAAACTGGCCTTTGAAGACAGGGCCAAATACTACGCCGACATGGACTTCAGCCCGGTGCCGGTAGAAGGACTAATCTCCAAGGAATACGCCGCCGAACGCCGCGAACTGATTAACCCGGACCGTGCCGCACTGCACCAGGAGGCTGGCATCCCTGAATCCCCCAACACCATTTATCTGACCGTGGCTGACAAAGACGGCAACATGGTGTCACTGATTCAGAGTAATTATCGTGGGATGGGAAGCGGGGTCACCCCTCCCGGTCTGGGATTCGTATTGCAGAACCGCGGCGAGGGCTTTACCCTGGAACCGGACCGTTTCAACACCTATGAACCAGGCAAAAGACCATTCCACACCATCATACCGGGCTTCATTACCAAAGACGGCGAACCTTACATGAGCTTTGGCGTCATGGGCGGCGACATGCAGCCACAGGGCCATGCCCAGATTGTCATCAACATGATTGACTTCGGCATGAATCTGCAGGAAGCAGGTGATGCCCCACGCATCCGCCACCTTGGCTCCTCCCAGCCCACCGGCCAGGAAATGCGCAACGGCGGCACCATCAACCTGGAGTCCGGTTTTCCTTATGAAACCATCCGCGCCCTGATGGAAAAAGGCCACCGGATACAGTGGTCCATCGGACCTTTCGGCGGGTACCAGGCCATTAAGTGGGATCCGGAGAACGGCGTATATTACGGTGCTTCCGAATCCCGCAAAGACGGCCAGGCTGCGGGGTATTAACCCACCGTTTGCAACCGGAAAGAACTTACTGTTTCAACGTTGATACAATCATAAAGATTTTGAATAATGCCATATTGATATGAACAACAGAAAACCCCCAAAGGCATATAAAAACCTGAAATTCCTGAATTCTCCTGCTGCCCGGGAGATCAGGATCATGTCGGAGTACCTGGAGCCCAAGTCGAGGCTCCGGCGCAACAAGGTACAGGATACCGTAGTGTTTTTCGGTTCTGCCCGAACCCTGCCCAAAAAGGAGGCACAGAAAAGGCTGGAGGAATTAAAAGCCTCAGGAAAAACGGGCAAGGAGGCCCTGCGGGCGGCAGAAAGAGATCTGGAGAACTCCAGGTATTATGAGGACGCCATGGAACTCTCCAGAAGACTCACCCAATGGGCCAAAGACAGGTACACCCCGCACAGCCGGTACATTGTGACCACCGGCGGGGGCCCGGGGGTTATGGAAGCCGCCAACCGGGGCGCCAAACTGGCCGGAGGGAAAACCATCGGCCTCAACATCAGCCTGCCCTTTGAGCAGGAACCCAATCCCTACATCGATGAAGACCTGAACTTTGAGTTTCATTACTTCTTCATGCGCAAACTCTGGCTGGTATTCACCGCCAAGGCTTTTGTCATTTTCCCTGGAGGCTTCGGTACCCTGGATGAATTCATGGAAGTACTGACCCTGGTGCAGACCGGCAAGGTCAAGAAAGATCTGAAGATCATCCTCTATGACAAGAAGTTCTGGGACCAGGTGATCAACATCCCCAAACTGGCAGAGCTGGGCACCATCAGTGAAAAAGACCTGAAACTTTTTGAGTATTGCAGCAGCGTAGATGAGATGGAACAAACGCTTCTTCCCCACCTGAAGAAAGTGGAGAAGAAAAGCCGGTTGCTGAGATAGCTGTATCTGGTATTCCCGGACCTGCGATGCAGACCGGAGCAAAGACATTCCAGACCCGGGGTGACAGTAAATCAGCAAGGCCGCGGCTTCGACAGCCGCGGCCTTGCTGATTTATTCATAACGCAGCGACAGCGATGGGTTCATCGAGGCTGTCCGAAGCACACGGTAGCTGATCGTTGACAAGGCAATGACAACGGCCAGTATAAAGCCGGCCAGAAAATCTACCGGGTGCAAACTGATGCTATACGGATAGTTCTGCAGCCAGTTGGACACCACCCAGTACAACAGGGGCCAGGCGATCAGGGTTGCTATCCCAACCAGTACCATCACATCCTTGCATACCATATACCAGATGTTACCCATGGTAGCCCCGAACGTTCTCCGGATGCCAATCTCCCTTATCCGCTGTTGAAGAGAAAATGCTGTGAGGCCATAAAGACCTAGCGAGGCGATTACAATGGCCAGTATGGTAAACACAATCGACAGCTGAGCGTTTTGTTCTTCTTCCTGGTAGAAGCGGTTGAAATCATCATCCATAAAGAAATATTGTAACGGATCTTCTGCGGTAAATGAGCCCCAGAGTTCTTCTGACTCTCCGATCACCCTGTTTGCCATTTCCGGCTGAATGCGAACGCTGAGGTAACCCCAGTTGAATTCTTCATCCTTAAAGCGGAAAAGGACAGGGGCAATGTCATTTCGAAGTGACTCAAAATGAAAGTCACGAACCACCCCGATCACTGGCATGATCTCCTGCTCATCTCCCCCATTCGGGACAATCACACGTGTAGCAAATGGATCACTGAGCTGATAATCTTCCACGGTACACTCATTGACTATGCAAGCTTCGCGGTCAGTGAGCATTTCAGGGTCAAAGAAACGTCCTTCGGCCATTTCCATTCCGTAAGTTTCCGGAAAGTCATAATCTGCCCAGATGGTTTGCATCAGGAAGGTTTCATCATTACGCCCTTTAATCATATATCCGTTGTTATTGTTGCCTCTCCCCGGAACAGCCGTGGAAGCAGAAACGGAAACAACTCCCGGTAAACCCTGCAGTTCATTTTTTAAGGTTTCAATCTGGTCGCCAATGATTTCGGTGTTTTTGATGACAAGTATATTCTCTCTTTCAAAACCAACGTCCTTATTCTGCATATAATTCAACTGCTTGTACATCACAATAGATCCGGATATTAACAGGATAGAGATAGCAAACTGCAATACGGTTAACCCTTTTCTCAGGAATATCCCCTCGCTGCTGGCTCCCGCCTTGCCCTTCAGCACGGTGTTGGGGTTAAATGCAGACAGGTAGAATGCGGGATAACTACCGGCAGACAGACCCACGATCAATACAAGGACTCCCAGGGAGGGGATGATGGCCCAATGATTGAAATACTGCATCGACAATTCCAGTGACAGCAAATTATTGAAGGATGGCAAAACAAGCTGCAGGATCAGAATGGAAAGCAGCAGGGCCAGAAATGACAGAATCACTGTCTCGGTAATGAACTGCCCGACCAGCAACCCTCTGGAAGATCCGACCACTTTTTTCAGCCCCACTTCTTTGGCCCGTTTGGTGGCCTGGGCGGTTGACAGGTTCATAAAATTAATGGAAGCAATGACCAGGATAAGCAGCCCGACTGAGCCAAATATCCATAAATACTTGGGATCATTGGCTGATTTCATATCCTGTTCCACTGAAGGATCCAAATGGATCGAAGTCAGCGGCTGAAGGAAGTAATTGTAGGTGTTTCCCTTGGCCTCGAATTCCTCTACTGTGATACCCAGAGCCTGTTTTAGCTGCGGACCAATATACTTGATTATGAAATTTTTAAATCCATCGACGATATGGTCAGGATCTGCACCGGGATGAAGCTTCAGGTAAGTATAGAAACTGTTAGATAGCCAATGGTTGTTATCAGACCGCGGATTGGTGGTGAAAGAGCCGATCATTCCTGCCCGGAAATGGGTGTTCTCCGGAACATCCTCCATGACACCGGTCACCTTATAGTGTGTGGTTCCATTGCCTATCCGTATCATCTCCCCCAATGGGTCTGCATCCCCGAACAACCTGTCAGCGACTGTCTCGGACAACACAACCGTATGGGGCTCCGTAAGCGCAGTTTCTTTCTGTCCGCTGATCAGCGGGATGGAGAAAAAGTCGAAAAAGGTGGAATCAGCTTCCATAAATTCCTGTTCAATAAAATGACGGTCTTCAACCTGTATCACAACTTCATCCCAATTGTAGATCCGGAGAAAACTCTCTACTTCAGGAAAATCACTGACCATGGCCTCACCCATGGGTGATGGGGAATAGGCAGCATTCAGTTCTGTACCACTGAATCTTCCATTTAATCCAACCCGGTAAATATTGTCTTTGTCCTGATGGTATTGGTCATAGCTCAATTCATGTACAATAAATAACCCAATGGCCAGGGTACAGGCAATACCAATGGCCAGACCGAAAACATTGATGGCTACATAACCCCCTTGCTTTCTTAGGGCCCTGAAACTGAATTTAAAAAGGTGACGAATCATTGTTTTTAATTTTAGATATTTCTATTTTCATAAGATCCTGTCTGCCGGAATGTGGCAGCCTGCTACATTGATTCTTTTATCAAACCCTGTTCCAAAAGCTACAACTATCTTATCATAAAGGCTTTGTGTCTTTTAATCCCAATCGGAATGTGTTCAGAATCGTACAACTCCTGTCCGGCACTGAACTGATGAAATTTCTCCAACTCAGAAGCAATGTAGATTCCGGACAATTCATTTGAATTTATTCGTCGCGGAGTGCCTCCGAAGGATTCATCGAAGCTGTCCGGAGTACCCTGTAGCTAATCGTGGCAAGGGCGATGATAACGGCAAGGAAGAACCCGACCAGGAAGTCAGTGACCTGCAAATCGATGCGGTAGTGATAATTCTGAAGCCAGTTGGTTAAGATCCAGTAAATCAACGGCCAGCCTACGAGAGTGGCAAAACCGATCAGCAGCATCACATCTTTGCAGAACATATACCATATATCGGTAACAGTTGCACCGAAGGTCTTGCGTATACCGATTTCCCGGATCCTTTGCTGCAATGAAAACGCGGTCAGTCCGTACAGACCCATGGATGCAATGACAATGGCCACTATGGTAAACAGTACTGACAACCACGCGTTCTGCTGTTCTTCCCGGTAAAAACGTCTGAAATCCTCATCCATAAAGAAGTACAGCATGGGGTCATCGGCAGCAAAGGAAGCCCAGAGCTGCCCGGTCTTCTCAAGAACATCCTTTGTTGCACCGGGTTTCATGCGAATGCTGACGTAGCCCCGGTTGAGGTTTTCATTCTTAAATCGCAAAATACAGGGAGCAATATCATCCTGAAGTGATTCAAAATGATAGTCACTGGCTATACCAATCACCGGAAGGATGGCTGCTGTATCTGCGTAGCTGGAAATGCGCTCGGAAAAGGGATCATCAAGCTGGTATTTTCGCACCGCACTCTGGTTTATAATACACGCCTGCGAATCAGTGGACATATCCGGATCAAAAAACCGTCCCTCCTCAAGGGTAATCCCATAAGTTTCCAGGTAGTCGTAATCCACCCAGTTGGTATGGAAGAGGAAAGAATCATCCTGACGGCCCCGGATCATATAACCACTGTTGTTATTGTTCCTGCCGGGCACTGCTGTAGACGCCGAAACCGAAATAATACCGGGGATGCCCTCCACCTCACTCTTGAAAGAAGTGACCTGCCTACCAAGAACTTCGGCCCGTCGTATAACCAGCACATGTTCCTGTTCAAATCCGAGGTCTTTCTCAAGCATAAAGTCCAGCTGACGGTACATCACAAAAGAGCCTGTGATCAACATTAAAGAAATGGCAAACTGGATGACTGTTAATCCCTGCCTGAGAAAGATACTTTGACGGCTGTTCCCGGCTTTGCCTTTCAGTACAGTAACGGGATTGAACGATGACAGATAAAAGGCGGGATAAATTCCGGCAAAAAGCCCTATGATCACTGCCATTACAACAAGCAGGGGAATCATATACCAGTTGCTCAGATAGCCGGGTGAAAGGTCAAGTGACAGTAAATTATTAAAATAGGGGATGGTAAATTCTGTGACAATCACAGCCACCAAAAGGGCAAGCAACGACAGACAAACAGTTTCGGCAACAAATTGTCCGACCAGCTGGTTTCTTGATGAGCCAAGTACTTTCTTTACCCCAACCTCCCTGGCCCTTTTAGTGGCCTGGGCAGTGGAAAGATTCATAAAATTGATTGATGCAATAAGCAGAATAAGCAGGCCAGCCCCACCAAAGATCCATAAATACCTGGGATCGCCGGATGGTTTAAGACCGTCATCACCTAAAGAACTCAGGTGCAGACTGGTCAATGGCTGAATATAATAATTGTACCGGTTTCCCTGTGAGTAAAACTCGTCGATATTGATCCCCATGTACTGACGGACCTGCGGACCCACGTATTTAAGGATGAGATCATCAAACCGGTCACTTACAGCCTGGGGATCGGCCTGGGGATATAGTTTCAGATAAGTAAATAAGTTGCTGGACAACCAGGAATTTTGTTCCGACATCGGATTGGTAGTAAATGATCCGATCATACCGGCCCGAAAGTGGGTTGTTTCAGGAATGTCTGCCATGACTCCAGTAACACGGTAGTGAGAGTCGCTTCCTCCTATTCGTATCATCTTCCCAAGCGGGTCTTCATCGCCAAACATCCGCCGGGCAGTAGTTTGAGAAAGTACCACTGTATGGGGTTCGGTAAGAGCTGAACCCGCATGGCCACTGAGCAGGGGAATGGAAAAAAATTCAAAAAAAGTGGAATCCGCTTCCAGAAAATCGTGTTCCGTAAAAAATCTGTCTTCCACCTGCACAATGGTTTCATCCCAGGCATTAATCCGTAAAAAACTTTCAACTTCAGGGAATTCGTTATGAACAGCCGGCCCGATAGGAGCAGCGGAAAAAGGGCCCCTCATTTCCTGTCCGCTAAAAATTCCATCCAGGCCCATTTGGTAGATCCTGTCCTTGTCCTCATGGTATTGATCATAACTGAGTTCATGAATAATGAACAAACTGATCAAAAGGGTACAGACAATGCCAATCGCCAACCCCAGAACATTAATCAATACATATCCCCCTTGCTTTCTGAGGGCACGGAGACTAAATTTAAAAAGATGGGGAATCATGCTGTGATATTTAGCTGATTTACAAAAAGATTTTCTTATATCTCCATCTTAATCAAAAAAGAAACCAAGCACTCTTTATATCTGCATTACAGCTTGTTACATATATTATACAAATAATTGTTTATGTACAGTGCCGGACAATGATTGTTCGTAT
>CAYXEH010000005.1:0-2394 GCA_964463915.1 uncultured Bacteroidales bacterium | reverse complement strand
GGAGGGAGCTCCAGGAATATCCGCACATTATCAGCGGTTTGGACAGCTGTAATACCATCTGGATGGGATTACAGGAATATACATACATTATCAGCGGGTTAGACAACAGTAATATTCCTTTCCTTCAGGGAGATGGCTCCAGGGTCAGGATATATTAACGGTGGGCTCGTGGGTGTTTTAACCCTGAACCCGCTTTTTAACCCCGGGCCAATTCTTTAATTTTGGACCAATTCTTTAACCCTGAGCCCGTTCTTTAGCATTAAGCGGTGATTTAATCCCGGCGCCATCCATGAGAAAAATGGGGAGCGCGAAAGCAAATAACCATTTGGCCCACAAAAATCATCGCTCATCTTTTTTGTGAGTTTTTTTGTCTTTATTTTAAATTTTTTTACCGATTTTTGATCAATGATGTACGGGCAGGTTGCGGAGCAATCCGCCTGTAGGGGAGTTTGGGCTGTGTCTGGCAAGAGTTACGGCATCTTTCCTGAAGCAAAATGCCAGTAAAAAGAAACCCCATCCCGCTGAGACCGGAAAATCTTCTTTGGGATGAGGTTATTAAACAATGATGTTTAACAATGTAAATGTAAGAAAAATGAAACAAAGAATTGTACAACTATCAGGGATCTTATTAATTATGTGGGGGCTTTTCGCAGCCTGTTCCGATGAAGAAATCAGTTCCCAACAACCGAAGGAAGAATGTCCGGAGGAATTGGCAGAGTTAATTACCGGAGATGTGGAAAGATTCCACAGGCTTGGGCTGGAGCAGATCGTGGAAGAAACGGAGTTACACCCTGGATCAGGATTATTTAATATGAGATTTGAACAAATTATGGATTTAATGGGTGAAAATGTAAATGATTTTGCAGATCAATTCGGCTGGAATTTTGAACCGGATCATGAAGAATTGAAGATCACAGAAGAGGAGATTAACACATTCACAGCCCTATTGGGAAAAGACACAAGTGACTGGTTTGGCATTTTTGCAAAACAATTAAAATCAAATGACGAATACGAGAACGACATGGTTGATTTTGATAAAATCGGCATATTTTCTGAACAGATCGGCCAGATAATTTCCACAGACTCCAGAAAGGAATGTCCTGACGAACATCTTGAATATATTCAGGAGAAACTTAACGAAGTGATGATGAAAGCCACGGAGCAACTCAATGAGTATGAAATATTCATTGTGAACAACATGGCCTCGGTAGGATTAAGTTCACTTGGTTCATGGGCTGAGATCGCTTCCGAATGGGTAGATCATAAAAGTAGATCCGGAGGAGGAGGTGCAGGGGGAGATGACGAAGAGATTTCAATAGATTGGGAACTAATTGCTGAATATGCAAAGGCAGATTTTGTGGGAGGCCTCCTGGGATGCCTGTCTAAACAGAAAGCAATCATTGCTGCGTCAGTTGCTGGTGGTCCCAAAGGGTTTGCTGTCTCTACTGGCGGAATATTTGCATTTTATTCGCTTATGGGCTCCGCTTCTTTTGCTGTTTGGGAAATTTTGGAAGAAGAAGATAAACAAGCTATTCATTAGGCTTTCAAACATATGAAACAGATCAAAAAATATTATTCATACAACTGCATGATCCGCTCGCTGATTAAGTTCCCAATTGTGTTGGTAATTTGTCTTATTTATGTGGCGATATTATCAGGAGGCACCTACCCCCTGTTTCTGCATTTTGCATTAGTATTTACTGCATTGTATTTACTATTTACTATAAACCTTAAAAGGAGAATTGATCAATTCATTGCAAAAGGGGGAAATCTTCACAATTATCTTACTTTTTATCCCCTAAGAGGCGGTATAATACGGTCTCTCCTTTTGTTGGCTTTGCTTTTCCTTTCTGTGGAAATATTGTGGGAATACAGCAGCTGGCAGAAGTCCTTTAGTCTCGCTCTGCACATGTGGATGTCCATTATTATATTTTCCATTATGCATGATGTGGAAACCTGGCTGATTTATAAGTATGGGCAATCATGATGGCTCAATTACATCATCTTTGAATGGATGGAAAGCATGGAGAGATTAGATAATCCTCCATGCTTTCATTTGGTTCTCAAGGGATGATGGAAGTTGCCCATATCCGCAGGGCGGGGCTAGCGAGGTTATTGGTTGGTGGTTCTCACGGGACGAAAGCTGGAAAAGCTGCCTATACTCCAGGAAACAGGCCAGGCGGTTATGGGTTGGTGGGCTGCGCCCAACGATCGCCTCAGGGGTGCCTGCGTCAAAAACCAACAACCGGAGGAGGCGCAGCCTCCGACTAACCGGAGTGGCGAAGCCACGACTAACCAACAAAAAAGCCCCATCCTTTTCTAAGGATGAGGCTTAAGTATAAAATCCGGCGACGACATACTCTCCCAGGTGTTACCCCAGTACCATCTGCGCTG
>CAYXEH010000004.1:57789-103039 GCA_964463915.1 uncultured Bacteroidales bacterium | reverse complement strand
AGAGCATCTGACTGTTAATCAGAGGGTCCTTGGTTCGAGTCCAAGAGGGGGAGCATAAGAATCAGCCACTTACGAGGAGATCGTGGGTGGCTGGTTTTTTGTTTAGCATAATTTTTAGCATACTTTTTTGGAGATAGTCTGGAAATCATTTCCTCATGACGACTCCACCGGATTCTCATTACAACTCCACCGGACGCGGGAAATGAAGCGTTTTCTCCAAGCGCGCAAACAGCTCGCAAGCTGTAAATAAATCAAAGAGTCAAATAACCAAATTAATCAATATCCCTGAGACAACGGACACTGTACCCATACATCTTATTGTTGTTGTTGCCGCTCACATTTCCGTGGACACTATGCATAAACCTGGCAATCGCATAGGCGTCATGGTGCTCAGTAGCACTGGCAGTCCACCAGTGGCCCCAGCTGCCGATAACGAAGAACTTACCAATACGGGCGCCGCCAGGCAGAGCAGAAAACCCGAACTCATCGAAACCGTGGTGGGTGTTAGTGTCACTCGAGTTCCAACGAGGATGCTCAGAGGTGTTGCAATCGCCACCCAAAGGGGAGTAAACCTGTCGGCAAGATTTTAATGCATTGCCTGCGCCGCTGGGATCATACGAATCGTCATTTGGAAACCCCTGTGCAACAACATAATCTATTAACTGTGTCCAATCATCTTTGCTGGGAACAGACCAGCCTGCAGGACATAAACCCCTGGAATCACCCACAGCAAACCAGTTGTAAAGTTTTCCGTAGGCTAAAACCATTTCTTTATGGGAATCAATGCCGTCAACATCTCCATGTGGATACACTGCATAAGCACCATCTTTGGTGCTTTCCCATTGTACATCAATCAGGCCTGTCGGGATCGCATCACCGTTTTTGTATTTGCTTACCCGCAGGTTCTCTGCCATCCACTCCTGGTCGCCGATAAGTACAGATTTGTAAAAACTCCCATCAAAATCCTTCATACCACGGGTAGCTGTGATCTCTACCCTGGCCTCCGCGGCATCTATATCTGAAAAACTCTCACGTCCATCCCATACCAATTGAATATCACCACTCTCCACAATGATGGCCCCTACGATTGTTTCATCAAAATGTTCATCTAATATCTCATAAGCAGGATCTGGCTCTATAAGATGACCAGATTGTATTGGCGTAAAATCATCATCGCCGTTAAATTTTATTCCGAGCGTAATGGCATAGTAATCGCCTCCTGACAGGGTGAATGCAATATCTATCACCCGCTCTTCATCACCAGTTCTTTGCGACACTTCAATATTGTCAATTGAACCAGGCTCCTGAGCATAATTCAAGTTAAAAAGAATCAATAAAATAAAAGATAGTATCAATGTTCTCATTCGTATATATTTTGGTTAAATATATTATTGCTTGAAGGATGTTTTACACCAGGCAAAAAATTGCTTCTGTTCTATTTGCTTGCAACACCCCGGCGGCGTTTGACAGTGTAATACACGACCAACCCGGCAGTTAAGACTATCGCAAGAATGGATAGCGGCACCAGGACCATTGAGCCAAACTGAAACGGATTGGAAGTTTCTGTAAGAACCTCAGCATGGGAGCTAACGGCAATTAAGATGGCAATGAGTGTGCAAAGAAAAGCCTTGTTTTTCATGATGTCTGGTTTTGTCAGATATGCGCCTTCGTGGTTATAAAAAACAGAGTAGTCTTAAGAAAATATCTATTTTATTGCATATATGACTGCCAAAATAAGAATGTTTTTCGACACATACCACCTTTTGATGTAGTTTCCATTGTCATTGCCTCAGCGGCTGCCCTGTATTTTCTGCAGGCCTGGCTTACACAGTTTGCCTTCCGGGTTGAGATGGGGACCTTCCTTATTTGGCAGATGACCTGCTTGCCTTTTTGGTATCGCTGCCTGCCGTTAAATACCATGCTTGACGAATTGTCCGTGAAAGTCCGGTGGAGGCACTCAGGCATGAGTGAGGAAAATGAACCGAAAAACATTTCAATGGCTGATCAGTGGATTTTATTTCTCTGCTCCTGAATTTGTTATGTTTTGATTAATTTAGCACCTAACCTAACTTTTTAAGTTAATCCCATCTGAGCCATGAATACCAAATCCCTGATCGCTACCCTGCTTTTCCTCATGATGGCCGGAAACGTATTTGCCATGCAGATTTTTATAAGAACACCCGTGGGTAAAACAATTACCCTGGATGTGGAACCAAATACCCTGGTTGAAAGCATTAAAGACATGATTCATGATAAGGAAGGAATTCCGCCGGATCAGCAGGTCCTTACCTTTGCCGGCAAGCAATTGGAAGACGGAAGGACACTGAGTGATTACAACATTCAGAAAGAAAGCACCCTTCACATATCATTCAAAAATCCGACTGCCATTCCTCTCTCGGATTTGCCCATTTACCTGGGTCTTATCCTGATGACAGGCTTTGTCGTTTACCGGCTTCGCTCATCCTGCTGCACTTCGGCTTGCGGACAAAAAATCCGTTTGTAAACGAAAGACAAAAACACATACACACTGAAGCCCCGGGCTTTGGCAGATAACCACCTATATGAATTATCGAATCAGAAAAGCAACGGAAGAAGATTTTCCAGTCATCCTGGAAATGATCCATGAATTGGCATTGTTTGAAAAGGCACCCGAAAAAGTGCATAACAGTATCGAACAAATGCGGGAGGAACAGGAATACTTCAACTGTTTTGTGGCCGAAACAAGCCAAAATGAAGTCATCGGCATGGCATTGTATTTCTTTGCCTATTATACCTGGGTCGGGAAGTCCCTTTATCTGGATGATCTTTACGTGAAAGAATCCTACAGAAAGCAAAAGGTCGGAACGGCCCTTCTTGAAAAGATCTTTGAGGTGGCCCGGGTAGAAAACTGCAAAAGGATCAGATGGCAGGTGCTTAACTGGAATAGCCCGGCCATAGAGATGTACCGGAAGATGGGCATCGAGATCGACGATGAATGGCTGAATTGCAGCGTGGAGATCGACTGCCAACGGGTGGCGCCTTAAAGAGCCGAAAAATTGGATGAAAGTATTCGTTTTGAGAAAACCTGGTCAGAAGATCATTACAATAAAGATTGCCTCTCTGGTTAAGGACATCCGGAATAACTCCTGTTCTGCGCCTGGCAGGCCGGGGGAGCTCAAACATGAATTGAGATGCATTTATGCATCCACCCTGAAAAAGTTGCTTTTAAGGAACGACTTCAACAGAACCGGCACGGTCAGGGCGTTTCCGTTTTCCCGTTTGAATACCGGGCAAAGCGGCCCTGGTCACGCGGGTGTACATGGTCGTAATTTTCCCAGGGCCATCCGCCAAACTGGGTTTGCCGGTAATCGGTGATGGCCTGGTGGATCTCCTCCGCCGTGTTCATGACAAAAGGGCCGTGTTGAACAACAGGCTCGTTGATGGGCATGCCCTGCATGAACAGCAGCCGGGCATCATCGTCCATTGCTTCAATGAGCACTTCCTGGTCGGGCAGCAAGTCCAGCGCGTTCCCGGGCTTCACGTCAATCCCGGCGACCTTGATGCCGCTGCCATTGTAAAAATAAAGCATGCGAAGCATTTCTGCGTCGCCGGACGGAAGTTTCCAGAAGGCTCCTTTTTGCATGCGGATGGTCCAGATATTGACTCCATTGGCCGGGTCGGCTGCCCAGGAATCGGGAGCGGGCGCCGGGGCACTCCGGTCTCGGTATTGTCCGGCAAAAACTTTTACCGTTGTTTTTAACCCTGCCTCATCGGCTGTGGTAACCTGCGGAATGTTTTCTGCCCAGAGCATTTTAAAATGGGGATCGGCAAATTTGTCTTTTTTGGGCAGGTTTAGCCATATCTGGAAAAGTTCCAGCCGGTTGCCCTTGTCCTTGTTACGCAGAGGGAACATCTCGCAATGCTGCAGGCCTGCCCCGGCTGTCATCCATTGGACATCACCCATCCCATAACGGCCGGCTGCCCCGTGGCTGTCGGAGTGGTCCACAAAGCCATCAAGTACAATGGTCACCGTTTCAAATCCCCGGTGTGGGTGGGCCGGGAACCCGGGAATGCGTTCTCCGTGATACATGCGCCACCCGTCTTTCAGGGTGAAATCCTGCCCGAGGTAACGGCCGGCCAGTGAGGCAGCGGGTCCCATCTCGTCATTTCCCGCGGGGTATTCATCGTGGTGATGTACGCAAAAAATGAAAGGATTGCTCACCGGCCACATGAATTCAAGGGGCCGGATGTTCTGGATGACTTTGTTGTACATGATAAAAAGGGTTTGGTGAACAGGGATTGAATACAGATTCAAATATATGGGTATTTTCAGACAAAAACACGGTTCTGCAGTTCAGGGACGCAACTACATGTAATGTGATAAAGAGTTCATTACCAATAAAAGGAAACAACTTTCACAATGACCGGTAAACCGTTCACTAATGGATATAAATTGTACGATATCGTACACCTAAAAATTGGAGGCTTCATGGAAGATAAGTTTGTAAACAGCTGGAAAAGAAGATAATAAAATTTCTGGCACGCGTTTGGTTACTAAAAGGGTGAAGACGAAAAAAATAACAAAAAAAAATAACCATTAACCCTCTGAGTCATGAAAACAAGAATCATCATCACCGCAGCCATCATCTTTTTTACCGTAAGTATTGCAAGCAGCCAGTCTTTGCTGAAATTCCGAACTGCCGACGGCGTGGAGCTGATCCAGCCGGTTCAAACTGAAGAAGCACCCGATACAGCTCCCGCATTTGAATCCGTAATCATCGACTGCAACAGCCCGTGTGTGTCTTACGAACATTTTGATATTGCCAAATTCAGTGCACCTGAAAAAGAAGAACCCCTTCCTTTTGATCTTGACGAAGTGCTGAAATCACTGAATAAATAACCCTTGCATTGTTTTATTGGCGCATCCTTCCCATACACCCACTGTTTCCATAAACTGAATATTGCTTCATGTTGGTTTTATGCCTGCCGGGATTCCCGGCGGGCATTTTTTTAAAATGCCTATTTTTGATGGGTGATTACCCAAAGTCAGGCATTTGTTAACCTTTACCTTGCCCGCTCATGTTTTTTTTTATCCCAACCAAATTCAAAGCAACCGTTTTGATGTTGTTGGCGGTGTTATTGCCGGGTCATTCAGTTACAGGCGGTAACCCGGTTAACAAAGCCCTTGATCTTCCTTCCAGGCAGCAGCGACTTTTAGCGTTCTCAAAAGCAGCCAGGGAAAAGTTCCGCAGCGACCAGCTCGAGGCCTTTCGTCTGGCTGAAGAAAAGGGGTGGCCGGTTATTATGAAAGATGGGGAAGGTTTGGTATCTGAGCTCCAGCGGCTAGATGCAGGAGGTTTGCCGGTTTACTACACGACCCACAATGTGGATGCAGCCGCATCTATACGTACCGATCAATTGTGGCCTGGTGGTCCGGGGGCCTTTAATCTGAGCGGCTCGTCCCCTTTTATGAAGGGTCGTCTGGGAATGTGGGATTCCGGGCGCGTACGCGCATCTCATCGTGAGTTTGAAGGGCGTATCCGCACACAGGACGACCCCTCAGGTACGAGTGTTCATGCCACCCATGTGGCGGGAACCATGATCGCCGCCGGGCTTGACCCCAAAGCCAGGGGAATGGCTTTTGAGGCACCCTCACTGAAAGTGTGGGATTGGGATGAGGATGCGGCTGAGATGGCTGAGGCAGCAGAGGAGCTTCTTTTGTCCAATCACTCTTACGGTACCATAACAGGTTGGCGCTACAATTCCGAACGGGAAGGTACGGCAGATGACCCCCACTGGGAGTGGTGGGGAGACATTAACATCAGTGATTATGAGGATTATAAACTTGGATATTACAATGAGAGGGCACAGGAGTGGGACAAGGTCTCTTATAACGCCCCTTATTACCTGATCGTAAAATCGGCCGGTAATAAGCGAAATGAGAATGGTCCTCCTGCCGGGGAGCCTTATTGGCGGCTGGACATCAACCAGGAGTGGGAGCTGATAGAGGAAAGAGCCGAAGGTGCTGTTTCCGGCAACGACGCTTACAATATTATTCCCACTTATGGCAATGCCAAAAACATTCTGGTTGTGGGAGCCGTGGAATCTCTTTCTGACGGATACACCGGTCCCGACGAGGTGGAAATTACCGGTTTCAGTAGCTGGGGACCCACGGATGACGGTCGCATAAAGCCCGATCTGGTGGCAGACGGCCGGGGCCTGTATTCTACAGGAACAGCGGCAGATGATTCTTACCTCTCATCCAGCGGTACCTCCATGTCTTCTCCCAGTCTGGCAGCTTCACTGTTTCTTTTGCAGGAACATTACCATGCACTGAACGATACGTTTATGCTGAGCTCCACCCTCAGGGGGCTTGCCTGTCATACGGCCGATCAGGCCGGGGCCCGCGGGCCGGACTACATCCACGGCTGGGGGTTGGCCAATATGGAGCGGGCAGCTGGTTTGATCAGTAATGAAAAAGGCAATCACCATCTGGCCGAGATGGCACTGTACGAAGGAGATACCATTCGTAAGGAGTTTGAGGCTGCTCCCGGTGGGCCCATGGTCATTACCCTCAGCTGGACTGACCCGGAAGCCAGGCCGGTATCTTATGGGGAACATGTGCTCAATAACCGGAGTCCCAGGCTGATCAATGACCTGGATCTAAGGGTGTCCTCAGGAGACCAGGTCTGGAACCCCTGGGTGCTGGATGTGGAGAATCCTTCAGCACCTGCCACCACAGGAGACAACTTTCTGGACAATATTGAACAGGTGGTGATTGAAGACCCTGTTCCCGGTAAAACTTATACGGTATCGGTGGTACACAAAGGCGACCTCAGGGATTCTGTTCAGGTCTTTTCGTTGATTGCAAGTGGTGTGGGAGGGATCCGGGTTTGTGAGTCTTATGCGCGAAACGACCGTGATACACGCATTGACGGTTTTCAGCTGCATACCATCGACAACCGGACTGATGAAGGATGCCACACATACCGGGGTTTTACCTCAGAGGTACATCTGCTGACTCCTGGCGAGCATTATCCGTTTTATTTGGAAACAGGCACCTGCGATAAAGAAAACGACCATATCGTGAAAATTTTCGCCGACTGGGATGCCAACGGAGTGTTTGAGGAAGAAGAAATGGTGGCCGTATCAGGTGTAATGTCTGCCACAGGTGCATTTCAAGGGGAGCTGGAGGTTCCCGGTTGGGTCAGGCCGGAGGCTCTTGCACGGCTCCGGATCGTGGCAAAAGAAACCGACAAAGCCGAAGAGGTGACTCCATGCGGTTCCTATGAGGCGGGAGAAACACAGGATTACCTGTTGGAGTTTACCCGTCCTGCAACAGATGCGGGAGTTGAAACTGCTGTATATCCTTTTGATGATGTTTTACGTGCCGGAGACAACGAAAGAATTGAGCTAATGGTCCGGAACCATGGACAATCTTCCCTGGAGGAAATTGAACTTGCCGCTGAAATCATGCAGGATGGGGAGTTGCTTCTTGCCATGGAACAAAACTTTAAGGCTGAGATCCCTGCCGGAGAAAGCCGGGTGTTGCAGTTCAGCCAGACATTTGGAACCCTGCCGGGGAAAGAATATGTGGTTTCTGCCGGCCTGAATGTGGAAAGAGATGTCAATCCGCAGAACGATACCCTCAGGTATGCATTTGCGACCCTTCCCCTGGAAGTGGTGGAAGACGTACATGCAGTATTGTGCGAAGGGAGGGATTATGTGACGCTTAATCCCGGATCCAGCGAAACGGTGTTCTGGTATGATGCCCCCGAAGGTGGTGATTTACTTGCCGTTGGACAGGCCACTACCACCATTATTCCGGAAAGAGAGCTCTTTTTTGCCGGAATCAACACCATGCTTGACTCAATCGGCCCGGGATCCAAAGATGAAGAACCCTGGTCGGGCGGAGGCTATCATCAGGTCACAGAAAACCCCTACATTACCACCCATGTGCCCCTGACACTTAAATCCGCTACCCTTTATGTCGGATGGCCGGGTGAGGTCAGGATATGGATTGAAGATGCCCATACCAGTGAGGTGGTTTCCGAAACCCAACTTACCCTTGAGGCTACCAGGCAACCAGCCAGTGCAGAGGTCGGAGCAGTGAATGATCCGGAAGATACCGGCAGGGAATACCAGCTTAACCTCAGCATTCCTGAACCGGGAGATTATCGTATCCATATTTCATACGATGAGGGTGCCACGCTTTTTCGCAACGATGAGAGCAGCGCAGACCCTTATCCTTACAGCATACCTGGAGTCATGTCCATAACGGGGAACAGTGCGGTGGTTCCGGAAAATTTTTATTACTGGTTGTACAATATCCGTTTGGAAAGCTTTGGCCCTTTCAGTGAGCTGGTTGAACGCCCCCTGGCAGAAGGAGAAACTCCCGTGGTGGAGATTGAAGTTAGCGACAATGCTGACAACACAAAAACCCTGGATGCTGGCAATAAGGGAAGTACCTTCCTCTGGAATACCAGTGATACCACTCAGGCCATTGTGGCCGAAGAATCGGGGACATATTCCGTATGGGTGACCAATCCCCTGGGTTGCAGTGCCAGGGGAAGCATTGATATAACCATTGTAGACGATACAAGTGTTCCTGACCTGACAGAAGGGAAGGTGAAGATCTATCCCAATCCTGCAGGGCATAAGGTGTACATAGAATCAGACGAACCCGTGGGAGTCCGGGTTTATAATCTCAGCGGGGGGTTGGTGGCCACGCATGCCAATCCTTCGGGACATCACGCAATTGACGTGTCACGGTTGCCTGCCGGGATTTATATTATACTTCTGTTGGACGCTGATCAAAGGCAGCTTAAGCGGTACAGGTTGATGGTGCAGTGATCCGGCACCATCAACCCATGCAGTTTTCAGCAGTCCACCGGGGCAATTATGCCCCGGCGTTTTTTTCCTTACGCTGTAGGTTTTTTCCCAATCGTGATTTTCTGGGACGTAATGCATGGATTTCACGTATATTTGCTCCGTTTTTTAAAAACATACCTCATCAATCGTTAACCAATACCCCTTTCTGACACAATGACTTCTGTTACCAATTCAAACCGCGGCTGGGTGGTCGTAATCGCCGGCCTTACGATTAACCTTGCCCTTGGCGTCCTTTATTCCTGGAGTATTTTCAAAGACGCCATCCATGAATCCATGCTCAAAGGCGGAGAAGGAGGATTTGAATGGAACGTGGCTGCGCTGAATGATCCTTATGCGGTATGTATACTGGTTTTTGCCTTCACGATGATTCTTGCCGGGCGGATACAGGATAAAAAAGGTCCCGGAGTGACCGCTGCCATCGGGGGGTTGCTGGTGGGAGCCGGTTTTACCCTGTTGTATTTCACCACAAGCTATGCTCTCTGGGTGCTGGGCTTCGGTGTGCTGGCCGGTATTGGTATCGGCTTTGGCTATGCGTCGGCCACCCCGCCGGCATTTAAATGGTTCCCTTCATCCAAAAGCGGTCTGATCGCCGGCATTGTGGTCTCCGGTTTCGGTATCGCCCCGGTGTATATCGCACCCCTTGCCACCTGGCTGGTAGATGCCTGCGGGATCCATAACACCATGCTCATTCTGGGCATTGCCTTTATGCTCATTGTGACCACCGCCTCCACGTTTTTGAAGAACCCCCCGGCCTCCTATGTTCCACAGGAGTCGAAGAAGTTGCGCCCTGAAAAAGCCATCGCCCATGGCAGCGGGCTGGACCTGGGGCCCTCAAAAGTATTAAGGCTGCCTTCTTTCTACCTGATATGGATTATTCTGTTTATCGGGTCAGGCGCCGGGTTGATGGTGATCGGCAGTATTTCCGGGATGGCCCAGAACAGTCTGGGTGAAGCCGCCTTTCTGGCAGTGGCGGTGATTGCCGTCGGGAATGCCTCCGGGCGTATCATTGCCGGTTTTATTTCAGATAAGATCGGACGTGTGCTGACGCTCTTTATCCTGCTTGTTTTTCAGGCCAGCCTGATGTTTCTTTCAGCCTTTCTGATCGGTGACCAGACCTCGGCTGTGATGATTGTTTTGTTTGCCGCCTTCATTGGATTTAATTTTGGCACCAACCTGTCCCTGTTTCCCACTTTTACCAAGGTATTCTGGGGGATGAAGAATTTTGGCGTCAATTACGGGATGGTGCTTACGGCATGGGGCGTTGGCGGATTTGTATTCAGCAGGTTGTCGCAAACCCTGTTCGCCGCCAGCGGCAGCCATCGCCTGTCATTTATCATCGCCGGTTCCTGCCTGGTTATTTGTGCCGTGCTTGCTGTGATCCTGGGCCGCCTGCAAAAGCCCCTTCAGGAGGTCGCCGCTTCCTGATTACCGGGCTATTTCCCGTCAGCACCCCACTGTTGATTGATTACCGGCATTGTTGCCCGTCAGCATCCCGCTGTTGCCCGATTGTCGGGCTATTTCCCCTCAGCACCCCGCCGCTGCCTGATTACCGGCATTGTTGTCCGTCAGCACCCCGCCACTGCCTGATTGCCGGGTTGTTGCCTGTCATCGCACGGCCGCAACTTAAACAAGGAAACATTGCGCCCGCCGGGCGTGTAAAGCGGGTTGTCGTAATGCATTGAGCCATTCCCTGATTTTTTTGTAAATTGTAGGTGAGATAATACAAACACACAAATTTTTTACCATGATTGACAAAACAGGGCGGTTATTGCTGGCTTTTATTTTTTTATTTTTCTTTGCGGGATGCGGTGATGAGGAAGACGGAGACTTGCCCGGCAATGGCTACGATATGCCCGACCCCGGAGAGTTCGAAGCTGGTGTTACGGGAGACATCGAACGTAATCTGCAAGGGACGGCTTTATTTGACATGATGGTTGACCAGGATACGGGAGATACTTTTTTCATTCTGAACCTGTCAACAAACGAAACACCCACCAATAATATGTGGTTTTCCAAAGGATGGGCCCGCCCATCAACTGGATCTTACCAGGTACAGGACCTGGATCCGGATGACCTGGACGATTCCTGGGCCCCTGGTGAAGACCGTTTTGCTTTTTTGTTTATTGATGATCCGGACGGCAACATGGCCCTTGTCCTATCTGATGGAGGCGAGGTGGAGATATCCCGTTCACGTGAAGATGAGGTAGCCGGAGAATTCATTATCCAGGCCACGGGGTTTTATCTGACAGATCTGAATACAGTGCTCGAAGTGGAAGTCAGGGGAGCATTCAATGCCATTGTTGGGGAGGTTCAGCTTCCGGAACTCTGATCCCGCTTCTTACCGCATCAATTCGGGTGATTCATCACAAGGATGATATTGTAAAAGGAGCGAGTTCCCGGGTGAGGTAATCAGGTTCGCTTTGACGTAATTGTTATATTGACGGATAAAAATATTTCTTGTGATGAAAAAGACCGGATTGCTGACCATCATGGTCGTAATGTGGCTGGTTCACTGGTTACCGGCCAACAATAATGGGCAACAAGTTATGGAAGAATTGACGGTTAATTCGCCGGCTGCGGTGCATACGGTGCATTTCGGATTGGCAGACGGACAACCTTTTTACCGGGTGACCCGCTTCGGGCAGGAAGTAATTGACTGGTCTGCACTGGGCCTGGAGCTGAAAGATCTGCCCGACCTGGTAAGCGGTTTTGAAGTGACGGCCCATGAAATCTTGCCCGTGAGGGAAACCTGGGAGCAGGTATGGGGTCAGTCTCGCTATGTAGACAATCATTGCGATGTGCTCAGGGTTTTTCTGCAGGAGAAGGAAGAGCCGGGGCGGCAGCTGATTCTGGAGTTCCGGGCCTTTGACGACGGGGTGGCTTTCCGGTATGAATACCCTAAGCAGCCGGGCCTGGAATCTTTCCGGATCATGGATGAGCTCACCGAGTTCCGCCTGACCGGTGATCACGACTCGTGGTACATCGATGCCTACCAATGGAACCGATACGAATATTATTACAACAATACCCCTGTAAGCCAGGCGGATACGGTGCATACCCCGTTTACGATGCGAACAAAGGATGAGCTGTATCTTTCTTTCCATCAGGCCGCCCTGGTCGATTATTCCACCATGACCATGGAGCGTACCGGTGCGTATACCTTCAAGGCAAACCTGGTGCCATGGGCGGAAGGCGACCGGGTGCGGGTGTCGGAAACCAGGGTGACACCCTGGCGGACCATTCTGATTACGGATTTCCCCGGTGACCTGATCACCTCCAACATGATCCTGAACCTCAACGAACCCAATAAGCTCGAAGACACCTCCTGGATCAACCCTGGCAAGTATGTGGGAATATGGTGGGGCATGCACCTGGACAAGTACACCTGGCATCCGGGTGAAAAGCTGGGCGCCACCACTGAAACGGCCAAAAGGTATATCGATTTTGCCGCGGCACACGGCTTTGATCATGTACTGGTGGAAGGCTGGAACCCCGGCTGGGATGAAGCCTGGTATGAAAGCGGGGTGGTGTTTGATTTCACCCGGCCCGTGGAGGAGTTTGACCTGGAAGAGGTCGCAGCCTATGCCCGTGAAAAGGGTACGCGACTCATGGGGCACCATGAAACCTCCGCCAGCGTGCTTCATTATGAAGAACAACTACCTGAAGCCCTTCGGTTGCTGGAAGATCTGGGGGCTCGTGCCCTGAAAACAGGATATGTGGGTCATGGCACCGAGATTGTCCGCTATGATGAAGACGGGGATGAACTGCTTGAATGGCATCACGGGCAGTTTATGGTGAATCATCACCTGGATGTGATCAGAAAAGCCGCTGAGCATAAAATCATGCTGAATGTGCATGAAGGGGTGATGGGTACTGGCCTGGAGCGTACCTATCCCAACATGATGACCTCGGAAGTAGCCATCGGACAGGAGTATAATGCCTGGGGGGAGGCGGGCGGGAACCCGCCTGAGTATACTGTGCAACTGCCTTTCCTGCGAAACCTGGCCGGTCCTTTTGATTATACACCGGGGGTGTTGGATTTGTACTTCGATGAATACCAGGAAGACAACCGGATCAAATCCACCCTCGCCAAAGAGCTGGCTTTGTATATAACCATATACAGTCCCCTGCAAATGGCGGCCGATCTGGTGGAAAACTATGAAGATTATCCTGAAGCTTTCCGGTTTATCAAAGACGTTTCCACCGACTGGGAGGAAACCAGGGTTTTGCATGCCAGCATCGGGAATTACCTGACAGTGGTGCGCAAAGACCGTAACAGCGATGACTGGTTTCTGGGAAGTATCACCAATGCACACGGACGTGTGCTTAGGGCCTCACTTGGATTTCTGGAGCCGGGGCGAACCTATGTGGCAGAGATCTACCGCGATGGCAGGGATGCCGGCTGGGAGGATGCGCCCTATGAGTTTGTACGCGAGGAAATTACAGTAACCAGCGACATGACCCTTACCCTGCGGCTGGCAAGTGGCGGGGGGCAGGCCATAAGGTTTCGCCCCCTGGACTAGAGACAGTCGTGGAAGTTTCCATGTCATCAATCCGAATGGTTTCGCATTAAAACCCGAAAGTCGGCGGAATCCGCTGGGTTTTTAAAGGAATCCTTACATCCAACACGGGTCCTGCACGTAAGAAAAAAGCCGTTTCATGCTGACATGAAACGGCTTTTTTGCAATCTGTTGTGAGAAGTACTAAATAAACGGACTATTCCTTATCCTCTTCCTCTTTCTCTTCCTCTTCTTTCTGTTCGTAGTACTTCACATGGTAGTCAAGCCATTCGACCCATCTTGCCCACATATCCAGCAGGGTTTCCTGACCGGATTGCCCGTGGTCTTCATATGGATACATGTAAAGGGCGGCTTCCCTGTCCAGGCCGTTCAGGGCATGGAACATCCTTTTGGAGTTGATGGGCCATGTGCCTACGTTGGTGTCATCGGCACCGTGATACATCAGCAGGGCGCCGTCCATCCTTTCTGCCCATAAGATGGGTGACATGGTGATATAGGATTCGCGTCCTCCCCAGAGCACTCTTCTTTCACGCTGGAAAGTGATGGGAGTGAGGGTTCTGTTGTAGTTTCCTGCACCGGCGATCCCTGCTTTAAAATAGGGGGTCCGGATCATGGAGTGAGCCGTGCCGAAAGCGCCGTAGCTGTGGCCGCCGAGGGCCAGGCGATCGCGGTCGAGGAATCCCATCTCATCACAGGCGCCAATAATGGCATGCCAGTTTCTCTGAATGCTTGGAACGAAGTTGTCGTTGACTTCATCCATGGGGCCAATAATGGGGAAGTTCGGCAGTACTACCGCATATCCGCGGGTGAGAAGCATCTGCATGGAACGTGCCCCGATGGAGCGGAAGCTGTTGATGTTTTGCCTTCTCTGTGCATTATCCAGTGCTTCCTGGTCATTGTATTCCCTGGGATAGAACCAGAACATGACAGGGAGTCTTTCTCCCTCCTGGTAATCTTGCGGCAGGATTGCCCTGACCGGGAAAGTGATCCCGTCGGTACGCGTTACGTCAAAATCTTTGTAAATGGCATTCGTGATTTCGGGTGAGTGGTCCACATTGTCTGTAAGTTTTTCCAGGGAACCGTCACTGGTATTTTTGAGGTAAGAGTCAGGAACATCCGTGGGGGTTTCCCGTTCAATGACAATCTGGTTCAGGTCATCGTCAATGATGGCCCGTACCTCCTCGAATACGTCTTCCTGGCTTTCAAATACCCTTGATTTTTCGCCACTGCGGATCTCTACTTTGTCAAGGAATGGCTGGGGGGCATTCTCTCTCCATTCTTCATGGTATTTGACACCCGAAAGGTAAACGAAATCACGGTCGGTGGACTGGCGTACGATTGCCGGACCGTATGCACCTGCTGTAGTCATCAGGCTGCCCGGGTTTTCGTAAAACTCATCCGTTTCCCATTGGTAGATGGTGTGTTTTTCTTCCGGCTCATCCAAAAATACGGCATAGACATGTGTTTCACCCCTTTGTCTTTCTGTGAGGAACAATGTCTGGCAATCCTGCGAGTATTCAAGACCGCGGATATCATTCTTGTTTGAGAAAATCACTTCCTGATCTTCTTCCCCATATGGAGGAACCCAGTGATATACCCGGTCCATCACTTCCTCTTTTTCTTCTTCCTCTTCTTCCTCGTCCTGTTCATCGGCTTCGCCATTTCCATTGTCGCTGTCCTCCTCTTCTTCCTCCGGAGGGGCATCTTTTAACAAATAGCTGATGCCATGGCCGTCAGGACGCCAGGTGATCTGACGTTTCTGAGGAGCGTCGTCGTCATCGTTGTTGTTTCTTCCGTCGCGCAGGTCGCGGCTGCTGAGCTCGGCGATCACATTTCCATCGATGTCCCATAACTCTGTTACTGAAGCAAACATGCTCACAGGAACAATGTTTGAAAAAGGCTTCTGGATGGTGGTCACCTGGAAATACTCTCCGTCAGGGGCCATACTTACGCCGGCATACAGGCCTGGTTCGCCAACTTCGTGAACCGTACCGTTATCCACATTGATCCGGACAATTTGGCCGGTGGCATAATATTCGAACATGTTTTTTTCGTTCGCTCCTTCAAGAAGGTTGGGATAGGTGCGCAACTCGTTCTTTCCCTCATCCGTCTTCTGTATCAACAATTCGCCTTCAGGTGTGTGTTGGGGCCTTGGACCCCGGTTTTGGGGAACCACAATGGTGGTGATGTATTGTCCGTCTGCCGACCATTCAATGGGGGTTGAAAGGGTAAGCAGCGCGGGAGAGGTGGTGATCCTGTTGGCGCGCCTGCCTGAAGTTTCGGTCACATAAATGTGGCTTTCATTTTCATAATGAACGAAATAAGCCAGTTTAGACCCATCGGGCGACCAGGTAGAGTTAGAAACCCGGCCATTGTCAGGGGTCCTGATGGTGCGGGTGCGTGTTCTTTCCCAATCAAAGAATTCATAGCCCGGGGAACCGCCCGTGGTATAACGCCGCTGGCGATTGGCTGCTGTATCTACCTGGATGCCTCCGAAATTATGATAAGGCTTGGCCAGTTTTTCAATCGGGGTCAGTCCATCCCTGACAGGGACCAGAAAAACGCTGCGATCGGGTCCCAGATTGGAAAGAGTTACATTTTCATACCTTGGTGCAAGTACCAGGTCTTTGATCTCCTGCGGCGGTTCCTGGTAGCCCTGTTCCGTGAGGACATCCTGGGCTGCCAATCCCGTGCCGGCAAGGATGATCAGTAAGGATAAAACTTTTTTTAATAAAACGGATTTCTTCATGTCGTATTAAGCAGTTTAATTGGTTAATAAGTTTTGAGAGAGGGGTAAAATTAAAGAAAATAATTTTGGAAAACCATACCTGACCTGTGTTTACTGGCTGATTGGCTATATTTAAACATGGCTGAGGCTGTTTTAAGGATTAAACTAACTGTCGGAGTTGCCCCGAAGCCGATACTTTTGGAGGAAAGGCGTTTTATGGATATGTTGAAGGTCTTCCTGCAATGTTTCCATATCAGTGATTATCCGGCATTCCTTTACCGTGGGATGTGTCTGGATGTGAATTCTTTTAATGACTACCGCAGAGATGATTTCAATCCGGAGTAAGGCTGGCTCGGGGGCATCCTGTTATTCCCTTAATGGTGCTGTGTTCCCATGCCTGTTTCCCGGGCCACAGAGATAAGCAGTGCCCGGATGCTCATGCTGTAGGCGCTTAATCGTTCAGCGATCATGGCATTCAGGGCTTCGGCAGACTCCCCGCCCTGTTCAGCATGTACCAGCCTGGCCAGATTTTTTAGCTGCGGCATTTCACTGACCTCGACTGAGGGATCCGAAACCATATATTCCGGCAGGTGTTTAGCAAGGAGCGCATCTGTATGGGTCGATTGACTTGCCGCGCCATAGGAGGCGTAAGTACGGATGAAATTTTGGAAATAAGGAACCGGGAATTCCGGTAGGGCAAGTGCCTGAAAGAATGGATGGGTGAAATTATTTGTCAGGTACGCCCGGCGAAGTTCTTGCTGTTGATAAGCCTCCATGGCAGTATGTCTGTTGGATACCAGCTGCACGGCGTCTTCCACATTCCGGGGAAACCCGAGCATGGCTTTCAGGTTGATCCACAACATGCGGGAGGTGCTATAGCCGGGGAGGGGTTTGCTGTAATAAGGCATGGTAATGTCTCCTGCATAATGCATGCTCCATCCGAGAAAACGCCATCCCCAGTAATGCTGATCATTGCTAAAGGCAAAAACGGATAATTCCCTGAAAAGATGAACCCGGTAGTCAAGGAAGGTGCGGTTCAGCTCCGGGGCAAACCTGTAAACAATACCGGCTTCATGGTAAAAGGCCATGTGGAATGGAGCCTGGCTGCTATAGGCCAGGTTGGGGTTTCCGAATGGCTGTTCTCCGAAACCATAACGTGTACCATAATCGTTCTGATTGTCAGTAAACAGGCCAAGGTCAAAGCCGTAATCAGGTTCTTCGTTTGCAGTAACCAGCACATCCAGGGGCGGGATCTTTTCCCCTTCACGGAGTTGGATGTGGATGGGAAGATGAATGAATTCAGTGTTTCTGCCAGGTGTAATGACCTGGGGGCCTGGGTGAGGATGGTTCCCGATCGTTTGGCCTGGAAGTGGATGGAGGTAAAGCGGCATCTGCATGCCGGGATTAACACGGATGGCCTGGAGAAAACGCAACACAATGTCGGTTGTGTCGCCGCCCGCGCGGAAAGCAAGGTCATCCGGCCTGGGTTGATAATGCGGCAGGTGGGTCCGTGCCCAATGTTCATGACTGGCGAGAAACGGCTCCAGACGGTTTTCCGTCTCCAGCAGAAATGTGGTCAGATGTTTCACTTCTGTCGGACCGATCTCATCCCATAGCCCTAATCCTGCCAATGCAGGCCTGGCAAGCATGGGGTGTTCTGACCAGCCGAAAGCCTGCAAAAAAGTGGCAACAAACAAACAAGAGATGACCAGCCGTTTACGCATTGAACGATTTTTTGAATAAGACCATAAATATAGTGGTTTTTTTATTGCCTTCCCTGTCTGGCCGGCATTTAACCGGTCGGATGTTAAATAGCTGTTTTTTTTGTATATTTACGAGTGGGGAATTATGTCCACACAAATTATGCCGGGCGCACAAAACCATTTTTATGAAAAAAGCATTGATCATTGATGACGATACCTTCGTTTGCAAACAGTTGCAAACATATTTGCATAAAAACGGAGTCGAAGCCATTGTGGCTTATTCGGCCAATAATGGGCTGAAAGCATTGAAAACCGGAGACATTTTTATTGTGGTTTGTGATTACAGGCTCCCCGATGCCGACGGGATGGAGGTGTTTGCACAAATCAGGAAGCTTGATCCGTGGGTGCCTGTTGTTTTCATGACGGCTTATGCCGATGTGCGCACGGCCGTTCAGGCGATTAAGGCCGGAGCGCTGGATTATGTCACCAAACCCCTGATCCCCGAAGAAATCCTGAGGCTTATTCGCCGTATCATGGACCGTGAGCCAGGCGCAAACAGATTGTTTCAGCACGACTTTGTCCGTGGGGAGAGTGCATCCATGCAGAGTGTGATGAATCATGTGGAACTGGTTGCTCCCTGTGACCTGAGTGTGCTGGTTGAAGGCGAAACCGGTTCCGGAAAGGAATACATAGCCCGGGCGATCCACAGTAAAAGTAAGAGAAAAGACAAGCCTTTTGTGGCCCTGGATTGCGGTGCAATGCCCGGAGAGCTGGCCAACAGTGAATTGTTCGGTCACGTAAAGGGGGCTTTCACCGGAGCGGTCCAGGATAAAAAAGGCTGTTTCGAGGAGGCCGACGGTGGTACCCTTTTTCTGGATGAGGTGGGGAATCTCTCTATGAATAACCAGGTTAAGTTGCTCAGAACCCTGCAGGAAAAGACCATTAACCGACTGGGAGATAATAAAAACATACCGGTCGATGTGCGGATCATCACTGCCACCAACGAGGACCTGATGGGTAATTTGCCCTCACATCACTTCAGGGAAGACTTGTATCACCGTATCAATGGTTTCAAGATCCTTATTCCCCCTTTGCGAAAGCGAAAAGAGGATATTTTCTTGTTTGCCGCTTATTTTATCAAAATTGCCAATGCCGATTTCGGGAAATCGGTGGAGGGAATTGAGGACGAGGTGCAGGAGATCTTTTTGCGGTATCCCTGGCCGGGCAATATCAGGGAACTGGAGAATATTGTGAAACGATGCGTGCTGCTTTCCGGGGGCAGTGATATAACAACCGATACATTGCCCGATGAAATCCGGTATTTTGGAATAGAGGAGCAAAATGATGCTTCCTTTCCGGGGGGAACAAAACGACCCATGACCTTAAAGCAGGCCGCAATGCTGGCCGAAAAGGAAGCGATATTGCATGCGCTGGAAGAAGTGAAAAACAACAAATCCCGTGCGGCAGAGATTCTCCAGGTAGACAGAAAAACGCTATATAACAAAATGCGGGAATACAGTATTCGCTTTCCGCAATAGGCAGTCAGCATCCGGAGTTGTCAGTACATGAGGCCTTTAGTGCCCGAGGTTGTGAGGTGCCGGGGCTGTCAGTCAGTGCATAAGACTGTCAGGTACCTGAGGCCGTCAGTACCTGAGGCTGGCCGCTACCAAAGTATCGGCCGGCATTTCCTCCGGATTCTGGATATAGACTTTTCCCCCCTGTAAAAAAGTTTCCTTTGCGATCCTGTCAAGCAGGCAGTGGTTGTCGGGCGATTTTTCCTCCTCGACAATTACTTTTCCGGATTCTTTATCCATCCTTCCCCAGAGCGATTGATTTTTTTCGATGAAGACCGTTTCAATTCGCCCGTCTTTGGCGGCTGCCACCACATCATCTATAATCGAGGCGGTCCGGCCTTTACTTACCAAGAACTCATACTGCCTTAAGGCCTCCTTCCGGTGTTTTTCAAATTCATCTCTCAGCAGAGTCCATGCTTTCTGGTGCAGACTTTCCATGTGTTCCTCATCCGGGTTTCCTGAAATGTTTTTGGGATAAAGATGGTTGTAGGTATTTACCGTTTTGTAAAGAGCGAAAACGTAATCCACACAGGCAACGACCAGGGGTGCATCATAATCACGGAGGACTTTGTTCAGGCTTCGGTCCACCTCTCTGAGGTGCTTGACGATCTCCTCCTTTTTGTGATCTTTGCCCCCTCCTTGCCCGTGGTATACGCTTTTTCCCTGCCCGGATTGACCGGTGCGGAACTGCAATGACTTTTGTTCGTAATCGTGGCCGACCGTATCCTGCAGGGTCTGAGGCACCAGGTCTTCGATGGCGATCTCCCCAATATGATCACGTGTACCCTCAAACAGCCGGACCTGATTCAGGCTGAGGGCCAGTACGAAAAACTGCCCGTCGCCGTTAAATACAGGTATCAGCGGAAGCAGATAAAAATAGGTGTTCACCTCCGCATATTCTTTGAACCGGACCGGGAATACAGAATAGGCGAATTTCCCGGGACTAAGGAAAACTGCCAGCCCGTCTGACATATGCCGCCAGGCATCGCCATCTTCCAGAAGCATTTCAAAGGGCTGGGTAAATTCCTGTACTTGTTTCTGTTGCATTCCCTGTCCTTCCAGTTCTTTACGGACTTCCTGCACCTTGTTTTTGAACCGTATCCGGGAATCCTTATTTTCACCGGAACGGCTAGTGGGGATGTAAATGGAAATGCAAGGGCGCTGACGTACTTCAGCCAGTTCTTTGAAAATGGATTTAGTGATTAAAGGCATGTTTTTGTGTTTTGTGGTTTTACAGAAAATATCCCGTATGGGTTACATGGGAGCCGGGGTGATTGTTTTTATTGACCCTCGGATCGCCAGGCGGGGCCCCATGCCGGCAGGATGATGGTCATGGGCCCGGTTGACGACTGTCAGGAGGTCACCTCCGTGTCTCAGTAAGCGGGCTGGGAAGGAATGTCGCCCATGTCAGGTGCTGCCAGCACTTCATTTTCTATGGCCCTGGAAAAGTCATACAGATCCGCGGGGGTCCTGGAGGTGATCAGGTTTTCATGGACAACCACTGATTCATCCACCAGGTTTGCACCGGATTCCTCCAGTTCGTCCCGGATCTCATCGACAGCGGTGCATGTCACTCCTTCCAGGACGCCCGCCCTGGCCAGCACCTGCGGCCCGTGGCAAATGGCCGCCACTACCCTGCCCGTTTCAAAAAAGTCACGGACAAACGATACCACCTCTTCATTTTCACGGAGCGTGGCCGGAGCCTGACCCCCGGGAAGAATCAGCGCATCAAAGTCATCGATGCTGACTTCTGTTACCGCCCGCTGTATGTCAATGGTAAAATCGCTGTTGTAGGCGGTCACCTCACCTTTTTCCGGGCCGATCACCGTCATCACAGCTCCCCGGTTGGTAAGATACCCCATAGGCATGTAGGCTTCTCCGTCATGAAAGCCTTCGCCTACCAGTACCGCAATGTTCACCCGGTCAATCAGTTCAGTTTCGTCATGTACTTCCGGTTGCTGACACCCGGCAAGAAAGAACAACACAGCAATTACGGGTAAGATCAGTTTCTCGGTCATCATGGCTTATGTTTTATGTTAAAAAATATCCATATAAGTCAGTTGCCATATGGGTTTTCCTGAAAGGGATAAATATTCATGCCAAACAAAGAGTAGAAGGTCAATTTGTTGTCCGGCAGAGAAGGGTGGAAGCACAAATAAATGGAAAACAGTTTGTTATAAGATAAACGGCGGAGGGAGTGACAGGGAGTGCAACCGGGCAACTGTGACCTTGGGCCACATTCGGGGAAAGCATTGCACATAATATGGGTGGTGTCGCAGTGCCATTTGTCTTGCAGGATTATTACAAAACCTGGGTTGTCCCCTGTCCTGCACCATCCGTCGTCCTTCATGATCATTCCCCTCCTCTGGTTTTGGATGATTGTTCCGTGAAGCATCAATTTTTTTTATAACTTTATACCCTTGTTTTCATGGTTGCAGAGGGAAAACCATCATACCATTTGCGTATCGGTTTTCCCTTTCTTTTTCTTAGCCTGTTGATTTTTTTAATTCCCGATTATGGCAAGGTCTAAAACAGCGTTTTTTTGTACGAATTGCGGGGCCCAGTCTCCGAAGTGGATGGGTCGGTGCACCGCCTGCGGTGAGTGGAACACTTTTGTGGAAGAAATGGTTGAAAAGCATGATCCCAGGAAAAAGGGAGCCGGAAATGCGTTCAAAACCGAATCAAAACCCCGGCTTATTCACGAAGTGGACATGACCTCCGTGAAACGCCTCCATGCCGGCAGTGAAGAACTGAACCGTGTTTTGGGAGGGGGGATCGTACCCGGCGCCCTGATGCTGCTCGGCGGAGAACCCGGAATCGGAAAATCCACCCTGATGCTTCAGGTGGCCATGCAGATGCAGGATCGTAAGGTTTTATATGTTTCCGGCGAAGAAAGTGACATGCAGCTGAGCATGCGCGCCGGACGGCTGGGTCAGAAACACCCTGCCTGTTATGTGTTGACAGAAACCGGCACGGAAAACATTTTTTCCCATATCGGTGAAATAAAACCCGATGTGGTGGTGGTAGATTCCGTACAGACGCTTACCACCGATCATGTGGATTCCACTGCCGGCAGTGTGGCCCAGATACGGGAATCAGCCGCGGCCTTTCAGCGCTATGCCAAAGAAAGCGGGACACCGGTTTTTATCATCGGCCATATAACCAAGGAAGGTTCGCTGGCCGGGCCAAAGCTGCTGGAGCATATGGTGGATGCAGTACTGCAGTTTGAGGGAGATCATAACAATATGTACCGGGTGCTACGCGCCACCAAGAACCGCTTTGGAAGTACCAGTGAACTGGGGATCTATGAAATGCGTGAAAATGGTTTACGCGAAGTGCCGAACCCTTCGGAACTTCTCCTGTCCAGAAGGGATGACGCGGTGAGCGGAGTGACGGTTTCGGCCACTATCGAGGGACTGAGGCCTTTGCTGATTGAAACCCAGGCCCTGGTCAGTTCGGCCGCTTACGGCACGCCGCAGCGATCTGCCACCGGGTTTGACCTGCGGCGGATGAATATGCTGCTTGCTGTGTTGGAAAAAAGATGCGGGTTCCGCATTGCTGCCAAAGACGTTTTCCTGAATGTTACCGGGGGGCTTAAAGTCAGTGACCCGGCCATCGACCTGGGGGTTATATCTGCTGTGCTTTCTTCCAATGAAGACATGCCGGTAGGGGAGAAAACCTGCTTTGCTGCCGAGGTAGGGCTTACCGGGGAGGTACGTCCGGTGACACACATAGAGCAACGAATCTCTGAAGCCGGGAAACTGGGCTTTGAAGAGATATTTGTTTCCCGTCACAATATGAAGGGGCTGGAGAAGAAGAATTTCGGAATTCGGGTACATCCCGTAACCCGGATCGATCAGGTTTTTTCCCTGTTGTTCGGGTAAGGGTCGTGAATTGCCAACATTTTAATGATCCAGCAGGTCTTTCAATGCGCTTTCCAGGTCAGGAAAGCGGAAAGGGTAGCCGGTAAATTGTAATTTTTCAGGAACTACTGTTCGTCCTCTGGTCACCAGCGAGGCTGCTTCACCGAAGACCATTCGCAAGGCGAAAGACGGCAGAGGCAGGAAGGACGGACGATGCAGTGTCCGGGCAAGTATCCGGGAAAACTCAGCATTGGTAACGGCCCCGGGAGCGCATACATTCACGGGGCCCTCCAGCTGAGGTTGTTGCAGGGCGTATTGCATGGCCCCGAGCACATCCTCTATATGTACCCATGACATCATTTGCTTTCCGCTGGCAATTTTCCCTCCCAACCCCAGGCGGAAAGGAAGCAGCATTTTTTGCAGTGCACCACCGTCAGGGCCCAGGATCACCCCGAAACGGAACATCAGCGTCCTGCAGGTTTTTCTTGCCGCAGCCGCTTCACGCTCCCAGTCACGGCACACTTCACCGGGGAAAGTGGAAGCAATTTCTTCAGCGGATTCTGTGTACACACCCTCATGGGGGTATATATCCACTCCCGAGGCACATATAAAAACTTCCGGTTTGGGGTTCATATGCCGCATAGATTCGGTCAGTAAACTGGTGGTATTGATCCGGCTATTATAAATCCGTCGCCGGTTGGCTGCGGTCCACCTCTGCAGGATGGGTTCTCCGGCCAGGTGTATAATAACAGCACTGCCGGATAGTTTTTTTGCCAGTTCTTCCGGCTGTAACCGGAAGTCTGGTCGGCGAAGGGGCAGTATTTCGTGGCCCTGCAACTGAAACAGAGAGGCCACTTTACTGCCCACGAAACCGGTTGATCCGCTGATGGCTACTTTCATCTTCTGTGTGCTTTTATGGGATTAATTGATCGACCATTGAATTCTCTAAGGTAACGAATAAATAAGATTTTTTATTCCGGTAAACAAAACTGTGCGATTGTTTATTACATTTGTGGGTCAGATAAACAATTGTCTTTCCCAGATTGTGACATGTATCTTTTTCCCGACAAAACCGGGCTTTTTAATTGTTCGGCTCCCGCTGCCGGGCAGGGGCAGGAAGGTTGCCTTGCCGGGATTATCTAAATGAAAACCCAATGAATACGTTAACCCGATTAAGTATACTGTTGGCTGCTTTTTTACTTTTTCCGGTGCTGCTTAAAGCACAGGGAGCACAGCCCTGGAGCCTGGAAGATTGTGTGAATCATGCCCTTGAAAATAATCTGCGTATACAACAACAGAAGCTAAATGTTGACGTGGCCAGGGAAAATCTTCATCAAACCCAGGCCAGTCGTTATCCTTCATTGAATGCCAATGCATCCCATAATTATAATTACGGGCGCTCATTGGACCCCATCACAAACGAGTTTTCCACGGAACGTTTACAGACCAATAATTTCAGTCTCAGCAGCGGAGTGACCCTTTTCAGCGGATTTCAGATATCCAACAGTGTCAGGCGCGATAAGCACGAACTGCAAGCTTCTTCTTATGATGTGGAAGCCATGGAGAATGACATTGCCCTGGCAGTGGCTTCTGCCTACCTGCAGATCCTCTTCAGTAAGGAGATGCTGGAAATGGCCCGGAATCAGCTGGAAATAACCCGTGAACAGGTTGAAAGAACCGCCATGCTGGTAGAGGCCGGGACTCAGCCGCGGGGCGGCTTGCTGACCATCGAGGCGCAGGCGGCTTCGGAAGAGATGCAGGTGGTCAATGCCGAAAATCAGTTAAGTACCGCTTACCTGGACCTGATCCAGTTACTGGATCTTCGTGAGGATGCAGACTTTGAAATTGTGGTTCCGGATATTGATGTCGAATACGAGGAAACGGTAGATTATTCCCCCCTTCAGTTGTATGATACCGCAGTGCAGATTCAGCCGGGCGTGCGTTCTGCAGACCTTAGCGTGTCAAGTGCGGAAAAGGGCTACGAAATCGCTCGTGGCGGACGTTACCCGGTGCTTTCACTGGGCGGAAGTTTTGGAACAGGTTATTCTGAAGGAAGGCTGGAAGTTGCCGAAGTTATAGAGGCTGACCCCCAGATGATCGGCCAGACCGCATCCGGGGAGGCGGTTTTTGGTCCGTCCTTCAATTACGAGACCCAGGTCATTCCTTTCAGGGATCAGTTGGAGGAAAACCTTAACAGGAGCATCGGCCTGTCGCTTCGGATACCCATTTTCAACAATTATCAGACGCGTTCGGGCATCGGGCGCTCAAAGATCGCACTCGAAAATGCCAAACTTCAACGGCAGATTGTACGTGACGAGTTGTTTAAAACCATACAGCAGGCGCACCAGGATGCCCATGCTGCCCTTCAAAGTTATCGCGCGACAGAAAAAAACCTGGAGGCCCTTGAAGAATCATTTCGTTATATGGAGCAGCGTTTTAATGTGGGGATGGTAAATATTACGGAATATAACGACTCCAAGAACAGGCTTGCCGCGGCTGAATCGGAATTACTTCAGGCTAAGTATGAATATGTGTTCAGGGTTCAGATCCTGGACTTTTATATCGGGAATCCAATATCATTAAATAACAACCGGTAGAAGAAGAATGGGGTGTTTCAGGTTTTGGCTGAAAGCAATCGATCTTCAATACCATGAATTATATCTGCATCAATGAAAAAAAATAAAGTATTAAAGATCGCATTGATCGTGCTGGGCGTACTGATTATTTTTCTGATTATCGGGCGCCGTGCAGGACTGATTGGCTCATCAGAGGGAGCACGTGTGTCGGTTGAGGCCGCTGAAAAAAGGGACATTGTGGAGATTGTTACCGCAAATGGCCGTGTTCGTCCGGTTACTGAGGTGAAAATCAGCTCCGATGTGTCGGGTGAGATCATTGAGTTGAATGTGGAAGAGGGGGATTATGTGGAAAGGGGAAAATTGCTTGCACGGATCAACCCGGACATTTATGAGTCAGCCCTTGACAGGGCTGAGGCTGCACTGAATACAGCAAGGGCGAACCTGGCAAGTGCCAGGGCAAGGGTTCTGCAGGCTGAAGCCCAATATGCAAATGCACAGGCCAGCTATGAAAGAAACAGTCGTTTATTTGAACAGAATGCCATTTCTGAGTCGGAATATGACAACGCGCTGTCGCAATACAGAAGTGCGGAAGCCGACCTGGAGGCCAGCCGGCAAAATGTCGTGGCCAGTGAATTTCAGGTAAAAAGTGCAGAGGCAGGTGTGAATGAGGCCCGGGACAACCTGGTTAAAACAACGCTTTTTGCCCCCATGGACGGAACGGTATCAAGGCTCGACTCGGAGATTGGTGAAAGGGTTGTGGGGACATCGCAAATGGCCGGTACCGAGATCATGCGCATTGCCAATCTCAATGAGATGGAAGTGCAGGTGGAAGTAAATGAGAATGACATTGTCAGGGTCAATGAAGGAGATACCGCTTACATTCAGGTGGATGCCTTTTTTGGCGAAAATTTTATGGGTGAGGTGACCTCCATTGCCAACTCCGCCATCGGGGAAGGTCAATCAACCGATCAGGTGACCAATTTTGAAGTACGCATTCGGATTTTGGCTGAATCATATGAGCACCTGGTTCGTGAGGACCGGCCACATTTGTCTCCCTTTCGCCCCGGGATGTCGGCTGCCGTTGACATTCAGACAAGGCAGGCTTACAGTGTGGTGTCGGTACCCATTCAGGCGGTAACTACCAGGGAAGACACCGGCGGCGGTGACCCGGAAGGTAATGATGAGGATCGGGATATGAGTGCCGTCGGGACACGTCCCAAAGAGTATGTTTTTCTTTATCGTGACGGGATGGCTGAGCGGGTTGAAGTCCGATCTGGTATCCAGGATAGCCACCACATAGAAATTCGGGAAGGCCTGGAAGAAGGGCAGGAAGTCATCACAGGCCCCTACCGCCTTGTGTCGCGGGAACTCATTGATGGTGACGAGGTAGTCAGGGTTCAGCGGCAGAATCTCTTCCGCGATTAGCGCAGGGTTTTGCCTTAACGGGCTCAAACATCGCCCCCACCGACCCCGCATGGGTCACACGTTATAGCCCCGGGTTAACCAGGCAGCCAGCCAGTTCGCCCCTGGGCCGGGAAAGACTGACCCCGGGTGGGTCAAACATCACTAACCGACCCCGCAGGGGTCAAACGTTACTTGGCTGTGATACTACATATAGAGACGTCCACACAGGTGTGTTCCGTAGGCTTAAGCCGGGAAGGTGAATGGCTTGCAGTGCGCGAGGACAGAAGTAAGAATTATTCCCATTCGGCCCTGCTGACGGTCTTTATGGAGGAAGTAATGAAGGAAGCCGCGGTAACAGCGGACGAGGTCGATGCGGTCGCGGTAAGCCGCGGGCCGGGTTCCTACACCGGTCTTCGTATAGGCGTTTCCGCCGCCAAGGGGTTTTGTTATGCCATGGATATCCCGTTGATCGCTGTCGATACCCTGAAAGCACTGGCGGTTTCTACCATGGCCTTTGTGAATTTCAACCCGGACAACGCCGTCGATAACCTGAGTGCATCCGGAGCCTTCGCCAGGAACGAGTTCCCCATGACAACCAAAGATCCTGGCGGTAAACGGAAAGCATCCGGGGACTCCACCCGGTCCATCCCGGAAGAAGACAGGGACCCTGGTGTCCCCCCAGGAAGGAGGGTCTTGTGGTGTCCGATGATCGATGCCCGGCGTATGGAAGTGTATTATGCGCTTCTCACATCTGACCTGGAAGAGGTCAAACCTACTGCCGCTGAGGTGATCACTGAACAGAGTTTTAAACAGTTATTGGAGCATCAACAGGTTATTTTTTCCGGGGATGGGGCTGAAAAATGCCGACAGGTGATTGACAGTCCCAACGCTGTTTTTGTGCCGGACAGCCTCCCTTCGGTAGGGGGCATGCTTTCTCTGGCTGAGGATCAATTTAAACGGAAGGACTTTGTGGATGTGGCCTATTTTGAACCCCGTTATCTGAAAGATTTTGTGGCAGGGAAACCAAAAGTGAAAGGGCTCTATTCATAATTGCGTATATTTGTGTAAAGCTGCTTCTCTATGTGGGCACGGATACCTTCCTTTCTACGCAACAAATACCTGATTGCCCTGCTGGCTGTGCTGGTGTGGTTGCTGTTTTTTGACAGCCACAACCTGATCCAGCAGTGGCGGATGCAGCGTCAGCTTAAGGAACTCCGGCAGGAGCGGGAATTTTACCTGGAAGAGATCCGGCGCGACAGCACAGTCATCGAAGAGCTTAAAACTGATCCCGATGCCCTGGAGCGTTACGCCCGGGAAGTTTTTCTGATGAAAAAAAAGGGAGAGGACGTGTTCATTATTGTGGATGAGTAACCACAACGCCGATTGGCTGGAATCCCGCTCCTGGTGGGGCGATACTTCAGCTGCCCGGGGGACGGTTCGTGCCACACCTTTAAACCGGGTCCACATTGAAAATTACCCGGATCGGTTTCCAGTGATGCTCCGACTGAAAACCCCTGACCAGTTGGCTTAATTGTTGTTTTTCCTCCTGCAGTGAAGGGCTGCGGTCCAGTTTAACCAGGATGTTTTTGATGTAATGGTTGCGGATGCGTGCAATGACAGGGTATTCCGGGCCAAGGATCTTTCCGGGGAACTGGTTTTTTAGCCGCTGTCCCAACTCCTCTGCTGCCTGGTTCAGGAGTTCTTCGTCGGCATGCAACACTGAAAGCCTGACCAGGCGACTGAACGGAGGGTAATGAAATTCCCGTCTTTCAGCGATCTGCTGCCGGTACATCCCTTCATAATCATTGTCAATCACCTGCCTGATCACAGGGTGGGAAGGATTGTAGGTCTGTATGATCACCTTTCCCCGTTTTTTACTCCTTCCCGAGCGGCCGCTGACCTGGGCCATGAGCTGGAAAGCCCTTTCATGCGCCCTGAAATCGGGGAAGTTCAGCATATTGTCGGCATTCAGGATGCCGACAACTCCCACGTTATTGAAATCCAGCCCTTTGCTGACCATTTGCGTGCCCACCAGGATGTCGATACGGTGGGCTTCAAAATTTTCAATGATTTTCCGGTAGGCGTTTTTTGACCGGGTGGTATCCAGGTCCATGCGGGCTATGCTGGCCCCGGGAAAAAACAGGGGCAATTCTTCTTCCACTTTCTCTGTCCCGAATCCTTTCATTTTTATGGCAGTGGAACCGCAGGAGGCACATATTCCGGGCGGGGGCGTCGTATAACCGCAATAATGGCATTTCAGCCTGTTGATCTTTTTATGGTACACCATGGTTACATCACACTGGTGGCATTCCGGAACCCACCGGCAAACATCACATTCCACGCGAAGTGAAAAACCCCGCCGGTTCTGGAATAAAATCACCTGCTCGTTCCCTTCCAGTGCCTCACTGATGCTGTTGAACAGCAGGGGAGAAAAATGGGATTTCATGGCCTTACTGCGGGTGTCTTTGCGGATATCTGCCACCAGGATCCGGGGCATCATCACTCCTCCGTGCCGCTCTTCAATGGCTGCATAGCCGAATTTTCCATGTCTTGCATTTGAAAATACTTCCAGTGAGGGGGTGGCAGAACCCAGCAGCACTTTGGCTCCAAACACGGAGGCCAGGTAAATGGCTGCATCCCTGGCATGGTAACGAGGCGCAGGGTCATGTTGCTTAAAACTGGGTTCATGCTCTTCGTCGATGATAATCAACCCCAGGTTATCAAACGGCAGGAACATGGCTGAACGCGGTCCCAGTACAAGGTCATAGCGGATCGTTTTTGTCCCGTAGTTGATCCCTCCCTGCAACAGGTTGTTCCATACTTCGGTACGTTCCATGGGGTTAAAACGGGAGTGGTAGATGCCGGCCCTGTCGCCGAAATGTTGTTGCAGGCGGGTAATGATCTGGGCGGTCAGCGCGATTTCCGGCAACAGGTAAAGCACCTGTTTTCCCTGTTTGATGGTTTCCCGGATCAGCTGTATATACAATTCTGTCTTTCCGCTGGAGGTAACCCCGTGCAGCAGGGCCACATCATGGCTTTCATGGCTTTTTTTGACTTCCTCCCATGCTTTTTCCTGGTGGGCGTTGAAGACAATATTCTTTTCTTCGGCCCGGATATGATCAAAATAGCTGAGCCTTTGGGCAAACTTTTCCAGGATTCCCTTTTTTATCAGGCTTTGCAAAGCAGCATAGCCTCCTTTTACCGGTTCGGTCAACTCCTGTTGCCTGACCTCTTTCGTTTTGCTGCCGAATGGTTCAGCCAGCCGGATATAGTGCATCAGTACCTCCAGCTGCCGGGGGGCCTTGTGCTCAAGTTGAGCAAAAACTTCTCTGAGCTTTTCTTCCTCCCTGCAACCCGGGGCCAGGCGGACGTAGTTTTCCCGGCGCGGTCGCCAGGGGTTTTCCAGTTCTTCCCTGACCAGCACCAGCCCCTTCTCCATCATGGTCTTGATCAGGGGCAGTACTTTTGGGACGGATGTAGAGGCTGCCGCTTCTTTCAGGGTGAGATGCCTGCCTGACTGCAGGGTTTCGAGCAGCGCAGTTTCTTTCTCGTTCAGTGTTTCTTTAGACCCGTCGGCATCCGGGTTCAGGGCAATGCGGGTTTCGCCGGTAAGTTTCATGGCAGGGGGCAGGGCGGCGTTCATCACTTCTCCTTGCGTACACAGGTAATAGCCGGCAATCCATTCCCAGAACATGAACTGTTTTTGGGTGACCACCGGCTCTTCGTCCAGTAAGTCATGAATGTACCTGGCCTGGACACTTGCCGGCGGATTGGCATGCACATTTTTCACCAGGCCGGCATACACTTTATGCCGGCCGAAAGGAACCACCGCCCTTTGCCCCGGGCGTATGCTGTCGTTGAGTTTCAATGGCACACGGTAGGTGAAACAGCCCTCCAGGGGGAGTGGCAGCAGAATGTCCGCGAACAAGGTCCGGCGTTCCTCCATGTGCAGGTGTGTTGTTTCTGGATTTTAGTCACCCATGCAGATGCCCACCCCCCTGGCAGATTTGACCAGGTCGGATTTGGGATTGACAAAGTTGTACTGACTGATGGCTTCCACAAAAGGCACCGGGGTGATATTGGGATGCCGGTAGGTCACCATTTTCCCGAAATCCCCGCGCAATACCATTTCGAAAGCTTCTACGCCAAACTGTGTGGCCAGGTTGCGGTCGTAGGCAAGGGGGGTTCCCCCACGCTGGAGGTGACCCAGTACGGTTTCACGCATGTCCATTTCAAGGCCTGCTTCCTTGAGCTCCGCAATAAGTTTGGAGGCCACCCCGCCCAGGCGCTTGTCTTTGTATCCCACTTCATTGCTGTCCTGTTGTTCGGTGTTACCGTCAATGGGTTTGGCTCCTTCTGCGATCACGATAATGGCATATCCGCGGTCCTGGTCAAAACGTGAATAGATTTTCTCGACCACTTTATTCAAATCATAAGGGATCTCCGGGATGAGGCATACGTCTGCACCCCCGGCCACTGCACTGTGAAGACCGATCCATCCCGCATAGCGACCCATTACCTCAAGCACGAACACCCGGTTGTGGCTCGCTGCGGTTGTCATCAGCTTGTCCACCGCCGTGGTGGCTTCCTGGACTGCTGTCTGAAAGCCGAAAGTAAAGTCTGTGGCCGACAAATCGTTGTCAATGGTTTTTGGAACCCCGATGATGTTGCATCCCTTTTCGTATAACTTTTGGGAGATCTGCTGGGACCCGTCTCCGCCGATATTAATCACTGCATCCACGCCCAGGTACTGTAACCGCCTGAGCATCTCATCGGAACGATCGGCGGCGCCCCAGGTTCCGTCGGAGTTTTTAATGGGCCATGCAAACGGACCACCTTTGTTGGTGGTGCCGATGATGGTACCACCGCGAATGTGTATTCCGGCTACTTTCTCTTCATCCAGGATGACAACTTCATTGGGTTCATTAAGGATACCGTCAAAAGCGTTGATGCTTCCCACAACTTCCCAGTTTCTTTCTTGCTGGGCACGTAACACGATCGCGCGTATTACGGCATTCAGGCCGGGGCAATCACCTCCGCCTGTGGCTACCAGAACTCTCTTTTTCATTTTATTTACCATTGGTTTTTTTCATTTTAGTCATTACACATGTTTTCTGTCATGCGTGCTCCGCATGTGGTTATGCCTTTTTCAGGCTGACGAGCGGGCAGGGGGTGTTATAATCGTTTTCTTTTGGCTACGAACTCCTTTCGTTTGCCTTCAAATAGTTCATAAATATTAAACGTACAAGGCAGGGGGCCATTGAACACCGGGATTTTTCTCTTTGGTTTCAGGCCAAGGTGCTTCATGGCGTCCATTTCCGGGCTGATAATGCCGGCGCAGTACCCGGAAAAGCGTTTTTTGAGGGTGTCTCCTATATCAGTATGCATCTCCCTGATGTCATGATACTTCATACGCTGCCCGTATGGAGGGTTCAGAAGTATCCATCCCGGGTTGGCCGGAGGGCGGTAGGAAAAAAAGTCGTTGCGTTGAATGGTGATGCTGCCCATGAGCCCGGCGTGCATGGTATTCTGTCTGGTAATATCCAGCATAGATCCTTTGTTGTCGCTGGCAATGATCCTGGCACTGACGGGCTTTCGCTGATCGAGTGCTGCAGCTTTTTCCCTGCCGAATAATCCGGGGTCGAAATCATCCCAGTAAGAAAACCCGAAAGCTTTTCGTTCTGCCCCGGGTGCTATATTCGCATTGATCATGGCAGCCTCAATGGAAAAAGTTCCGCTGCCGCACATGGGGTCAAGAAAGGTATGTTGGCCATCCCATTCAGAAAGCATGATCAGGCCGGCTGCGAGCACTTCGTTGATGGGTGCCGGGCCGGAAGCTTTACGGTATCCGCGCTTGAATAATGCTTCCCCACTGCTGTCCAGGGCGACCATGCAATTGTCCTTATTCACATTTATGGTGATGCGTACCTGGGCATTGGATACATCCACATCGGGGCGGCGACCGGTTTTGTCGCGGAAATGATCGGCAATGGCATCTTTGCTGAGCTGAGCAAGGAAAAGGGTGTTGTTAAAAACCTCGGTGTTGTGTGCTGCGGCGCGGATAGAAATGGTCTTGTCCGGGCCAAAGAGCGCGCTCCAGTCAAACTCCCGTAACTGTTCATAAAAATCATCCCTGGTGCCGAAGCTGAATTCAGTTTGATGATGCAGGATGCTCAGGGCTGTACGGCACCAAATGTTGGCCCGGTAAAGCAATTGTTTGTCACCCCTGAATGAAACGGCACGACGCAACACCCGGACGTCTTTACCCCCCAGTGCCTCCAGCTCTTTCATCAGAACGGGCTCCAGACCTGCAAAGGTCTTGGCGACATATGTGTTTTCTTGTAGTGTCAAATTGATAGTTACTGGATTTTACCTTCGATGATCACCTTTTCAACCTTATCGCTGCCATATGCATAAGGTAAAAAAGCGTAAGTGGAAATGGGTTTGGTAATGATCAGGTTGGCTTTTTTGCCGGGGGCGATGCTTCCCAGCTCCTCATGAACGCCCATGGCATAAGCGCCGTTGAGGGTCACGGCATGGATCACCTCCTCGGGGGTCATCTTCATTTTAATGCATCCCAGCGACATGATCAGCTGCATGTTTCCTGAGGGGGAGGATCCCGGGTTGTAATCACTGGCCATGGCCACCGGCAGCCCGCTGTCGATCATTTTTCTGGCAGGCGGAAATTCAAGCTCCAGGAAAAAGGCTGCGCCCGGAAGCAGGGTGGGCATGGTGTTGCTCCCCCTCAATGCTTTGATCTCTTCCTCGCCGGTGAATTCAAGGTGGTCTACCGACAGGGCATTGTATTTGACCCCGACCTGGATGCCTCCTGAATAATCCAGTTCATTGGCGTGCAGCTTTGGCTGGAGACCGTGTTTGACGCCAGCCATGAGGATGCGGTCGGTCTCTTCCTGAGTAAAGAACCCACGGTCACAAAACACATCGATATAATCCGCCAGCCCTTCACCGGCCACCATGGGGATCATCTCCTCAATCACCAGCCTCACGTACTCCTCCTGGTTGTTTTTGTATGGTGGCGGTACGGCATGGGCGCCCAGGAAGGTGGATTTGATGGTCAGCGGACTGAGATCCCTGAGTTTCTGGATGACCCGGAGCATTTTGAGTTCGCTGTCGGTGGTGAGGCCATATCCGCTTTTGATCTCCACGGCCCCGGTCCCCAGCATTTTGATCTCCTCCAACCGGCCCAGGGCTTGCTCGATGAGTTCTTCCTCGCTAGCCTCCTGCAGTCTTTTGGCTGAATTCAGGATTCCGCCGCCTTTTTTGGCAATTTCCTCGTAGCTCAGCCCGCGTATTTTGTCGATGTACTCAATCTCCCGGCTACCCGCGTAAACAATGTGGGTATGGGAATCACAAAAAGTCGGCATCACCATGCGGCCTGCTGCATCTATCTTCTCCACCTCCGGGTTCCCGGCAAGTTTTGCCAGGGGGCCGGCGGAAAAATCCTGCATGGTCCCAAAATCTTTGATCAGTCCCGCTTCAATATACAGAAAAGCATCCTCCATGACCGGCAGTGTGGCCATGTCCTTTCCGCCAACCTTGTCGCGCGCTTCCGAATTTTCAGTTTGAAGCAGCGCCTTGATGTTTGTTATTAAGATCTTCATGTGGTTGCCTTTTTATTTCTGCAAAACACAATTCGCCCCGGCTATTGGACAACCGCTAAATGCATTGGTCTAAAGTTTCCTGATAAGTAACCAGGTGTCGTGATAGTCAGGGTAATTGCTGCGTATTTGCTGAATGCGTGTCCTGGCCGGGATTTCCTGTTCATAAGAGTCCACCGAAACACGATGGAACCCGGTTTCAGATTTGAGGATTACCGGATCAAATCCCTGTTCCCGCAGGGTTTCCATAAAACCTTCCGCATTGTCTTTCTGGATGAAGCTTCCGACAATCACAAAAAACATGTTTTCTTCATGGCTGGCCTGGTCTTCCTCACTTTCGAAAGTAAAACTTTCTTCCACCACACGGATCTCTTCACCGGGCGGTTCCGGTTCCGGTTCCTGTTCAACAACGGGCTCCTCCTCTGCGGGTGGTTGTTCCGCAGGCACCATTTCCTGCGATTTGCAGGCTGTCATCAGCATGCCGAAAGCCAGTAACACGATCAATGTATATTTCATAGGGGGTTGATTTTTAACAAATATCACTAGTTTATGGGTCAAACACAAAAATAAGGCTTTTTAGTAATATGGGGAGGATTTAATTGGCCGGTCATCTTTTTTTCTTAATTTGGTGCCTGAAGAAACCCCTTGCCGTGAAAGATATGGAGATTCCTGGCCCTGAAAAGATTCTGCCTGAGGTGATTTTTCGTGATTATGAAACCACCGATTATGAAGCAGTAACCGACTTGTGGGGAAAGACCGGACTGGGTGCTGCCCTCCGCGGGGATGACCGGGCAACCATTGAAAGAAGCATTCGCCTGGGTGGAAAACTGTTGGTGGCTGTATTGCCTGACGGAAAGCTGATCGGAAGCAGCTGGATGACCTATGACGGGCGGCGGATCCATCTGCATCATATCGCTGTGTTGCCTGAATGGCAGCGTCGCGGCATCGGACAAAAGCTCACGGAACTGTCGATCGGCTTTGCCAAAAAGACGGAAACCCAGATCAAGCTTGAAGTGCACCAAAGCAATCAGGGAGCAGTCAGACTCTATCGGAAGCTGGGCTTTCGCTATCTCGGTGATTTCGACATCTATATCATCAGGGATTTCAGCCAGTGAGGCCAGGGAATTTACCCCGCGGAACCAGGTATTCCGGCCTGTGGGCCAGGAATCTTATCCTGCAAAACCCGGTATTTCGGCCTGTTTAACAGGAAACTCAGCCTGTGACTCCTGAAAAAAGCCGGCGACATCTACTGTCGCCGGCTTTTTTATCGGTGTGCCGTGCATTTTGGCTATGTGCCGGACATTGTCCGGCCGGATGTCCTTCGCTTACTCTGCTTTCCTTGATTCGATCAGGATGGACAGCATCTTGATGGCTGCATCAGCAATGACGGTTCCGGGACCAAAGATCCCAACCACACCTGCATCATAAAGGAACTGGTAATCCTGCGGAGGGATCACCCCGCCCACAATTACCATGATGTCGTCACGGCCCAGTTTTTTCAATTCTTCAATGATCTGCGGAGCCAGTACTTTATGCCCTGCGGCCAGGCTGGATACCCCCACGATGTGGACGTCATTTTCCACGGCCTGGCGGGCGGCTTCTTTGGGTGTCTGGAACAACGGCCCCATATCCACATCAAAACCAATATCGGCATAGGCGGTGGCCACCACCTTGGCTCCACGGTCATGTCCGTCCTGTCCCATCTTGGCGATCATGATGCGCGGGCGGCGTCCTTCGAGTTTGGCAAAGTCGTCTGCCATGGTACGGGCCTTGGCAAAACTGTCGTTGTTGTCGATTTCCATAGAATATACTCCTGAAATTGAACGAATGACGGCCTGATACCGGCCGAATACTTTTTCGCAGGCAGTAGAGATCTCTCCCAGTGAGGCGCGCTTGCGGGCGGCTTCCACAGCCAGTGCCAGCAGGTTGCCTTCGCCGGTTTCGCATGCCTTTGTGATGGCATCCAGGGCCTTCTGAACTTCTTCGTTGTTACGCTCTGCGCGCAGTTTCTCCAGCCGTTTGATCTGTGAGGCACGTACAGCGGTATTGTCTACATCCAGAATATCAATCGGATCTTCTTTTTCCCGGCGGTACTTGTTGACCCCGACAATGACATCTTTTCCGCTGTCGATGCGGGCCTGTTTGCGTGCAGAAGCTTCTTCAATGCGCATCTTGGGCACCCCGGTCTCAATGGCTTTGGCCATCCCGCCAAGGCTTTCAATTTCCTGGATGTGTTCCCAGGCACGGTCGGCGATCTCCCTGGTGAGGGCCTCCACATAATAGGATCCGGCCCATGGATCGATGGCCCGGGTTACGTTGGTTTCTTCCTGCAGGTACAGCTGGGTATTTCTTGCGATGCGGGCAGAGAAATCGGTAGGCAGGGCGATGGCCTCATCCAGTGCATTGGTGTGGAGCGACTGGGTATGCCCCAGTACGGCGCCCATGGCTTCAATACAGGTACGCGTCACGTTGTTGTACGGATCCTGTTCGGTCAGGCTCCAGCCGGAAGTCTGGGAGTGGGTCCTGAGGGCAAGTGACTTGGGGTTTTTCGGGTTGAACTGTTTTACCAGTTTGGCCCAGAGCATCCTGGCCGCCCGCATTTTGGCGATCTCCATGAAGTGGTTCATGCCGATGGCCCAGAAAAATGACAGGCGGGGGGCAAAAGCGTCAATGTCCATGCCTGCATCAATCCCGGTACGCAGGTATTCGAGTCCGTCTGCCAGGGTGTAGGCCAGCTCAATGTCACAAGTGGCGCCTGCTTCCTGCATGTGGTACCCACTGATGGAGATGGAGTTGAAACGGGGCATGTTTTTCGAGGTGAACTCAAAAATATCGGCGATGATCTTCATGGATGGCAGGGGCGGATAGATATAGGTATTACGCACCATGAACTCCTTGAGGATATCGTTTTGTATGGTCCCGCTCAGCTTTTCCATGCTCACGCCCTGCTCCTCGGCTGCCACGATATAGAAGGCCATGACAGGCAATACGGCACCATTCATGGTCATGGAAACAGACATTTTGTCCAGTGGGATGTCGTCAAAGAGGATCTTCATATCCAGGATGGAGTCAATGGCAACTCCTGCCTTGCCTACATCACCGACAACTCTTTCGTGATCCGAGTCGTAACCCCGGTGGGTGGCCAGGTCAAATGCCACCGACAACCCTTTCTGCCCGGCAGCCAGGTTACGGCGGTAAAAAGCATTGGATTCTTCTGCTGTGGAGAATCCTGCATATTGCCGGATGGTCCAGGGCTTCATGACATACATGGTGCTGTATGGGCCCCTGAGGTAGGGTGGCAGACCGGCGGCATAATTGGTATGCTCCATATCCAACAGGTCGTCAGGTCCGTATACCGGTTTCACAGGGATTTTTTCTGCTGTTTGCCATTCTTTGGTGATGCCATGCTTTTGCTCCCATGCATGGTAATCGCCTTGTTGATGTTTAGGGAGACGGAATGATATATCTTTAAAATTTGGTCGCATGATGATGTATTTTTTCTGAAAAACAATAGCGGTTAAACAATCTCCAGCAGTTCGTTATAGCGGGTCAGGGCCTCCAGTACATTGGTGCGAACGTGTACATAATGGTCCACGCCTGCCTGGTTCAGCTCATCCATGGCTTCTTTGGGGTTTCCGGCCACAACCACCTGGGTATCGGGTGATTGCTGTTTGATCTGGCTGGCAGCAGGTGCCATTTCCAGGTATTCCGGGTCACTGCTGCACAATACTACGATTTCAGCACCCGATTCGATCGCGGCTTTCACGCCGGATTCAATGTCTGGGAAGCCCAGGTTGTCGATGATCTTATAGCCTGCGACACCAAAAAAGTTGGAGGCAAAACTGGCCCTGGCTTTGCGCATGGCCGGATCGCCATAAGTAAACATGAATACCCGGGGAGTTTCAAATCCCTTATTCGCGTGGTTCTCCACGGCCATCCTGAGTGCCTCGAAGGCCTGGGTGCCCCTGTACTGGCGAAGCCCGGAAAGGTCAGACAGTTTGGCCCTGGGCTCGACCTTGTCAAGCTTGCGCTCCCCGGTATTGGGGTACTTGTTGGTGCCCACGAACACCTGCTTGCGCATGGCGATGTCCATGTCTCGCTTCTGGCAAACTTCCTCCACTTCTGAACGGATCAGCCCGTTGGATGCATACTGGATGAAACCGCCTTTTTCCTCAATTTCCAGGAACAGGTCCCATGCCGCTTTGGCAATGGAATCACAGAGGTTTTCCACGTAATAGGATCCGGCAGCCGGATCGGCCACCTTGTTAAAATAGGCTTCGGTTTTCAGGATGATCTGCTGGTTGCGCGCCATGCGGTAAGAGAATTCATCCGGGCGCTTATAGGTGGTGTCGAATGGTTCCACGGTCATGCTGTCGGCTCCGCCAATGGAACCGGACATGGCTTCTGTGGTGGTGCGCAACAGATTTACATAGGGGTCGTAAAGTGTTTTGTTCCAGTTAGATGTATACACGTGAACCTGCATCTTTTCAGAATCCTCATCTGCAGGCTTATATTGTTTCACGATCTGGGCCCACAGCATCCGGGCCACCCTTAGCTTGGCGATCTCAAGGAAATAGTTTGAACCTGCCCCGAAGCTGAACTGCATGCGCTTAGCAATATCATCAACCGAAAGGCCCATCTCCGTGAGGCGGGCCAGGTACTCGTTTCCCTGGGACAGGGAGAAGGCCAGTTCCTGTACCACACTTGCGCCGGCATTGTGGTAGTGCTGACCATTGACGCACAACACAAAAAAGCCCGGCAACTTGCTTTTGGCTTTTTCAATGACGTTCCTGGCTTCCTGGAAATTGCCCTCCTGGCTTCCGTAAAATTTGTTGTAAAGGACAAAATACCCGAGAGGATCAAAATTCAGGGATCCTTTCGATTTTTTGTTGCCGGTCACCGCAATCAGGTAATCCAGCAACTCCGGGTAGCTCTTGCCGTGTACCAGGTGAATATGTATGGTTTCCGGATCAATGCCGTTGAGCAGTGTTTTCATCTCCGCTTCTGCGGTTACCTCAGTGGCATTGAACCCGACGGCATCCACCCCTTTGTCAATGGCCTGGAGGGCGAGTTTGTTGGCCTCAGAAGGATCCGGGGTTTCAAAGTCCTGCCGGATAATCCAGTCGTTGTACTTGATTTTCTTGCCCCGTATATAAGGAGATTCGCCTGGCAATACTTTTGTATGTGGCAAATTTTCCAGGTCCTCTTCACGGTAATAGGGCTTGATTTTCAGGCCGCCGGGTGACTTCCAGATCAACCGTTTTTCATAATCGGCCCCTTTCAGGTCTACTTGTATCTTATCTTCCCACTCTTTGGTAGAAACCGGGGGGAAATCTGCGAATAATCCGGGCTTCTTTTTTTGGTCCATAAATTATCGTATTTTGCGTGTGAATGGCTGGTAAATGGTAAAAACGGGACAAAATTACAACAAAAAAGGGAACATTTACTAAATTCGCAGGCTTATAAAGTCTTAAGAACATGGAATACAATTTCAGAGAAACAGAGAAGAAGTGGCAGCGTCGCTGGAAAGAAGACAAAACCTACCGGGTGTATGTCGATCATGACAAGCCCAAGTATTATGTGCTTGATATGTTTCCCTACCCTTCGGGGGCAGGGTTGCATGTGGGACACCCCCTGGGTTATATCGCCTCGGATATTTATGCCCGTTATAAGCGCCAGAAGGGATTCAACGTGCTTCATCCCATGGGCTATGATGCATATGGGCTTCCGGCAGAGCAGTATGCCATTCAGACCGGTCAGCATCCGGCCATCACGACTGAGAAAAATATTCAGCGATACAGGGAGCAGCTTGACCAGATCGGGTTCAGCTTTGACTGGGACCGTGAGGTGAGGACCTGTGACCCTTCCTACTATAAATGGACGCAATGGACTTTCATCCAGTTGTTCAATCATTATTTTGACAACAAATCCGGTAGGGCTGAACCCATCAGTAAGCTGGAAAATATTTTTTCCGGAAGCGGAAACCTTGATGTGGATGCGGCCTGCAGCCCGGTGGATTATTTTACGGCGGTAGAGTGGCTGAAAATGGATGAGAAAGAGAAGCGGCAGGTGCTGATGCATTATCGCCTGGCCTACTTGGCAGACACCTATGTGAACTGGTGCCCCAAACTGGGCACGGTGCTGGCCAATGATGAGGTGAAAGAGGGTTTCTCTGTCCGGGGCGGGCACCCGGTGGAGCAGAAGAAAATGAAGCAGTGGTTTTTGCGCATCACGGCCTATGCCGAAAGATTGCTGGAAGCCCTGGATAAAGTTGACTGGAGTGATTCGCTGAAAGAGATTCAGCGAAACTGGATCGGTCGCTCAGAAGGGGCCACCATTTTCTTCCCCGCGAAGGGCCATGAAGAAGAGCGGATCGAGGTGTTCACTACCCGGCCTGATACCATATTCGGAGCCACTTTTATGGTGCTTGCCCCTGAGCATGAGCTGGTAAACAAGATTGCCACGGATGAATACCGCGACCAGGTGGAAGCTTATAAAAAAGCGGCCGGCAGTAAGTCGGAAAGGGAGCGGATGACGGAGGTCAAAACCGTTTCCGGTCAGTTTACCGGCGGGTATGCCGTGCATCCGTTTACCGGGGAGGATATTCCTGTTTATATTGCCGATTATGTGCTGGCAGGTTACGGAACCGGGGCCATTATGGCTGTTCCCGGCCACGACAGTCGCGACCACGCTTTTGCCAGGCATTTTGAGCTTCCCATTATTGAAGTGGTGGAAGGCGGTGATGTGGAAGAGGGAGCCCATGATGCCAAAGAGGGCACCATGGTAAATAGTCGTTTTCTGGATGGAATGGATGTGCCGGCTGCCATACGTTCGGTGATTCAGAAGCTGGAGGACAAAGGCATCGGAACCAGGAAAGTGAATTATCGTTTGCGTGATGCCATTTTCAGTCGTCAGCGATATTGGGGAGAACCTTTCCCGGTCTATTACAAAGACGAGACCCCATATGTGTTGCCTGAGTCGGAGCTGCCGCTTGAATTGCCCCCGGTGGATAAATATCTGCCCACGGAAGAAGGGGATCCGCCCCTTGCCCGGGCCAAAAACTGGAAAACCAGTGAGGGTTGGCCGCTGGAAACCAATACCATGCCAGGTTTTGCCGGTTCCAGTGCCTACTATATCAGGTATATGGACCCCCACAATGACAGCCGGCTGGTGTCGCCCGAAGCCGTGGAATACTGGGAGAACGTAGACCTGTATGTCGGCGGTGCCGAGCATGCCACTGGTCACCTGGTTTATTCCCGCTTCTGGAATAAGTTCCTGTTTGATATTGGGGTGACTGTAAAGGATGAACCTTTTAAAAAACTGGTCAACCAGGGCATGATACAGGGGCGCTCCAATTTTGTGTACCGGGAGAAAGGCAGCAACCGCTTTGTGTCCTTTAACCTGAAAGACCAGTATGAAACCATGCCTATTCATGTGGATGTGAATATTGTGGACAATGACGTACTTGACGTGGAAGCCTTCAGGAAATGGAATCCGGAATACAAGGATGCGGAATTTATCCTGGAAGACGGAAAATATATTTGTGGTTGGGAAGTGGAGAAGATGTCCAAATCTTTCCACAATGTGGTGAATCCCGATGACCTTATCGAGAAATACGGGGCAGATACACTGCGGCTGTATGAGATGTTCCTGGGGCCCATCGAGCAGGCCAAGCCCTGGGACACCAAGGGAATTGAAGGGGTTTTCCGGTTTATCCGTAAACTTTGGAGGTTGTATCACGATCAGCACAACCAGCTTGCTGTGTCAGGACAAACGGCTACGGAAAAAGAGAAAAAGGTGCTGCACAAGACCATCAAAAAGATCAGTGAAGATGTGGAGCGCTTCTCTTTCAATACCGCCGTGAGCGCTTTCATGGTGTGTGTGAACGATTTGACAGATCTCAAATGCAATAAGCGGGAGATCCTGGAGCCCCTGGCCGTGATGGTGTCTTCATTTGCCCCCCATATCGGGGAGGAGTTATGGCATCTTCTCGGAAATACGGAGAGTGTGGCCATGGCTGATTTTCCGCAGTGGGATGAGAAGCTGGTAAAGGATGACAAGGTACTTTACCCGGTTTCATTCAATGGAAAAACCCGTTTTAAGATGGAACTTCCGGCCAGCAGCAGCAGGGAGGAAGTGGAAAAGCAGGTGCTGGAGGCAGAGGCTGCCCAAAAATGGCTGGAGGGCAAAACCCCGAAAAAAGTGATCGTGGTACCCGGGAAGATTGTCAACATTGTTATTTGATTTTCCCCATTGTCAATGATCCGGGCTTTCTGATCCTGTTGGGTATGGCACCATAATTGCCGGTATTGAGAAAACAACGGCTATGAAATGGGCGATAATTCATGGAAGGTACATTAATTCGTTGGTCTTTATTTTGCTGTTGGCCCTCTCATTAGCCGGTTTTGCCAATGAAACGGAAAAGGGTGAAAGAAAGGAGCCGGTGGAATTTCCTTTCAGACCGGGGGAGCGGTTTGAATTCCGTGTTTTGTATAACAGCCATATTACTGGTAATGTGAAAGCCGGGAATGCGGTCCTGGAGGTCAGGGAGCAGCCGGCCAGGATTGACGGGCGAGAGTTGATGCATTTTGCAGGTACCGTGGAAACAATCGGTGTATTCAACTGGTTTTTCAGGGTGGAAAACAGTTATGAATCCTATTTTGACCCGGAGACCAGTAAATCCCTTCGCTTCATCGAACAGGTCAGGGAAGGAGGTTATCGTCGCAATTATAACGTAACCTTCGATTATGACAACCTGAAGGCCCGGAGTGTTCGTAACGCATCCGTAACCATCCGCCAAACTACTGAAATTCCCGGGCAGTTACAGGATCTGCTATCTGCGTTCTATTACACCCGTTCATTTGATCTGGACTCCCTTGAAGCGGGTGATGCCATTGGCGTTGACCTGTTTATGCATGATACGGTGTATGTAAGCCGCGTCATGTATGAAGGCCGGGAGCAGATCACCACCTCCATGGGTACTTTCAATACCCTCAAATTTAAACCCGAGGTGCTTGAAGGTCCCGTTTTCAGTCAGCCTTACCCCATGACCATCTGGATATCAGACGACAAAAACCGGATACCGATACGTATCGAGTCCGGGCTTGTGGTTGGCCGGGCACGCCTGGAGATGAGCGGGTTCAGACGCCTGCGTTATCCCATCGAGTCTTTTGTGCCTGATTCAGGCCGCCGCCAGGAGCCGGGAAGCTGACCCCGGATATGCGGTTTGCGGCCACCTTTCCTGCGGAAGGGGCCCCTCCCGTTAAGTTTGCGGGAACCGGATCCGGCATATGTGGTCTGGGGTCATCCTTCCTGCGGAAGGGGCCACTCCCGCCAGGGGCCGGCAACCGAATCCGAAGCATAAGGTTCACCTCCCGTAGGTATACTTTTACCGGCATCATGCCGGGGGAGAGAAAAATCCTTATTTTTGACAACAGTTATTCACCAATTAATGGGCAGATGCAGTCTTTCTGTATACCGGTAAGATGGCTTGCAGGTTTCCTTGTTCTGACGACCCTTTCTATTTCTGGTTGCTCTTCAGATAACGGGGATGAACGCAGCAGTTTTCTTGGCCGGTATGAAGTGGAGGAGTACAGTCAGGTGACCTATTCGCAGCGCCCGGAATACGAAGTGATCATACGCGCTGACCAGGGAACGGAAGACTTTGTGATTATCTCCAACTTTTATAATATGGATTTTGATGCCGGGGCCCGTGTGGACGGGCAGCGTCTGATTATCCCCTCTCAGGTCTATAATTTCTATGAGGTGGAGGGTGAAGGAGAGTTGAGAGGTAGTGTGATCACCCTGCATTACACGGTTTCATCGGTATTGGAAGAAGGTGATTTTTTTGACAGGTTGAGTGCCGAATTAAATATAATTGATTAATTAATAAATCTTATCTATGCTAACAGCAAATATCAAGACAGAAAAAGGCAACATGAAGGTGCATTTTTACGAGAAGGATGCACCCAATACAGTAAAAAACTTTGTGGATCTTTCACGTAAAGGATTTTATGACGGACTGACATTCCACAGGGTGATCCCCGATTTTGTGATTCAGGGAGGATGCCCGGACGGAACCGGCATGGGTGGCCCGGGTTACACCATTGATTGTGAGACCGATGGCGGCAACCAGTATCATGACCGTGGTGTGTTGTCAATGGCTCATGCGGGCCGCAATACCGGGGGGTCACAATTCTTTATCTGTCACAGCCGGACCAATACTGCCCACCTTGATGGCAACCATACCTGTTTCGGGAAGGTGGTGGAAGGCCTGGAGGTCATTGATGACATCCGTCAGGGCGATAAAATTGAGAAGATCACCATTCATGAAGAATAGGGCAATCATTGATTGATCCCGGCAATTCCGGTTGTGGGATTGGCAGCCCGGTC
>CAYXEH010000004.1:52274-57689 GCA_964463915.1 uncultured Bacteroidales bacterium | reverse complement strand
TGGCAGCCCGGTCCGCACCTCTGGCCCGGGGAAACAGGAAAAAAAAACGGACTGGCGTGAAGCCAATCCGTTTTTTTTGCAGCAACCATTGAAAAAGGCTGCTTATATGAAGGGTTAAATGATTACATCATTCCGCCCATTCCGCCCATGCCCGGGCTCATCGGAGGTGCGCCTTCGCCTTTTTCTTCCGGAATGTCGGCCAGCACACATTCTGTGGTCAGCAGCATACCTGCGATTGAAGCGGCATTCTCCAGTGCTACACGGGTAACTTTGGTCGGGTCGATCACGCCTGATTCATAGAGGTTTTCATACTTTTCAGTGCGGGCGTTGAAGCCGAAGTCGTCCTTGCCCTCTTTTACTTTCTGGATAACGATTGATCCTTCTACACCGGCGTTTTCAACGATCATGCGCAATGGTTCTTCAAGGGCCCTGCGTATGATGGCAATGCCTGTGTTTTCATCCATATTGTCGCCTTTGAATTTTTCGAGGGCTTTCAATGAACGGACGTAGGCAATTCCGCCACCAGGTACAATACCTTCTTCTACAGCTGCGCGGGTGGCATGCAATGCATCGTCAAAACGGTCTTTCTTTTCCTTCATTTCCACCTCGCTGGCAGCACCAACGTAAAGAACAGCTACTCCGCCTGCCAGTTTGGCCAGACGCTCCTGCAATTTTTCCTTGTCATAATCGCTGGTGGTGTTTTCCATCTGGCCTTTGATCTGGTTCACGCGGGCCTTGATGTTTTCTTTGTCACCTTTTCCGCTTACGATGGTGGTGTTGTCTTTATCGATACTCACTTTTTCTGCGCTACCAAGGTGCGACAGGTCAGCGTTTTCCAGCTTGTAGCCCTGCTCTTCACTGATCACGGTACCACCGGTCAGGATGGCGATATCTTCCAGCATGGCTTTTCTGCGGTCACCGAACCCGGGAGCTTTCACGGCGGCGATCTTCAGTGATCCGCGCAGTTTATTCACTACCAGGGTGGCAAGTGCTTCACCATCCACATCTTCAGAAATGATCATCAGGGGCTTGCCTGATTGTACCACCTTTTCCAGCAGGGGCAGAAGATCTTTCATGGTGCTGATCTTCTTGTCATAGATCAAAATGTAAGGATCTTCAAATACGGTCTCCATTTTCTCGCTGTCAGTGACGAAATAAGGAGAAATGTATCCGCGGTCGAACTGCATTCCCTCAACCATCTCCACGCTGGTTTCGGTACCTTTGGCTTCTTCGATGGTGATCACACCTTCTTTTTTCACTTTCTCCATCGCCTGTGCGATCAGTTTGCCGATGGAATGGTCGTTGTTGGCTGAAATGGTGGCTACCTGCTCGATTTTTTCGTTGCTGTCGCCCACTTCTTTGGACTGCTTGCGCAGGCTTTTTATTACCTCTTCCACGGCTTTGTCGATGCCGCGTTTCAGATCCATGGGGTTGGCACCGGCAGCCACGTTTTTCAGGCCGGTCTGAATGATAGACTGTGCCAGAACAGTAGCGGTGGTTGTGCCGTCACCAGCCACGTCAGCGGTTTTGCTGGCCACTTCCTTGACCATCTGGGCACCCATGTTCTCTACAGCGTCTTCCAGTTCGATTTCTTTGGCTACTGTCACCCCATCTTTGGAGATGGCGGGAGCACCAAATTTTTTGTCCATGATTACATTACGGCCTTTGGGCCCCAGGGTTACTTTAACAGCGTCTGAAAGTTGGTCGACTCCTCTCTTCAGTGCGTTTCTTGCTTCCAGGTTGAATGTTATGTCTTTTGCCATGATGTTCTGTTTTTTATGTTATGAAATGATTCTTTCCGGTTCTTATATAACGGCATAGATGTCTGATTCACGCATGATCAGATAGTCCTGTCCTTCCAGTGTCAGTTCAGTGCCCGCATACTTTCCATACAACACTTTTTCTCCGACCTTCAGGGTAACGGGAGCATCTTTGGTTCCTTCACCTACCGCTACCACGGTACCCATCTGGGGTTTTTCCTTGGCAGTGTCGGGGATAATAATACCGCCTGCAGTTTTATCTTCCGCAGGGGCCGGCTCAACCACTACGCGATCAGCTAAAGGTTTGATGTTTACTTTTGCCATTTTCTTTCGTTTTTACTTGTTAGACAATATGGTTTGTTAAAAGCTTCACATTGGATAATGCTACGTCGGGATGTTCATATATTGTGCCAAAGGCCAGGCCCCGGGATATATCACGTCAAATTTGCATATTTTGCCTTTGGCCATAAAAAAAGTGTCAGAATGGTATGCCATTCTGACACTTTTTTTATGGAATCCTGATCTGTGATTAGTTTTCGATATCGTCCATTTCAGGGATTTCCTGAATATCCTCCACTTCCTCAGGAATTTCCTGGGTAGGGAGTTGTTGGGCGGGAGCTTCCTCTGAAGCAGGAATCAGGTCGCGCACTTCACTTTCCTGCGGAGCTTGTGCCACCTCACCGCGAGGGATCACAAAGTTGGTTGTCAGGGTGAGGATCAACAATACAATGGCCAGGGTCCAGGTGGTTTTTTCCAGGAAGTCGGTCGTTTTACGTACCCCCATTACCTGGTTGTTTGAAGAAAAATTAGAGGCAAGTCCGCCGCCTTTTGCATTTTGAACCAATACGATCAGCACAAGCAAAATGCAGGTGATCAGGATCAAAACAGATAATAATACGTAAGTACCCATCAGGTTAAAGTTTATATTTAATTGGCGTTCCGTTCAATGGAACGGATTTTTTTTGCAAAGTAACTGCTTTTTTCCGGAAATTTCAAACTTAATTTCTTGTAAATATCAATGGCCTTTCCGGTCTTTCCCTGTTTAAGGTGAATTCCGGCAAGGGTTTCGCTGATCAACTCAGGGTGATCATCCAGGCTTTCCGGTGCCATTTCTTCTTCCGGTATTGGGCCCTTTCGGCCCTCTATGCGTGGGTTTTTGCTTAAAAAACGGTCGATAATCTCCTGCTGCCTGGTTTTGTGCCCGGTTTCCTGGTCCGATGCCGGGCCGGATCCTGGACCCGGGGTCTTCCCCCGGCCTGTGGAACTCGTTGCCTGATCAGGATTCCCTGCCTCACCGCCTCCTGTGGCTTCACCGGCTTCAGCTGTATGGCCGGGAATTGTTGTTTCACCTGTCTCCCAGGCAGGGGCTGAATAAAGGAGTTCCTCCGGGTCATAAACCTGGTGATACACCCTGCCGCGTTCCGGCTGCTCCGAAAGGAAAGAGCGGAAGTGCCTCCTGTCAGGTGCCGCGGCCATGGCAAGGTTCATCTGCTGATCAAAGGAAGGATCGGCAGATTGTTGCAGTGCCTTTGCATACAACATCTGTCCTGCCTGGCAATAGGGGTATTGTGTCACCAGCCGTTCCAGAAAGACGGTTACTGATTGATCGGCTATGCGCCGGCCAGTGATCAGGTCAGAAAACGTTTGTCGCATAGTATGCTGTTCTTTGCTTTACCAGTCAACAACTGCCTGGTTGAAAATGTCTTCCACCAACTCTTCTGTGATCGTTTCCATGGCTTCGTCTTCCACCTCTGACAGGCTCAGGTTACTGTCATATTCGTAATACCGTGAAAAGGAGCGGTTAAAGTCGGCATCTTCATCAAATTCATTATAAAAGGAGACCTCCACTGTGATGGTAAGGCGGTTCCGGGCAGCCCTGTCATCGCCCGAGATGGCAACCGGTTCGGTCTCATAATCCGTAATAGCTCCTTCAAAATGAAGGTGTCCCACCCCGTCTACCAGCTGCAGGTTGGTCTGGCGAAGAAACTTATCCTGCAATGATTCCGTGAAATACTGGCTAAGCGTTGGTTGTACCATGGAAGCATCATTGGGGAAATGACTGACGGAAACAGTTTCGGCCTGGGGAGGGATGCTTGCCCCGGTGAATGAATAAACGCCGCAGCCAGAAAGCCATGTCAGGCTCAGCAAAACGATAAGTAATACGGGGAAATAATGATTGTTATGCATTTGTTTTTGTTTGATATTACCGGCTATGCATCATGTGATTTGTGGACACGGCTCACACGATGCGCAGACACAGGTCATGCAATGCCGTATTCCTTGATTTTCCGATACAGTGTTCTTTCTGAAATTCCCAGCTCCCTTGCGGCCTTTTTGCGTCTGCCGTTATGTTTTTGTAAAGCCCTTTCGATAAGGTCTTTCTCTCTTTCCTGCAGGGAGAGGTTCTCTTCAAGATATTCATGGTTGGCCTCCTCATAATTTTCCACCAGGTCGTCATAGTGTTCTTCCCTTCCGGGAATGTTTTCCTCCTCTTCCTGGTAAACCTGCGGTAAGTCCCTTTCTTTATTGGTTAATTTTTCGATCAGATGGGCATGTTCTTCCTGAAAACTGTTTGATACCTGGCCTTCCTGCATCATCCGCATGATAATTTTCTTCATGTCAGTGATGTCTTTTCTCATGTCAAACAGTACCTTGTACAGGATCTCCCTTTCATTCATTCCCGTGTTTGCATGATGATTCTGGTCAAACAGCACAGGCAGGGGGTTGTCCTTTTCGTCGGGCAGGTAACGGTTGATCGTATCCGCGGTAATGTGTCTGTCTTGTTCAATCACCGATATCTGCTCGGCCAGATTCTTAAGCTGGCGTACATTTCCCGACCAGCGGTGATTGATCAGCAACTGCTCTGCATCATGGGTCAGGTGAAGGGGAGGCATGCGGTATTTCTCTGCAAAATCGGCAGAGAATTTTTTAAACAGCATCACAATGTCTTCTTTCCGTTCCCGCAGCGGAGGCACCCTGATCGGAACCGTGTTCAGCCTGTAATAAAGGTCTTCACGGAATTTTCCCTTATTGACCGCTTCCTGCAGGCTGACATTGGATGCGGCAACTACACGTACATCCGTTTTAATCACCTTGGAAGCTCCTACCTTGATAAACTCCCCGCTTTCCAGGATACGAAGTAACCTGACTTGCGTGAGGAGGGGCAATTCGGCCACTTCGTCCAGGAAAATGGTTCCCTTGTTGACGACTTCAAAATACCCCTTCCGCGCTTCATGCGCACCGGTAAAAGATCCTTTTTCGTGCCCGAAAAGTTCAGAATCGATCGTGCCCTCAGGAATGGCCCCGCAATTTACGGCAATATAGGGTCCGTGTTTACGCGGACTCAACTGGTGGATGATTTTCGGGAAAGCCTCTTTACCGGTTCCGCTTTCACCGGTAATCAATACAGTGATATCCGTAGGAGCCACCTGCCGGGCCACGTCAATTGCCCGGTCCAGCCTGGGAGAGTGGCCGATGATGCCAAATCGTTGTTTGATGGATTGGATGTCCATGGGTTATGCCATTACGTCAGTTTATCATTGCAAAGTTAATGCTTTATGTGGGAAATTACCCCAGACTTCGGACATAAAGTCATGGAATTATGAAGAATTACTACCTTTGCGGTAACTAAAAAAGTTGTTGGTTCGCACGGGCC
>CAYXEH010000004.1:0-52174 GCA_964463915.1 uncultured Bacteroidales bacterium | reverse complement strand
CTAACTAAATTGTTATGAGCGATAGAAAACATATGAACAACCAGTCTAAAGAATACAAACGCCACACGGTGACCGCGGCGTTGCCTTATGCCAACGGGCCGGTACACATAGGCCATCTGGCCGGTGTATATATTCCGGCGGATATCTACGTGCGCTATCTGCGTTTAAAAGGGGAGGATGTACTGTATGTCTGTGGAAGTGATGAACACGGTGTTCCCATAACCATCAAGGCACGGCAGGAGAATATTACCCCGCAGCAGGTCGTTGACAAATACCATCAACAGATCAAAGATTCTTTTGAGCGGTTCGGGATATCTTTTGATGTGTATAGCCGGACATCTGCCAAAGTGCATCACGAAACGGCCGCAGGTTTTTTCAAAACCCTGTATGACAAGGGCGTGTTTACGGAAAAAGAATCTGAGCAGTATTATGATGAGGCCAATAATCAGTTTCTGGCTGACCGTTACATAATGGGCGTATGTCCCCATTGTGATTATGAGAAGGCTTATGGTGACCAGTGTGAGAACTGTGGCACTTCGCTGAGCCCGACCGAACTTCTGAATCCGCGTTCTATGCTCAGTGGCAACAAACCGGTGATGAAGAAGACAACGCACTGGTACCTGCCGCTGGATCAATATGAGCCCATGCTGCGCAAATGGATTCTGGACTCTCATAAGGATGACTGGAAACCCAATGTATACGGGCAGTGTAAGTCATGGATCGATCAGGGGTTACAGCCCAGGGCGGTGACGCGGGATCTTGACTGGGGAGTAAAGCTGCCTCTCAAAGACACAGAAGGTAAGGTGTTGTATGTATGGTTTGATGCTCCCATTGGTTACATTTCAGCCACCCGTGAGTGGGGAGAAGCACACGGAAAAGACTGGGAACCTTACTGGAAATCATCTGACAGCAGACTGGTGCATTTCATCGGAAAAGACAACATTGTATTCCATTGCATCATATTCCCGGTGATGCTTCATGCCGAGGGGTCTTATATAATGCCGGACAACGTGCCGGCCAATGAATTTCTGAACCTGGAGGGCGATAAAATTTCCACTTCCCGTAACTGGGCGGTATGGCTGCACGAGTACCTGGAAGAGTTTCCGGGGAAAGAAGATGTGTTGCGCTATGTGCTAACCGCTGCTGCTCCCGAGACCAAAGACAATGATTTTACCTGGAAGGATTTCCAGGCACGCAATAACAATGAGTTGCTTGCTATTTTTGGAAATTTTGTGAACCGTACCCTGGTGCTGACCCACAAATACTTTGATGGTCGTGTGCCCGGGGCCGGTGAGTTGTTACCCGCTGACAAGGAAACGTTGGAGCAATTGCTCGCTTTTCCGGATACCATTGGGCAGAGCCTGGATAACTATCGTTTCAGGGAAGCATTGGCAGGGCTGATTAACCTGGCACGGTTGGGTAACCGCTATCTTACTGAGGCTGAACCCTGGAAGATTTTTAAGAATGACCCTGAACGGGTGAAAACCATCCTGAATATTTGCCTTCAGGTTTGCGGAAGTCTGGCAGTGTTGTCAGAGCCGTTTCTGCCGCATACCGCTCATAAGTTGTGTAGTATGCTGAACATCAGCAATCTGACTTGGAGAGACGGGGGTCGTCCGGACCTGGTTCCGGATAACCAACTGATCAATAAAGTGGAGCTGTTATTTGAAAAAGTGGAGGACCTGCAGGTACATGACCAGGTGAATAAGCTTTATCAGGCCAAAATGGACAATCAGGATGAAGCGGAAATGTCTCCGTTGAAAGAGACGGTATCTTTTGAAGATTTTGCCAAAATGGATATCCGCACAGGAACCATACTCGCGGCGGAAAAAGTACCGAAAACAAAGAAGCTTTTGAAGGTAACGGTAGACATCGGGCTTGAAGAGCGAACGGCTGTGGCCGGCATTGCCCATGTGTTTAATCCGGATGAGATCATCGGCCGGAGCGTACTTTTCATGGCCAATCTTAAACCCAAAAGAATCAGGGGAATTGAATCACATGGCATGCTGCTGATGGGGCAGACCAAAGACGGGGAGATGACTTTCGTACAGCCGGAAAAAGACATTGAGAACGGCAGTGTGATCGGGTAATCCTGTATTTTCCCTTTTTAGCCAAAAAAAACGAGCCGATAGTCCTTTTTAGGTATTCTTTGTTTGTAAAAAACATTCAAAGTGACTATCTTTGTGGCTGAAAAATGGCCCCGTAGTTCAACGGATAGAATAGAAGTTTCCTAAACTTTAGATACAGGTTCGATTCCTGTCGGGGCTACGAACTGATTTAGTCACAGTCTGCATTGCCTTTGCCTCCTGACTACCGGGTGAAAGCAATGCGGCATTATTCCGCGTAGTCATGAACAGAAAAGAAGACAGGCCAAGTAAGATCTCTTATGAGCGTCATTTGAATCAGCTTGGTATTCCGGAAGACCAAAAGAAATCCAATGGTGGCCGAATCCCTGATTATGTAAAATATGGGACCTGGCTTCGGGTGAATGACCCGGATTTTTTTGAAAAAACTTACCAGGAGTGGAAGGCAAGAGTCCGTGCCCAGGAAGCCAATCAGTAAAATTACCGGATTCATCAAGGATTTAGTTCTTTTCAGAATCCCTCCCCTCCCCATTTACGGAGTAGTGAAAATGGTGGCCTTAGCGGTATTTGTCGTTTTTTCTTCGCAAATTTGTACGGCACAAACCGATAAAGCGTGAACCCTCTTAAGCGTCTCGCCGGGCAAACGGCTATATACGGAGTCAGCAGTATTGTAGGCAGGGTGATCAACTTTCTCCTGGTGCCCCTTTATACCCGGGTTTTTGTTCCCGGTGAATATGGGGTGGTTACGGAGATGTACACCTATGTGGCTTTTTTGCTTATCGTGCTTACCTATGGGATGGAAACAGCCTTCTTCCGTTTTTCGGAATCCAGCCCGGACAGGCGAAATACCATATTCAGCACTTCCCTGTTGTCTGTGCTTGCCACCTCCACCGTTTTTATCCTGCTGGTCATTCTTTTTCGCAATCCACTGGCAGAGGTGATGCGATATCCTGACAATGTGGAATACATTGTGCTGCTGGGAATGATTGTTGGACTGGACGCTTTGGCGGCCATTCCGTTTGCCCGGCTTCGTGCGGCCAACAGGCCCTGGAGGTTTGCCCTCGTGAAACTTGCGGGGATTGCCATCAATATTGGGTTGGTCCTCATTTTCCTGTTGTTGTTTCCCTGGATTTTGCGGCATGGGCCGGAATTCATGCGCCCCCTGGTTAATCTCGTGTATGATCCGGGTATCGGGGTGGGCTATGTCTTTATTGCCAACCTGGTGGCAACGGTTTTTACGGTGCTTTTGCTGATGCCTGTGATGCGGTCGGTACGACCGGTTTTTGACAGCCTGCTTTGGCGGAAAATGCTCCTCTATGCCTTGCCGCTGCTTGTGGCAGGGTTGGCCGGGTGGATCAATGAGGCCCTGGACAAACTACTGCTGAAGTATATTCTTCCGGAGAATATAGCCATGGCCCAGGTAGGGATTTACGGGGCTGTGTATAAATTGTCCATCATGATGACCATATTTATCCAGGCATTTCGTTTTGCCGCGGAACCTTTCTTCTTCTCCCAGGCAGCCCGCGAAGATTCCCGGGAACTTTATGCCAGGGTGATGAATTTTTTCGTGGTGACCTGTCTGTTTATCTTTTTGGGGATCATGCTGTTCATGGATGTTGTGAAGCACTTTATTGGTTCTGCCTACCACGAAGGACTTCCTGTGGTACCGGTTCTCCTTATCGCCAATATGTTCCTGGGGATTTATTTTAACTTATCGATCTGGTACAAGCTGACCGCCCGGACCATGTTCGGGGCCTGGTTTTCCGTGATCGGTGCGCTGATAACCATTGTGCTGAATATTTGGTGGATCCCTCAGTTTGGTTATCATGGGTCGGCCTGGGCTACGCTCGTATGCTATTTTACCCTGGCCCTGCTTTCCTATCTTTTCGGGCAGCGTTATTATAAGATCCCTTATGAGCCGGGAAGGATCGGGGTGATGATCCTTGCAGCCCTGGGGGTGTTTTTTATCAGTACTTACACTTCGGCCATTGATGGAGCCTGGATGTATGTGGTACACATCATTTTGCTGGGGTTATTTGGGGCGTTGGTCCTTTTGATCGAGCCCTCTTTGCGATCTGTGTTTCCGCGACGCAGTTAAGCAGTTAAAGAATTCCCTGGACGATCCTTATTCCCCGGTGGGTATCTGCCAACAGGTTTTGTATGTACTCTTTTCGCTTGTCGCCGGAATTAATCGTATGCCTCTTCCCACGGGGGTCTGCCAGCAGTTTCTGTATGTGGCGGCTGCACTATTCCTGTTGACTATCCGGATCCTCCATAGGCTCTTTGCAACCCATCCTTTCGGATCCCACTCCTTTTGGCCTCAAACCCAGGGGTGTTGCAGTATGGTGATGCGGCCCCTGACCCCGTGGCTGTCTCCGGTCTTTCATAATAGGGACAAAAATATTATCTTTGTAAAGTGGGGCAGTGGGCGGATTTTTCTGCGATTCGTCCGGACATGTACCCCGGGGCATACAATATATACCGGGGTATGCGATACATAGCATCTTAAACCCCATAAACTGGAAAAACCCAAAACATACCGATTATATGAGCCACATGGTTAATCCGAAAGTTAATAATCCAACCACAGGAGAAGAGGCAGGCATTCTGTTGCAGCGTTTGCTGGAGGAGAATCCTGACCTGCAAAAATTGGTAGATGCAGCTGAAAAACAAGAGGAGTTTGTCAAAGGATTGCGCGATGAAGTTATGGAATATATGGGTGCAAATCCACTGGTATACAATTACTACCGTTTTGAGGCAAAGGGGCGGGATGCCATGGAAAAACTCAGCTGGCAGGATTATGCCGCCGTCAGAATACTGGATTACCTCGATCGGCAGGGTGAAGCGTATGAAGATTTGAACCTCAGGGGGAAAAAGGTGACCAATAATGTTTTTGGCACATTGTGGCAAGGAATTAAATCGGATGCGTCTTCCCTGCACCCGCATTTCCTGGAGGATCTTATTCAACTTTTCCGTCAATACCATGGCAAGAGCGACCGGAAAGTCCCACCGGAAGAACAGGTGGTAAAATGGATGGAGCAATATCCTTCCGGGCTTGATCCTGAGATCGTTGAAATCCGGGAGCAGAACAAGGAAAGGATCATACGGGTGCTGATCAGTAAGATTGATAATAAGGAAATGGTAAGCAGCCGTTATGTGTTTCCTGAAGGAGCCTCCCTGGAAGAGAAGATGGGATTGATGAATCAGTGGTGGGATGATTTCCGCTTTCATCTGAAGTTTGCGGTGCGTGACCCTGATACCCTTAATGAGATGTTAGGGAATTCCCTGGGTCAGGATACCATGTCTTTGCTGTACCGGGCCAGGGACAAAGGCATTCCTTTCTTTGTGAATCCTTATTACCTTTCTTTGCTGAATGTGGATGTACCGGAGTTTGCCAGGGGAAAAGACCTGGCCATTCGCTACTATGTATTGTATTCCAAGGAATTGGTGGATGAATTCGGGCATATTGTCGGCTGGGAAAAAGAGGATGTTGTGGAGCCCGGAAAACCCAATGCGGCCGGATGGATCCTGCCAAACGAACACAACGTACACCGGCGTTATCCCGAAGTGGCCATCATGATTCCCGATACGATGGGCAGGGCCTGTGCCGGTTTATGTTCTTCCTGTCAGCGTATGTACGATTTTCAGCGGGGGAACCTGAACTTTGACCTGGATAAACTCAAGCCAAAGGAGACCTGGGAGGAAAAACTGGAGAAGATCATGCAGTACTGGGAGGAGGACTCCATGCTGAGGGACATTCTCATAACAGGCGGTGATGCCTTGATGAGTGCTGACAAATCCATCGAGAAAATACTGACTGCTGTTTATGAAATGGCTTCCCTGAAGAAGAAAAGAAATGAAAGCAGGGCAGAAGGTGAGAAGCATGCGGAAATTGTGCGTGTAAGACTTGGCACTCGACTGCCTGCGTATCTTCCCCAGCGGATTACTGAAAATCTTACCCGGATACTGGGTGAATTTAAGAGAAAGGCATCCGAAATAGGTATCAGACAATTTGTGATTCAGACCCATTATCAATCACCCATGGAGATTACTCCCGACGCGCGAAGGGGTATTGACCGGCTGACATCCGCCGGGTGGACGGTCACCAATCAGTTGGTATTTACCGCACCTGCCAGCCGCAGGGGGCATACCGCCAAACTGCGGAAGACGCTGAATGATGTGGGGGTGCTGCCCTATTATACGTTCTCCGTGAAAGGTTACAGGGAGAATGCTTTTAAGTTTGCCACCAATGCCAGGGCTTCCCAGGAACAAATGGAAGAAAAGGTCATTGGAGAGATCCCCCGGGAATATCGCAGGCGCATCCGCTCTTTCCCGGAAGAAGCCGAGAATATGGTGCAAAATGTGGATCAACTCCGCAAAGAGGCAAACATTCCCTTTCTGGCCACCGACCGGAATGTGCTTAACCTGCCAGGTGTGGGCAAGAGTATGACTTTCAGGGTAATTGGTTTGACCGTTGACGGGCGCCGGATCCTGGAATTTGACCACGACAAGAACCGCAACCACAGTCCGGTAATTGACAAACTGGGTAAGTTTGTGATCATTGAATCCAAATCTGTTGGTGCCTACCTGGATCAGCTGGAAGATATGGGAGAAAACAGAAAGGACTACGAAAGTATCTGGGGCTATTCGATCGGTGAAACAGAACCCCGGATGTCCATCTATGAATATCCTGACTTTGATTTTACCCTGACCTCCGAAATAACCAATTACGGAGGCTAATTCTTTTTTGCCGTATTGCAAGGGGTAAACGCTCCAATGTTTATCGGACCAAATGGTTCTCCTATACTTTGAAAGGAGCTGATCTACAGCAGCACGTCCAGCCCCTATCCATACCCAAAGGCAGGCAAATGGTCTTCCCGCGAAGTGGGAGCGGCTGATCAAGCCTTACCCAACTCCTTCTCTGTCTTCTATTGTTGATCCCGTTCCCGGATCTTTAATTGTAACGGACCTGTTTTTAACCCAGGATGTTCATTTGCGTACAATTGGTGTATGTGAATGAACACTTCCTTAAATCCGGGTGTTTCTTAAACAAGGTTAATAAACCCCAAAAAACCATTGTTGTTTTTCTGGTTTTATTACCTTCGCCAAAGCCCAATAAAAAACGGGTTTATTAAAAAAAATCATTAAAACGGTAGAAATGGCACAAAATTTGTTTGAAGAAACGGCATTATTTTGTTTTGGAAAACCAGGGGAATATGGTGCTTTTTTCCTTTTAAGCTGAACCCTGATCTGCTCACTTTAAGTATAACTGAGGCATACAAGTAATGAACCAAATGAAAGAACGAATACTGGCCTGTGCTTCCCGGCTGTTTTTAAAAAACGGGATCCGGGCCATCACCATGAATCATGTGGCTGAAGCCCTCGGTATTTCCAAGCGGACCCTGTATGATTATGTCGAAAACAAAGATGATTTGCTGGGTCAATCAATTGTATACCAGCATAATATAGATACCCAGAAATACAAAGAGATTGAAGCTGAGGCAAGAAATCCGGTGGATCTGGTCTACAGGCACTTTCGTCATTCAGTGATTCGTCTTTCGGATATCCATCCTAATTTCATAAATGAATTGCAGCGGAGCTTTCCTGCTGTGTGGAGTGAAAGCGTTGTACCCTTGTTCAAAGAAAGAGAGTCCATCACAAAGGACCTGGTTTCTGATGGCATTGAGCAGGGGTATTTTCGTTCTGATATCAATCCGGATATCGCCGCCAAAATGCTGTTTGCACAGGTGGATATGATGTCTGACACAGATACTTTTCCGCCGGAGCGTTATCCGCGGGCCTATCTTTTTCGTCATATTCTGACAGGCTTCCTTCGGGGACTTGCCACAGAAAAGGGATTACGGGAAATCGAAACATTGTTTTATAACAGAACCCAGGAAGAACATGTGTAAAATGAACAGATTTAAAAGTTGGTTGCGAACCGGGGGCTTTATTGTGTTACTGCTGGGGTCCTCCGGTGTGATCGCACAGAACCCTTCCGATACGTTGTATCTTGACCTGGATACCGCCGTGGATATTGCCAGGGATCAGAACCCAACCCTCAGGGTCGCCCGGCTGGAAGTGGAAAGCAGGGAGGCCGGCATTCAGGAGACAAAGGGTAGTTACCTTCCTTCTCTTAATTTGTCAGGGAGTTATAACCGGAACATCATGAGGCCCATCATCTTTTTGCCTGATGACAGTCCTTTTGGTGGCGATGGCTACCTGGAGGTTGGGTCAGACAATAGTTTTATGGCCAACCTTTCTATCCAGATGCCGGTTTTTAATCCGGCCCTGAACCGGTCTCTGAAAGCCGCACGGGCCGACAGGGATCTTGCGGGTGAACAAATGCGTGGCAGCCGGATTGAGCTGGAATACAATGTGCAGCTTGCTTTCTTTGATGCCCTACTGGCCAAAGAGTCCAGGGATGTGATGCGAAAAAGCCTGCGCAATGCCACGGAGAACCTGGAACGTACCCGAAGAATGTATGAAGAGGGAACAGTGGCCGAGTATGACCTTATCCGGGCTGAAGTACAGACAGAAAACATGCGGCCTGATGTGCTGCAGGCTGAAAACGGCTACGAGCAGGCGGTGGATTACCTGAAGGCGCTGGTCGGGGTGGATAAATCACAACCTTTATCGGTAAGGGGAAACCTTACCGACATGGCGGAGGACCAGGTGGCTGATTTCCGGATCGCCGATGCCAGTCACAATCTGGACAGGAATACCGACCTGGTCCAGATGGATCTGCAGCTTAATTTGCTCAATCATCAGAAAGAAACAGCAAAGGCTGGTGGGTTGCCTTCCCTGGGGCTTGCCGGGAACTACCAGTACCAGACCGAGTCCAATCATTTTCGCTTTGATGATTTCAGATGGGTGGAAACCTTCTCGGCCGGGCTCAGGTTGACCATTCCGCTGTTTAATGGCTTTGCTGTAAGGCAGCAAACAAGGCAGCTTGACATTGCCGCAGACCAGGTGAAGCTTCAGCGCGACTACCTGGAAGACAACCTGGATATCCAGCTGGAAGGAATCCTGAAATCGATGACGGTTGCCCTGGAGAAAACCGCCAATGCCCGGAGCAATGTCCGGATGGCAGAACGAGGCTTTGAGATTGCCAAAACCCGCTATGAATCCGGTCAGGGCACCCTCATGGAGGTGAATGACAGTGAAGTGGCCCTTACACAGGCCCGTTTCAACCTGCTGCAGGCCAAACATGAGATTCTGCAGACCAAAGCGGAGTATGATAAATTTATCGGAGATAACAACAACCTGTAAACAATAAAGAAAACCTCTTGAATCATGAAAAAGATTTTAACCCCCCATACAGTGTTTTTCCTGGCAGCTTTGTTCCTGGTTGCCGGATGTGACGTCCTTACTGAGGAAGAGACGGAAGAAAGGGATAAGGTGCTGGTAGAGTTGAGTCCGGTTGAAACCACCTCCCTGGTGGATGACATCCGCACCACCGGCCAGGTGGAGGCGTTTGAAGAAGCCTATATCGGGGCAGCAGGCGCTTCGCGGATTGAGCAGATCATGGTTGACGTGGGCGACCAGGTGGAAAAAGATCAATTGCTTGTGCAAATGGACCGTTCGCAACTGTTCCAGGCCAGGGTTCAGCTGGATAATCTCAGGGAAGATTTAAGGCGACTGGATACCCTTGTGGCTGTCGGGGCTGCCACACAGCAACAGTATGACCAGTTGAAGACGCAATACGATGTGGCAGAAAGCAACGTGGAGAACCTGGAAGAAAACACACAGATCCGTGCTAATATTCCGGGAGTCATCACAGGCAGGTATTTCAGCGACGGAGAAATATTCTCCATGTCGCCCACCACCCCGGAAGGAAGAATTGCCATTTTATCCCTCAAGCAGATTCAACCTGTGAAAATTACCATTGGCGTCTCCCAGCGTTACTTTCCCATGGTGGAAAAAGGACAGGAAGTCATTATCCAGTCTGATGTATATCCTGATCGTGAGTTCTCTGGTAATGTGCACAAAATATATCCTACCATAGACAGGGTTTCCGGTACCTTCGATGTGGAAGTGTTGGTGGAAAACAGGGATCTTGCCCTGCGTCCGGGAATGTACAGCCGCGTGATGCTGAACATCGGGGAAATTGAAGGCCTGCTGGTTCCCTCACTGGCGGTGCGCAAACAGGTGGGCGCAGATGAGCGTTTTGTTTTTGTGGTAGAAGACGGTGTGGCACATCGCCGGACGGTCACTCTTGGACGAACCTTTGATGATAAACTGGAGATCCTTTCCGGGATTGAAGCAGGGGAGATGCTTGTCACCACAGGGCAGCAAAACCTGATGGATCAGTCAGAAGTAGAAATTGTGAATTAAAAATTGTTTTCTGATGAAGATATATCGTTCTGCAGTACAACGCCCGATCACCACCCTGATGGTGTTTGTGGCCCTGCTTGTTCTGGGGGGTTACAGCCTCAGGCAGCTTCCCATTGATCTCTATCCGGAGATCGAACCGCCCATCATCAGTGTTTTCACCGGATATCCCGGAGCCAGTGCCTCTGACATTGAAACCAATGTTACCAGGCCCCTGGAGGACAACCTCAGTATGGTCACCGACCTGAAGGATATTTCTTCGGTGTCCAGTGATGATGTGTCAACCATTATGCTTGAATTTGAGTTTGAAACCAACCTGGATGAGGCCACCAATGAGATAAGGGATGTGATTGACCGCATAACCCGCATGCTTCCCGAAGACATTGAGCAACCTACCATATTCAAGTTCAGTTCATCCATGATTCCCGTCATGGTGATGGCTGCCACTGCTGAGGAGAGTTATCCTGCACTGGCCAAGATCATTGATGAAGATGTGGTCAATCCGCTGAGTCGAATTGAAGGGGTTGGCACCGTGAATATTACCGGTGAGCCTGTCCGGGAGGTACAGGTCAACGTTGACCCCGAAAAGCTGGAATCCTTTAATCTGACGGTGGATCAGATTGGCGGTGCGCTTGCTTCGGAAAACATCAACCGCCCCGCCGGTAACATCAAGATGGGGCAGATGGATTATTCCCTGCGCTTTGTGGGGGAGTTTGAGGAAAGCCGTTTTATACGCGATATGGTGGTTGGTACTTTTGACGGAACCCCCATCTACCTGAGGGATGTAGCAGAAGTACAGGATACACTCCAGGAACAGACCGTGGATGAAAGACTGAACCAGGAGCAAAGCCTGCGCCTGATTGTGCAGCGGCAGTCCGGTGCCAATACCGTGGAAATTGCCAATGAGATCAATGAGGCCTTGCCGGAAATTCAGGCCAACCTGCCTCCGGATGTGGAATTGCTGACCGTTATTGACTTGTCTGAATTTATTACAGATTCTGTAGACAACCTGGTGAGCATTCTGTATTTCGCCGCCATTTTTGTAACCATTGTGGTGCTGTTTTTTATCGGAAGATGGCGGGCTACTTTCATTATTATCCTGACCATCCCGGTGTCGCTGGTGGCAGCCTTCATCTACCTGAATCTGTCGGGCAATACACTGAACCTGATCTCATTGTCGAGTCTGACCATTGCCATGGGGATGGTGGTGGACGATGCCATCGTAGTACTGGAGAATATCACCAAACATACTGAAAGGGGAAGTTCTCCCAGGGAAGCTTCCATTTACGGGACCAATGAAGTGGGGCTGGCGGTGGTTGCCTCCACCCTGACGGTGGTGGCCGTTTTCCTGCCCATGACCATGATCTCCGGTCTGATGGGATTGTTCTTCCGGCAGCTGGGGTTCATCGTAGCCATTACCGTTTCCATATCCACCCTGGCTGCACTGACCCTGACACCCATGCTTTCATCCAGGATGCTTTCACCCGGAGGAGGAAGAAGTGCCGGGTTTGGACCGGCCGTAACAAAATTTATAGTCGGGGTGCTGGAAGGACTGGATAACGGGTATGAGCGATTGCTTACCCGGGCAGTTCGAAGGAAAGCAGTTGTCATTGTGGTTTCCGTGTTGATCTTCGCTGGCAGTTTCCTGCTGATGCCTTTTATCGGCAGTACCTTCATGCCTGAATCGGACCAGAACAGGCTGGATGCCGAGATTGAGCTGGCCATCGGGTTGCGACTGGAGGAAACGGCCCAAACAGCCCGGGCCATTGAGGAAATCCTTGAAAATAACTATCCGGAAATTGATCTCTATAGTGTGGGCGCCGGTAGTGACCCTATGGGTGGGTTGTTTGGCTCCGGAGGCGGAAGCCATACCATTGACATGACCATGCGCCTGGTTCCCCAGGGAGAAAGAGAGCGTGATGTATGGCAGGTCGCTGAAGCCCTTCGCGAGGATTTATCCCAGTTTCCGGAAATTGTGGAGCATTCCGTGACTGCAGATGGCGGCGGAGGAATGGGAATGGGTGACCCGATCGAAATTGAAATCTTCGGAGACGATTTTGATGCCACCAATATAGTCGGGGACGAACTGGCCCGCCGAATGGAAGGGGTTGATGGAGTAAGGGACATCGCTGTAAGCCGGGGGCCTGAACGTCCGGAACTACGGATACTCCCTGACCAGGAAAAGATGTCAGCATTCGGACTTAATGCCAATACCGTCTCACAGTCCATCAGGAATCGTGTGGAAGGAATGACGGCCACGTTGTATCGTGAAGACGGCGATGAATATGATGTGGTGGTACGTCACAAGGAGGAGTTCAGGAATTCCATTGACCACGTTGAGAATATCCCGGTCCGGACGCCAAATGGCAACTTTGTCAGAGTGAAGGAGTTCGCAGAGGTGAAAGAGTTTTTTGCCCCTCCGAATATTGAGCGTAAGAACCGTGTCCGTTACCTGACGGTATCCAGCGGATTGCACGAACGTTCATTGGGGGATGTGACTGCCGATATACAGGCTGAGCTGGATCAGATTGAACTGCCTGATGGGGTTTACGTGGAATTCGGCGGTCAGATTGAAGACCAGCAGGAAGCTTTTGCTGACCTCGGAATCCTGCTTATTTTGAGTATTTTCCTTGTTTATGTGGTGATGGCCGCCCAGTTTGAGTCGTTCCGGACGCCTTTCATTATCATGATGGCGGTGCCTTTTGCCTTTTCCGGGGTGATGATCGCACTCTTTCTTACCGGCACAGAGTTATCGGTCATATCCCTGATCGGAGGAATCATTCTGGTGGGTATTGTAGTGAAAAACTCCATCGTTTTGGTAGACTTCACCAACCTGATGGTGGCCCGTGGTCAGAGCGTGGTACAATCGGTGATCACCGCCAGTAAGTCACGTCTGCGTCCTGTGCTGATGACTACCCTGACAACCCTTCTGGCGATGATTCCGATGGTGTTGTCAAGCGGTGAAGGTGCTGAGATATGGGCTCCTATGGCCATTGCAGTTATTGGAGGGCTGGCATTTTCCACCCTGGTGACACTGGTGTTTGTGCCAGTGATCTATATTCTGTTTGGCGTGCAAAAGGGTAAAAAAGAAAAGAAAACAGTGGAGGGGCAATTATAATGCCGTGCTCATGACCTCCCGGACCAGTGCTTGTTGTTGATTTTATATGGTCAACACATTACAGGCCCCGGAATAAGTAAAATTGTGATGAGTCCGGCCGCATTGATAAAACATGATGATTATGAAAGCAGTATTTATCGTATATAACCAGGCATTGACAGAATGGGTGAATGATCTGCTTGACCACACCGGCGCCAGGGGATTCACCCAATGGCAGGACGTGATGGGCAGGGGTTCGCAAACGGGTGAACCACATATGGGAACCCACATATGGCCTGCCCTGAACACCGCGATATTGTCGGTGGTTGATGAAGCCACGGCAGATAAACTTCTCCGTGGTGTGGAAGAGATCAATAAAACGGCTGAAGAACAAGGGATCAGGGCTTTTTCGTGGAATGTAGAAGCCAGCGTATAGCATCTGCCGGCTATTTTTATGTTGAACCCCGGCTGCTTTACTTGTTCAGGCTCCCGGGTGTTTTCCCTTTCTGAAAGGATTGAGGTGCCTTACCCGGATAAACAACCATCCACAGTGTTGACTGTGGGTGGTTTTCTTGTATTTGCAGCAGGGCTAACCGGCGTGCCGGGTTGATTTTTGGTATTTACAGCGGGACCAACCGGGGTGGCGGGTGGTTTTTTTGGTTAAAATACATACAAACTGTTTTATTTTATATATTGTGCCCCTGAAAAATCTACTTTCCTGATTTATTACCAATTTAGCACCAATCTACTAACCAATCCAAAATCCTATGAAGAATTTTTTTTTATGCCTGTTTATTGCCGGGCTTCTGGTGGTTTCCGGTTGCTCTTCGTTACGACCATCTGCTGAAGCTGAGCCTGCTGCCGGAGAAAATGCCGGACGTTCTGATTATGAAAAGCTTGTCGCTGATCCCGATTTCAAGGAAGAAGGGATGTTTACCGTCTATCAGAAAGACAATAAGTTGTATTATGAGATCCCGATGACGGAGCTTGACCGCGATATGCTCCTGGTAAGCCGCGCAGCTGCCGCCCAACTGGGAACCGGTTATGGCGGGCAGCGGATGAACAACCAGGTGGTTCGCTGGGAAAAAGCCAGGGATCAGATCTTGTTCCGTTCAATGATTTATGACATTACTGCAGACTCTACGAGCAATATTTTTCGTGGGGTGCAGGCTTCTTCATTTGCCCCCATTATCGGTGCCTATGACATTGAAGCTTATAATGAAGATTCCACGGCCGTTGTCATTGATGTAACCACCCTGTATTCAACGGATGTAGCGGAAATGAATCCCCGCCGTCAATACCAGGCAAGAAGGCTGGACAACAACAGAAGTTTTGTGGAAGGTGTCAGAGCTTTCCCTGAAAACCTTGAAGTGCGGAGTGTATTAACTTATGAAGCAGAAAGAGTTCCCGATGCCAGGAACCTGAACACCATTTCGGTGAAAATGAATCACTCCATGATGCAGCTTCCGGAAGAGCCCATGATGCCGCGTTTGCATGACAGTCGGGTGGGATATTTCTCAGTAAGTACGGTTGACTTCAGTGATGACGCCCACAAGGCAAGACGCAAGCAGATGATCAACCGATGGAGGCTGGAGAAGAAGGATCCGGATGCAGAGATCTCTGACCCGGTTAAACCCATTACGTATTATGTAGACTATGCCACCCCGGAATGGTTGATTCCTTACGTGATGGAAGGAATTGAAGCCTGGCAGCCAGCCTTTGAGCACGCCGGCTTCAGCAACGCCATTGTGGCCAAACGTGCCCCTACGCCGGAGGAAGATCCCGACTGGAGTCCTGAAGACATTCGTTATCCTACGATCCGCTGGTTCCCTTCCACTACCATGAATGCTTATGGACCTCATGTGCATGATCCCCGAAGCGGAGAAATTATCACTTCCGCCATTGGCATTTATCATAATGTGCAGAATCTGGTCAGGAACTGGTATTTTGTGCAGTGCGCTGCGGTCGACGAACGTGCCCAAAACCTTCCGCTGCCTGATGAGTTGTTGGGAGACCTGATTCGCTATGTGGTCACCCATGAAGTGGGCCATGCCATCGGCTTGCCACATAACATGAAGGCCAGCGGTACCATGCCCACTGACAGCCTTCGTAGCCGTGCCTACACGGAAAAGTACGGAACCACCCACTCAATCATGGATTATGCACGGATGAACTATGTGGCTCAGCCCGGTGATGATGCATTCTTGCTGCCTGTTGTTTCCATTTATGACAATTTCTCCATTGAATGGGGATATAAGCCTATCCCTGAGGCCACCACGCCGGAAGAGGAACGTCCTTTCCTGAATGCACTTGCAGAAAAGCAGATCGATGAGCCCAGGTTGCGTTTTGGCAATCTTTCTACCATTGATCCGACCCAGCAACGGGAAGCCCTGGGCGACAATCACGTAAAGAGCAGTGGCTATGGCATTGCCAACCTGGAGCGTATCATGGGCTTCATCGTGGATGCCGCCGGGGAAGAAGGGGAAGATTATAGCACTCTTGATGAATTATACAGCAATGTGGTGCAGCAGCACGGCCGTTACCTCGGGCATGTAGTGACCTGGGTCGGAGGTGTGCTGAGCCATCAGAAAGTGTACGGCCAGGAGGGGGTGATCCATACCCCGGTGGAAAGGTCTCGCCAGGAAGAAGCGATACAGTTTCTTGTGGATCATGCATTTACTACCCCTGAGTACCTGCTGGATCCGGACGTGCTCAACCTGCTTGAGCCGGCGGGATCCTCTGACCGTGTGATGCAACTTCAGCGTTCCACACTGAACCAGTTGCTGAGCGATGCCCGCATTAAGCGAATGGCAGAGCTTGAGCGGAACGATACCGGTGAAACAGAGATTTACCCGGTGGATCAGATGCTGTACGATGTACGTAAAGGAGTCTGGAGCGAGCTGGACCAAAGCCGTCTTGTCATTGACCTGTACAGGAGAAACCTTCAGCGCAGCTGGGTTCAGGTCCTGGAAAACCGTCTTGACAGCGACAACCTTTCAGGGGAAACCAGGGCGCACCTGCGTGCAAACCTTCGGGACGTGAAGTCAGACATTGAGCGGCGTCAGGCGAATGCCGCCAATACGCATACCCGCGCGCATCTGGCAGACATGCTGGATGAGATTAACGCCTTACTGGAAGTTTAAAAACCGGAAAACAGTTCACACTGTTGCCTGAAAAAACACCCGGGAGATTCATTGTCTTTCGGGTGTTTCTTCATCCGGCGAGCTTTCTTCCCTTTCGTGGACAAAGAATTTTTTCTGGAAGATGATCATGATCAGTACACCAATGGTGATGGCTGAATCGGCCACATTGAACACAGGACGGAAAAAAATAAATGGCTCCCCGCCCCGGTAAGGGATCCATTCGGGAATAGTTCCCCTGATTATCGGGAAATAAAATAAGTCAACCACCTGCCCGTGCAGGAATGTTCCGTAGCCCCCCTCATCCGGGAACCACTCGGCCACCTGATTAAAGTGACTTTCACTGAATATAAGTCCGTAAAATGAGCTGTCGATGATATTGCCGATGGCGCCCGCCATGATCAGGGAAATGCAGGCAATGAGGCCCGAGGAGGCTTTCTTTCTGACCAGATGGTATATATACCAGCCGATGGCGATCACTGCCACAATACGTAAAATGCTGAGGAAAAGTTTTCCGTACTCTCCTGAAAATTCCAGACCAAAGGCCATCCCATAATTCTCGGTGAAATAGATCTGAAACCAGTCACCGAAAACCGGAATACTTTGACCCAGCGTCATGTTAAGCTTGACCAGGATCTTGCTGACCTGGTCAATCAGTAGTATGCCGGGGATAATGACCCAGGGGATATGTCTTTTCTCCAAATCGTTGAAGTTATGCTGTGATCAGCTCTCGTTGGGTTTTCTGTTTAGCTTGGCTTCGATGCTCATGGTGGCGTGGGGCACGCTTCTGAGCCTTTCTTTGGAGATCAGCTTACCGGTAACCCTGCAAATGCCGTAGGTCTTATTCTCAATCCGTATTAAGGCATTCTCCAGGTCACGGATAAATTTTTCCTGCCGGGCCGCCAGTTGTCCGTTCTCCTCCTTTGAAAGCACCTGAGACCCTTCTTCAAGAATCTTAAATGAAGGAGAAGTATCGTTGGTATCGTTGGCGTTCTGTGTTGTATATGCTTCCGTCAGCAGCTTCAGACCAGCCCTGGCTTCTTCCAGTTTTTTCTCGATAATTTCGCGGAACTCCTGGAGCTCCTCGTCCGAATACCTTGTTTTCTCGCGTTTGGTTTCCATATCACCCGGTATTTTATGTTGTTTGTTGGTTATTCTTCTTGATGGATACGTTAGTTTGTATGTCCTCAGCCAGATCAACGGCTACCTTATCTTCATCTTTTATTTGATCTGTATAGGATAATTGTACGGCCAATGTTTCCGAACAAATATACTCATTATTGTTCAAAACGGCTTCTGTAATTTCCGGATGCTTTTCTACTTCCAGGTAAATTTTATCTGTAACTTCCAGGCCAATATCCTTGCGCAGGTTCTGGATCCTGTTCACCAGTTCGCGTGAGATTCCTTCATTACGAAGGGAAGGAGTAATGGTCACGTCCAGGGCTACGGTCACATTCCCTTCATTGGCAACCAGCCACCCGGGAATATCCTCTGAAAAGATTTCCACATCCGCCAGGGTAATCTCCACTTTTTCACCCTGTATTTCCAGCGATGCGGCACCTAGCTTTTCCATTTGCTGTATGTCCTTTTGGGTGAAACTGTTGATGGCCCCGGCAATTTGTTTCATCATTTTGCCGTAGCGGGGACCCAGGGCCTTGAAGTTGGGCTTGATCCTTTTCACCAGTACGCCGGCAGTATCCTCCAGGTACTCGAGTTCTTTCACATTGACCTCGGACAGTATCAGGTTTTCCACATCCCGTAGTTGCAGCCTGAATTTTTCATCCAGCACGGGTACCATGATCTTTTGCAGGGGCTGTCGTACACGGATCTGAACCTTTTTTCGAAGGGCCAGTACCATGGAAGAGATTTTTTGAGCCAGCTGCATTCTTTCCTCCAGGGGAATGTCAATCATCGACTCGTCCGCCTTCGGAAAGTCGGTGAGATGCACAGAATCTGTCTCCCGCCTGCCCGAAACCCTGTTCAGATCGGTGAATAACCTCTCGGAAAAGAAAGGGGCGATGGGTGCCGAGATCATGGACAGGCTTTCCAGGCAGCGATACAGGGTCTGATAGGCAGAAATCTTGTCTTCGGTGTAGTTGCCTTTCCAGAATCTGCGACGGCAGAGCCGGACATACCAGTTACTCAGGTGTTCGTCCACAAAATCCTGGATCAGCCTGGCTGCCCGGGTGGGCTCAAAGTCGGCATAACATTCGTCCGTTTTTCTGATCAGGGAGTTGAGCTCGGAAAGTATCCAGCGGTCGATTTCCGGCCGGCGATCCAGCGGCACTTCTTCTTCGCTGTAGGTGAACCCGTCAATATTTGCGTAAAGGGCAAAGAATGCATAGGTATTATAGAGGGTGCCGAAAAATTTTCGCCTGACTTCTTCCACTCCTTCCATATCGAACTTGAGGTTATCCCATGGCTGGGCATTGGAAATCATGTACCAGCGGGTGGCATCCGGTCCGAAGGTTTCAATGGTTTTGAAAGGATCAACCGCATTCCCCAACCGTTTCGACATCTTGTTTCCGGCCTTGTCAAGCACCAGTCCGTTTGATACGACAGTTTTGAATGCTACTGAATCCGAGATCATGGTGGCAATGGCGTGCAGGGTGAAAAACCAGCCCCGTGTCTGATCCACACCCTCTGCGATAAAGTCAGCGGGGAAGTTGGCTTCGAAAGCCTCCTTGTTTTCAAACGGATAATGATACTGGGCATAGGGCATGGCTCCGCTGTCGAACCACACATCGATCAGGTCAGTTTCCCTGTACATTTTTTTCCCTGACGGGGAAACCAGGATGATCTCATCCACAAATGGGCGATGGAGGTCAAATTTGTTATAGTTCTCTTCCGACAGGTCTTCCGGATTGAAATCCTTTAGCGGATTCTCTTTCATGAAACCGGCTTCCACTGCCTGGTCAATGGCTTCTTTCAATTGTGTTGCCGAACCAATGCAGATTTGTTCCTCATGGTCTTCCGTGGCCCATATGGGCAGGGGTACACCCCAGTAACGGGAGCGGCTCAGGTTCCAGTCCTGCAGGTTTTCCAGCCAGTTGGCAAAACGTCCCGTACCGGTGCTTTCGGGTTTCCACTGTATGGTGGAGTTCAGGCCGATCAGGCGGTCTTTCACCGCCGTTGTCCGGATGAACCAGCTATCCAGCGGATAGTATAGGATGGGCTTGTCTGTTCGCCAGCAATGGGGATAGGAGTGTTCGTATTTTTCTGCCCTGAAGGCCCTGTTTTCTTTTTTGAGCTTAATAATGATGTCCACATCCACCGGGCGGTCTTCCCTGGGGTCATCTTCACCAATGTACTCTGGCTTGACATAGCGTCCGGCAAACTCTCCCATTTCCTCCACGAAGCGGCCTTTTTTGTCCACCATGGTGAGAGATCCCAGGCCGTATTCCTGGCCGATCCTGAAGTCATCGGCTCCAAAGCTGGGGGCAATATGAACGATTCCTGTACCTTCTTCGGTGGTGACAAAATCTCCAAGCATCACGCGAAATGAATCACCGGTTTCCGGCTGGGCGTATGGCAGCAGCTGTTCATACCTGACATTTTCAAACTGTTCACCCTTGTAGGTACCCACCACCTTGTAAGGAATCTTTTTGTCTCCCGCTTTGTAATCATCCAGGTTCAGTGCGGCGTTTTTGGGGTTAAAGAAACCATCCATCAGTTCTTTGGCCAGCACCACGGTGATTGGCTCGTGGGTGTAGGCATTGTAAGTGCGCACCTTCACATAGTCGATTTTGCTGCCTACGGCCAGGCCGGTGTTGCTGGGCAGTGTCCAGGGCGTGGTGGTCCAGGCCAGCAGGAATACTTCATCCTCATCCTGGTCAAATAAAAATTCAGAGGTGTTGTTGCGCACAACCTTGAATTGAGCGGTTACAGAGTTGTCTTTGACATTGCGGTAACAACCCGGTTGGTTCAGTTCATGGGTGCTAAGCCCGGTTCCTGCGGCAGGAGAGTAGGGTTGGATGCTGTATCCTTTGTACAACAGTCCCTTTTCATGCAGCTTGCTCAGAAGGTGCCAGACGGTTTCGATGTATTTGTTTTCGAATGTGATGTAAGGATCACTGAGGTCGACCCAATAACCCATCAGGCGGGTCAGTTCGTCCCAGGTGTCCTTGTATTTCATGACATCCTTACGGCATGCCTTGTTATAATCCTCAATGGAGATGCTCTTCCCGATATCTTCCTTGGTAATGCCAAGCAGTTTCTCTACACCGATCTCCACCGGGAGGCCGTGGGTGTCCCACCCTGCTTTACGGTTCACATAATAGCCCTTTTGTGTACGGTAGCGGCAAAAGATGTCTTTGATGGCGCGGGCCATGACGTGATGAATGCCGGGAAGTCCGTTGGCAGACGGGGGTCCTTCATAAAACACCCATGGTTGCGCATCCTTGCGGATTTTGAGGCTTTTTTCAAAGGTGTTATTCTCTTCCCAGAAAACACGGACCTCTTTACCGATACGTGGCAGATCCAGTGATTTGTATTCGGTATATTTGGGCATGGCAGATAAGGTTTCGTTTCCCTTTGTGTTTCAGGTAAATAATTTGTTTTTGAAGCCGCAAAATTATAAAAAAAATAATTAACAAGGGTGATATTTAACGAAGTATCCCCGCAGTTCTGTTAAACAGCATGGGCGAAGCAAGTTTGTATGAATGCCCCTTTTTATGAAACACAGAATCTGAATGGTCCCCGCCGGGAGTATAAGTCTCGCCGCGGAATCCAGCGTCCGCCGGCACAACTTACTGTGGGCACGATCCGGAAGAACAGCCCGGGGCTAATGCCAAGGCAGGGATTAACGTGGATCCGGGTGAAATTCTCACCGGGGCACAATCCGGAAAAACAGCCCGGGACTTTCTGTCAGCACGTACAGGTATCCATCCGGGCCCTGTTCAACGGTTCTGAACCGGGCCATTCCTTCCAGTAGCTTTTCCGTATGTACTACGGTGGTGTCGTTAAACACCACCCTGTGAATATGTTGGTTGGCCAGGGCCCCTGCAACCATATTGCCTTCCCATGCCGGGTAAAGATCGCTGTCAACAAAATCCATTCCGCATGGAGCAATAGATGGGGTCCAGTGATGAATAGGGTCAATCATTCCGGGTTTGGTCGTATCCGGAGTGATTACGGTTCCGTCATAATTGATGCCGTGGGTCACTTCGGGCCACCCGTAGTTGCCCCCTTTGTGTATGCGGTTGATCTCATCACCCCCCTGGGGTCCATGTTCTACCGCCCATAATTCTCTTGTTACAGGGTGCAGTTTCATCCCCTGAATGTTTCTGTGCCCGTAAGACCATATCTCAGGAAGACCCTCTTCTTCTTCGGCAAAAGGGTTGTCAGCGGGTACAGACCCGTCATCATGCAACCGGATGATGCTGCCATTATGACTAAGCAGATCCTGGGCGGTTTGCATCTCACCGCGATCACCCATTGTGGTATATAGGTAGCCCTGGTCGTCGAAAACAATGCGCGTGCCAAAGTGCTGCCCGGCGTTGGTGTGCGGGATGGCATGAAATATAACCTCGGTGTTCTGCAGTTCATTGCCGGTCAATCGCCCGCGGGCTATGGCTGTGCTGCCTCCGTCATTTCCCTCTTTTGAGAATGCCAGGTATATCAGCTGATTGTTTTCATAATCGGGATGGAGCTCCACATCGAGCAAGCCCCCCTGCCCCCTGGTCCAGATTTCCGGCAGCCCGGAAACGGGGGAGTCCAGTAGTTGTCCATCTTCCCATACCCGAAGCCTGCCAGGGCGTTCGGCGATCAGGATTCTGTCGTCCGGAAGGAATGCCATGCCCCAGGGGTGTTCGAGGCCGGTGGCCAGGGTATCCACCGAAAAATCAATCTCTTCTGAAGAAATATAGGGGGATGTTTGCGGGGAATCGCTGTTGGCGCAGCCCAGCCATAGAAACATAAAGAGAAAAACAAGCAAGGATTTCATAAGCGTTTTTTTTGGGGGTTCTGTATGTTTAAAGATACAAAGAGTTTTTGTATTGCATTTTGCTGAAAACATGGCAATTAGATCAATAGATTAAGATCTGTATGTGCAATAAAAACAAAAAGTATTAAAAAAAAGCTTGTTTATGTGATTAATTATTATATTTGACCATATTAAAATATCGTATTAATGAGAATATATTTCAATAATTCGGTGTGCAAGAAATGTCCTTACGGTTTATTCTCCACCTGTTACTATAAAGAACATTTTTATAAAATGTTTCCCAGACGCAAAAGCAAGCTGAAATTAATCCATAAGTGCCAGTATTACAGGAAAATATTTCGTAAAGGACAGTTGGTGCTGATCGACCTGGAGCACCAAATGCCCAACGAAAACGGAGATTGTGAAAGGGTCATTGTCCGGCGTGATGTGGCGGGTTTTATTACCGGAATGCGCGGAAACAATTATGTCGTAGAATTATTTGAGGTGATTGATCTTAATGACCTAATTCCTGGAAAGGCATCCGGGGTGGAGCTTAAACCCATACTGAGTATCCTTAAACCTGCCAGAGACATTCGCCGGCTGGTTATCGGAAAGCAACAGGTAATACGGATGTTCCCGCTGTATTTGGAAGAGCCTTCCCTTATTTTCAATTAAATGCAATGTGATCCAAACGTCCTGGGTTCTCTGTTTGCTCCGGGAACCGGGTTAAGTCATATTTCCGGATTTTGTTTTCTGATTAAAAAAACTGCTGCCTTATTTACCATAAGTGCTTAACTTTGTGAGATGAATGTTGCTCCCGGTAACAGCCGTGGGGCTTTTTAAACAGGCCTTCCTGATGAACAGAGTTTTTTTGGGGATCCTCTTGCTGGCGTTCTTCACCGGGTCTCCGGCAGTGGCGCAGATCAGTGAACCCGGCGTGCCCCCGGGGTTTGATCTCCCGTTGACAAGGTCCGGGATACCCTTCGAAGAGATGCCGGCAGTTGATACAGCCTCATTGGTGGCTGAAGATATGGTGCTGGATACCATCGAGGAAATCCCCTGGCGGTTCGGCGAGAATATTCCTGTGAACCTTCATCCGGGAAACTCAGGTAAGTGGGAGGAGTTTCCCGATGGCACAAGGCTGTGGAGGCTGGGAATTGCCTCGCCCGGGGCCTATAGCCTTAACCTGACTTTTGATGAGTATAAGCTCCCGGAAGGGGCCTCTCTTTATGTGTATGATACCGGTCGTTCACATATACTGGGTGCCTTTACCCACCGCAATAACCAGGAAGACCTCTACTTTGCCACCACCCTGATTCCTTCCGATTCAATCATCATTGAATATGTGGAACCTCCCGGAGTGGATTTTCCCGGCAGATTGAAACTTCAAACAGTTACCCATGCTTACCGGGATCCGGGTGGGTTTGTGAAATCTCTTGGCAGTTCCGGTTCGTGCAACCTGAATGTAGCCTGTGAGGAGGCCGAAGGCTGGGATGATCAGATCAGTGCGTCGGTCATGCTGCTTACGGGGAGTAACGGGTTTTGCAGCGGCGCGATGATCAATAATACCAAAAATGATGCACGTCCCTTCCTGTTGACAGCCAATCATTGTTACCGGACCCCCTCCACCGTGGTGGTCTGGTTCAACTGGGAAAGTCAGGATTGTGAGAACCCGGAGGAATCACCCCCTTATGATGCCCTGAGCGGAGCGGTAAGCCGTGCCCGGAATGCCGGTTCTGATTTTTGGTTGCTTGAGCTTAACCATGATGTTCCTGAATCATACGATCCTTATTTTGCCGGATGGAACCGTACCCTTGAAGAGGAACTTACGGACACCATTGTGGGAATACATCATCCCAGGGGCGACATCAAGAAATTCAGCTTTGCCAATGAGGGTGTGCAGGCGGCTTCATATCTGGAAGAACCCGGATCAGGCGACACCCATTGGTACATTACCTGGAGCGGCGGAACCACCACGGAGCCCGCGTCGTCCGGTTCTCCGCTCTTCGATGGCCGGGGGCGTATCATCGGGCAATTGCACGGGGGGTATGCCGCCTGTGGCAATACCCGCCCCGACTGGTATGGTCGTTTCGGAAGATCCTGGGAAGGTGGCCAAACAGAGGGAACCAGTCTCCGGCCCTGGCTTGATCCCATTGGGTCGGACCCGGAGGCCATTGATGGCCTGAATCCTTTTGCAAGCCAGGTGGCTATGGTCTCGTCATTTGAAGCTTATGCCGATTCGCCGGAGACTGCCCGGCTTGAATGGAGTCCGAACGACAAGGGGGATCCGGTGGCAGTTGCCATCCAAACAGAAGACCGGTTCGGGCGACCGGTTGGCCCTGTTTCCCTTGGTGACACCATTCGTGGGGGTGGCAAGATCATCTACCTGGGCTACGATACCATTTTGCTTAAAGAAGATCTTCAACCAGGCATGGATTATTATTTTTCTGCCTGGTCATTCGATAATATACCCAGTTATTCTCCCGGGCTTGAGGCGGCCGTGACCACCCCCTGTCCTGATTTTTTCTCCCTGCCTTTTTTTGATGATTTCCGGGAAGGACGTCTTTCGGGTTGTTGGGAGGAGGTTTTTGTGGATGGATCCTCCTCGTGGATTGCGACGGGAGAAACGGAACAGTTGCCTGATTCAGCTGCCATTGGAGATTATGCACTCAGTTTCAGCCCCGGAAATGGAGATGGAGAATCAACCACGCGACTGTTAAGTCCTCCCGTTCAGTATGGCAGCTATGATTCCGGAGTGTTGTCTTTTTATCTGGGTGGGATGGAAAATGAGGCCGAAGAGTTGACGCTGACTGTCATGTTCAGGGAATACGGGGAGGAGACCTGGATCACCCTGGCAGATGTTAATGTGCCGGGAAACGGCTGGGTGTTGGAGCAACTTGAACTGCCCGGGGCTGTTCAGGGTTTCCAGCTTGCTTTTCAGGCTTCATCGAACGGATCCGGGAGTGTTTTGCTGGATGCGATCAGCGTGGAAGGCAGATACGATGCAGTGTTTCCCCCGCCACAGCATTTTGCAGCAGGGGAAACCGGGGCAGATTACATTCGCCTGAACTGGGAAAAACCTGTTGAACCCTCAGCTGGAGATTATTCTCCCGTTTTGGAGGGATACCAGTTATACCGGGACGATCAGCTCGTGTATACAGGAACAGATCCGGATGAATTGTCTTACACAGATGAAGGTTTGCCAGTGGGTGCTTACCGGTATTATGCACGTGCGGTTTATTCCAACCCTTCCCGGCTGTCTGATGCCACCGCCGAAGTTACGGCCATGGTGGAGGAAGGACCGCTTACTTATGAATTGACCCTTGACAGTGAAGGTCCGGGAATTACCCATCCCCGGGAAGGGAATTACCTGTTCAATGAAGGGGCGGAAGTGATCCTGGAGGCAGAACCGGGTTCCAATGCCCGTTTTGTCAGATGGGAGAAAAACGGAGCGCAGACATCTGGTGATCTGAGTAAAAGAGTCACCATCAACGATGACCTGGAGATCACTGCTGTTTTTGCCCCGGAACAGTATGAGCTTGTGTTGACTTCTCATCCCGAAAATACCGGCGAGCAAAGGGGAGGAGGAGTATATGACCATGGAAGCGTGGTTTCTTTAGAGACGAGTATCCCTGAAAATTACGACTTTCTGGGTTGGCATAAAGGCAATCAGTTGGTGTCGGTGAGGCGGGCCTTTGATTACACGGTACAGTCGGCAGATACCCTTGTGGCGCATTTCTTTTTGCCGCTTTACGAGGTATCTGTGGATGCGGATCCGCTGACCGGCGGCAAGGTATCGGGTGATGGCGAATATTACCGCGGAGAAGAAGCAAGGCTGGAGGCGTTGCCCGGAAGTGATTACCTGTTTTCGCACTGGGAGCTGGACGGGGAGGCAATCCATGAATCCCCTGAGTATATCTTTACAGTAGAAGGCCCGGTATCACTGACCGCTGTGTTTAAGGAAAAGCCCCTCGTGCTTGAGATCCGGGCCTTGCCCCAGGGTGCCGGTTGGACTTCCCCGCAAAGCGGTGTTTCTCGTCATGAGGTCGGAGAAGTGGTCGAATTGGTGGCTTATCCGAGCGAAGGCTTCAGTGTACGTCACTGGGATATTGAAGGAAAGCGGATATACAATGATGTTGCACAGGTGATGGTGCGGGGAGATATGGTGGTCACAGCGGTCTTTGATACACCTGTTTCTGCAGAAGATCCGGACACGGACCGGATTCGTATCTTTCCCAACCCGGTCAGCTCCAACCTGACTGTTAGCTGGCCCCCCGGTGTACAGGTGGAAAATATCCGGCTAAAAGGCATGGACGGCCGGGTGGTTTACGCGCGCAAAATTCAGCCTGGTGTGGATGGGAGAGAGGTCAGATTGTCTGTGGCGGATTTAGCGCCAGGGGTATATATTATTCATCTCACCGGCCCTGATGATCCCGTGTTCCGGAAAGTATTGGTTTATTAAAACTGACAGAGAAGTGGAGATTGTGTTTATACTCAGTTCGCCCGCCCGCGAAGAGAATGTCGGTGCAGCTGCCCGGGCCATCAAAACCATGGGAATTGACCGCTTGCGGCTGGTTAACCCATTGTGTGATCACCTTGGGGAAAGGGCCTTGGCTACGGCCCATGGCTCCCGCGATGTGTTGGAGGAAGCAGCTGTGTTTGCTTCCCTGCCCGGGGCCGCCGCAGACCTTTCCCTGCTGATCGGTTCGGCGGCGAAAAAGCGTAACATCCGGGAAGACCGGCATCCCTTGAATGAGTTGCCGGAGATACTCAAAAGTAAAGGCGGGTTGATCCGCCGCGTGGGGGTTGTTTTCGGGGGTGAGGAATCCGGCCTGTCGAACCGGGAGCTGGATCAGTGCGATTTACTTACCACTATCCCAATGGCCCGGAAATACCCTTCACTGAACCTGGCCCAGGCAGTGATGGTGTATGCCTCCACCCTTTCAGTATTCACGCTGGATATTGCTCCCAAAAGACAAAAGCCCTCTACTGTCGATGAGCTGGAAGTGGTAAAGGAAAAAGCCATGCAGGTCTTGTCTGACGTGGAGATCCCGGATAATCATATTATTCACCGGCGGATCATGGAACGGTTGATGATGCTGGAACAGGATGACATGCACCTTTTCCATTCGTTTTGCAAGTTCTATTTGAAGAAGTACCACGGAAGGGTTAAGTAAGTTGGTCGGGCGCTGCGCACCCTCCGGTTAGTCGGCGCTGACGCCCCTCCGGTTGGTCGGCACTTCGCGCCTCCGGTTGTTGGTTGTTGATTTCCATGGCCCATGAGAACCAACAACTTGCTTGCCTCGTCCATTGTCTTTGGGCTACCCCCGGCGTCCCTATCCCATGAGAACCAACAACCAATTAACCAGAGTGGCTGATCATTTTTCGGGCCAGGCTGGTATAAACCGTGCGAAGGCGCCTGCCGAAGAGCAGTGCCGAGCCAAGGCACACCAGGGAAAAGGCAAACACGGTAAACGGTACCCCGATGTATTCTGCCACGCTGCCTGCCAGCAAGCTACCCAGGGGGGTGATACCCATAAACGTCATGCTGTAAAGGGAAACAACCCGCCCCCGCTTGTCCTCATCAGCAATGCTTTGTATCAGGGTATTGGTGCTGTTAAAATGCACAATCATCCCGAAACCCGTGACCACCATTGCCACCAGAGAAAGCACGGTGAGCGGGGAAAGGGCAAATACTGACAAGCCGACGGCAAACATCAGGGATGCCTTCAGGGTTATTCCCGGGATGCTGTGAATGTCTTTTCTCGAGGCCAGGAAGAATGCACCGGTGAGCGCTCCGGCTCCCAATGCACCGGTGAGAATCCCCAGCATCTCGGAGTCGCCTCCCAGCACGTCGGCGGCAAAAATGGGCAGCAGTGCCTGGAACGGAAGGCCGAAAAAACTGCTCAGGGCCACCAGGGTGATCAGGTATCGCAGGGAGCGGAATGACCAGGCGTAACTGACTCCTTCGCGCAGCTGGGCAAATATGGATCCGTAACGTGGCGGACGTTTGACTTTTTGGATCCGCATGGCCATCATGGCGGCGATGACTGTAACAAAAGAAACCCCGTTGATAAAGAAGCACCAGCCCTCTCCCACCAGGGCAATAAGCACTCCGCCGATGGGCGGGCCCACGAAGCGTGCCAGGTTGTAAAGGGAAGAATTCAGGGCAATGGCGTTGGACAGGTCTTCCCGGCGTGTGATGATATCGGGTACAAAGGATTGGCGAAAGGGGGTGTCGAACCCCAGGATAACTCCGTTGGTCAGGGCCATGGCAATGATCCAGGTTACGGTGATCCGGTCGCTAAGGGTGAGCCAGGCCAGCACGAACGCCACCAGCATGAGCAATACCTGGGTGTACATGATCACCTTGCGCCGGTTCCACCGGTCGGCCAGCACGCCGGCAAAGGGGGCAATGAACAGCGAGGGGATCTGCAGGGAAAAGGCAATGGTTCCCAGGAGCAAGGCGGAGCCTGTCAGGCGGTAAACCAGCCAGCTCATGGCGATGTTCTGCACCCATACCCCGATCAGGGAAACACTCTGACCGGCATAGTAATACCGGTAGTTCCGGTAATTCAGTGCCCGGAACATGAGCCGGAAGGTTTCGAACTGTACGGGTTTGCCTCGAAATGGAAACATTCTTTACGGAATTTGGAATGTCCCGGCGGCTGCCGGATCCGGCAAAGTTACAAAATCCATCCTTGATTTTTCAGGCTGTGGGCTGAAGGCTGAATACAGGCCATTTATTCAATCTCAGATATACCTTTGTGCGGGCAATTCCAGTATAAACTCCATACAGGGTTTCCTCCCCGGGGGTCCTTTCTGGGAGGTAATAAAACCTTTACTCAGCCTGGATGTTTCATCTGCCTGGCGGCCGCATATTTCAGGATGCGTTTGGGTGGTAGTACGTACTTTACTCAGCCTGGAGGACTTCTGCGGGATTGGCCCGCGAGGCTTTCCAGGCCTGTAAGGCCACTATGATGAAGGCCATCAGCATCATCCCTGCAAATGCTACTGCCAATGCCCAGTAGGGGAATTGGGTCGCATACGGGAAGCCTGCCAGCCACTTTTCCATATACCAGTAAGCCAGTGGGAGGGCGATCAGGGCAGCCGCAGCGACCAACTTAATAAACCCCCCGGAAAGCTGCAGCAGGATTGCAGTGACAGAGGCTCCCAGCACCTTGCGGATACTGGTCTCCTTTTGTTTCCGCTGAATGATGAGGGATGACAATCCTATGACCCCCAGCATGGCAATGATGATGGCCAGCAGGGTGAACCCCGTAAACAGCCATCCAAAATTTCTTTCTCCTTCATACTCTTCACGCAGTAAATCGGAGATAAAATAATAATTCAAAGTGGTGGACGGAAATAATCCTTCCCAGTCTTCCCGGATGTGCCGGAGGATTTCTTTGCTGTCAGCATTGTCATACCTGGTCAGCACATACCATGTTTGATCTTCATAATTGTGCCTGCTATGTGTTGCATTGATCATCAGGGGCTCCACTTCATGATGCAATGACTGCAGATGAAAATCCTCGACCACACCGATCACGGTGTAAGAGTTCTCATTCCGGTCGATGGTTTTTCCCAGGGGGTCTGTCCAGCCTGATTTGCGTACAAGGGCCTGGTTGACCAGTACATTCTCCTTTTCCATGCCATCGGCTCTTGAAAAGAACCTTCCTTCCAGCAAATTGAAATCCATCGTACCCTGCAGTGCCTGATCGGTCCAGAATCTCTGGGCCATGACCACTGTGTTCACATCCTCAGGTTCGATCCCCTCCAGATAAATGGAGCCCCCGGGGAAACCTGAACTGATGCTTTGACTAACCACCCAGGGGTAGTCCGATAATTTTTCGCGGAATAATTCCGCATCGTTTAGATTATCTGTGCCAACTGCCACCAAATTTCCCGGGGTGAAGCCCAGATCCATTGATTGAAGGTGACGGATCTGCACGAAAACAACGAGAGAGCTGACAATCAGGCCCATGGAAACCACAAATTGAATCACCAAAAGGAGGTTGCGTGGTTGGAAACGTCCGGGTTTGCTCCAGAACTCCCCTTTGAGTATTTTGGCCGGCTGAAATGCAGACATGAACCATGCGGGATAAAGGGCAGCCAGGGTGCCGAATATCACCACAAATAGAGCAAAAGTGCCCGGCCAGGTCCACCATGGGGCCGCTCCCAGGCTCAGGTTGGTGTTGAGCAGCTGATTAAAGGAAGGGAGCAATAATTCTGCCAAAAGGAGTCCTGCCAGGAAGCTGAGGAATGTCAGGCAAAGTGTTTCCGTAAAAAACTGTTTGTTCAGGGTGGTTTTATTTGCTCCCAGTACCTTACGGATTCCCACCTCTTTTGCACGCTTTCCTGATTGGGCAATGGTCAGGTTGACGTAATTGAATCCTGCAATGAAAAGCACAAAAACGGCTACGATAGAAAACAGCCAGACTTTTGTCCGGGTACCGGTTTCCACCATTTCGTTGGAATATTGCCCTTGCATCCGGATTTCTGTGACGGGGAGATAATCCAGGCTCAGGGATACTCCCATGCCTTCAAATTTGTAATTTACCTTTTCGTGGGCGAGTTCCCGGGTTTTTTCCTTCAGTTGTTCCATATCTGTTCCTTCGTTCACCAACAGATAGGTAAAAAGGTCTATGTTTGCATCCCAGTTATTAAAGTTGGATGAGGAAATTTCCCGCAGGGTGGGTAAGGACCTTAGCATATTGTATTGGATGTGGCTGTTGGGAGGGCAGTTTTCAATAATGCCTGTGACCACAAATTGCTGTTGCTGGTTATCCAGCCTTAATGTTTGCCCCATGGCCTCCTCTCCCGGGAATAGCTCCTCTGCCAGGTCCTGGCTGAGGACAACCGAAAACGGTTCTTCGAGGGCGGTGGCCGGGTTCCCTTGCGTTAACCCGAAAGAAAACACATCAAAGAAACTGCTTTCTGCATAGGGGGCCTGGCTGATGCTTGACTGTTTGTCATCCTGCCAGACCGTAACCGGAGCGTACCATTGCGACAGCCTGGTTGTTCCGGTAACTTCCGGAAAATAATCCACCAGGTCGGAGCCCATGGGATAACTGCTTACCCCTTCCCTGCGAATGTCGCCTTCCATATCAATTTCTATGGAAATCCTGTAGAGGTTGTCAGCATTTTCATGAAAACGGTCAAAACGGAGTTCACTGGAAACATAGAGGAAAATGACCAGGCAGACTGCCATCGCGGTCGCCAACCCAAAAAGATTGATGAAAGAAAAAAACCAGTTTTTCCGTAAGTGTTTGTAAGCGGTTTTCAGGTTGTGGTTTGTCATGGTCTGTTGCAGTTGGTGAGTCGGGGGCTATCGCCCCCTTTGGTTGATCGGGGCTGATGCCCCTCTGGTTGGTCGGGGCTGACGCCCCTCTGGTTGTTGGTTTCGGCGCTAACGCGCCTGTTGGTTGCGGTGCAGGGGTCTTCGACCCCTGGTTACTAACGTGTGATCCCTTTGGGATCTGTCTGCTGCCCGTGTGAACCGGGAACTATCAACTGCCTGGGCCGCTTTACCAGTCTGTTGGCAGCTTTCCCCTTCTCCTGCCCATGAGAACCAACAACCAGCAACCATCAACCAAGGATGCGTCATCACCCGCCAGCCTACTGCTCTGCTGTGGCAGTACTCAACACAAACTCCGTGCTCTTGTCTTCGGTCACGATCTGACCGTCAAAGAGGCGTATAATGCGTTGGGCAAATGAAGCGTCACGCTGGGAGTGGGTCACCATAATAATGGTCGTGCCGTTTTTGTTGAGGCTTTCCAACAATTGCATCACTTCGTCGCCATGAGCTGAGTCCAGGTTTCCTGTCGGCTCATCGGCAAGGATGATATGTGGTTTGGCGACTACTGCACGGCATACAGCCACACGCTGTTGCTGACCACCGGATAGTTGCAGAGGGAAGTGGTTCCTGCGATGCATGATCTGCATTTGTTCCAGCACTTCATCCACCCGTTTTTTCCGTTCTGATGCACTGTATCCCAAATAAATCAGGGGCAGTTCTACGTTCTCAAACACGCTGAGTTCGTCAATCAGGTTAAAATTCTGGAATACAAAACCAATGTTGCGTTTGCGCAGGTTTGCACGTTGTTTTTCGGAGTGGCCGGATACTTCCTGGTCCAGAAAGTGATATTGGCCACTGCTTGGGTTATCCAGCAGGCCCAGGATATTAAGCAGGGTTGATTTCCCGCAGCCTGAAGGCCCCATGATGGCTACAAATTCTCCTTCATTGATCCCGAAAGACACGTTATTCAGGGCTGTTGTTTCTACCTCTTCGGTGCGAAACACTTTTGTTAAATCGATTGCTTTAATCATGATTCGTTGGGTTAAAGGGTTAATATCTATGACGAAATAAATGTGTTTATAGTTACAGGGTTATTTGAAAATCAGTCTGTCTTTGTCACCATAGCTGTCGTAAGAGGAGACAATCACCTGCTCACCGGGCTCCAGTCCCTCCAGGACCTCATAATGGTGGATGTTTTGTCTACCTATACGGATATGTCTCTTTGTGGCCTGTGATCCTGAAGGATCAACCACATAGATCCAGTTCCCCCCGGTTATCTGGTAGAATCCTCCTCTTGGGATGATCAGTGCGTCGGCCACACCGCTGAACTGAAGTCTCAGCTGAATGGTTTGTCCCCGTCGTATTCCTTCCGGTTCTTCATCCTTGAATTCAAGATCCACCTCAAAGGCTCCCCCGGTAATATTACTGTAAATCTTGCTGATTTCCAATTCATACGGTTCTCCTCCGTAATCAAAGGTGGCGGTTTGTCCGACAAAGGTCCTGTTGATGTAGCGTTCATCAATTCTGGCGCGCAACTTATATCCGTCCAGGACATCCATCTGGCCGAGGTTTTCACCGCTTGACTTGGTTTCCCCGCGTTCAGCATTGAAAGCTGAGAGTCTGCCGCTGATGGGGGCGCGAATGATCAGGTTATCCAGGTTGGTGTGCAACATGCTGATGTTGTTCTCAACACGGTCAATGGATTCATTGATCGCATCCATCTGTGACGACATGTAAAGCGAGTCGTGTTTCAGGGTTTTCAGGCCGATGTCATAATTCTGTCTGGCAAAATGAAAATCGCGTTCAGCATTTTCGTATTCTTCTTCTGCAATCACCTCCTTGTCATAAAAACTTTTCTTCCTTGCATAATTTTTTTCTGCAATGTCAAGGTCGTATTCGAGTTTTGCCAGTTCCCGCTGAAGCTGGAACATGTTCCTTTCCAGGCTCAATCGTGTATTCTGATAACGGTCAAGCACTTCGAGCGCCTGGCTTTCCTGTTGCATATAGCTCATTTCCAGCTGCATGTTGGAAAGACGAAGTATCTTGTCTCCTTCTTCCAAAATGGCCCCGTCGCGTACATATAACTCTTCGACGCGCCCACCGAAAGCGGCATCAATATGAATGGTCACAATGGGCTGTACCACACCGTCTACCGGAATAAATTCCTGGAAACGACCTTGCTCAACAGTGGCGATGGTCATTTTATCCGGGTCTACATACAGTCTGCTGCTGCTATCACGAAAGAACAACAGGTAAAGAATAAAAACGGCAAGTGCAGTTGCACCTGCAATGATGAGTACTTTTTTTGTTGTCCACTTCTTTTTCTTAATTGCTCTGTCCATTGCGGAAATTTTTTAAAATGTGTAACCATGCTGAGATCAACGAATATTGTGCCACAAATTTCAACAAACTGTAAAACAGCTAGATCGGGACGGAAGTAATAATTATTACCCAAAAAAGTGTTCGCAAGCGTTCACCTACTGTATCAAAGCGTACGCATCACCCAGGCCTTCAATAGACGGAATGTAATATCTGGGATGCATTTCCTGTTTTCGGTTGATTCTTCCTACCTTTGAAAAAATTTTAGGTATGGATAAAAGATTACAGGCATTTAAGCAATTGCTTGATATTATGGATGATCTCAGGGCCAAATGCCCCTGGGACAAAAAACAGACCCTGGAAAGTTTACGCCACCTGACCATTGAAGAAACCTATGAGCTGGGCGATGCCATTTTGGATGAATCATTGGAGGAAATCAAGGGGGAGCTGGGTGACCTGATGTTGCACATAGTGTTTTATGCCAAAATCGGCAGCGAAAAGGGGGCCTTTGACATTACCGATGTGCTGGAATCAATTAATGCCAAGCTGATTAACCGGCATCCTCATATTTACGGGGATGTGAAAGCAGAGTCAGCAGAAGAGGTCAAAAATAATTGGGAAAAGATCAAACTGAAGGGTGGCAGGAAAAAGGTACTGGCAGGTGTTCCCGGGTCGCTTCCTGCCATGGTTAAGGCTTACCGGATACAGGATAAGGTGAAAGGCGTGGGGTTTGACTGGGAACAGCCTCACCAGGTCTGGGACAAGGTGCATGAAGAGCTTGAAGAGCTGAGAAGCGAAGTGGAACAGGGTGCAGAAGCCCGGAAAGTGGAAGGGGAGTTCGGGGATCTTTTATTTGCCCTGATCAACTATGCCCGGTTCATTGGTGTGAATCCGGAGAATGCCCTGGAACGCACCAATAAAAAATTTGTCAAACGTTTCGAGCATCTGGAGGCGGAAGCCAGGAAGTCGGGAAAAGACATGAGGAAGATGAGCCTGGCAGAGATGGATATATTCTGGGACGAGGCAAAAAAACTGGAATAATCACTCTGCCCTTTTAATTCTCAGGTCCGGTTTCCAGGTAATGTTCAAAATCGAAAAAAAAGCCTTCTGCCGTTTTCCCCAGAAAAGGCCCGGCTTCCACAGCGGTGTTTACCTGTGGAATGTTACGGATGTCTTTGATCAGCCGGGGTAAATCAAACTGGTCAGTGGGTTGTTTAACCAGAAACAGGTAATCCATATTGGCGGGCTTTTGGAAAAGAACAGCTGTTCCCAGTTTGTTGGGGATCAGAAAGTAGCTGCTGACCAAGCGACTGTCGGTATGTCTGTAAACGGGAACTGCCAGTGGTGTTGTTTGATTGTTTGTGGAGTAACGGAAATCCGGTAGTCGCCGGAACGCCGTTTGCAAATATTGAGCCAGCAACCAGCACAGCCTGTAGTCCTTTTGTGCGGTAAAAACCCCGATTGACCTGAAGTCAGGTGTATAATCAATGGCCAATGTGCGTTTTTTCGACATTATGATCAATTTGTTCCCATGCCTGCCTTGCGGCATGTTGTTCGGCTTTTTTGATGGAGTAATCCTTGCCCTTCCCGGATATTTCTCCTTCTATTAACAGCTCTACGGTATAGAATTTTCCTTTTTTTCCCTGGTCTTTTTCGTCGGTCAGTCTGAACTCCACATCCTTTTTTTCTTTCTGGGCCCATTCAATGACCTTGCTCTTCAGGTTCACTTCACGTTGCAATAGCTCATCAATGTCCAGGTGCGTCTGAATGATGTGGCGGATGATAATTCGTTTGGTAAAAAGATATCCTTTGTCAAGGTACACGGCCCCTATAAAGGCTTCAAAGGCATCGCCCAGGATGGATGATCCGGCGATGCCGCTTTCTTTACTGGTCTGAATAAGCTTGTCAAGCCCCAGTTTCCGGGAAAGGGTGTTGAGGTTGCTTCTGCTCACAATACGTGAACGCATTTCTGTGAGAAAACCTTCATCCTTATACGGGAATTTTTTAAAAAGAAAGTCTGCCACAATGGCTCCCAGTATGGCATCTCCGAGGTACTCAAGGCGTTCGTTACATTGTCTGAATCCGTTATCAAAAGACGTTGCCACCGACTTATGACGAAAAGCCAGTTCGTAGATGGCAACGTTTTTAGGCTTATATCCGAAAATGTTCCTGATAGCTTCAGACAAAGTGTTTTCTGAAGCATTACGTTTTCGTCGGATCCGGTGAAAGAGACGCAAAACGGGTTGCTTATTTTTTGAATTTTTTAAATGCCACACAAGCATTGTGTCCGCCAAACCCGAAAGTGTTGGACAGGGCGATGTCTACCTTACGTTCTTTGGCTTTGTGGAAGGTAAAGTCCAGCTTGTTGTCAATGTCCGGATCATCGGTAAAGTGGTTGATGGTCGGAGGCACAATGTCATTCTGTATGGCCAGTATAGTAGCAATGGCTTCTGCCCCGCCTGCCGCACCCAGCAAATGACCGGTCATCGACTTGGTCGAGTTGATGCTCAGCTTATATGCGTGGTCTTTGAATAATGATACAATGGCCTTGGGCTCAGCAATATCTCCAAGGGGAGTTGAGGTACCGTGCGTGTTGATGTGGTCAACTTCCGTGGCCTTGATGCCGGCATCCTCCAGCGTATTCTCCATCACCTTCAGCGCACCGAGGCCATCCGGGTGGGGGCTGGTCATGTGGTAAGCATCGGCAGACATACCGCCACCAATTACTTCAGCGTAAATTTTGGCACCCCGCTTCAGTGCATGCTCCATCTCTTCGAAAATAACGGTGCCGCCTCCTTCACCAATTACAAAGCCATCCCGGTCTTTATCGAAGGGGCGTGATGCAGTTTTCGGGTCGTCATTTCTTACTGAGATTGCATGCATGGAACTGAAACCGCCAACACCGGCTTCATTTACTGCTGCTTCTGAGCCTCCGCTGATAAATATGTCAGCTTTCCCCAAACGGATCAGGTTGAAGCTGTCAATCAAGGCATTGGCTGAAGAAGCGCAAGCCGAGGTTGTGGTGAAGTTTGGGCCTCTGAAGCCATATTTAATGGAAATGTGACCAGCCGCAATATCGGCGATCATTTTCGGAATAAAGAAGGGGTTGAATCTCGGCGGGCCGTCTGATTTTGCATAGGCTGAAACCTCTTTGAGGAAAGTTTCAATCCCGCCGATGCCGCTTCCCCAGATTACCCCTACACGGTCTTTATCGATGTGATCCAGATCCATTGCGGAATCCCGGATCGCTTCCTCGGTAGAAACCATGGCATATTGGGCAAACGGGTCATATTTCCGGGCTTCCTTCCGGTCAAAATGATCGGCCTGGTTATATCCCTTCAGCTCACAGGCAAAACGGGTTTTGAACTGCGAAGCATCAAAATGTGTGATTGGGGCCGCACCACTTTCGCCGTTTATCAGCGCATTCCAGTAATCGGGTACGTTACTCCCGATGGGGGTCAGCGCACCCAGGCCGGTAACAACTACTCTTTTCAGGCTCATTCGACTGTATTTTGTTTAACATGTAACATGTTAAATGAAGCCCACATGGGTCAATTCGCCCTTATCTGCGAATAAAACCTTACATGTGGGCTTCATCCATTAACTGAACTTACGTCTTACTTGTTGCTATTTTCCTCAATGTAAGAAATCGCTTCACCTACCGAGCTGATCTTTTCGGCCTGGTCGTCCGGAATGGCAATGTTGAACTCTTTTTCAAACTCCATGATGAGTTCTACAGTGTCCAGAGAATCAGCACCCAAATCGTTTGTGAAACTTGCTTCGGGTGTTACTTCTTTTTCATCTACACCAAGCTTATCAACAATGATAGCTTTTACTCTTGTTGCAATGTCAGACATGGTTTCTCCTTTTTTTGTTAAACAGGCTGCAAAGAAAAATATTAAATTCGTTATAACCAACTTTTTCGCACTTAAAATTGACTCTGACGCTGTAAAAAGCTTTTAAACAAGTATTTAGCACCTACTAAAAGCGTAGTAGAAAGTTTATGCCACTGTCAGATTGCCATGATTGTATGCTTTTTGGCTACTTTTGAATCGTAATAATCCTTGCTTTTCCCAAAGATAATGAAAAAATCAGACAAGTCCTTTAATCTTGCCATTTTGGCTTCCGGGAACGGATCCAATGCGGCCCGATTTATACGTTATTTTCAAGACCATCCATTGATCAGCATTGGGTTAATCATCTCCAACAATGCCTCTGCCTATGTGTTGGAACGTGCTTCTGAAGCCGGGTTGCCCGCGGAGGTTATTCCCGGCCCGGGCTGGAAGGATGAGGCCAGGGTAAAGGCTCTGTTTCGCCGGTATCATATCGATGCCATTGTGCTGGCTGGTTATATGCGGCTGATTCCACCCTACCTGATCAGGATGTTCCCCGACCGGATCTTTAACATTCATCCGGCCCTGTTGCCGGACTTTGGAGGCAAAGGGATGTATGGCATGCATGTGCACCGGGCAGTACTTGAATCGGGAGCGGAAAAAAGCGGGATTACCATCCATCTTGTTAACGAGGAATATGACAAAGGCCGTATTCTCTTTCAAAAGGAGGTACACATCTCTCCGTCAGATACTCCGGAAAGCCTGGCGGCCAAAGTTCAGCAGCTGGAACATTATCATTATCCCAGGGTTGTGGAGGCTGTATTGCTGGAGTCATAACGTCTCTGAAACAGATTGTCAGCCGGGGCGTTGACAATGACAGGAGCCGGGGTATTTACAGTGAGCGGACCCGGATTTCAGCTGCCGGGTGCATGATCTCATTCTCCGGATGTTTTTATTTAATGTCAAAATATCCTATATTTGCGTATAACAGACGGATTAAACAAATTTCCCCTGAATGAGTTATCCTATTAATAATTTATCATAAAAACAGAGAAAATATGTCAAATTATCACGAACCAACTGATGAATTGTCACAAGAGGCACGGAATTTTTCCCGTGCACTCAATAGTATGAAGGAAGAAATTGAGGCTGTGGACTGGTATCACCAGCGTGTGGTCACCAGTAACGATGAAGACCTCTCTAAGATCATGGCGCACAACCGTGATGAAGAGATTGAGCATGCCTGCATGACCCTCGAGTGGCTGCGCCGCAATATGCCCGGATGGGATGAGGAATTGCGGAACTGGCTTTTTAAGGAAGGTGACCTTATGGGTGGCCATGGGGATGATCATGATGATGACCACGCCGAAGATAAATCGGATTCTTTAGGAATAGGAAAAATTAAAAAATAAGGAGGACAACATGGATATTTTAAGAAGATCAATGGCTCCCATCTCAGAAGCAGCTTGGGAGGAGATCAATGAAACTGCCAGGGAAGTTCTGACGGCTTCCCTCTCAGGTCGTAAATTTTTGGACGTGGAAGGCCCCAAAGGCCTGGACTATGCCGCCCTTTCGACAGGCCGGATTGATGTCCCTGCAAATCAGAAAGGACCTGTGAAGTACGGGATCAATAAGGTGTTACCGATGATTGAGGCCAGGGTGCCTTTTGAACTGAATATCTGGGAGCTGGACAATGCAGTTCGCGGAGCCGAGGATATTGACCTGGATGCCATGGAAGATGCCGCCCGTGAGATTGCCAGATTCGAGGAAAATGCCATTTATGAAGGATTCAAGGCAGGTAATATTTCTGGATTGAAGAACAGCTCGGATTATGAACCGATTCCATTCACTGACAGCAGTGAAGGTATTCTCGGTGCTGTATCCAACGGGATTGTAAAAATGAAGGAAGCGGCCATTGAAGGACCCTATTCGCTGGTGCTGAATACCGAAAGGTGGCAGAAGGTGAATGCTTTCCTGAAGGGCTATCCGCTTCGCCGCCAGCTGGATCAGTTGTTGGGAGGAAGTATCATCCATGCGCCTTTGGTCAGGGACTCTTACCTGGTTACAGAGCGGGGCGGTGATTACCGCCTGGTGCTTGGACAGGATGTGTCCATCGGCTATGAATCGCACAACAATAAAACGGTGCAGCTTTATTTCACTGAATCGTTTACCTTCCAGGCCATCGATCCGGCCGCGGTGGTGATTCTGAAATAAGTCCGACGGACTTTAGTAAAAAAGGGGGCTGTGTTGCGGCCCCCTTTTTTTAACGTATGACCCCGTTGGCCCGTGGATTACGATCCCGGGGGGGCTGACTTGCTGTGGAAGTGGTTTTCCATCACTTGTTTGAAGTCTTCCATGGTCATGTCGTAATGCGGGGTGAGGGAATGTTTCCCGGGGAAGTTTTCCATGTGCAGGGTGCTGGTAGGGAAAGCGAAACGCACGCCGAGTTTTTCAGCCAGCCTGACAATCTCCAGCAGTAATTCATGGCGGCATCGCATTTCTTCTGCCCATGTCGGAACAACAAAGAAAGTGTAAAAAATGATTTTCAGTGAGAAATCTCCCATCTCACTGAATTCCACCACGTAAAAATCTTTCCTGGTCTGGGGATGATTTTCCACGATTTTTCTCAATCCTTTAACAAACACATCAATCAGGTCAGGGGGTGTATCATAAGTGACTGCGATGTTCATAAAGAAACGCCGGTATTGCCGGAGCCCGTGGTTATCAATCACGGAGTCGGCCAGTTTCCCGTTGGGGATGTAAGTCAGTGAATTGCGGAAAGTCCGGATCCTTGTGGAGCGAAATCCCACTTCTTCCACACTTCCGTCAAGCTCTCCGCTGGTGATCCAGTGCCCCACAGAGAAAGGCTTGTCAATAAAGATCATCAGTGATCCGAACAGGTTTTTCAGGGTGTCCTGTGCCGCCAGCGCAAGCGCCAGACCACCGATAGATAAACCTGCCAGCAGGGCAGTGATGTTCACATCAAGGTTTTGCAGAATAAACAAGCTTCCGATAATCACCACAAATACCCGCAACACTTTTTTTATCAGCGGGACGACGTGGTTGTCAAGGCTGGACTCTTTCTGACCAGCCATTTTCTCCAGGTAAAGCGCGAATACATCCACCAGTTTATAAAACACCAGCATGGCAAAAAATGGCAGGATGGCCCTGAAGGCAAAAGTAAAGTACTTGGCGATTTCAACCGGCAGTTGCAGCAAGGGGAAGACCACCATAATAAAAACGAAAACGACAAACAGGCTTAGTGGTCTGGCCACGGGCACAAGATAAGGTCTGACCAGCTGGTCATAACCCATTCTGGCAGCTCCTTTGTAAAGGGCATTGTTCAACAAAAATGTCAGTAATTTATGGATCAGGAAACTGATCAGGATGAGTAGCAGAATCCCGATGTGTTGCCAGAGGTATAAGCCCAGGAACATGTGTGTGCCTGCCCTTGGGATCAGGTCAATCAGCAGGTCAGGCCCAAAAGGATAAACTTCGCGGTGCAGCCGCTCGATCTGACGAATGCTTTCGGGGCTGTAAAGCCACAGGTCGTTTCGTTTGGTCAGGTATATTTCCGGCAGGTGATGGGTCGGGGTATACCGGTTTTCATTGTGGGTGGTATCTGTATAGTTTGTGTCGTCCGGGGCTTCATCCACGTCAATCATATACCCCTTTCCGTCCAGGACCTGTTTGAGTTCGATGGCAGCATCACGCGCTTCTTCCTGTGTCAGTTCCGGATGCAGGAATGCCTGTGCGGCCTGGTCGGGCTCATAATTTTCCGGCTGCAGGAAATACAAATGGGTTTTCAAACTGGCCCTGGGTGTGCTGAGGTCCACTGATACCTCCTCAGTGGTTTCCCATGCTGTGGTGTCAGCTTCCTGGGTCCCTTCTTGCTGAACTTCAGCACTTATGGCAGGCGAAAATGACAGGATCGCCAACAACATAAAAAAAGTCAAATGTTTCGACATGGTCCGGGGTTTAGCTGTTGTTTCTTCGGGGTGTTGGAAATGTGGCAGATCAAAGTGGTTGCCTGTAAAAAAAGTGGCTGCCTCAAAAAAATGGCTGCAAAACCTTTACCTGCCAAAAATACACAAAACACGCTTTATTCCAAAACTTAAAGCCGGGGTGTTCGCCCCCGGCTAACCAACAACTGCCGGCTTTCCGCGCTGACCAAATTATTTTTCCTATCTTTGGTTGTTACACCAATTCCTGAAAACTTGGCTATAGCAAGAAGATTTGGGGCGTTCAGCGGGGTTTTTACCCCTTCCATTTTGTCGATCCTTGGGGTGATCATGTACCTGCGGCTCCCGTGGATTGTGGGAATCGGCGGTTTATGGACAACACTGGGGATTATTCTCCTGGCTCATGTGATCTCCCTTACCACCGGGCTGAGTGTGGCTTCCGTGGCTACCGATAAACGAGTGGAAACCGGCGGAAGTTACTATATTATTTCCAGGAGCCTGGGCCTGCCCATCGGCGGCACCCTGGGGGTGGCCCTCTTCATTGGCTTATCGTTCAGTGTCAGCCTCTACCTGCTTGGTTTCGCGGAAACTTTTCTGTCGTATTTCGGGTTTGCGGTGACCCTCCAAAATATCCGGATAGCCGGTTCGGTGACCCTTTTGCTGGTCACTGTGGTGACATTTATTAGTACGTCTCTGGCCATCAAAACACAATACCTGATCATGGCGGCCATCGGGCTATCATTGGTCTCGGTTTTTTTTGGAAGCCATGAATTTGTGCCCCGGCAACCCCTGATGATGCCGGCAGACGAGGCCCTGCCGTGGATTACCCTGTTTGCCATTTTCTTTCCTGCTGTTACCGGCTTTCAGGCAGGGGTTTCCATGTCGGGCGACCTGAAAGACCCCAGGAAGAGTATTCCTTTAGGAACTATCTCAGCCATTTTGTTCGGGATGCTGGTGTATACCGGTCTGGCTTTTTTCTTTTCCTATACCGTGAATCGTGAGATGCTGATCAATGATCCGCAGGTCCTGTTTCAGATATCAATGGTCCCGCAACTGGTGATTGCCGGTATTCTGGGTGCCACGTTGTCTTCAGGCCTGGTGAGTATCATGGGGGCGCCGCGCATTTTGCAGGCCGTGGCCATGGACCGGATCCTTCCCGGCTTTTTCTCAAAAGGGTACGGCCCGTCAAACGAACCACGGAACGCCCTGGTGGTGGCTTTTTTGATTGCACAGGCGGGCATTTTGATCGGTGAACTCAATGCCATTGCCCGCATAGTCACTATTTTCTTTATCATCATTTACGGCTTCCTCAATATCACCTATACCCTGGAAAGCTGGGCAGGAAGTGATTTCAGGCCCTCATTTAAAATTCCGCGAGTGGTGAGTATTATCGGGGCACTGGCCTGTATCGTGGTGATGATACAGCTTGACCTGGTTGCCCTGGTTATTGCTTCTGTGTTGCTGATCGCACTGTTTCTTTTTCTGAAAAAGAAAGAATTCACTCTTCAGAGTGGGGATGCCTGGACTGGTGTTTGGTCTTCCCTGGTAAAAACAGGGCTGGGAAGGCTGAGTGTGAGCGGAAACAAATCCCGTAACTGGCGGCCCAATGTGATGCTGTTCAGCGGCGGGGAGAAAAACAGGCCTCACCTGATAGAGATGGGGAAGGCCCTGGTGGGGAAGATGGGTGTATTCACCAATTTTGAACTGATCGAGGAGCCGGGGGGCGATATTTTGTCCGGCCTCAAGGAACAAAGGCTTTCTGCCGTTCCCTCAGCCAAAACCGGGGTGTTTACCCGTCGCCACACCTGTCGTGATATTTACGAGGGAATGGATATGATTTCCCGGGTATATGGCTTCACCGGCTTCGAACCCAATACCGTACTGATGGGTTGGGCCAGGAATACCAGGCAGCCTGATAAGTTTGCACGACTGCTGAGCAACCTGAGGCGTCAGGATTATAATTGTGTCTTTCTTAGTTATGACAAAGAAAAGGGCTTTGGCAATTACAAAAAAATCGATTGTTGGTGGAGCGGGAAAGGCAGGGAGCTTTCACTGATGATATTCCTTTTGCGTTTTATTACTTCCAGTGACCAGTGGCGCACGGCACGGGTGCGTATTTTGGTGGTCAACCCCGACAGCTCAAAAACGGATCGCTTGTATAGCCTGATTAACCAGTTGCTGGAGAATCACCGCCTGAAAGCCGAGGTAAAAGTGATCCAGAACAGCGTGGAACAGCGCCCGGAAAAGGATATTATCAAAGGAGAATCGTGGCAGGCCGACCTGACCATGATGGAGTTGCCCGAATTCAGTGTCAAGGATCCCGTCTCAATCGTTGAAAAAGCCAATGTTCTTGCCGGGAATGTGCGTACGGCACTTTTTGTGACAGCTTCTTCATCTTTTGATGAGATCAGTGTGCTGAAACGGCACTCCGATGGAGAGGATGAGGCAGGCGCGGATCCGCAACGCCCGTCTGCCGATATTCTGGGCCGGTTGAAACTTTCCTCACGGGAGATTATTGCCAATGAAGTGCATAACATCGGGCAATCTGCGGCCCGCTTCCTGGAAAAATACTATGTGCAGTGCCCTGAGCACATCCTGGAAGAAAATCAGCAATTCTTCGGGGAACTGGAGCGTTTCATCCTTAAAACAATCGATGCATTAAAGAAGGCGGCGGAACAGAAAACCCCGGATAAGCGCCTGGGAACTTTTCTGAAAATATTGAATGATTTTTCCTTTCATTCCCAGAGGCACATTCAATTAATGCGCAGTCAGCGGCTTACCGAAATCCATAAAATGCTGGAGACGGCCAACAGTGAATACATGGATGAATTACGCGCCATGTTGAATGTGATGCCGGAAAAGATCCGCATTAAATTGAGCCGGAAAGAATTCGGCATCAAAAAACATGACAGTTTCCGGACCAGGCTGTATAAGGCGGGCAAGATCATTGTCTCTGCAGTTACCGGTAAGCCTGTTTCACATAAGATACGGATTACTCCGGCGGGGCGTTTCTTCCTTTATCATAAGAGGCTGCAGAGTATGCACCGCTTCCTGGAGGACTTTGCCTTTTTCACTTTTTCCGAAGTGGTGGAGATTCGGCAATTGTTTAACGGAATTCATGAGCTGATCGAAAAATCGCGGATGGAGCCCGGTAACCGGGCCAAAACCCTGGAGCGGATCCGGCTGGAACGGAGCCGTCTTGCCGCGAGGGTACAGGTGCTTGACAATGAGGGGAGAAAGTTCTATTATGAGGCGGGGCAGAAACTGTTTGATGAACTGGTTAGCGACCTGCAACAGTTCAACTTCCACCTGGAGAGTACAGGTGCCAATATCAAAAGCAGGAATTTCAAGGTATATTTCAAGCAGGACCCACTGCTGGTCAATGAAATTGCCGGGTTTGCCGGGGTGTGGGAAAAGAACCTGGGAGGGTTCATCAATAAAGCCAATCTGGATTTTTATGTGTTGTCGCTGAGAAACAGAATGCATGCAAAGATCCGGAAATATTGCCGTGATTTTCGCGCTTCCCTGGAAACAAGTATGGTGCGACAGGTCGAGCAATATGAGCAGTATGCCAGGGAGTTGCTGTCAGCCGGAGAGATCAATTTCGCCAAAACTCAGCGCCTGGAGCCTTCAGATTTTGAGGTCTTACCCGTGTATCCGGCTTTCCGGAAGCTATACGCTGAAATCCGCGAAATTCTGCCTGACATTCCTGAAAAAATTGAAATCAGCGGAGAACAACTGGACGAAAAGATCGTGGAGGCGGCTTTTGCTGAGACAGAACGTGTGGTGGTCAGCTTCCGGAAAACCATTGATTATTATATTGGTAGAGAATTGATCGACCCCACCATCAAACAAACCCATGAGGCTGAGCAGCAACTTCAGCAAAGTGTGTCCTCGGTCAAAGACATGGTTCGCCTGCTGAACTTCAGCATGGGCAATGAGAGCAAAGAAGACGAAATTGAAAACCAGGAACATCGTCAGCAACAGTTCAGGATACTGATCAAAAATTTTGTTGAGAAGATATCCGGCGAGAAAGAGAAGATCCGGGAAGTGGGTGAAAAGGTGGAAGATGCTTTTGAAACCGGGCTAAAGAAAGGGTTTGAGCCTTTGTCTTCGTCTACCATCGGTAGAACAAGTATGGTGGTAAAAAAGAAGATGAAAGCCTTAGAGAATGATGTCCTGAGCAATCGTTTTCAGCGGAACTGGACAAAGCTGAAGGACAAAACACGGGACCGCTTTGTGGAAGTGTTGTATAGTAAGAGTGAAGGGCAGTTGTGGATGAGCCATGCAGCGCAGGCAGACCGGCAGTCCGCTGGTTCGAATCAGGATATTCTTTCCTTTGTGGAAGCCATTACACCGGAGCCGGGCCTGATGAAGGAACTTCCGTTTTATTATGCATCCCTGTTCTCGGGGCAGTCAGAAGCCGGAGAAGATTTCTGGGTAGGCAGGAAAAAGGAGATCAATGATTGTTCCCGTGCCATTCAACGCTTTAAATCCGGGTTTTCTGGTGCATTGATTATTACCGGCGAACGGAGCTCAGGAAAGTCAAGTATGTCCCGGAAAATGGCAGACCGGCATTTCAGCAAGGAACAGATTCACGCCGTGCGCGCCCCCCAGGCCTGTTCGGCTGACGTGGAGTTGTTTACCCGTAAACTGCTGGAGGCCATTGGTGCGCAGAATAGAAACATAGATGATGTGTTCCGGGCACTGCCGGCAGGCAAGGCAATCATTATACAAGACCTGGGGCTCTGGTGGGAAAGGCGGCCCGGCGGTGATGCCGTGGTGGAAATGATCAAAAGACTCATCGATCATTTTGGCCATAAATGCCTTTTTATCCTCAATGTAAACACCCATGCCCTGCGGCTTATTGACCGGCAGACCATGCTGATTCGCTATTCGCTGGCCACCGTGAATTGTGCCCCTTTTGATGCCAGGGACCTGAAGGATATGCTGCTGCTAAGACATCAGGCAGGCGGCATGAAACTAAGGTACAACAAAAAGGATGAAGACCGGATGACTGCCTGGGACCAGGCCAGGCTATTCAATAAATTGTTTGATCTTTCGCACGGGAACCCTGGCACAGCCACCATACTTTGGCTCGCTTCCATCAAAAAAGTATCCGGCAAAACACTGATCATGCAGCCTCTGTGGTTGCCTGACCCGGCCGTTTTTGAACAGCTGACCCCGGAACAATGGTTCTATGTGCACCAGTTTGTGGTAAACCGTCGTTTTTCCATTGAAAAGCTGGCACTGAACATTGAGGTTCCACAGGAGAAAGTTGCAACGGATATACGTACACTGCTCAGGGCGGGTATTCTGGTTGAAAAATTTGACGGCATTTACGCCATTCGGCCCGGCCTTGATCATTACCTTGTTGACCTGTTAAAAGCAAAAAAACGATTATGAAGCTGTTGATTTTTTTGGTGGCCGGATTGGTGATTTTCGGCTTTTTCAGGTTGCTGGGAAAGGTCGCCACGGTTCTGATCAGGCGGAAAACCTTTCGCAGCGGGATACTGGCCGTTCTCCCTTTTGTGGAGCTGTTGGTCTGGACCGGTTATGCTTTTTGGGGCATCAGCGTTCTGTTTGGTGGCTTTGTGTATTATGACCTGATCCTTGGGGTTGCAGCCGTGTTGCTGCTCCTGGCGTTCGCGTGGTTTGTGTTCCGGGATTTCCTGGCCGGGGTTTTGCTGAAAGCCGAGCAATCACTGGAGCCCGGGCGTTTTATCAGAGCCCCATTTGCCGAAGGGTATATTCAGTCGCTGGGAGCCCGTTCGCTGGCGCTGGTCAATGCGAGGGGGGAAGTCGTCAGAATTCCTTATTCCCGCATCAACAAAGAGATGTTTGTCTTTCCGCCGGAAGATGATGAGCGCCTTCCCCATCACCTCAAACTTCCGATTCCTGCTACCCGTGACCCGGAAGTGTACAAGCGGCTGGCAGAAAAGGAACTGATGGCGATGCCCTGGATCACCGGATCTTCCCCTTTTGTTGATATTGTTGAGGAGGAGGACGGGTCATACCGCCTTCATCTCACCTTTTACACCCATATCAGGAGCCAGGGTGCGCTGGTGGGGGAAAGAATCAGGAAATTCTTATCGGTTGCGGCGGACAGTGAATTTAATCAGCTCCATTAACGAATTTCTGGCTGGCACATCAGGCAGGGATTTCATCAGTTCCAGGGCCTCATCCTTGTACTGATGCATATACCTGCCGGCATATTCGATGCCGCCGCGATCATGCACCATCCGGATCAGTGCGGAAACCCTTTCCGCATCCTGGTTGTGATTCCTGACGGTATGGATGATCCATCGCTTTTCCCGGTAGGATGCATTGTTGAGCAAATAGATGAGTGGGAGGGTCATTTTCTGTTCCTCGATGTCTACCCCGGAAGGTTTGCCTTTTACGCGGTCCTTTTCAAAGTCCAGGATGTCATCTTTGATCTGGAAGGCAATCCCGGCCTTTTCACCGATGCGGCGTAACAGGTCAACCTGGTCGGCCGGGGCATCGGCCGATGCCGCTCCGCATGCCAGGCAGGCGGTGATCAGTGAGGCGGTTTTCTTCCGGATGATCTCATAATAGACCTCTTCCTGGATGTCCAGGTGCCTGGCCTTTTCAATCTGCAACAGTTCTCCCTCGCTCATCTCCCGGACCGATCCTGAAACAATCTTCAGCATGTCAAAGTCCTCGTGGTCCAGGCTCAGCAGCAATCCCCTGGACAGGAGATAGTCTCCCACCAACACGGAAATTTTGTTCTTCCACAATGCATTCAGCGAAAAGAAGCCCCGGCGTTCATTGGAGTCGTCCACCACATCGTCATGGATCAGTGTGGCGGTGTGCAGCAGCTCAATCAGGGAGGCAGCCCGGTAAGTCCTTTCGGAGATTTCTCCGAAAATTTCTGCGGAGAAGAATACAAACAGCGGACGAAGTTGTTTGCCTTTGCGTTTGACAATGTACCGGGTGACTTTATCCAGCAGGGGTACCTTGCTTTTCATGGAGTCCCTGAACCTTTTTTCAAAAGTCTTTATGTGATTGTCGACAGGCGCCTTGATCTCATCGAGTGTCATACCGGGCTGATTTTATCCAAACTTACGGGATGTATCTGATAAATGCAAATCCGGGTTGTTTGCCGCGGGGTTCCACCGCGGGTTTCGCTGTGGTTCCTGCCGCGGGTTTCGCCGTGGTTCCCGCTGCGGATTTCGCTGTGGCTTCTATGGTATGGCTGAATACCAGGATGCGGCCCCGGACATGGTGGAAATGCCTCGGGTTTTCGCCGCGGGTTCCCTGGCAGCGGCACATTTCATGGTCAATGCTTTGGACGCAGGTCTGTACGTGCGGCTACCACACCTGCAATGTTGTCAATGGGAATGCGCTCCTGTTTCATGCTGTCCCGCTCCCTGATGGTGACTGTATTGTCTTCCAGTGTTTGATGGTCGATGGTGATGCAGTAAGGGGTGCCTGTGGCATCCTGCCTGCGGTACCTCCGGCCAATGGCGTCTTTGTCTTCGTACTGGCAGTGGAAATCGTATTTCAGCCTGTCGAATATTTCCCTTCCTTTTTCCGGCAGCCCGTCTTTTTTCACCAGCGGAAGTACGGCGATTTTTACAGGAGCCAGGCCCGGGGGGATGTTCATCACCACCCGTTCCGATCCGTCTTCCAGGGTCTCCTCTTTGTAGGCGTGCGTCAGGATGGCCAGGAAAGTGCGATCCAGACCGATGGATGTCTCAACCACATAAGGAACATAACTTTCTTCAGTTTCCGGATCATAATACTGTAGTTTCTTTCCGGAAAACTCCTGGTGGGCCCCCAGGTCAAAATCAGTACGGGAGTGAACCCCTTCCAGCTCCTTGAACCCAAAGGGGAATTTGAATTCGATATCCACGGCTGCGTTGGCGTAATGGGCCAGTTTGTCATGGGTGTGCATGCGGAACATTTCTTCCGGGATGCCAAGTGCCAGGTGCCAGCGCATCCGCTCCTCCTTCCAGTATTCGAACCATTCTTTTTCATGCCCGGGCCTGACGAAAAACTGCATTTCCATTTGCTCGAACTCCCGCATCCTGAAAATGAACTGGCGGGCCACGATCTCATTCCGGAAGGCCTTGCCGATCTGCGCGATCCCGAAGGGAAGTTTTTTGCGTCCCGTTTTCTGTACGTTCAGATAATTCACAAAGATTCCCTGGGCGGTCTCAGGCCGCAGGTAGATTTTGGAGGCCCCGTCGCTGGCGGAGCCCATCTGGGTGCTGAACATCAGGTTGAATTGCCTGACGTCGGTCCAGTTACGCGAACCGGAAACCGGGCAGGCAATGCCCAGATCCTCAATGAGCTGCCTGAGTTCATCCAGCTTTTCGTTCTCCAGGGCCGGAACAAAACGACCTTTAATCTCATCAATTTTTGCCTGGTTGGCCTGTACCCGGGGGTTGGTCTCGCGAAACATCTTTTCGTCAAAACTGTCGCCGAATTTTTTGGCGGCCTTATTCACTTCCTTTTCGATTTTTTCTTCCAGTTTGGCAAGGTGATCTTCGATGAGCACATCCGCGCGGTACCTTTTTTTCGAATCCTTGTTGTCGATCAACGGATCATTGAATGCCTCCAGGTGTCCGGAAGCCTTCCAAACCGTCGGATGCATAAAGATGGCTGAGTCAAGCCCCACAATATTTTCATGGTACTGTACCATGGATCTCCACCAGTAATCCTTGATGTTATTCTTTAGTTCCGCCCCGTTTTGTCCGTAGTCATAGACGGCACTCAGCCCGTCATAGATCTCGCTGGAGGGGAAAATAAACCCGTATTCCTTGCAATGTGCAATGATCTTTTTAAAAATGTCTTCGCCTTTGGCCATAATATTTTTTTTGTGGATGAGCGTTTAACGATGCCTGCTTACTGTTTGTTTACCTGATCACCACCCTGACACTCCCCGGAACGATTTCAAAGAAAAAGGGGGAATGCCCCAGTGACTCTCCGTCTGCTTCCAGCAACATGGGCTGATCGCATTCGATACGGATTGTTTTCGCAGTTTGGGTGACCACCCTTTTGTGTTTTTTGATGGTGCCGTCATAGAGCCGCCGGACATTGGCGATCACCGACCATTTGCTCAGGTCTTTGATCAGGGTGATGTCAAACAACCCGTCATCGGGCCTGGCATCAGGGGCCTGCCGCATTCCGCCGCCGTTATATTGACCGATCCCGATTCCGATGGTAAAAAACTTTTCACTGTACTTTTTTCCGTTCACGGCTATCCTGGTATTGCATGATTGATAGGCAAACAATGAGCCGATCAGGTGTTTCAGGTAAAGCAGCGGATTTCCTCTTCCCCTGGTCTTGCTGTCGTTGGTTTTGCTTGCCACCAGCCCGTCAAACCCCACACCGGCCATATTGATGAAATACCGGGTTGATTCCTTTGAACTGTTAAAATAATTCACGGTACCGGCGTCCTGCAGCAGGGTTTTTCCTTTTTTCAGCACAAGGATGGCTTCTTCATAATCCATGGGAATGTCATAGGTCCTTACCCAGTCGTTCCCTGTTCCCACCGAGATCATCCCCACGGTAATATCTGTGGAAGGAACGACCTTTTGGCGGAATATCCCGTTCACCACTTCATTGAGTGTTCCGTCTCCGCCCACAACGATGATTTTCCGGAACCCTTGCTTTATTTGAGATTCTACCAGTTCAATGGCATGCCAGGGGCCCCGGGTAAAAACAGCCTGGTAGCTGAACCCCTGTCTGGTAAGCAGGCCTGAGATCTTATCCCAGTCTTTGCGCACTTTCCCGATACCGGCATTGGGGTTGACAACCACCAACCATTGATCTGTCATTGTTGTTGCGTTCTTTCAGGTGATACAAGGCCACAGGGAACAAAAAGAAAAGGGCCTCTGTGCCAAAACAAGATGCAAAAATAAGAAAAATCGCAAAACACCAAGTTATAACCACTGCTGGTCAATCAGGTAACGGGCAATCTGTATGGCATTGGTCGCCGCCCCTTTCCTGAGGTTGTCAGCCACGATCCACAGGTTGATGCCATTCTCCAGGGAATGGTCACGGCGGATCCGTCCCACGAAAACTTCGTCCCGCCCCTCGGCATACCTCGGCATGGGGTATATGCTGTTTTGGGGATTGTCCTGTACCACCACCCCGGGGGTTTTTTGTAACAGGCTGCGGATGTCCTCCATACGAAAGGCTTTTTCTGTTTC
>CAYXEH010000003.1:118918-121494 GCA_964463915.1 uncultured Bacteroidales bacterium | reverse complement strand
ATTGAAATGGTCAGTTACTGGAAAGCATTTTGTTCTCCCCGGATCCTTATCCAACCGCATCGTTTATCCTCCAAGCAGCAGTCCTGGTGGAAGAATTTGTATCGTCAGGGGCTCGGTGAATTTTTCTATATGAACGGGATTGATATACCGGGAGCCGAAATGGTGGAGTTTGTTTTCGATGAAAACAGCCGGCCCTTGCCCGGTTTGTCTTCTGAAAATAGCGATGATGCCGGGAATCGGGTGCTGGTACCTGTGGGAGGAGGAAAAGATTCAGTGGTGACACTGGAGTTGCTCAAGTCGTCCGGATTTCAGATTGTTCCTTTCGTGGTAAACCCAAGGGGTGCCACAAACCAGGTGCTGGAAGTTGCATCTCCTGCTGACAGTGGTGTTGTCATGACGCGGAAAATAGACCCTCTCTTACTTCGGTTAAACGATGAAGGTTTTCTCAACGGCCATACTCCATTTTCGGCCATGCTGGCATTTGCCTCGGCATTTGTTGCCAGATTTGCAGGGATCCGGCATATTGCCTTGTCCAATGAGTCCAGCGCCAGTGAGCCTACGATACCGGGGACAGGGATCAACCATCAATATAGCAAATCCCTGGATTTTGAACAGGATTTTCGTCAATATATGTCGGGACACCTGGATGCACCGGTCAATTATTTTAGTTTCCTTCGTCCCCTGAACGAGTTACAAATCGCTGCCATGTTTTCCCGCTATCGCCGGTATCATGACGTGTTCAAAAGCTGTAACGTAGGGAGTAAGACAGATAGCTGGTGTGGTGCCTGCCCGAAATGCCTGTTTACTTATATCATTCTGTCCCCGTTCTTGACGCAGCACGAATTGATGCGCATTTTCGGAAAAGACCTTTTCGCTGATGAGGATTTGATAGGTATTCTGGAAGAATTGAGCGGAACCACCGGGGTGAAACCTTTTGAATGTGTGGGAACCATCGATGAGGTCAATATGGCCCTTGTCCATACAGTGGACCGGATGCTGGGCCGGGAAGGTGCCCTTCCTGTGCTGCTGAATCATTACCATGAAAGTGCTCTTTATGCGCAATACAAAGAACGGGATATCGGGAAATTCCTCTGTGACTTTGACAAGAAACACTGTTTGAGTACTCAATCTGAGCAAATTATCCGCAGAGAGGTAGTGCTGATCTGTGAAAATACTGTAACCCTCTAATGCGTGCCTGATATGACATCCAAACAATTATTCAATGATTTTTTCGAAGGGAAGAAGGTGGCAATACTTGGTTTTGGCCGTGAAGGACAATCCACTTACCATCGTTTACGTCAATACCTGCCATCTTTGCCCCTTGTAGTATGCGATCAGCGCCCCCTCGCGAGGCCCCCGGGCTCATACGCAGAAGATGTTTCAGTGGACTGGTTCCTTGGAGACCATTACCTGGAGGGGTTGGCGGGGGCAGATGTGATTATCCGTTCACCGGGAATACCTTTCGATGTGTTGGATAATGTCACACACCAGGCCCGTATCACCTCTCAGACTGAATTATTTCTCACTTTTTTCAGAAAGCAGGTGGTGGGGATCACCGGGACCAAGGGAAAAAGTACAACAGCCAGTCTTTTGTATCATATTCTTAGGGAAGCGGGACAACCTGCACTGCTGGCAGGCAATATCGGAATCCCCTGTTTTGATTTGCTGGATGAAATGGATGCCGGTGTAACCGTGGTTTTTGAACTGAGCAGCCATCAGTTGCAACATCTGACGGTTTCCCCGTCTGTAGCTGTATTGCTCAATATTTTTGAAGAGCACCTTGATTACTACCGGTCTTTTGCTGCCTACCAGGAAGCCAAGATGAATATTTTCAGGTGGCAGGACATGAATGAGTATTTTCTGTATGATCCTGAAAACCCTGTGCTGAACCAAGTGCTCCCCGCCATTTCTATCCCGTCAAAACAGATACAACTCAGTAAGCCGGAAGAGGACAGCGGTGGGGTATATTGCCAGGGAGAGGATATGGTCGTTGTTACAAATAGCGGGCAGGAGCCGTTGGTGATCGAACAGGTATGTCATGACCGGTTGTTGCCCGGCAAACATAACCTGAAGAATATTGCTGCTGCCGTAGGGGCGGCTATTCTGAAAGGGGTGTCAAAAGAAAGGGTTGCATCTGCGGTGGCCGGTTTTAAAGGACTGCCTCATCGCCTTGAGTACGTTGGAACTTACCGGGGGAAGCAGTTTTACAATGATTCAATTGCCACCATTCCTGAAGCCGCTATGGCTGCGGTCAGGGCTTTACCTGAGGTATCTGTGCTGATTCTTGGCGGGAAGGACCGGGGAGTGGCTTATGGTCCGTTGCTCCGCTTTTTGGCTGCTGCTCCTGTACAGACCATAGTGTTTACCGGGGAAGCCGGCCGGCGTATGCTGGCCATTGCCTCCGGGTTAACAGGATTTCAGCAAAAAGATTGTATTATGGCTGAGAACTTTGACGAGGGGGTTCGTCAGGCCTTTGCAAAAACCCCGGAAGGGAAGATTTGTCTATTGTCTCCGGCAGCACCCAGTTACGATGCCTTCCGCAATTTTGAGGAGCGCGGAGATCGTTTCAGGCAATT
>CAYXEH010000003.1:108167-118818 GCA_964463915.1 uncultured Bacteroidales bacterium | reverse complement strand
GGGGTAGGACCGGTTTCCACCAGGTCAGCTCCGATGATCCGCTTGCCATTTTTCATGGCGGTTTCCAACAGGTAAATGGCCTGGTTGAAAGACAATCCGCCGGGAACGGGGGTTCCTGTACCCGGGCAAAGAGAAGGTTCCAGTCCATCCACATCAAAAGTAATATAAATATTATCGGGAAGTTTTTCAATAATTTCTGTGCAGATATCTGCCCATTTTTCTCCTTCAAATAAGCGTTCATGCAGGTCATGGTCGAAATAGGTTTTCACCTTTTTGTGATTTTGTGAGATGACCTGCACCTCTTCATTACACAATTCGCGGATTCCCACCTGGACAATTTGTGTCACTCCTTCGGTCCCGAGTGCATGGTGCATGACTGATGCATGTGAGTGGGTGAATCCCTGGTAATCCTCACGCATGTCGGCATGGGCATCGATTTGCAGGATGCCGAATTCATTCTCCCTTGCCAGTGCCCGGATCTGACCCGTAGTACAGCTGTGATCCCCGCCGATCATAAAAGGCAACTGGTTGTTTTCCAGGTACTGAAGAGTGGACTTCTCCAGGGTGAGGGCGAGATATTCACAGGCCTTGTTGACCGAACGGATCAGCTCCTGAATATGCCCGTTTTCATCTACATCACCCCCATCTTCCAGAAAACGGATTACCTGTTCTGCCTGCAGCCTGACCTGCTGGTTGGTAGAGATGATGGCAGGATCGATCTGCTCCATGGCCATCCCTGCTTTCCAGGCACCGGGTACCAGGGGATCGTAGAGGTCGATCTGGAAAGAACTGGAGAAAATGTTCCGAGGCCCCTCTGCAGCTCCTTTTGTATTGGTTACGGTAACATCCCACGGCACGGGGATGAACACCAGCCGGGATTCCTCCACCTCGAAAGGCAGACCGAAAATGTTGTTGTTTTTATTTCCCACTCCGCTGGGGTCAAACTGTGCACGTTTTTTTTCTGTGTCCATGCGATGCCATTGTTTGTTGAATAATCCCCTGTAATAAGATAAGGCTAAGGAACTGCTTCAAAGTTAAAAATAATCACTCTAATCCTATAAAAAAAGCCCCGGTGGAAATACCAGGGCTTTTGATTCATTTCGAAAGGCGGTCTTTACTTCACTTTGTCAGCAAGCTCGGCACCGGCTTTGAATTTAACCACTTTTTTAGCGGGGATGGTAATTTCCTTACCGCTTTGCGGATTACGGCCTTTGCGCGCCTCTCTTTTCGAAACAGAGAAAGATCCGAAGCCAACCAGGGCTACTCTGTCACCTTTTTTCAATGCCGTGGTAGTGGAATCGATGAAGGCGTCAAGTGCTCTTTTGGCGTCTGCTTTCGTAAGATTCGCTTCCGATGCAATTGCATCAATTAATTCTGCTTTGTTCATCTCTTTTTTGTTTTTTTGGTTAAAAAATAGTCAGATAGCTTCCATTAACCAATGCAAATATAGGTTATTTCCCAGAAAATGCAAGTTTAACGGGGGAAAACTGGGCCTTTGTTAATAAAAATGGGGTTTTTGTTAATAACTAAGGCCAAATATCCTGTTTTTTCGGCCTTTTCCGGAGATTCCGGGAAAATTTTCCGGTGATCCCGGGCAGAATTTACCGCAAATTGGGGGCTGGAAAATTGAATCCACGAAGCAATTCTTCGGTTTGCATCCGTTTTTTCCCCGGAATCTGGAGGGTGCGTACTTTTACAAAACCATCTGTCGCGGCAAAATGGATGTAGGTTTTGTTGTCAGTAAGAAGGGTTCCGGGCTGATGGCCATGAACTGTCTCCAGGGGTCTTGCCTCGAGAATCTTTATCTGAATTGTGTTTTCTCCCGAAACCGGATACTCGGTAAAAGCACCGGGAACCGGACTGAGGCCATGTATGTGGTTGACTACCTGCCTGCATGGTTGGTTCCAGTTGATACGGCAGTCCTCTTTGAAGATTTTGGGTGCCTTATTCAATGTATCCGGGTCACTGATCAATGTGGTCTGCTTTACGGGCCGCACCTTGTTTTCAGCCAGGGCATCAATGGTTTTAAGAATAAGGGGGCCCCCGGTTTGCTTAACCTTTTCATGGAGACTGCCTGCTGTTTCAAATTCGTCTATGATGATCTTCTCCCGGAACAGGATCTGCCCCGTGTCGATCTTGTCATCAATGACAAAGGTGGTTACCCCGGTTTCTTTTTCTCCATTAATGATGGCGTGGTTAATGGGGGCCGCTCCACGGTAATCCGGTAAAAGTGATGCATGGAGGTTAAAGGTGGCAATGGAAGGAATTGACCAGACTGCTTTTGGTAACATGCGAAAAGCCACAACAACCTGAAGGTCAGGTTTCAGGCCGCTTAATTCTTCAATAAATTCAGGTGATTTGAGATTGGTGGGTTGCATAACCCGTAAACCCTGCTCCAGGGCGTATTGTTTAACCGGTGAATGTTTGATCTTTCTCCCCCTGCCGGCAGGACGATCCGGTGCAGTAACAACCCCTGCAACCTGGTATCCGTTTTCATGGATGGTGCTGAGCATATGGGAAGCCAGTTCCGGGGTTCCCATGAAAACAATTCGCAAACGGTCGGGCTGCATGATACATTGCGTGTTTATGAAGGCTGTCCTTTCTGCTTTTTCAGCATGTGTTTCATGTGCACCATCTGAATGGCCGTATAGGCGGCTTCCTCACCTTTGTTGCCATGTTTGCCGCCGGCCCGCTGGATGGCCTGATCGTGGTTTTCTGTGGTCAGTACACCAAAGATAACGGGGATATTGGTTTTCAGGCTGAGGTTCATGCAGCCATCCGCTACTGACTGTGAGATAAACTCAAAATGCCGTGTTTCGCCCTGGATGACGCATCCCAGGCAAATAACCGCATCGGGCTGTAAACTATCAATGATAAAAGATGCGCCCTGGGGCAGCTCAAAACTGCCTGGTACTTCATAAACCAGAATGTGTTCTTTATCCACACCCTGTGTTTCCAATGTGCTGATGGCTCCTCTCAGCAGAGAACCGGTTACCTCTTTGTTCCATGCGGCAGTGACAATACCGAAACGCATCCCACGGGCATCAGCAACGGATGCCCCCTCAAAGGAAGAGAGGTTCTTTTTCTTTGAAGACATGGTGCAGGTATTTTAGACCGTATGATTAATTCTTTTCCTGTAAGCGGGCAATGTACTTCTCGATTTCCCGGGCTTCATGGCTGTCGCTGTATTCCCTGTGGATCTGTTCATAACGGCTGAGGGCTTCTTCATAATCGCCCATCTCTTCATAGAGCCTGCCTGCCTTGAAAAGGAAGAGGGGAGTGGTCAGGTCGTTGGGCTTATAATTGTATGCCCGACGATAAGCACGTGCGGCATCCTCCAGCTCACCCATTTCCCAGTAAGCGTCACCGATGGCACCGTAGGCCATTGCACCGAGTAGTTGGTCGCGTTTGCGGAAACTATCCAATTGGTCAATGCCGTCCTCCAGTTCACCGAGCCTGATCAGGCTGACGCCCGCATAAAAACGAGCCAGATTTGAAGCACTGGTCATCCGGTAATCAGAAATGATATCCAGAAATCCAGGGTATTCTGCATCACCTTCCAGTGCCTGTTCATATTCCTCCTGCTCAAAATAACTCTGAGCCATGAACATTTCAGAAAGTGCTTCCTGTTCCCTGGGTTCCAGGATAAAGCGAGTATAGCCTATATAGCCTGCGATGAGGATCACAATAATGCCCACTGTGTAAATAATGGTATTCTGATGGCGCTCAATAAACTGTTCTGATTTACTGAGGGCTTCCTCAACCGCTACAATGTTGTCGTTGTCTTTCTTTTTTTTGCTTTTTGCCATGGTGAACTTATTTTAGGCTGCAAAAATACATTAATTTTGCTTGCTGCAAACGATTTTGTCTATTTTTTATACCATCAGCGGAACCTTTGCGTTATTATTGACGGATCCCGAAATCCATGTTTATGCGCCTGTTGCGTCCCTTTCTGTTTCTTATCTTAATTTGCCTTACCGGCAGTGCTTTCTTTTCATGCAGAGATGATGGATTTGATACTGATCCTTCTATCGAGCTTGATTTTTCTCAGGATTCCCTGTTGTTTGATACGGTATTTACCACCCGCGGTTCATCTACCCGGTCGTTCAAGGTGTACAATAACCATAACCGCCGGGTCCGGATCAATTCGGTTTCCCTTGCCGGGGGCCCGGCATCCTATTACCGGATGAACGTGGATGGAAGGTCAGGGACCCATATTGAGGATGTGGAGATTGAAGCCAGTGACAGCCTTTACATTTTTGTGGAGGTTACGGTAGACCCGGTCAACCAGGAACTGCCATTGACTATCACCGACAGTATTGTGTTCAATGTCAATCAGGATATCCGGGATGTGAAACTGGTTACCTGGGGGCAGGATGCCCGTTTTATTCATCCCAACTATACCGATCCGGAAAGCGGAATCGAATATCATATCATCGATTCAGATACAGAATGGACGGCCGGCCTGCCCTATGTGGTTTATGGCCAGGCGGTGGTTGCCCCGGAGGCGACACTTCGGATCCGGGAAGGGGCCCGTATTCATATGCATAACAATGCCAGTCTGATCTTTCTGGGGCGGTCCACGCTGAAAGTGGAAGGCACGGCGGAGCATCCGGTCACCATCCAGGGCGACAGGCTGGAGTCTTTCTACCGCGATCAGCCCGGACAATGGGGGAGGATATGGCTGACAGCCACCAGCCGTGACCATGAGATTGAACACGCTGTCATCAAAAACGGAACAGTAGGCTTGCACGTGGATACCCTGGGTAGTGCTGTGGATCCCACATTGACACTCAGGAACACCCAGATCAGAAACATGCAGCTGACAGGTCTGCTTGCCCAGGGAAGTTACGTGGAGGCAGAGAACACAGCCATTACGAATTGCGGCCAGCATGCCATGGTGCTGGCCCTGGGCGGACGTTACGATTTCCGGCATCTCACCGTGGCCAATTACTACAATACCGATGTCCGGGACACCCCTTCGGTGATGATCAATAATTTTTATGAGGATTTGGACGGCAATGTGCAACTGCGTCCGTTTGAGCGATTGTATTTCGGGAACAGCATAATATATGGTAATAACAGGGAGGAGATCGGGTTCAACCTGTATGAGGAAACAGCTGTTGATTTCACTTTTGACCATTGCCTGATTCGTGCAACAGAGCTGGATACCTCCTCTTCTGCTTTCATCAATACCCTGGTGAATGAAGATCCGTTATTTAATAACAACGAAATACCTGACTTTCGGCTGACGGAAGAATCTCCCGCTATTGGTGAGGGTAAGCCGGAGATCGGCAGTGGCATCCCCTATGACCTTTTCGGTAACGAACGTCTGCTGCCGCCGGATATCGGGGCACTGCAATACGTCCCCATTGAGGAAGAGGAATAAGAATAAGTTGGAAAGCTGCTGCCTAAGCAAGGATTTGCTGGACGGTTTTTCCGATGTCGGCCGGTGATTCCACCACGTGCACCCCACACTCTTTCAGGATCTCCTTTTTGGCTTCTGCGGTATCGGCTTTCCCGCCAATGATGGCCCCGGCATGTCCCATTGTGCGTCCTTTGGGGGCAGTGGCCCCTGCGATGAAGCTCACCACCGGCTTGGTGCCGTGGTCGCGAATAAAACGGGCTGCTTCCGCCTCCATGCCTCCGCCGATTTCACCGATCATGATGATGACTTCTGTATCCGGATCATTCATGAGCAACTCAACAGCCTCTTTCATGGATGTACCGGGGATGGGGTCACCCCCGATGCCGATGCAGGTCGATTGCCCCAGTTCTGCCTTGGTTACCTGGTCTACCGCTTCATAAGTGAGGGTTCCGGAACGTGACACAATGCCAATGTTTCCCTTTTGATGAATAAAACCAGGCATGATGCCCACTTTGGCCTCTCCCGGGGTGATGACACCCGGGCAGTTGGGCCCGATCAGCCTGGAAGACCGGGGTTTCAGGTATTCGTGTACTTTCAGCATGTCCTGAACCGGGATCCCCTCGGTAATGCAGACAATGACTTCAATACCTGCATCAGCTGCCTCCATGATGGCATCAGCCGCAAAAGGGGGAGGTACGAAGATGACGCTGACATTGGCACGGGCCTCTTTTACTGCATCTCCCACGCTGTTGAAGACGGGCAGTTCAAGATGGGTTTGTCCCCCTTTGCCCGGGGTTACACCGCCCACCACATTGGTTCCGTATTCGATCATCTGTGTGGCATGAAACGTGCCCTCAGAACCGGTGAATCCCTGAACGATCACCCTGGAATCTTTGTTAACCAGTACACCCATGACTTATAATAGCTTAAATTCAGACATTGAAAATATTATCCCAAATATACAAATCATTCCATAAAGATGATGAGGTTTGTAAGACTGTGCTGAAAAGATAAATCGGCAGGAATGCGTATTTTTGTTACAGGCATATGCCGCATCATCCATATTAATTCTATTATGCAGTTTCACGATCTGACAGAAACCATTTGTGCCCCTGCCACGGCACCAGGAACTGCCGCTATCAGCGTACTGCGATTATCCGGACCCAAAGCGCTGGCCATTGCAGCCGCGCTTTTTCTGCCCCGCAACAAAGAGATGAGCCTGGGCCGGGCAGCTTCACATCGCATGCTGCTGGGGCAGATCATAGACGGAGACGAGGTAGTTGACGAAGTATTGCTTACCAAATTCGTGTCTCCCCACAGCTATACCGGAGATGACCTGGTGGAGGTGTCGTGTCATGGCTCGCCTTACATCCAGCAGCAGATCCTCAAACTGATGATGGACCAGGGTGCACGCATGGCCCGTCCGGGTGAGTTTACTTTGCGGGCCTTTCTGAACGGACGTATGGACCTTTCTCAGGCGGAAGCCGTGGCTGACCTGATCGCTTCAAATTCCGAGGCTTCCCGGAAGATGGCTTTGCGGCAAATGCGGGGGCATTTTTCCGATCGAATCAGGGAGTTAAGGCAAAAATTGCTGGAGTTTGCTTCACTGATTGAGCTGGAACTGGATTTCAGCGAGGAGGATGTGGAGTTTGCCGACCGATCTGCTTTGTCTTCCCTGCTGGATGACATTGACGATGAGGTGGCCCGGCTCAGAGAATCCTTTTCCATGGGAAATGTCCTGAAAAACGGCATTCCCGTGGCCATTATCGGGAAGCCCAATGTGGGTAAATCGACCCTGCTCAATGCCCTTCTGAATGAAGAGCGGGCCATTGTCAGCGAGATTCCCGGTACCACCCGCGATGCCATTGAGGATACCATTACCCTCAGTGGGGTGGCTTTCCGGTTTATTGATACGGCCGGACTGCGGGATAGCCAGGATGAAATTGAATCTGTGGGTATTGAACGGACCTATGAAAAGATACGAATGGCCAGCGTGATCCTTTACCTGTTCGATGCCAGTGAAACCAGTCTGGAAGAGATCGTGGAAACCATCACCGAATTCAGGAAAGAGGTAGGGGATGAGGAGGAAGGCAAACGACTGGTGCTTATTGCCAACAAAATTGACCTGCTGGAGGAGATTCCGCACCATTTTCGCAACCTGGTCGACCTGGAGACTATTTTTGTTTCGGCCAAACGCAAAGAGAATATTTCCATGATCGCCGACAGTCTGCTGAAATCTGCAGAGGTTTCCGCTGCTGGCGATGAAGGAACCATTGTAACCAATATCAGGCATTATGAGGCCCTGAGTCATACCGCGACAGCCATTGTGGACATCCGCAGAGGACTTGATGAACAGATTCCCGGCGACCTGCTGGCCATCGACCTGCGTTCGGCCCTGCATCACCTTGGAAGTATTACCGGTGAAGTAACCTCGGATGAGATTCTCGGAGAGATTTTCGGGAAGTTCTGTATCGGGAAGTAACATTGTGCACATACCCCCCCCCGCAACTGGTCAATAAAGTATCACCCGTTATTGCCAGGATTTTTACCCCCATTGTGTTAATTACCCTGACCATATACCTGGCAGCAGTAATTATTACCGGTAAAGACCCATACAATGACAGAGAGTTCCTCCTTTTGTTCAACACCTTGATTATTGGGGTGATGGCCATCATATTGTTTTCCATCGCCGGTACGGCCAAACATTCCACGAATAAAACCACCGTTATTCTTTTACTGGCTCTGTCAATAGTAACCATTTTGGTCAACTCAGTGGCCCTTTCAGCCATTGTTTTCCGTGTTGCTCAATGGGGGATTACCCCTAACCGGATGGCAGTGCTGGGCAGTAACATCCTCATTCTGATTCATCTCATTCTGGTTGCTGCCAGATTTTTTAAAACCCTGAAAAATAATATTGGACCGGAAGCCGCTGAGACCAGTATTGTTTCCATCCTGCCTGTGTATGTTTACTGGATATTGTTGGTAATTTTCGGTTTTCCTTTTATCTTTAGTTTTCATTAACTAAGAAGGAATTGGGATGGAGACATTTAAAGTATTCAGGAAGTTTTCCCTGCTGGACAGGAAGAAGGCCGAGCCTGAAGAATTCACCCCATTTTTGTGGAAATGGTGCTTTACTTCAGGAAAATGAAGTGGTTTTAGGATAATTCTTTTTTGATTATGAGGTTTTTTGTGCTGATTGTTTTTGTACTGACATTCTTTTTTGTACCCCACAGATTATCTGCTGCAATGGATTCCCCGCCGGCGATAAACAATCCGCCGGTGAGCACGGGAACATTATTCGGTAATCGCGGGATGTATTTCCAGATGCTGGTGAATAATCCGCGGGCAGACCTGACCAATAACGGAAGCATCGAAGGGATGACTTTGTTGGAGTACAAGCCCCTTATCAGTGAGTCATGGCGCTTTTATTCCCGTTACAGATGTTATACGGGTTCATCCCGCAATGGGGTGACCATGCAAGGAGTTATCTGATCGCCAGGGTTGGACTGAGTTATAGAGAATTCACCTTCGGAGCGGGATCCAATATTGATTACTATGGGCCGGCCAGACAAAATGAAAATAACTTCGGCTTGTTTCTCAGTGTGCAGCTTTTCTGAAACAGGTTTTCCGGAATTCAATGCCTTTTTTCCTATCTTTACCGCCGCAGTTATGCAATTAAGTATGATTTGATACTTTAATTTTCCTATCCTTAACAATATTTTTCTTATGAGACGACTTGGTTTTGCCTTTATTGCCTTATTTCTGGCTGCTGTGTGTGCTGCTTCCACTCCGGAAGAAGAAGTTGTGAACCGTATTATTGAGATCGGACAAACCGACAACCGTACCATGGATCACCTGGATGTGCTTTCCAACAGGATCGGCGGAAGGCTGGTGGGTTCAGACGCTTATGCCAACGCCGTGGAATGGACGGCCTCCCAGTTCCGTTCATGGGGGATGGAAGTGATTCTGGATGAAGTGGGATCGGTTCCCGTCGGATTTAACCGGGGTCCGTGGTTTGGCCGGATGCTGGCCGAAGACGGGATGACCCTGCATTTTGCTACGCCTTCCTATACGTCCGGCACAAAGGGAGTTCAGCGTGGCCATGTGCTTATGGAGCCGAAGACAAGGGCTGAATTTGAACGCATGAAAGGTAAGCTGGATGGGGCCTGGGTGCTCATCACAGGGCAGAATACGGGGTGGCCCATAGATTACTCCGCCACCGGTGACTCCATTCGTGCAGAAGTGATTGCGGAAAATGAGGAAATCACAGCACGTAACCGCGAAATTACCAGGGAAAACCGGCAGAATCCGGATGGGGAACAACAACCTCTGCTGGAACTCAGGGATGAGCCGGCGCTGTTTTACAAAGAGATGGCCGAAGCCGGGATACTGGGAATTATTCAGTCTTCATCCGTGCCGATCAGGGCCTTGTATGACCGGAAAAATATAGATGATATGACTTTTGAAACGCTCCCGGAAATCCCTGACATCAAACTCAATGAACACCAGTATGCGGTGATTGAGCAGAAGGTGAAGGAACGGCAGTATTTTCAGCTGGAGTTTGATATCCGCAATCACTTCAAACCGGGCCCGGTGACTTACCACAATGTGATCGGGGTCATTCCCGGCACCCATTATCCTGATGAGTATGTGATGCTGGGCGGACACCTGGATGCGTTTGATGTGGCCACCGGTGGAGTGGACAATGGTTCGGGGGTGTCGCCGGCCATGGAGACCGCAAGGTTGATCATGGAAGCAGGAGGGAGGCCCAAAAGAACCATCCTGGTGACACTCTGGGCGGCTGAGGAGTTTGGCCTGGTTGGATCAAAGAGCTGGGTGGAGAGCAATGAAGATAAGTGGTCTGGCATATCCAATTATTTCAACCGCGATGGGGGTCCGATGGTGGCCAGCAGCCTGACGGTTCCCGAAGCCATGTATGATGATTTTGAGAAGATATGTGCGCCGCTCAACGACATCAACCCGGAATTCCCCTTTACCCTGAATAAAAGGACAGGAGATCCCCGCCCAAGGCCAACGTCAGGCGGCGGGAGTGACCATGCCTATTTTGCCCTGAACGGAATTCCCACCATTGGGTTTGGTACCCGCGACCCCAAAGGCTATCATTTTTCCTACGGTGAAATATGGCATACCGAAAGGGACCTCTATAACATGAGCATCCCCGAATACCAGGAGCATACTTCCGTTGTACAGGCCATTGTGGTTTACGGGCTGGCCAATCTGGATCATGTGTTGTCCAGGGAAGGGTTGTACCTGGAAGAGGAG
>CAYXEH010000003.1:4966-108067 GCA_964463915.1 uncultured Bacteroidales bacterium | reverse complement strand
GGCCCACATATTCTCATCCGGGGTTTCCAGGATCAGGGGGATGTTGTCAAAACGGGGATCCTGCATGATGCGGAGAAATACTTCACTGCCCAGGGTTCCCTGGCCAATCTGATCGTGGCGGTCGATACGGGATCCGTGTGCTTTTTTAGAATCGTTCAGGTGCATCCCTTTTAAATAATCCAGGCCGATGATCTCATCAAGAAGGTCGAAAGTGTTTTTAAAACCTTCTTCGCTTTTAAGGTCATAGCCCCCTGAATAGGCGTGTGCCGTGTCGATGCAGACCCCTGCTCTTGTTTTGTCTTCGATGTGGTCAATGATGAAGCGGATCTGCTCGAAACGGTGTCCCAGGTTGGTGCCTTGTCCGGCAGTATTCTCAATCACGGCGATGACTCCCCTGGTTTTGTCCAGGGCGATATTGACTGATTCGGCAATGGTTTTCAGGCATTGTTCTTCGTCAGTCTGGTTCAGATGGCTGCCGGGGTGAAAATTCAACCGGTCCAGACCAAGTTGCTCACATCGCTGCATTTCATCCAGAAAGGCAATGCGGGATTTCAGCAGAGCTTCTTTGTCCGGGTGGCCCAGGTTGATCAGGTAGCTGTCATGTGGCAGGACCTGAAAAGGTTTATAACCATATTTTTCACAATTTTCCCTGAAAGCGACGATGCTTTTTTTCTCCAGGGGTTTTGCCACCCAGCGTCGCTGGTTCTTTGTAAAAAGTCCGAAGGCTCTGGCTCCGATCTTATGGGCGTTTAGCGGGGCATTTTCTACACCGCCTGCCGCACTGACGTGTGCACCAAGGTATTTCATGAACAGGATATTTTTCCCATAAAGATAGGGGTTTTCCTTTAGTGGTTGCGGGCATTCATCTGGGCGCAATCAATATTCTCCATGGATGAAAAGACACAATAATTGTTAATTTTGCAGAAACTCACCAAACAGCGATAGACTGATGTACAGCAAACGGATCATTATTATTTCAGGCATACTTTTTCTTCTTGTTCTCGCAGCTCCTGCCTGCAAACGGGGAGATTCCTTAATTACCAGGGTGTCTTCACAGGAGTTTTATGACCAATACCGGCACTTGCTGGAAGATGAGGCCGCATTGGTGATTGACGGCCGTACCACAGAAATGTTTTCCCGGGGTCATTTGCCCAACGCCATTAACATTGATGCAGACAGGGACGACCTGAAAGAAAGGCTGAAAGCACATGCAGATGAACCGTTGATCGTTGTGTATTGCACCACTTCCCGTCGCAGTGGTAAGATTATAGACACCATGGAAGAATTCTACCAGGGAGAGATCATTTGTATCAGTGACGGCATCCAGGGCTGGACCAATAATGGGTTGCCGTTAGCTGACTTTAAGGATATTTCTCCTGATTAATCCATGGCTCCTCATCTTATTTCTGTCATTCGTGGCCATCACTTTAGCCCTCCCAGCCAGTAGCAGAATGACTGCTACAGGTAGTATGCATTTTAACCTGCTTCCCCCAACAAACTGAATTATTTTGCAAAAGTATGACGTAAAATTACGTCATGTAAAAAATGTAACGTATATTTGCGTCATAATTTAAGCCCGCAATACAATGATGCATCCCGCCAAAGAAATCAAATTTGATGAAAAACTGATGCGGCGTGCCCGGATGTTCAAGGCCCTGGCACATCCGGCCCGGCTGACCATTTTAGAATATCTGGCTGAGATTAAGAGTTGTATCACCGGCGATATTGCCGAAGAACTTCCCCTGAGCCGAACCACTGTCAATCAACACCTGAAGGAGTTGCGCGATGCCGGCCTGATTAAAGGAACCGTGGAAGGGGTAAGGACCAACTATTGTCTTAATCCACGTGCGATAGAAGCCCTTCGAAGGGATACCGATGATTTTCTGGCCTGGATTCATGTTGGGGAAAACCACTGCTGATAATTTGAACCTGATGAAGCCAAAACCATTTAAGCAAATCCATAAATTGAATTAACCTTTATGAAAATACTGATCCTTTGCACTGGCAATTCCTGCCGCAGCCAGATGGCCCATGGCTTCCTGGAATCATTTGATGACAGGCTTAGCGTGCGTTCGGCCGGTACGGAAGCCTCCGGTAAATTAAACGAAAAGGCCGTTGCTGCGATGAAGGAGATCGGCATCGACATCAGTCATCACACTTCTGACCCGGTGGAAAAGTATCTTGGGGATGAGTGGGATTATGTGATCACCGTTTGTGGCGGGGCCAATGAAAACTGCCCGGCATTTATGGGCAAAGTGAAACATCGCCTGCATATTGGTTTTGATGATCCATCTCATGTCAGCGGTAGTGAAGAACATATCTGGAGTGAATTTATCCGGGTCCGGGATGAGATCAAAGAGGAATTCTATAAGTTGTACAAGGAAGAAATTGAACCGGAGTTATGAAAGGCAGTGACAATCATTGTTTCGTGAAAGACCCTGTAAAACAAGCAGTAATTCCTGATAAACCGAAGAGAACCATTGGCTTCTTTGAGAAATATCTGACGATCTGGGTGGCACTTGGGATTCTGGCCGGCATTGTCATCGGGCATTTTGCCGGTGACAGAATCGAAGTGATCTCCAGCCTTGAGATTGCCCGGGTGAACATCCCTGTGGCCATTCTGATCTGGCTGATGATCTATCCCATGATGCTCCAGGTGGATTTTTCCAGCATCAAAAAAATCGGCAAAAAGCCACAAGGGGTGGTGTGGACGCTGATCATTAACTGGGCCATCAAACCGTTTACCATGGCATTCTTCGCCTGGATCTTTTTTTCAAAGTTATATGGTGCCTGGATAGAACCGGAACTGGCTGGAGAATATATTGCCGGAGCCATTATTCTTGGGGCTGCCCCCTGTACAGCCATGGTGTTTGTGTGGTCCTACCTCACTGACGGTGACCCCAATTATACCCTGGTGCAGGTATCGGTCAACGACCTGGTCATTCTTGTGGCTTTTATTCCCATTGTGGGATTACTGCTGGGCATTACCGATGTGGTCATCCCATATGAAACCCTGGCTGCCAGCGTGGGTATTTTCGTGGTGATCCCCCTTGTAGCCGGGGTAATTACCCAGCGTTTACTGCTTCGCTCAAGAGGTAAGGAGTGGTTTAAGAAGTCCTTCCTGCCACGGCTCAAGCCGGTCAGTATTATGGCGCTGCTGATTACCCTGGTGCTTTTGTTTGCCTTCCAGGGGCAAAATATCCTGAATAACCCGCTGATTATTTTGCTGGCCGCTGTACCCCTTGTGATTCAGACTTATTTTATCTTTTTCCTTGCATGGTTCGGTGGGAAAAAGCTAAAATTGCCCCACCCGGTTTGTGCACCGGCGGCGATGATCGGGGCCAGTAACTTCTTTGAGCTGGCCGTTGCTGTGGCCATCGCCCTGTTTGGGTTGCAATCGCCCGCAGCCCTCGTGACCGTGGTTGGGGTGCTGGTAGAAGTGCCTGTGATGCTCTCCCTGGTGGCCTTTGCCAACAGAAACAGATATTAATTACAGGGTTAGGGGTTTTTGATTGAATGTAACTGTCGGGCATAGCATCATTCAGGATGCAGCAGGCCGTATGATATTAGTCGATAACCTCTACTTTTTCAGCCTCCATGGTATAGTTCGGATAAAAATCCTGGTCGTTGGCTTCGAGCCACTCCTGCATCCTGTCTACATTGTGAAGTTTACTGTTACAATGGTCTTTTCTTTCATCGTGACGTTCCGGATCTGTCTCTGCGCTGGCTTCAGAGCCTGCAAGGCGCTCACTGGTGATCCTGGACATCTCAAGGATACCATGGGCCACCACATTGGTTCCTTCGAGCTCCTTCTCGAAATAGGTAATGTTGCTTCCGGCATTGATCCGGAAATACCGTTCACCATCAGTAATAAAGATACTGCCGCCTGATTTTTCGCAGACCCAGCTTACTTCACCTTTAACAGAAACTTCCTGGCCGACATGGTTGGCTGCTTGTTCTAAAAACTGGCTGATTTCCGGCACCTTGCTTTCATCAATGGATTTTTCCCCATCGCCGGCGGAAGAAAAGGAACAGCCCGTAAAACACAAAGCAATCAGGATGGAAGCAATTCCGAAAATCTGCATTCTGGTATTCATAATGGTAGATAGTTAAAAGTATTTATTAATTAGTTCTTTCTTTTGATAACAAAACACGGGCCAGGTTTAATCAGAAGGAAAAAATGTGATTGAATTCTTGTATTTCCGCTTCAGCAGCTCCGTGGGCCAACTTATTTTTGGGTTACAAAATTAAACGATTTATTATTAATTATTATATTTGATTAGCTAAATCATCTTGTAGTGAATTCCTGATCAATGAAAGCCATGGCAAAAGGCACAGAAATACCAAGCAGGGCATTGAACTGGCTGTTGGCCTTGCTGATATTGGCAACCGGTTTACCTATTCTGCAGTCTCCCCTGGGGCGCCCTGTGCTTCAGCTATTCTATATTGCTGTTTTCGGGTGGCTGATTCATACAGCTGTTATGAGGCGATACAAACATTATGGCTGGATCAGCTTTGCAATGGCCATGATGGTCATTGTTTCATTGGGCTTCATGGTCATGGATGAGTTCGCTGAGGTTCCTGCAGAAGGCTACCTGTGGGCGCTGGCAGCGGCACTTGCCCTGGGGTTGTCCTTTTACCTGCCCTGGAGATTTGGGCGGGTGAAGGAAAATTAGCAACCCTCACGTTTTTATAATGTTACCACGACCCTGTGCTTTGCCATCAGTCAGGTGGCCAGCAGGTAACTAATAGACTATTGTTTTTTCATCATAGTTAATCTCAAAAGTCAGGTTGGCCAGGCATTCATGGTAAGTGTCCAGCAACTCGGTCTGATTTCCGGCACCAATAAAAAGATTGGCCAGCTCAAAACTGTAGCTGTCCTGTCCGTATAGTTCTGACAGATGCATGCCTTTCTTTATGTGGATCTTGATTTCCAAATCCGGGTATTTCTTCTGCAGAATTTCAATTTCTTCCTGTGCCGGAACTTTTATAACCAATCCCGGCTCATAGGTACGTACCATAAAGTTTGCCGCAATCCTGTGGTCACCCTTGTATTCAAGGGCTTTGGGTCGTCTTCCCAGTGCCAGGTTCAGCATGATGGAATGATGTGAAATGCCATGGATTTTTTCAAATATATCGGTATGAGCCTGTGAGATTCTCGGGTTAATTTCCAGGAGAAAAATATGATTGATGGTTGAATTATAGAAAAACTCAATGTTGAAAGGAGAATTATTCAGTCCTGCCTGGGTGATTGCCCGACGGGTGAGGTCAGCCATCCGGAACTGAATTTCCTGTGGCAGTGAAGAGGGATATTCATACCTTGCAAAGGAGGAATGATTGCCCTCCCTGATTGAATCCACAATGCCATAAACCACCACTTCCCCCTCATACACATATCCTTCCAATGTGCACTGGTGCCCGGTGATGGGGGTTTCTGCAATCATGGTCTCCTTCATTTGGGCAAACTCCCGGGGCAGTTGATAGTTCTGAAGGAGGTAATTAAATGGCTTTGAGATATAATCAATCTGTTCCCGGACCTCTTGCATGACTTTTGCAAACTGGTATTCGCTCGTGATCTTATAGGCCAGAAAAGACCGGAAAGACTTGATAGGCTTGATCCAGAAAGGGGGGATCATTTCAATGGATTGATAAGCATTGTCCTCATACGGATCAAATGCCCTGAACATGGGAATGCTTCGCGGAATCACCTTGCTCTGTTCCAGGCGGCTCCAGTACTTGTGTTCACATTTCATGACGCTTTCCAGGGTTGGGGCGGGAAGTTTATATTTATCGGCAATGACCGGCACCAGGGTCGTTCCCGGAAAGTCATAATAAGAAACTATGGCATCCACTTTACTTCCCTGATCAATGCGCTCGCATGCTGTGTCAATCAGTTCCTGCATGTTGAGTTCCCGGACACCGCGCATCTCTTTGACCTCTATGGCCGGATGAAAGTCACATTCCTGTGCTTCAGGCAGGCGTTTCAGTTTTTCCAGGTTGAAATCATCAAGTCCGATGACGAATACCTGCTTCTTGTTATCTGTTTCCATCAAATTATGACTGGTTGATTTTTTTTGAGAATGTTCAAAACCGAACATTTTTGTTTATATCTGACCACTCTGTAAGGTACGAAAAATATCACAAACCTTTGTCAGTAAGTTTTATATTTGTTGTGGCATGGTTTTTATTATGTCACTTTATCTAAATGTTTAAATTTTTTTTAAAATGCGATACGGATTTTTACGATTCTTGTTTTTTTTTACAATTGTATGGTTTCAGTTTTCGGTTTGTGCCAGCGAGGTGACCCAGACTTTCAGGGGCCAGGTCATTGATGCCTATACAGAATTGCCGCTACCGGGAGCTACTGTTGTGATTCCGGGAACAGATCCCCTGAAGGGCACTTCTACGGACATCAATGGTGAATTTCGTTTTGAAGAAATGCCGCTGGGCAGGCTGGACGTGAGGGTCAGTATGGTGGGTTATCAGACTGAGGTGCAACGGAACCTTCTTCTGAGTTCTGGCCGTGAGCTGGTAGTGCGCATCCGGTTGGAGGAAATGGTGTACCAGTTGGCTGACGTGGAAATTCGTCCGGAAGTTCGCAAAGATCAGGCGATTAATGAAATGGCCATGGTCAGCGCCCGTTCATTCACCATTGATGAAACCGAACGGTATGCCGGAAGCCTCGGTGATCCCTCACGTATGGCAGCCAATTTTGCCGGGGTAGTCTCGGCGTCGGATCAACGTAATGACATCATTATCAGGGGCAATTCCCCGCTGGGTTTGCTTTGGCGCCTGGAGGGGGTGGAAATACCCAACCCCAGTCATTTTGGTTCTATCGGTTCTACGGGTGGCCCAATCAGTATGCTGAACAATAACCAACTGGACAATTCGGATTTTTATACCGCTGCCTTTCCGGCCGAATACGGTAACGCCCTGGCCGGAGCATTTGATCTGCGGATGCGTAATGGGAACAATGAAAAGCATGAGTATATGGGGCAGATGGGTTTCAATGGGTTTGAGTTCGGGGCAGAGGGTCCGCTTTCCAGGCAGAACGGGGCCTCATACATGGTGAACGGCCGGTACAGCACCCTGGAAGTATTACATGCTTTGGGAATGAGTTTTGGCACTGGCGCAGCCATTCCAAAATATAAAGACATTTCACTGAAACTGCATTTCCCACTGGAAAATGGGCGGTTGTCGGTGTTCGGGCTGGGTGGTAACAACCGGATATCCATGCTGGATTCAGAAGAAGATGATGCCCAGTTCGGGTTTGCCGGAACAGACCTGTATTATACCAACGGTATGGGTGTGCTGGGGGTCAGTCACATTCATTATCTAAATGAGAACTCACGTATTTCCAATACCCTGGCGATATCAGGCATTACCGGTTCGGTGGAGATGTACAACCTGGAGTTTGATCCTGAGAAGCAACAGTTGGAGGAAGATCTACGTGAAACAAAATATACTTTAACAAGCAAATTGTCACAGCGCTTCAGTGCACGTAACTTCTTTAATGCCGGGGTGATTGTGGATCATTTTGATGTTTTGTATGAAGGCAGGCAATACGATAGGAACGAAAAAAAATATTTCAACTACCTGAATACACAAGGAAACACGTTAATGGCCCGTGCTTTTGCTGAGTGGAAGCATCGTTTTTCAAATGAATTGTCAGTTACTTCAGGACTTCACAGTAGCTTCTTGTCCCTGAACGATACCTGGTCGTTGGAGCCACGTATGGGGGTAAAATGGAAAGTGGCATCCGGCCAAAGCATTAACCTTGGAGCCGGATTGCACAGTCAGTCGCAGATGAAAGCCATATATTTTGCCCAGCGGCTCACTGATACACTTAACCTGGTTTACGAAAGGACCAATGAACACCTGGAGTTCTCCAAAAGCTTTCATTTTGTGGCCGGCTATGACAGGTTGCTGGGGGAAGGTCATAGGTTGAAAGCAGAAGTATATTACCAGTATTTATACAATATTCCTGTGGCGTGGAGGCGTCCTGAATTTTCCCTGCTCAGCCAGGGAGGGGGCTTTTCTTTTATGGCTTTTGACAATATGGAAAACAGCGGAACAGGTGAGAATAAAGGAGTGGAGCTGACCCTGGAGAAGTTCCTCGATCAGGGTTTTTATTACCTGGTTACCGCTTCCCTGTTTGATTCCGGGTACAGTGGGTTTGACGGGGTCTGGCGTAATTCTGTGTTTAACAATCAATATGTGCTGAATGTCTTAAGCGGCTATGAATGGGCGGTGGGGGATCGTTCCCTGTTATCTGCGGATGTGAAGGTGGTGTATGCAGGGGGGACGCCCTACCTGGAAATTGACCCAATATATTCTGCGGAGACCGGAGGTGCAAAATTCAAATGGGACGAAGCCTATGAAAAAAGGTATCCGGATTACTTCAGGCTCAATGCCAGACTCACCTTTCGCCTTAACGGTAGCCATGTGAACCAGGAGTGGGCCCTTGATCTGCAGAACCTGACCAACCGGGAGAATATTTTTGAACGTACCTGGGACAACAACAGGAAAGAGATCAATACCTCTTACCAAATGGGTTTTATGCCCATGATGACTTACCGGGTGTATTTCTAATATACTCCATTGCTGTCTGGCCTGTCGGCGGTGCCTCCGCCGGGAATCAATAGTTTCTTCATTGTTAAGGGGTTTTTTGGTATATTTACAATGGTTGCTTTTGGAGTAATATCCTATTACTGTATTTAGATACCCGCATATGATAAAAAATATTGACCCGAGCATTGCTTCCCATATAAAGCCAATGCAACAGAAAAAAAGGATCGGGCTGGTGGCGCATGACCACCGGAAATCCGATCTGCTTGATTGGGCCTCCCACAATCGGGGCACCCTTATGCAACATGAACTCTTTGGAACGGGAACCACAGGCGGGTTGCTGGCCGAAAAACTGGACCTTCCCATTCATCGTTTTTTAAGTGGTCCCTTGGGGGGTGACCAGCAGCTGGGGGCAGCCATTGCAGAAGGCCGCCTGGATCTGCTGGTGTTTTTCTGGGATCCCCTTCAGGCTCAGCCACATGATGTGGATGTCAAAGCCCTGTTGCGCATTGCCATTGTGTATAACATTCCCATGGCCTGCAGCAGGTCTTCCGCAGATTTTATGATCAGTTCTGCACTCATGGATGCAGCGTACGAGCGCTACGTGGTGGATTATGGTCAGCGACTCAAAAGTTGAATCGCTTCTTCTCCGCCTACCACGGGCAAGGTAATCGAAGTGGAGTTCAGATCTATCGTGAGTTCGGTGCCGGGATCCGGATGCAGCGTAAAGTTCTTGTCACTGGAAAAGATCATCAACCCGATCTTTTGCCCGGCAGGGATCACCTGGTCGGTGGGTTCCATTTCAAACCCCACACGGTAAAAGGTTCCCGGGGGCAGTGGTTCACTTTCACGGATGCTATTCCTGTTCTGGGGATCGGCCCAGCCGCGGGTGATGATATTGTCAGTAATTCTCGTATTTCTTCCTTCGTTCCAGGGCAGGGAAACCAGCCATACCGAAAGGTTGGCGGCGGGCTTGTCGATGGCAAGCCGGATGTTCACCGAGGCCACGCCGGAGAGATGAAGGTCTTCTTCCAGTTCCCCGGTCAGGTATAAAAGCCTGTGATCGGTAAATTCTGCCTGTGCCAGGGCGGATCCACTGAAGGAAAAATTATCGGTGAAGCGTTCTATACCCTGATTGGGCTTTCTTTCCATGGTCAGGCTGCCATACCCAGGTGCGCCAGGCGCGAGGAAAAACTCCACCGGAACGGCTGCGGGGTTGGGAAAATCTTCATAAGGAGTGGGTTTCAGTCTATCATCGTGCTCACGCACAATCCATGCCGCCGGATCGTTTTCCACATCGTTCTCTACCTCAAAGAGGTAGCGGGTAAACCATTTGTTCATCATTTCAAACGGTGGAGGGCCGCCATGACCGCCCTGGTGGTAATACATCTGGAGCGGCACATCAGTGTTCTTTAGCGCCTCATTGACCCGGTAACTATGACTGGGCATGACATTCCAGTCGTTGAATGCATGCGACATCAGTACGGCAGCTTCAAGGTTTTCAATGCGATTCAGCAGGTCTCTCTCATCCCAGAAATCATTGTAATTTCCGGTTACACGGTCAATATTTTCCATGATCTCTGTATCGCGCCAGGTGCGGTTGCAGTAGTCGCGCCGGTCCGGGTTTGAATGGGTATAATCAAAAAAGAAGTCAATGTCTTCGCCCAGGTAACCATCAGGATGGACGATGAGTCCGTCGGCACGGTAATAATGGTAGTAGGAGGTATTGGGTGCCACGGGAATGATGGCCTCCAGCCCTTCTACACCTGTTGTAGCGGCAGCCACGGCCAGCGTCCCGTTGTAGGATGTTCCGGTCATGCCGACCTTTCCGGTGGTCCAGTAGGCCTCCACTTCTTCATCTCCGTCAGGGGTGGTATAGCCTTTGGCGTTTCCGTTCAGCCAGTCAATGACAGCTTTTGGGGCAAGGGCTTCCTCAAGAGCGCCCATGGTGGGGCAGCCCTGTGAGTAACCGGTTCCCGGAGCGGAGGAATGCACCACGATATACCCGTAGGGCACCCATGTGGCAATTTGTGAATTTGATATTACAGGTCTTTCAATGTTTCGTTCTGCGGGATCAAAGGCTTTCCTCGGATTGGGTTCAGAGTAAAGTTCCTGGCGGACATCCCAGAAGTATTGTCTTTCAAGGGATCCTCCACCGGCATAATATGGGCTTGATTCGTAAACCACGGGTAGTTGCAGTCCTTCTTCAGTTTGTGGCGGCCTGGTTACCGACACATGCATACGATCAGGACGGCCATCGCCGTCGGAGTCAAAATCTGTCTCTACCCAGAGGTCATGACGTATCCAGGTATCCGGATCAGAAAAAGCTTCCACTTTCTGTGCCATGCCATCCTCTATGACGGGCCTGGAGATATCCTGCGGGGATTCCGAGGGCAAATTTGCGGAGATAACGTAAAACGGCCAGAGAAAAATAAATGCCGTGACAAGTGCTGCTGCTCTGTTTGTGTATTTCATAATGATTTTGGAAGAGTTAATGATGTGGGTTACAAAGGAACAAATTTATCGGAATTAAAAAACATGAATGTTTTACCTCAGTATATTACTTTCTTTGCCATACCACCTGGCACAGAATATAACAGAGATAGCTGCCAGCCCGATCAGGGAGAAAACGGTAATTAGATAATGAGGGATGTTGATGGTGCCGGCGATAATTTCTTTGGTAGCCAGTGTGATATTCACCACCGGGATCAGGGCGGTTGCCGCATTGTACTCAATGCCAGGTACCATGGCAATTGCCGCCGGAATGATCACCAGAAAAGTCATCGGGGTGAGCATACTCTGGGCTTCCTTAAAAGTTTTTGCATAAATGGTAACGGGAGCCATTACCCCACTGAAGAAAATAGTCAGCGGAACAAGCATCAATAAAAGCATCAACACAAATTGTATGCTGAGGATTCCCATCACAACACCCATGATCACTTCCGGCAAGCCGGCGGTAAGCTGGAATCCAAGGAAAAGTCCGAGTATGGCCAGAAGTGCAGAAGCAATCCCTGTCAGGGTAACAACTGACAACTTTCCGATTAGGATGTGAAGCCTTGAAACCGGAGCTGTTAACAGTGTTTCCAGGGTGTGTCGCTCTTTTTCTCCTGTAAAAAGATCGATGGCCGGATACATGGCGCCGGTGAAACAAAAAATAATAAACAGATAGGGGAGAAACCCACCTGCGATCATTCCGATCATTTCCTGGTCTGAGGCGATGTTCATATCACGGGTTTCAAAAGGACTGATAAAACTCTCAGGCAGGGATCTTTCCTCCAGCCGCTCACTGACAAGTTTGTTCTCATATTGCTGAAGCACCCTGTCGATTCGATCCTTCCCCTGGATTTGTGCCCCCGAATAATACAGTGTCAGAGCCGCCTCTTCCATGTTCTCTATACGCTGGCCGAACCTTTCCGGGACAACCACCCCGTATGAAATGCTGTCGTTGCGTATCAATTGTTCCAGCAAAGTTTCATCCTGGACATTTACTAACTCCATTCGCTCTTGTTGACTAAAAAATAATTCGAGTTCCGGATCATCATCCTGGTTTACCCATCCGACACGCACCAGGCGAACTTGTTCCCGTTCCATGACGGAGGTCTGCAAACGGGTCAGGGCAATAAAAAGTACTGGAAAAAGTAACACCGGGACAAGTACCATGACAATCAGTGTTCGGCGGTCGCGCAGGGTATCCAGCGATTCTTTACGAATGATGGTATGAATGTGTTTCATTGTTTGGTTTGATTATGCAGTGTGGCCTTTTGTACAATTTGAATAAATTCTTCGGTCAGATTCGGGGTTTGCATTTGCCCCCGGAAATTTTCCATGGTGTCATTGAAAAGGATTTTCCCCTGGTGAATGATCGCCAGGTCGTCGCAAAGCAGATCCACCTCGCTCATGATGTGTGAGGAGAAAATGACCGTTTTGTTCTGTTCTTTGCAGTCACGGATCAGGTTGATGATGTTTCGTGCCGTGATCACGTCAAGTCCTGTGGTTGGTTCATCGAAAACCACCACCTCAGGATCATGTATCATGGTCCGGCAAATGCTGACTTTTTGTTTCATTCCGGTGGAAAGCTTCCCGATTCTCTTGTTGGCAAAACTGTGCATGTCAAGAAGGTCAAATAACCTGCTTTTGCTTTCGTTCACCTGCTGCCTCTCCATGCCCTGTAATTTTCCAAAGTATCCAAGGATCTCATTGGGGGTGAGCCGCTCATACAAGCCCGTTGTACCTGTCAGAAATCCCATTTTACCGCGGGCAGCCAGGGGGTTGTCATTCAGGTCAATTCCACAAACCTTTACTTGTCCGGCGCTTGCTTTCAGGATGGTGGCGATAATCCTCAGGGTGGTTGTTTTGCCGGCACCATTGGGGCCAAGCAGGCTGAATATTCTGCCGGGCCGGCACTCAAAACCAATATGATCCAGTACCCTGAGGTGTTTCTGTTTTACCCCCGTTTCATCCTGTTGTTTTTTGTTGAGGGGAAAGTCTTTGCAGAGATTGTTGACTTCTATCATTTGTTTTGGATTATTAATTAAACGGGATTTCTGTCGGTAAAAATATAATAATTCTTAATTTCGTGGAGTTATCCAATGAATTATTAGTTGTCTTATTTGTTATTTGTCCTGAAGAGATGAACCAATATGTGTCAGATAATAATGATGAGAAAAACAGGGATAAAGCCTGCAATGAGAAAATTGCTGAGCTTGAAAGCCGTATCCGGGATATTTCCCAAAGCCGTGATCATTACAAGATGCTCCTGGAGAACCTGAACGAGGTAATTTATACCATTGATCAGCATGCCAATGTCACCTATATATCTCCAAATATAGAATGGATCAGCGGGTACACCGCCGATGAGGTATTTGGGAAGAATTTTGTGGAATTCGTCCATCCGGAAGACAGGAAAGAGCGTATGGCGCAGTTCCGTAAAGTCTTTTCCGGGACCATGGAGCCTTCAGAATACCGGTTTCTGAAAAAAAACAAAGGTGTTGTCTGGGTCAGAACCAAGGCAAGACCTTTGCTCCGTGAAGGGAAAGTGGTCGGGTTACAGGGAACGCTGACCGATATCACAGACCTGAAAGAATTTGAACAGGAACTGATCCTTGCGAAAGAAAAAGCAGAAAAGGCTGAAAAAGCCAAATCTTTTTTCCTTGCCAATATCAGTCATGAAATACGTACCCCGATGAATGCGATCCTGGGATTCAGCGAGGTGTTGTATAAAAGGCTGGAGGAATATGAGAATAAAAGAATGATTAAACTTGTAAACAGCAGTGGAGAACACCTGTTGAAGTTAGTGAACAATGTCCTTGATTTTTCAAAAATTGATGCCGGCCGCGTTGAAATTTCTCCGATGGAGGTGGACATAAAATCCCTGTTACAGGAGATGGGAATGATCTTTTCCGAAAAAGCCCGTCGAAAAGGCCTGGATTTTGATTGCAGGTTGGATGAATTGTTGCCCCCAGTTGTCAGGCTGGATACCTTCCGGTTGCGGCAGGTACTGTATAACCTGCTTGACAATGCGATTAAATTCACCCATACGGGATCGGTTCGGCTTATAGCTGGATTTGACAAAGAGCCCGGATCTTCAGCCGGCAAACTGTTTATTTGGGTGAAAGATACCGGGAAAGGAGTTCAACAACAAGAAATTGACAACATATTCAAGCCATTCTCTCAACAATGTGATCAGGCCCCGGGCGAATACGGAGGCACAGGGCTGGGTCTTAGCATTTCAAAGAAACTGATCAACCTGATGGGCGGGAATATCCATTTAAAAAGCAGACCAGGAGAAGGGTCAACCTTCAGTGTGGTAATCCCGGATGTCCCTGTGGTAAAGGAAGCCATCTGGAAAAATTAAACCAGGGCTTTTCTGATCAGGAAGAATTCGTTGAGATTCTCCAGATCCAGCACTCCCCTGAATTGGTCATCCGAGAATACCGGGAGCAGGTAAAGCCTGTTTTTCTGCATGTGCTGATACACTTCAAATAAAGGGGTGTCTGCGTCAACGTGATCTATGCTGGTACGCATTACATCCCGGATTTTGCCCTCTTTTCCATGCGCATTCAATCCGTTGATCAAATCATTTTTCGTTAAAATACCCGTGTACTCTCCATCTGATTTGATTACAAAACCATTGTCTGAAATATGTATCAGTTTTTCTGCGGCCTTTCCCAGGCTGTCTTCGGCATCGAGTTCCGCATAGGAAGTGCTGATGATGTCATCCACAGTGTAATTTTTCAGCACATCCTGGTATTTGATCATTTCATATTCTCCCTTTGCCCCAAGGAGGATGAAAAAACCGATGATGACCAAAAAAGGATTAAAGAACAATCCTGCAATGATAAAAATGACGGCAAATACCTGCCCGATGTCTTTGGCGATCCGGGTTGCTTTCAGGCGGCTCATCCGGATGGAGAGTGCAGAGCGGAAAAGCCTTCCGCCGTCCATAGGGAAAGCCGGGATAAGGTTGAAAGCCACGATGAAAAGATTGGCTGCCATGAGCATCAGCGGGAAATTATTGATGGTAATGGCCTCGAACTCCATCTGGTTGATCGGCGTCGAATGAAAGGTTAACAGATATCCCCATAAAATTGCTGCAATGACAATGTTTACCAATGGGCCTGCTGCTGAGACTAAAAACTCTTCTTTGGGGTTTTCCGGCATTTTGGACATATTGGCCATTCCGCCGATGGGAAGCAGGGTGATGCTTTTAACCTCTCCTCCAAGCCGGATGGCGGCCAGGGAGTGCCCGAGTTCATGCAATACCACACAAACAAAAAGAGCCAGTACAAACAACACATGCATCAGTATTTGTGTGGTCTCCATTCCGCGGCTTACACTAATTAGTACAATCCAGGCGATCAGGAGCGAAAAAGTCCAGTGGACGGAGACCTGAATCCCAAAAGGTTTACCCAATTTCAAAGAATACCTGCTTTTCATTCCAGCATCAGATTGGTGAATAATTGGTTTGTTTTTGTAAATATAATAAAGACACGGGAATTTGATTATATGACAGAGGGAAAGAATTCGATATTCGCAGGCATGCCAGCCAGGTATGGGCCCTGAGTGTTTTATGCAAAGTTCAGGCCGGAATGTAGCTGCGGTTCCATAACCGGATACAGGCTGGTGTATAGGGGCTGATTACAGGGGCCACACCAGCATGATCAGGGGAACTCCTACCACCACGATGATTACCTCCAGGGGAAGCCCCATGCGCCAGTAATCAGTGAATTTGTATCCGCCCGGGCCCATCACCAGGGTGTTTGACTGGTGACCGATGGGAGTGAGGAAGGCGCAGGATCCGCCTACTGCCACAGCCATCAGGAATGGATCCACAGAGAAGCCCATCCCGGAAGCCACGCTGATGGCTATGGGAGCCATCAGAACCACCGTAGCTGCGTTATTGATGATATCCGACAGGAACATGGTTACCACCAGGATGATGGCAAGAATGGCCCAGGGGGGGATCGCCTCTGCAGAGCGGAGGATATGTGATGCGATTGTTTCTGCGCCTCCTGTGGTTTCCAGGGCACTTCCCACCGGGATCATGGCCCCGAGCAAAATAATGACGGGCCAGTCGATGTGATCATATACGTTCTTCAACGGCAATACCCGTGACAGGACCATGGCCACTGCTGCCATGGCAAAAGCCACCTGTACGGCCAGCAGGCCGGTAACAACCATCACAATGGCCGTAGCAAAAATCCCGAGGGCCAGCGGGATCTTTTGTTTGTAACCAATCCTCAGTCCGCGGTGAGCCAGGGGCAGACACCCCAGTGAGGTCATGGCGTTATCCACAGTGTGTTCACGTCCCTGAAGCAGCAGTACGTCACCGGTTTTAAAAACCACCTGGTCGAGTCTTCTCCTGATTTTCTGGTCTTTCCGGGCAACAGCAAGCAGATTTACCCCGTAACGGCTGCGCATCTGAAGTTTGGCTGCGGATTGTCCTGTGATCGGGGAGTCAGGGGTCAGAATGCCTTCTGCGATCACAATGTTTTTTGATCCTTCCGCATCTTTGCGGAATTTTTTGTCGCCCACCAGTTTCAGGCCGGTATCGTCCAGAAATTCCTTCAGATTCTCTGCATCCGCTTCAAGAATGATCACATCGCTGACTTTCAGTACCTCTTCCGGGCCGGGTGCATGGATTCGTTTTCCTTTACGTACCATACCCAGGATCTGGACATCAGTGTCACTTAATTTCTGTAACTCATCTATGGTGCTTCCCTTAACCTTTGCATCACGGCCTACTTTTACCTCTGTGATATACTCATCCACATCAAACAACTCAGAGGCGGACTTTTGTGCAGCCCTTTTCGGCAATAACCGCCATCCGATCAATGAGATGAACAGTATTCCGGCAATCGCCAGACCGGCTCCCACCGGGGAAAAGTCAAACATGCTGAAGGAAGTGCCAAGTTCATCGCCCCTGAGGGTGGCAATGATGATGTTCGGTGGTGTCCCGATCAAGGTGCTCATGCCGCCGAGCAGCGAAGCAAAGGCTATGGGCATCAGGATATAGGAGGGAGGATTGCCGCTTTTTCGGGCAAGGGTGATGGCGACAGGCATCATGATGGCCAGGGCTCCTACGTTGTTCATGAAGGCGGAGGCCACAGCGACGATCACCGACAGGGTGATGATCTGTGTCAACAATCCTTTGCCTACCTTCATGACCCATTTCCCCAACAGGTCGATCAGTCCCGATATTTCCAGTCCTTTCCCGATAACCAGTACGGCAGCTACGGTGATCACCGCCGGATGGCCGAAGCCGTTGAAGCTTTCTTCTGCAGGAATGATCCCGGCAATCACCAGGATAAACAAAGCAATCAGGGCCACTCCGTCATGCCTGATCCGTCCCCAGGAAAACAGTGCAAGTACCAAAAGCAGGGTGCCAAATACCAGGTTCTGTTCCATTTGGTTAATATATGATTTTCGTGTTACTTCCCTTTCCGGTCCAGGTAGTTTTTTACCCACCCGAACATTTTGAACGGCGGATATTGAAAAGGAAGATCAGGCCAGGTTGGAGTCTGCAGCACTGCCCGGCGGTTGCTGAATGCCAGGAAACTTTCCTTTCCGTGGTATCTGCCGGTACCGCTGTGACCTACCCCGCCGAAGGGCAGATGGTGATTTGCGACGTGCAGGATGGTGTCATTAAGACAGACCCCTCCGGAGGAGACCCTGGATAATACTCCTTTTGCTTTGTGATTGTTGCCGAAATAATAAAACGCCAGGGGTTTTTCCCGGTCATTGATAATTTTTATGGCGTCCTCAATATCTTTAAATGAAATCACCGGCAAAAGAGGGCCAAATATTTCATTTTGCATGATGGGGTCATTTCCCCCTACCTCGTCCATCAGGGTGGGGGAGATGTAGTTGTCTGACGTATCTGCCTTTCCTCCGTAAATGATATTTCCTTCCTGCAGATACCCCAGAAGCCTGTCCATGGCCTTATTGTTGATAATCCTCGGATAATGCGGGCTTTTCCGGGGATCTTTCCCGTACATTGACTCGAGATGTTTGATTATTTCCGATATCAGTTCCTCCTTCAGGCTCTCATGAACCAGCACATAATCGGGCGCCACGCAAGTTTGTCCGGCATTTATGGTCTTACCCCATGCGATCCGTCTGGCTGCCACATCCACTTTGGCGTCTTTATCTACAATACATGGGCTCTTTCCACCCAGTTCCAGTAAAACCGGGGTCAGGTATTTTGCTGCGGCTTCCATTACAACCTTCCCGACTTTGGTGCTGCCGGTGAAGAAAATCAGGTCATGGCGCTGTTCGAGCAACAGGGTATTGACTTCCCGGCCCCCTTCTACCAGGGAAATGTATTCCGGATCGAAGGTTTCGCGGATTATTTCTTTCATTAAAGCGGAAGTGGCCCTGGCATCCGGGGATGGTTTCAGAATGGCACAGCACCCTGCAGAAATGGCTCCCACAAGGGGGCTCATCATCAAATGAAAGGGGTAGTTCCACGGGGCAATAATCAGCGCACGTCCCAGGGGTTCAATCATGAGTCTGCTTTTGGATGGCCTCAGGTGGAATGGAGTAGGGCGCCGGCGTGTACGTGCCCAACGGCTCATGTTTTTCAGGTGGTGACTGATTTCCATCAGCACCACACTGATCTCGGTCAGGTAAGTTTCTTCCGGTGATTTCCTCAGGTCCTGCCAAAGGGCATCGATAATCCCTTGTTCGTATTTCGTGATGGTCTTTCTGAGTTTAATCAGCTGTGCTTTCCTGAACTGTAATTCGCGGGTTTTCCGCGTGGCAAAGAACCTGCGTTGTGCCAAACAGGTTTTCTTTAATTGATCTTTCTCAATAGGTTCCATAGGCAATTTTTATATCACCATCAAATATACATTTTCTGCAGATCAATGTGAAACCGGCTTCAATGGAGGATCAACTCAAAAGAGATATTAAATCAGGATCCATTGTCTGAATATTGCAATGGAACGGGGTAAAAACAAATCATGCTGGCAGGTGATGATTCCCTAACGAATCATTACCCTGTAGGTGGCGGTGTTGCCGTTGTCCGGATCCGTCAGGCGCAGCAGGTATATGCCTTTTTGAATATCTGATACATCCATCAGGGTCTGTCCCCCTTCATTGAATGCCGTACGGTGCAGCCGTCCTTCAACGGAGAACAGCTCTGCCTTTATCTTCCCGGGTGATTCAATAATGAGTAAATGGTCTGTCGGGTTTGGATAAACACGGACTTCAGCTTTGAGGGGTTCCTCCGCCGAGGTTTCCGTGACTTTTATTTCATCCCTGGCCTGGCATCCTTGTTCATTGGTGACAACCACCCAGTAATTTCCGGAAAACACCGGGGCAATTTTTTGTGTGCGGGCTCCGGTGCTCCACCTGTAGTCGGCGCCCGGGTTACGTGCATCAAGGATCAGCTGGCCCTCATCCAGGTACGACCAGTCATCCAGCTTAACCACCGGATTTTCCACATCCTCTATTTCTACTTCCTGCAGTTCACTGGCACATCCGTAGGCTTCGATTTTTGTGTCATATAGCCAGTAATAATAATCTGTGGATTCGCTGGCTGAGGTTTCTGTGATCTCCATCACATCAGGAACCTCATAAGGATAAGGATTGGAAGTGTTGCCCGCTGAACGGAATATGGTAGTCCGGGATCCGTAGGAGATACGTAACCTGTACTTGCCAGGTTCTGGTATAACCAGGTTTAACTGATATACCCTGCCTTCATCTTCCGGGTCATCCGGCGCGCCAATTTCATCTGTGGGCGTGCTTCTGGTGGCTGTTACATTGAGCTCGGCAATGGAAACAACTTCCCCCGTTTGATAGTTGACCACCGAAAAGGTTACCTCACCTGGATGACCAATATATAACCTGGCAGAACGGATCACCAATGGTACATGGGTGGTGAAAACAGGGTGGGCGGTGGCTCGGGTGTAGGTGCCGTTCGTCCATGGATACTCTTCTTTTTGTTTGGGCCCGATTCCGGTATATAAATTGTCAAATCCCGCAAAAACCTTTGCGGATTCGGGCCGGTGATCCAGCACGGGATCCGAACCCACAGCCAAAAGGTCTCCGTCTTCTGCATCGCTATACCAATAAACAGTGCCTGCTCCCTGGGCCGATAACCTGGTCTCCTCTTCTCCTTGACAGACAACTGCCTTTGCAGAAGGGGGCGGGGGCCTGTTTCCGGTCTGAAATAATACCTGTAATGTACCATGATCTCCCAGAAGTGTTTCGGGTTGCATCACAGAAACCTCCACCATGTAATCACTGTCAGGCAAAGTGGTAAATGTGTCGTTGAAACGGAAGACGTCAGCAGACAATGCATCAAGTTCATTGGAATAGACCTCTTTGATGGTATCTGAAGGTTGTTCATCTTCATATAAGACAGCTTGCAGAAGAATCTCGCTGACAGGTTCTGAGCCGTTGTTTTCCAGACTGACCGTGACTGATTGGTGTTCGGAGGGACAAAGAACTCCCGAGAGGCCCGGAAGCCCGGAAATTTGCACGTCAGTTGTGGCACGATCAAATACCAGGAGGTAATCCTGGGTCTCCCCTCTTTGATAATCAAGGTCCGGGGCCATCTCATCCGGGTGATCTGTTTCCTTAGCGACCACACGGAGAATTGCTGTGGATCCTGACCCGACGTGAATCGGAACATTCAATGTTCCTGTAAAGCTGCCCGGAGAATCTTTCACGGCAGAGGTAGCCACAATTTCATCTTCATCAAAGATTCCATCGGAGTTCCAGTCGGCGTAAATACTTATGACGTGAGGTCCATATTCTTCACAATAGCCTGTGTTGACTTCAAAAGGGTAGGAACCTCCGGCCTTAAGAACTGTTTTCATATTGGTGAAATCACGGTAGGTATGACAGCCTCCTTCCTGTTCATTGTCAAGGGTATTGAGGTTGAAGTCCTGGATAAATATGCCCTTCTCATCCAGGGCCTCAGAAACCGGCAAGGGTTCACCCCCAACGCCGGTGGCGATCAGGGAGAAATTTTGCGACCCCCTGACAAGGCTGTCGTTTTTATGGGTTACAGTGATGGTATAGGTTTTGCCGGGAACGGGGTGCTCAATATATATCTGCTCAATGTTGTCCACTATATTATCTCCGGTTGTGGCAAAGGCCTCCGGGTTTTCTACATCCAATACCCAGGGCTTAAAGATGGAATCCATATCCGTTACACGAAGATCCAGGTCATTGACCAGGCGTGGAGTCCGGTTATTCAGCACTTCCTGGTTTACCTCAAGGGGATCCGCTTCCGGATCAGTCCAGGCAATGGTTACTGAAAGAGCTTCCCTGCCTGAAGCGGTTAATTCCAGGGTGAGGGTATCCTGCTCAATGAGGGTATTTTCTTCAATAACTGCTCCATTGCCGTTATCGGTGATTGCCCGGGCTGCTGACTCTGCATCCAGAAGACCCCATCCGTATATATAATCTGGCCCGGGGTTTCCGGCGGGATTGGCTGTATGACATACCAGCCCCTTCAGCGTGGAACTGAGCATAAAGGTATCGTTCAGCTGGTGATAGTGTTCCTGAAGCAAGAACAGGGTGCCGGAAGTATTCGGGGCGGACATCGAAGTACCGCTCATTGTTGTGTAATCGGCATTTCCACTGGATGAGGCTGAATATACACTGACACCGTTGGCTACGATGTCCGGCTTGATCCTTCCGTCATCTGTTGGCCCCCAGCTGGAAAAACCCGACACGATGACTTCTTCAGGTTTACGGTATCCGTTTTTGATCGCACTTACCGCACCCACACTCAGAATATTTTTGGCATTCCCATAGGCAGCTACTGTATTATACCCGTCATTACTGCTCATATCCTGTGTGCGGTTGGCAAGGGTCCAGTCGCCTGTTTCGTCATAATGCCAGTAAGGTTGGCCCACAGAAGGCCCATTTGAGCCCCGGTTATTGCCTGCAGATTTTACGATCAGGTAATAGGGTGAGTAATAGGCGATCATGTCCCACAGCCGGGCTCTGCTGCTGTAGTATCCAAATATATAATCTTCTTCCTTGCTTACAGAGACATCTCCCCGCCACTCCCAGTTAGGATCAGAGGATGTGCCGTCTCTGTCACTATTAAAACGCCATCCGGCAAGTCTCCCGTAAGAATGGTTGGATACCAGTAAACTGTCGGCAGCATCTGTCATTTCTTCCCCGTCATTGCTGAAATCCCATGACATGATATCATTGGCTCCATGAGCCATGCCTTTGGCCAGTGGATTCACCCCTGCAGCGATCATGGTACCTGCCACGTGGGTGGCATGATTGCTGATATCAGCGTCCGGGTTGTTCGCTGTAGAGCGACGGGAGATTTCCTGGTGGCCTCCGCGTACATTGCCTCCATCCCATATAGCCAGTTTGCCATCCATGAAAGGAGAACCACCTGTCAGGTTAAGACCGGGGCCACCACCCGTCCATAGTTTGTCGGTGCCGGTGGTGGCTGCTGCATAAAGATTGAATTCGGTGGTATAATAGATGGGCAGCCCGTTGCTGTCCACCCCTTCCAGTGAGATCATATCACCATTGGGAAGTACCTGCCTGGTGACCCACCCTTTGTCACCGGCAATCGAATGAGCCAGTTGCCTGTTGGCTGCCATGTCATCCAGAATCTCCGTTGAACTGAACTTCAGGGTCTCTTGCAAAGACTTCAGTTTGGTTTGTCGGGGAGTCCCTTGCTGACCGTAAATATTAAAGACAGCTGTAAGGAAAATAAGCAGAATAATTACTGAGCGCTGATACATTGAAATAGGCATTTGGATGAATTACAGGTAAAAAAAATAACAGGATACGGAGTATTTGCAGGGTATAGAGTGTTAGCAGGGTACAGAGGCACGCCAGCTTTCAATGGGTTGTAAATTAAGGTTTTCTGCTTGATCGGGCATGGAAAAATAGCCATAGAAATAAGTGAAACCACAAGAGGTTCTGACAAAGAATATATAATAAGTATTTTCGTCTATTTTACGGATGGCGACCCGCTTTTTCAGGTCATCAACCGTTTCATGTGAACGTGGCTCGTCGGGATCCGGCATGCCAATCGGCTCATTAAAGAGCATTCCGGAGTCATGGAGCATCTCATACACCTTGTTGGCTTCCTCAATACTGATTTTACTATCCCTGAATCCGGAATTTGTGCGGTCGATAAAATCCTTCAGCCCTGATTCATTATTTTCCTGCCGCCTATCTCCGTCCTGTTGGAAAATGCGTTCAATCCCCGGGTGATTTCTTGGCTGGATTACCGGGTTTTCCCAAATAATCTTTCCTTCATCATTCATATCTGCCGTCTCTTGTGTTGACCTGCAGCCAATAACAATGATAATTATGAGAATACTGATTATTGAAATTTTCATGTCGGATCGTAGAAGGTTCTGTAAAGATAATTTCCGGTCATTTAACTGCAGTTTTCGTTCTTCCATTGGCTAAATTATTCAAATTATTCAGACAAAATACCCTGAGGTAAAATTTTTTATATGCAGTAGCTTTTGTAATTTTATATCACACAAAAAAATAATCTTATGTCTGTATTGCTTGAATTTTCGATGTTCCCCACGGATAAAGGGGAGAGTGTGAGTCCTTATGTGAGCAGAATTATCAAAATGATTAAGGAAACAGGGCTGAATTACCGGCTGACCCCCATGGGAACAGTGGTGGAAGCAGACACCATACAACAGATACTCAGGGTAATTGAACAGGCCTACGGTCTTCTGGAGCCCGATTGCCAAAGGATCTATTCCAGCATGAAACTGGATATCCGGAAAGGAAAAGATAACCAGTTGGAAGGGAAGATCAAATCTGTGGAAGAACGTATCGGGACAGTCAATAAGTAAAAAATCCCCTTTCGCATCTGTCATTTGCGAAAGGGGAGGCAGGCAATGATTCATGCAAAGGCCGACTGTCTTGATTGCATGGGATGAATGCAGGTTTTGGATCAGAATTCTACCAATCCCGCAATTTTCATTTGTTGGAAGAAATTCATGATATCCTGCAGGTTGTTCTTGTCTTCCTGTTGTGCATCCAACATGATTTTGATGGTATAAATGGAATATTCTCCGTTTACAAGGCGGGCAATTTCTGTACGGTTAATACGGCCCTCAACCGGGTATTCCTCTGATACTTCTTCGGGCAATGCAGCCAGGCTTTCATTCAGAATGTTCGGCCCTCCTTTATATGTGCCGGGTGTATAGGCAGGAATAAGCATGCTGGCCTGTTCTTCATCAGCTGTAAGTGTTTCCGGAGAAACCGGATCCATATCAAGGAGGCGTGACCTGGTCTGCATCTGTGCTTGCAGTGCATTTCGGTGGCTTACCCCGACAGCCTCAATACTTGTTTTCATGTCTTCAATATAATCGTTGCCCCATGACGCATCCTCCATCAATTCATATACGGACTCCACGGTGGCCAATTCATTCAGCAGATGAGCCTGTAACAACTCGTCTGCTTCCCGGTAGCGTATTTGCAGGTTGGCTCTGTTGCTTTTACTGATCATATCCATGGACACCTGGAGCTGATGACCCAATCGACTGGCAGCGTTCCCGGCAATTTCACCGGCAATTTTAACAGCCATTTCATCATTGGCATTGGCAATGGTGTAGGCTGAGGCGGCTGCGATCACTACGGCCCTTTTAAGTTGTGTCGGATCGGCCTTGTCGGCCACGTCACCCGATGTATGGTACCATTGATCCGGCCAGGCAATCAGCATTACGCCAGGAATCCGTACCCCGAAGTTATTGAAAACCTCATGATCGGAAGACCCGTAATGGGGCTCGATGCTGTAACGAAATGGTTCATCCGCACCATAAGGTGCCACGATCCGGTGGGCCACCGGGTAAGTGGATTGCCTGTTATGAATTTTCTCCATATTTCCCTCCCCGATAAAACGAAAATAATTTTCTACCACATCGTTGACGTAATGGGCATTGCCAAAGGTGGTACGCATGAGGGAGAAAGTAGATTTATTCAGACTGAGCCATTCACCGACCATGTCCATATTAATGTTGCAATAGGCTTCCCTGATGTCTTCAAAATTTGTTTCTACCCAGGGCCGGGTTCCGGAAAACTCGGGAGCCCAGATAAAGCGAATGCTGCGCTTGGGACGCGGAATCCGTCCTTCTTCGATCAGGGTGTTCAATACCCTGGCCACTTCCAGAATAGCGGCGCCGCCCGACTTGTTGTCGTTCGCACCCTGTTTCACCAACCCCTCAAAAATATGTGCAGATAAGATCACCCCGGTTTCTTCCGGGTTTTCTCCCAAAATGGTGGCTTCTACATTCTGGATCTCATAGGGCTCCATGCTTGTTTCCACCAGGGCGCGGGCCATAATGGTTTCACCGCGCATCAGACGGTTCCTTAAATATTGTCCTTCCCGGATGTTCATCTGGAAAGCAAATCCGGCAGGCCAGGTTTCTCCGGTGTCAGGGTTGCGTACATCCCCGATACGTCCTGCAGGAACCTGCAGGGGATCGATATAATTCCTTGAATCGCTGATGGCCACCACGCCTATGGCTCCGGCCATAATTGCATTCCTGTGTATGTAGGATACGTTTCCATGACCAACAGCAATCTTGCCTTCAACATCCGACCCGTTGACCTCATCCTGTGAGCCTTTGCCCACCCAGACCAGTTCCGCACTGAGATCCGCATCATTGCTGCCCTGGGTAAGCTGAAAAGCATTGTCCCGGTATGATACAATTTTTGATTTTCCCGGTGCTGTTTCCCAAAGCTCACCCCTGATTCCGTTCCATGTTTCATCGTTGCGTGCCGGGACTCGAACGAGGTCAGCTTCGTCTATCCCGTATGATTGCAACTGTTCATAAATATAGGCTGACTCCCTGAAAGTGGTATGGTATTCTTCCTCCGGCCGGTTTCTGGTATAGCCGGCCGTTTCAATTATGGTATGAAAGGCTGTCTCACCGGAGGTCTCGCCGATGATCTCGTTTATCTGCTCCTCAGGCAGAAATGTCCAGTAATACCAGGGGGTGTATTGTCCATAAACAAATGCTGACAGGCACAGGAGTACCCCCAGTAAAAAAATTTTTCTGATCATGTTGGTTGTAGATTTGGTTAATTAATAAGGATGTCGGAAAGGTTTGTTCCGGTAACAGGCGCAATATACATTTTTTTCTTTGAATATATTTCCTGGGCCGGACTTCTGTCATCCACACATGATTTTCCATAAATACTGGATTAATTCAAATTTGTCGCGTATATTTGTTTAAAGGGAAGCCGGCGTACCAGGATGAAGTTTCAGCCGTCCTGTCAATTTATCCGTTTCAAATAAATGAACCAGCAATATGGGAAAGGCCATTGTAAAATGCAGTATTGCCACTTATGAAATTGAAGAGTATGTGGTAGAAGTTCCCTGTGACAAAGATGACGTGGAAGAACTCATCATCTCAAGGGCCTGGAAAAAACTAAAAGAAGAGGAAGGTGGATCTCTTCCCTATGGAAACCGCAACGCAGAGATTATCAAAAGGAAGGATTAAAGCACTGACCGATGCCGATTAAACTGGTTATTAAAAATATGGTCTGCCCGCGCTGCGTGGAGGCGGTACGCCATGTGGCCAAAGAACTGAATCTGGATCCCTTGTATGTGTCACTCGGAGAGCTTATCCTGGACAAGGACTCGATGAGCGAAACTGAACTTGAGAAACTGGATCAATCCCTGGAGGAACTTGGATTTAAGCGGATCGATGAGCGGCGCAGCCAGATGATACAGAAAATTAAAAGTGTTGTCATCCGGCAAATCCACCACGCTGACGGGGGTGTCAAAAACAACTGGTCAGACCTGATCGGAAAGGAGATTCCCTATGAATACAGTTATATCAGCAACCTGTTTTCTCAGGTGGAAGGGATCACACTTGAGCAATTCATTATCCGGCAAAAGATTGAGAGGGTAAAGGAGTTGTTGTTTTATGACGAAATGAACCTCGGAGAAATTGCCTGGCAGATGGGTTACAGCAGCCCTTCCTACCTGAACAGCCAGTTTAAAAAAGTAACCGGCATGACCCCGGGAGAATTCCGGAAACTTCATCACAACCAACGCAAGTCTTTGGATGAGTTATAAATCTTATAGCTTTTTCCCATAATAGTGATACAGTCCACCTCGATGTTTGGATTTTCCAGCATCTATGTCATTTTCGAAGAAGACGTGGAATACTACTGGAGCCGTTCACGCATTTTGGAAAAGCTGAATGCCCTGGCTGATGATGACCCGGAGGAATCATCTGTGGAGCACGCGGAATCGATGCTAAATCAACTGGAAGATACAGGTGAGCATTCCCTGGACGGGGAACATCACATGTTCTGGATGGAACAATATGGCCTGATTGCGGAGAGCCTGGAGCATTTTATTGATGCAGAGGACCTGGAGACCCGGCGTGTTCATTTTGAGCCGTTATCAGAAGCTATGATCTCGGTGGCACAAACCCTGGGAGCTGTCGGGCAAACTTTTTATGTGGCTTTTTGCCCCATGTATGACGACGACCAGGGAGCCTATTGGCTCAGTGAGTTTGAGGAGATCAGCAACCCTTACTTCGGATCCATGATGCTCAGGTGCGGCGAAGTCCGGGAAGAGCTTAGAGAAGGAGTAGGGCACACAGAAATGCCGGAAGAGGAGATGGAAGGCCATGTGCATTAGAAGAATCCCTCACAGACTCGCTATGGCATGACGATGAATCCAACTTCGTATCATGGGTACCGGGTAAAGTGTATGACATCCATAAGGAGTCCGCATTTGGCATGAGGATGAATCCATTACCGGATCGCCCGGGGGTATGGACTAAATATATGCAGGGAGTTCAGCGATCAGAACCTGCATAGCGCGATTATTCATCGTGGTTTTCCTGACCGGTATCGGATTTTTCCAATTCTCTGAGAATTTCCTGTACATCCTCATTGGTATTGTGGAGTTTTTCCTTGCAGATCCGGATCAATTCTGTGGCTCGTTTCACCTTTTCGGACAACACATCCACATCGATCTGTCCCTCTTCTATGTCGGTTACAATATCCTGTAACTCACGAAATGCTTCAGTGTAGGTTGGTTTATCCGTCATGGTTCATTTTTGTTTTGGTGGTGATGGTTTTACTTTGGATCACACTGTCAAAAAGTGTCGTTTCAAGAAAATCCCCCTCTTTGATATTTTGTCCGTCCTTTAATGCTTTGCCCCGGTGCCGGGTTATGCTGAAGCCCCTTTTCAGTACATTGTCGGGATGAAGTTGTTCAAGGGAGGATTCCATTCCTTTCAATTCACGCCCGTTTTCCCTAAGTAAGGATTTGCTGCCCGCAGACAATTCGCTGAATATGCCGGTCAGCTGACGTTGCTGTATTTTAAGCAGGTCATTCACTCCCACTTGAAGAGAACGGGACTGATGGGGGATAAGGTGGTCTTTGTGGTATCGGACCAGGTATCCGGACTCCTGCTTTAACCGCAGAGCCGATTCTCTCAACCCGGAACGTTGTTGTGCAAGTTGTCCATTTACCCCGGATTTTAGCTGATTGACATTGAATACCAACAGATGGTGGTCAAGTGTTAGCTTTTGCCGGCTTGCCAGGCGAATCATATCAGCTTTGTCCCTCACCCTGTTTTCAAAGTCACGAAAATAGCCAATCAGGGTCTCTGCAAGTTTGGTAGGGGTGATTGCATTGGTATGTGCGACCATTTCGGTCACAGTTTCGTTGGTGACATGGCCGATCCCTGTAAACACCGGAAGCGGAAAATCCGCCACAGCCCTGGAAAGATGTATATTATTATAACAGGCCAGCCCGATGTCATCTCCTCCGCCACGAATAATGGTTACCAGGTCGAAATGCTGAATGACCTTTTTGATGCGGGATAATTGATGCAATATGGAAACTGCGGCCTGATCTCCCTGCAACAATGCGGGGAAAAGCAGATGGAAAAAACGGTAATCTGACTCACTTTGGTCAATAATACGGGTAAAGTCAGCGTATCCCTTACTTGTTTCTGCCGATATTACCGCAATTCTCTGAGGCAGAAGTGGGACTTTGTGTGCTTTGTTCTTATCAAACAATCCTTCCCTTACCAGTGTATCAATGCATGCCTGCTTTTCTTTTTCCAGGTCACCCAAAGTAAAAGAGGGATCAATATCCAGAATGCGAAGAGATAACCCGTAAACGGGATCAAAGATAATACGGCCAAGCAGCATGATCTTAATCCCGTCTCTCAGGGGCTCTTTTAAAACCTCAATGAATTTTTCATTGATGGATGCAAAATCTTCTCTCCATAAGACCGCACGCATCTGTGCCCTGACCGTGGCTCCTTCCTTCTCAACCAGTTCCGGGAAACAGTGTCCGGACTGATCATAATAATTGAGTTTATTCAGTTCAGCCCTGATCCAGTAACTGCCTTTATACCTTTCCCGGAGTGTTTTCTGAATACTTCTTCCGACCTCGGAGAGGGAAAATACCGTTTTGTCAAGGATGCGCTGGGGCATAGGACAATTCCTTTACCTGTTACCTGAGTTGCTTGCCGATCTGGTAAGCATCACCAATCTTCTCACCCACGTTCCTGTACTCCCTGACGCCTCCGAAATAGATCAGCGGGTTGAAGGCAGCAATGTCAATAGAGCCAAGATCAGAAGGGTTGCCCAAAAGCTTCGTATCCACATGGGTTTCGGCAATTTCACCCACGAAATGGATGGTCTGTCCGATAATCCGCCAGTCTGTCAGTTTGCATTCCAGGTTGAGCGGACACTCTTTGATGATGGGCGACTGGATGACATTGGAAGGCATTTTTGTCAAACCGGATCGTTCGAATTTATCAATTTCCTTTCCGGTGGTAATGCCGCAAAAATCTGCCTGGGTCATAATGTCTGCCGTGGCAATATTGACACTGAAGTTGTTGTTGTTTTTGATTGCCTCCCCGGTAAATCCTTTCTGCCCGACCGAAATACCCAGGGTCGGGGGCTTACTGGTCAACAGGCTGGCCCAGGCGATGGTAGCAATGTTGGCTTCATTCATTGTGCCTGTTACCACAAGGGCCACAGGACTGGGAAATAAAATCTTTGAGGGACCAAAATTTGTTTTCATAAGTGCGCTATTTTAATGTGCCCAATGAATTGTTTTCAGATGATTCAGGAGTTCTTTGGCATTATCAAAGGCATGCATGGCGCGATAATTGGAATATCCTGTCAGGAAGTTTACGGCCTTATCCTTATCCTGTTCATAAAGCTCCAGCGCAACTTTTTCAATGGCTTCCTGCATATTAAACTGTTCCTCCTCCATGGCATCCCATTCTTCCCTGACCATTTCTATATTTCGGGAATAATTCAGGTCGATCATGTTTTCAAGGGCATTGAATACATCAAAGGCATTGTCGGGATCATAATCAAAAGTTCCTTCCGGGGGGTTAAACTGAAATTCTATATCCAGGGCATCTTCCAGGGGCCAGGGCTTATAATAGGAATCCGGCGTTTCAGTGATGCCGGCATACCAGGGCACCAGTACAGATCCACAAGGGGCAGCAGTGGTTCGCCAACCTACGGACCCGATTTCAGCGGGCATCCAGTTTCTCAGCTGATACACGACCAATTCCTGGCTGGTGCCGCTGCAGATCTGGCCGGATCCGCCACCGTTGCGGTTGTGCGGGGAAACATCCTGCTCCATTCCCAGGCGGTAAGACAGGGCCATATCCGGATCCTGCCCTTCAATGTATCCATGGCTGCGAATGATATTTGCCACATCCGTGACATCGAATTTGCGTTGAGGGTAGAGGGCAAAAGGGAGCTGGCTGTCAGCAGGAAGGTCAATCAGTTCACCCTGAACCAGTGACTGGCTGAACCATTGCCTTGGATCAACGCCGTTCTCATCCATAAAACTGCCTTCGCGTGCAGGGCGGTTGAAGGCCTTCCTGAAGCTGAAGGGTTCACCGGAGTCGGGGTCATACCAGCCACGGGAAATGGCATAATCGACCAGACCTTCTGACGCGATCACATTTTCAGTATCGTTCAAGTCAGCTTCATCCCCAATAATATGTACATTGGGAAGAAGTACAACGCCATCGTCCGGTACCCGTTGGGCAATCCAGTTTTTCCCGGCAGCCACACTAAGTACCCAGGCCTCATTGGCATCGGCGATCACATAAGTACGTCCGGATGAAGCATATCCAAAATGATCGAGCAATTCGGTCGCAACCTCCACACCTTCCCGGGCCGTACGTGACCGCTGGGCAATGATCCGGCGAAGTTGATACCCGATCCCTCCGTCAGTGATCTGACCGCGGCTGACCAGCTCTTCATAGGAGTCTTCCCTGGTGGCGCAGGCATCTGAGCCCACTGCCACTCCCCATTCATTGAAATAACCATCTGCGAACTCTGTCCCGATGTTGCTGGTCCAGCGATAGGCATAGGTTTCTTCCGGCTGGGGCCATGTGCCCCCCCGGCGGAGCTGAATCACATCGCCCGGCTCGTATTGAATACGGGGGACGTATCGGTAGCTAAGGTTCCGAAGACCCCCGTTCTGCTCAAGGTGACCGAAAAGCACTGAGCCATCACGGCTTGCGTTCTTGCCCACAATAACGGTAAAACATCCGAATACGGAAGTGCTTACCAGAACGCTCATTAAGAAGAAAACGAAGGCGGTGACAATTGAATTTGATTTCATCATGTTGTATTGGTTATGGTGAATGATAATGTTGATTTATCTGCCGGTCCCCGCTGGTCTCCGGCTGGTTTGTCCGGGGTTGGTTATTCTGTCATAAAAACTGTCTGGCCGGCCAATACCGTCCGAAGCACTTGTGTTTGATGAATTTCTTCGGCAGGAATCTCGAAATAGTCACGGTCTATCACGATGAAATCCGCCAGGTTCCCCTGGCTGATGCTTCCTTTTGTGTCTTCTGAAAATTCCACATAAGCGGGCCATTTTGTGTAAGCTTTCAATGCTTCTTCACGGGTCATGCATTGTTCAGGGAACCAGCCTCCCTCAGGATTATTCTCACGGTCCTGCCGGGTGACGGCTGCATGAAGTCCGTAAAATGGATTAAAGGGAGAAACCCCGTAGTCTGATCCGGCGACAATGATGCCTCCCTTGTCCAGGATGTTGCGCCATGCATACGCCCCGGCAGCCCTTTCCGGTCCAATGCGGTCTTCCACAAAAAGCATATCTTCTGTGGCATGTACAGGCTGCATGGAAGCAATAAACCTTCTGTCTGCAAATCTTTCTGTATCATCGGGATGAAGGACCTGGGCATGTTCCACCACCAGTCGTGCCTCTTCGGGTTGTTTGCCTGACAACTCCATGGCTTTTTCAAAGGCATTCAGTGTGGCCCTGTTCCCCCTGTCGCCAATGGAGTGTGTACGGGTGGAAAAACCCAGTCCCAGCAATTCGGCCACCAGCTCAGCATAAGATTCCTCATCCTGGCCCAGTGCACGAAGGGCGCCATATTCCCCCGGCATATCGTCATAGGGGTCAAGCATGGCTGCACCGCGCCCGCCAAGGGATCCGTCAGCGAACATTTTTACCCATCGAACCGTGTAGCGGTCATCATAAAGCCCGGTAAGAGGGCTTCCCAATTCCCTGGCTGTTTCCACACTTACCGCATCCATTAATCGTACCTGCAGAAATCCCTGATTGAATGCCTTCTGCCTTAGCCTGAGATCATCCATACCAATGCCTGTGGCGCAGTGCACGGTGGTAATCCCGGCCTCCAGCAGTGCATCACTTCCCATTTGTAACGCCTCGAGTTCTTCTGCCTCTGACAGGGCTGGAGCGGGAGGGACATGCGAGGTGACCAAGGCCCCTGCGGCTGATACAAGCACGCCGGTCGGTTCTCCGTTTTCATCCCGGATTATACTGCCCGCATCAGGATCTTCTGTGGTACTGGTAATTCCGGCTTCCTGCAGGGCCCTGGTGTTGACAAAATGAGCATGCCCGCAATAACGGCGAAGCACAACCGGGTTTTCCGGGCTTACCGCATCCAGCATACGGCGGTGCGGAGGTTCTTCCCAGATGGCATCATTGTATCCCCTTGCGATAATCCATTCACCCGGGGCTGCTTCTTCAACGGCGGCTTCGAGTTTTTTAGTGAGTTCATCCAGGGGCAACCAGTACACATCCAGGGGAGCCATCAGCAAGTTGCGACCCAGGTTGTCAAAATGCATATGGCCTTCGGTCAAACCGGGGATAACCGTTTGACCTTCCAGGTCGATCATTTCGGTATGATCGCCCGCGAACTTCATGGCACCATCCTGATCGCCGACAAACATATACGCTCCGTCTTTCACTGCGACGGCTGTTGCTTTTGGCACGGACTCATCCAGGGTGTAAAAATTACCGTTGATATAAACAAAATCTGCATCATTCGAGTCACAGGCACTGAGTAATAATATAGCAATCAGGCCAATATGCAGAGGCAGGAAATGGTTAAAAGCGATATGTTTCATGATAAAAGAATTAAAGGAGCAATAGGATCATTCATGATTATATATGCAATGATAACAAAAATTCATATGACAGGTCTTTTTTGTGAATCTGAAAAGAAAGGCAATATATATAAACGGTATAAAAAATTTGGTTTTTCATCACGTGATACGTAGTTTTAGGGTATAAAATTTTATATGATGAATCTTTGTAAAAAGCATATTGCCCTTTTGACCGGGATTTTAACCGGAATGATCCTGATGTATTCCTGTGGATCCAATGGAAATGGCGGCAAAGGCAGCCCCGCATTGCCGGATCTGCCTGGGATCATGGAAAGGGGTGAACTGGTAGCGATTACAAGTTACAGCCCCCTGAGCTATTTTATTTACCGGGGAGAGGTCATGGGATATGAATATGAACTGCTTCAGCGTTTTGGTGAACACATTGACCTGCCCGTGCGTATTGAGATAGCCCGTGATTTTGGCGAAATGATGGATATGCTTGACAGGGGGGAGGGAGATCTGATCGCTTACGGGCTGACTGTAACCTCCGCCCGCAGGGAAAGGCTGGCTTTTTCAAAACCATTCAATATGACCCAGCAGGTATTGGTTCAGCGTAAGCCGGAAAACTGGCGACAGATGATGCTCCACAACATAGAAAGTGAATTGATCCGCAACCCCATTGATCTATCTGGTAAAACAGTGCATGTGCGTCATGAATCGGCATATCTTGACCGGCTGATCAATCTTTCTGAGGAGATCGGAGCAGATATTGACATTGTGGAGGCCGATGAGGCACTGACAACGGAAGAGTTGATCCAACAAGTGGCAGAAGGAGAAATTGATTACACAGTAGCTGATGAAAATATTGCAAAGATTAAATCTGCTTATTTCCAGGATCTGGACGTGGAAACAGCCGTCAGCATGCCACAACAGACGGCCTGGGCCATGAGACATACTTCTCCCGGGTTGCTCGAAAAAGTCAATGAATGGCTGGAGGAAGCCCGTAACAAAACCGATTACTATGTAATTTACAACAAATACTATGAGAACCGACGTGCATTCCGTACCCGCTATGCCAGTGACTTTTTCCCGGTCACAGGAGGAACGATCTCTGCGTATGATGAAGTTCTTAAGCAGTATGCAGACGAACTCGGGTGGGACTGGCGGCTGCTGGCCGCATTGATTTACCAGGAATCACAATTCGATTCTTCAGCCCGCTCCTGGGCAGGAGCTGTTGGCCTGATGCAGCTGATGCCGGCTACGGCTTCTGAATTTGGTGCTGATAATCCACTTGATCCTGAAGAAAATATCGCCGCAGGAATCAGGTTTTTACAATGGCTTCAGGACTACTGGGAGGAACATATTGAGGATGAAAACGAACGAAAGAAGTTTGTCATTGCTTCCTATAATATAGGGCATGGTCACGTACAGGATGCCAGACGCCTTGCTGAAGCTTTCGGAGACGACCCGGATGTGTGGGACGGACATGTCGCTGAACAAATGCTTAATAAATCCAGCCCACAATATTTCAACAGGAAGGAAGTCAGGTATGGTTATGCTTCAGGGATAGAGCCAGTAAATTATGTGAATACCATAATGGATCTTTTTGAGCACTATCAGCACCTGGTGGACATTGAGGCGGCTGCACATTGATCAGCTTGCCCCGGCTGCATTTCTGTTTTGGTGTGAAAAGAATTTACTATCTTTCGCAGCTAATTTTTTTTCAACACCATCAACCATTAAATCATTTTAATTATGTATTCAAGCCGTTTTAAATGCAGGCAGCCTCTGCTGTTTGCACTTGCAAGTGCAATGTTTATCTGTTTGTTATCTCTTCCTGCTGAGGTGGACGCCCAGTCTCTCACCCCGGTGGAGTTCAACAGGGAACAGCTGGTCAAAATGCCGGTGCTGGGATGGATTGCAGAAGCCCGCTTAGGGAGTACGCCATACAGGGTAGGTGCAGATGGATCTGTCAGGATGGTCCCGGCCACGGGAAGTATCAGCTATGATTTTCGTACCGGCGATAACGCTGTAAATCTGGCAGGGGATCACGTAGAACCTGCGGTTACCCTTTACAATCCGGGCAGTACAAACAGTCGTTCAAGTGGTGAAAGCCGTGCTTTCAATGCGTTGTCGTGTATCGGAAATCAGGTAAGGGTACTTACTGGTGATGCAAAAGGTGAAACAGGTTATGTCATTGGCAAGCACGGAGGTGCTGAACATGTAATGGTAGATTTCGAAGATCCGGACGTGCTTTATAAAATGACACCGGGTGACAAGATGCAGGTATATGCCCTTGGTGCGGGCATGGAATTGCAGAATGCGGGTGATGTACAGGCGTTTAATTTAAGTCCCCGCTTGCTTGAAGCACTTACCAAGGCAGGTATGGGTATTACCCCTGGGGGTAAACTGCGTGTTCCTGTTGCCCTCACGGCCCCCGCTAAAATCATGGGGTCGGGCCTTGGTTCAGACCAGGTATATACCGGCGACTATGACATCCAGCTTTTTGATGAAGAAGTGGTTGAACAATACGGACTGGATGCGCTTCGTTTTGGCGATATCATTGCCATAACCGATGCTGACCACTCTTATGGCCGGATATTCCAGACGGGGGCAATCACCATTGGGGTGATCACACACAGTAACAGTAACATCTCCGGGCATGGGCCGGGTTTTACCACCTTGCTGACTTCCAATTCGGGGAATATTGAATTAGTTACTGACCCCGAAGCAAATCTGAAGAACCTGTTATTTGAATAAATTATCAGCCGTTTTGCTTATTTTTGCCGATCACAAAAACCACTATTGCTAACCAGGAAAAAAAATAAGTAGAAATGGCCCCTGCACTTTTGGTTCTGGCTGCCGGAATGGGTAGTCGTTATGGAGGAATGAAACAACTTGACCGGATTGGTCCTTCCGGGGAAACCATTATGGACTATTCAGTATATGATGCGATCCGTTCAGGTTTCGGAAAAGTGGTGTTTGTAATCCGGAAAAGTTTTGAAGAGGCTTTCCGGACCCGGATAGCAGATAAACTTAAAGGCAAGGTACAGGTAGAGATTGCTTTCCAGGAACTGGCAGATCTCCCTGGTGGTTATCATTGCCCCAACAACCGGGAAAAGCCATGGGGTACCGGTCATGCCATCTGGGTGGCGAGAGACCTTATCGGGGAAAATTTTGCCGTGATCAATGCCGATGATTTTTATGGCCGCGGGGCCATTTCTCTGATGGCAGATCAACTGTTATCTCAAAAACCTGGTGAAAAGGGAACGTATTCTATGGTGGGTTACCGCCTGGAGAATACCCTCTCGGATCATGGACATGTTTCACGCGGCGTGTGCCGCGTTGGCCCCCGGGACATGTTGGCAAATGTAGAAGAGTTCAAAGCCCTGGAGAAAGATTCCAGTGGCGATATTCTCAGCAATGGACAAAAGACACAACTTACACCAGATGAGGTGGTCTCCATGAATTTCTGGGGGTTTGGTCCGGATATATTTGCCCACCTCGAGGAAAAAATGAAGGATTTTCTGGCCACCCGGATCGACACAGAAAATGGAGAGTTTTTTATTCCAATGGTAGTAGATGAACTGATCCGTGAAAACAAGGCAGAAGTTCATGTGCTTCGCAGCCAGTCGCGATGGTTCGGTGTCACTTATAAACAAGACAGGGAAAAAGCGGTACACGCTGTCCGCGAAATGATCGCCCGGGGGGTTTACCCTTCCAGGTTATGGTAGACTTTTTTATTTATTTTATTAACTATACAGACAATCAATGGAAAAACAACTTCAGCACAGCAGCCACGCATTTACCTTCAGGCGTTGGGCCCGCAAATCATATGCGGCTTTCAACAGCCTGGGTAAACAGATCCGTATCGGGGTGCTGTATGTGGGTTGTTCCATTCTGACTGTTCCGGCACTGGCACAGGTACATCCTGATTCCATCAGGGTCATTGAGGTGCAGGCTGAACATGAGCTGGATGAAGTGGTGATAAGTGCACAACACGTTCCCGCTGTTTCCTCTGAGCTTATGCGTTCGGTACAGGTGATTTCACGTTCTGAGATTGAGCGGTCACCTGCATCGGATCTTGCCAGCCTCCTTGAAAGTGTTCGTGGAGTGGACATCAGAAAAAGGGGCAGCTTTGGCATACAGGCCGATATAAGCATCAGGGGGGGGACCTTTGACCAGACATTAATTCTTCTGAACGGGATTAATATCAGTGACCCGCAAACAGGTCATCATCATCTGAATATTCCGGTTGACCTGGAGAGTATCGAACGCATTGAGGTACTTCACGGATCCGGAGCCCGGGTGTTTGGCCCCAATGCCTTTAACGGGGCTATCAATATCATTACAAGAAAACCGGATCATCATGGGGTACGGCTTTCTCTTTCGGGTGGAGGCCACGGGTTGGCAGGAGGATCCCTGACTGCCGGAATCAAAGGAAGAAGACTCAGCCACCACTTCGCCTTCTCGGGCCTGCGAAGCGACGGGTATGTATCCAACACCGATTTTCAGAAAAGGAATTTCTTTTATCGCACGCAGGCAGATGTGGGAGGTGCCCGGCTGGATATTCAGGGGGGGTACAACAGGAAATCTTTTGGGGCCAACAGTTTTTATTCCCCGGTTTTTCCGGAGCAATTTGAGGCCACAAGAACCAAATATGCCTCCATGCAGCTAACCCCGGAAGTTTATCCGTCGGTGAAAGTACAGGCATACTGGCGACGCCATCATGACCGGTTTGAGCTCTTCAGGCATGAGGCACCCGAATGGTATAATGGCCATAACTTTCATCTTTCTGATGCAGGTGGCGTCAACATCCACCATTTATATCTGAGCGACATGGGTAAAACTGCGATGGCAGTTGACCTGCGCTATGAACAGATTTTCAGCAATGTGCTGGGGGAACCCATGGATGAACCCATTGGGGTAACAGGGCAGGAGAATACGTCTTTTACCCATCATCATCACCGGACCGGGATTAGCATAATGGCCGAACACAATGTTTATCTGGGCGATTTTTCCCTTTCTGCCGGCATGCTGGCATACGCGAATACCGATCTGGATCAGAAAGTAAGTGTTTTTCCCGGTTTGGATGCGGGATGGCAGCTACACCCACGTCACCGTTGGTTTGCGTCAGTAAGCAGGACCCTTAGGTTACCCACTTTTACTGACCTGTTTTATGAAGGCCCTGTAAACCAAGGCAACCCGGATCTGCTTCCGGAAGAAGCTGTTTTTGCAGAAACCGGCATGCATAGCCGTTGGGGCAATATTGATGCAGAACTAGTCCTGTTCAGGCGATGGGGAAGGAATATGATCGACTGGGTGAGATACCCGGGCGATGAACTTTGGTACAGTTCAAACCACACCCGGGTAAACCTCTATGGGTTCGAGGGTGGTCTGCAGGTTCCGTTATCTGTATTTTCAGACGGATTGGACAATGGGAATCAAACTACGTCCCGGCAATACCTGACACTGGAGTATGCGTACACCCACGCAGGGAAACAAAGTGGAGAGATGGTCTCAAATTATGCACTTGACCACCTGACGCATGATTTTAAGGCAGGGTTGCACCATCGCGCAGGCCGTAATCTTTTCTTTACCTGGCATGCGTCATGGAAAGAGAGGGCAGGGGGGTTTCTTCCTTATGAGGATGGAGAATATCGCAACTGGAGAAAATTTCCTTCTTTTTGGATGCTGGATGCCAGAACGACTTATAATTTCTCCCAATTCGAGGTTTATGCAGAGGTTTCCAATTTGCTGAATACCCATTACGTGGACCATGCCAATGTACCCCAGCCCGGCAGGTGGTTGCGATTGGGGGTGGTATTTGATACCTTTGCACAGTAAAATAAACAATATGGATAAACCATTGGATAAATACGGAACCCTCCGCGATGATGTACGGACTGTAAGCCCGAGAGAATGCCTTGAACTGGTCAGCCAGGGGGGCTTGATTGTGGATCTGCGTGGTAAGAATTTTACTGACTTTAAAATTCCGGATATACCGGATATCTTCCTGATGCCCCATCGGTTACTGAGTGAGGAGTACCATAAACTCCCTGCTGACAGAGTATTGATCCTGGCTGATTCCACCGGCTTAAAAAGCAAGGAAGCCGTCCGTTTCCTGCAGGATAAAGGCTTTACCCAGGTTGCCCACATGGCCGGGGGATTTGTTGAGTGGGAAAGGGACGGGCTTCCGGTCAGGGAAGACATCAATGAAAGACTTACCGGCGCCTGTGCCTGCCAGCTGAAACCCAGGGACCGGATGAAATAATCATCCTGCTCTGCCACTGGTTGCCGTGCTTTTGTTAATTTTGGAGCCGCATTCCCCATCGTATAAAAACGAATAGATATGGCAATGACAGAAGCATTAGGGATTGATGCCGGGACATTATCCCTGAAACTGGTGCATCGCAAAGGGAAGGAAATTCGGCGTCATTTCACGGAACATTCCGGGGAACCCCTTCAAGCGCTGTCCAGCCTGCTTAAAACAGAGGACATCGACCTGGAACAAACTCAAACCGTTGTATCAGGGAAATATGCCTCCTTACTTGCTTCTGTATTTCAGCTTCCTGTTATATCGCCTGTTTCGGCCATTTTACGGAAACATCAATCTTTTTCCGGTAAACCCGTCAATTATGTAGTTGATATCGGTTCCTCCGGCCTTTCACTTGCAGAGATCACCGATGGGAAACTGCAGCGCTTTGAAACCAATTCCCTTTGTGCCGCGGGCACGGGTGCATTCCTGGATCAACAAATGGAGCGCCTGGGGTTGGATTACAAGTCAGCAGGGGAGATTCCCATGCATGGCAATGCCCCGACCATTGCCTCCCGTTGTTCAGTGTTTGCCAAGAGCGACCTGGTTCACCGGCAACAGGAAGGTTATCAGATTCCTGAACTCTGGAACGGGTTATCCAAAGGATTGGCTCATGCGGCATTTTCTACTCTTTTCAAAGGCGTCCCTGTAAAAGGCAATGTGTTATTCATCGGAGGATTGGCGAACAATAAGGTTTTTCTTCATTATTTCTCCGCTTTGCTCAACCATCATGAGCTGATTCTGCCGGAAAATCCGGTTTTTTACCTGGCTGATGCCCTGTTGGATTGTGTGGGGAGCCAATACAGCAAGTCCCTGGAAATTAATGGTAAAAGCAATGGAACCGGGCAAGAGGCATACGAGTCTGTGCTGAAGTTCAGCAAAACCAGGGCTATAGACCACGAACATTATGAAGATCAATGGGGCAATGAAATTGATATTTATCAACTGCAAAAGGGAGAAAACCTGGATGTGTTTGCCGGGGTAGATATCGGTTCCACCAGTACAAAAGCGGTGCTGATGGATGAGGGCGGAAATGTACGGCTGGGGATTTACGCCCGGACCAGGGGTAAGCCTGTGGATGCATTTAAACGTGTCCTGAAAGGAATAGACCAGGTTTGTGAGGATCGTGGTGTGTCTGTCACTGTCAAAGGAATGGGGACCACCGGAAGCGGAAGAAAACTTATCGGACATTTTGCCGGTGCTGACCTGGTGAAAAATGAGATTACAGCCCATCTGAAAGGAGCGATTAAAGAGTTCCCGGATGTAAAAACCATTTTTGAGATAGGCGGACAGGATGCCAAATATATCCGGGTGGAAAACGGTTGGATGAAAGATGCCAACATGAATTACGTATGTGCGGCCGGTACAGGATCTTTTCTTGAAGAACAAGCCAATAACCTGGGGATTCCCCTTGACGACATTCCTGCCAGATGCAGGCATGAATCTCCTCCCGTTGCCAGTCACCGTTGTACGGTATTTATGGAGCAGGATGCCAACCAGTTGCTGACAAAAGGCCTGCGCAAAGGCCAGGTAATGGCTTCCGTACTGTATGCGGTCTGTAAAAACTATCTGCACCGTGTTGTCCAGCACCGGCCGGTGGAAGAGCCGGTATTGTTCCTCGGAGCCACAGCCAAGAACAAAGGGTTGGTGGAAGCATTTGAAAATGTCCTGCACAAGAAAATACTGACCTCTTCATTCAGCCATTTAATGGGAGCCATCGGCATGGCCGAAATGGTCAGGGAAGCTTCACCTGACCCCACCACCTTTCATGGAATGCATATCAAGGATTTATCAGTCAGTATGCATGAGGAAGTTTGTGCATTATGCAGGAACCATTGCCGGATAACCAGTATGGTAGCAGGAAACGGAGAAAAAATGGCTTCATGGGGTTACCAGTGCGGAAGGGAAACTTCAGATAAACCCGGAGGCCAGACAGGCCAGCTGAATGCACTCCGATTACTCGATGAAATGGTTCAGAAGGAGCTGCCTGTACATAAACCCATGGCTGTACTGCGCTACCCCCGGGCACTGCACTTTTATACGTATAACCCTTTTTGGCAACATTTTTTTCAGACACTTGGCATTGCCCTCCGCCCTGCAGAAATGCCATCCGGAGCAACCGGTCAGCATGCAGATTCACACACCATTACAGATTGCTGTTATCCAATGAAAAAGGCTGTTGCAGAAGCCTCGGCCTGCATGGAGGGTAACCGGGAAGCAGTATTTTTGCCCTATCATATTCAGGATATTCCCAATCCGCGTACAGCCAATTCATTCTTTTGTCCCCTTTCCCAGGCTTTTCCTGCGGTAATGGCAAGTACCCTTGGTATCCGGGAAAAAGACACTTCAGGACTGATTATGCCTGTGGTGGACTTTTCAAGAGACCGTAATTACAACAGCAGGCAGCTATACAATTGCCTGAAAATCCATTATCCTGTCAGCCAAAGGAAGGTGCAGCAAGCCTGGGACTCTGCCATGGAAGCATTTGCGATTTACAGGGAAAAATTAAAAAGAGAAGCCAGGTTACTTTCAGGAGCCCAAAACGGATCCAGGAAACCGCGTTTTGTCGTCATGGGCCGTTCCTATAACCTGCTTGACGAACAGCTGAACATGGGCCTGTTACGGGCCATTGCCCGTTATGGCTATGAGGTGATCCCCATGGATTTGCTTCCGGTAGAACGTGCCGACCTGCCCGAAGGATACGAAGATATGTATTGGTCTTATGGACAGCGGATTGTGGTTGCCGCAGAATATGTCAGGAAACAACAGGGACTTTATCCCATTTTTTTGACCAATTTTAATTGTGGTCCGGACTCTTTTCTTCTCGGGGTATTTGAAGAAAAAATGCAGGGCAAACCTTCCCTGATACTGGAACTGGATGAGCATGGCGGAGATGGCGGCTACATTACCAGGCTGGAGGCATTTTTTGACCGGGCGAATGCCCATTGCTCTGCAAAACGGCAGGATGAGGTCAACCGTGAGCCGGAGCGATCCTCAAGTCGCATTGTCCGGTCATTGTCCGGTTATACGGTATATATCCCACCCATGCATCCCATTGCGACAAGGTTGATGAGTGCCGGTCTCAGGGCCTACGGGATTAAATCAGTTCCGCTGCGCAGGGAAGATGCGACCACTTTTTCATTGGGAAATGCCTGTGTCAGAGGTTCGGAATGCATGCCCGCCGCAAGCACCATCGGGTCATTCCTTCATCAGATCAAACAAGACAAGAAAACCGGAAAGATCAACGGGGATGCTGCCCTGTTTATGCCCTGTACTGATGGCCCTTGCAGGTTCGGGCAGTATGTGAGGCTGCACGATAGAATTTTAAAAGATCAGCAGTTTGAAGCGACCATTATTTCACCCAATTCCGATGACCATTACAGCGATATCAAAGGTCCTGTGCGAATGCATTTATTCCGTTCGCTGATGGTCTCAGATGTACTGACCAAGCTGGGATGCCGTCTCAGGCCGTACGAAAAAGAAAGGGGAAGTACCGATGCACTGATCGGCCAATACACAGATCAGCTTGAACTGGCATTTGAAAACAGAGGGGATGTAACCTGTCTTTTAAAGCAGCTTAATGAAGAATTGCCCGCATATAATACAAAAAGTATGCATAAACCTCTTGTGGGTGTGGTGGGGGAGATTTATGTCAGGAATTCTCCCTTTGCCAATGCATCCCTTGTCAGGCGTATTGAAGAAGCGGGGGGTGAGGCCTGGGTGGCTCCGATTATGGAATGGCTGCATTATACCTCGGGTTTCGGGAATAACGGCGGGTTTTTGGGCCGTGTACAAAACAAGGCGGCCAATGCATTTATCTCTTATATGGAGAAACGCTACCTGGATATTTTTGGTGAATTATTGACGGACAGGCGGGAACCCCCGGTAGCTAAAGTCAAGAAATCCGGGGCAGTTTATCTCCCGGACAACATTGAAGGGGAATCCATTCTGACCGTAGGACGGGCCATTGCCTTTATCCGGCAGGGGGCGCAGCTGGTGGTCAATGTAGCACCGTTTGGGTGTATGCCCGGAAGTATCAGTGCCTCGGTACTGAAACAAGTCTCAAACTTCTATGGCACTCCTGTAATGACAGTGTTTTATGACGGGGAAACGGATTTTTCAGAAATTCTGCAGGCTTACATAGGGGGTAGCGGAAAAGTGAAGACATAAAAAAACCCCTCACATGGCATGCATGGAGGGGTTTTTCTGTTTCAAGGATGATTTATGAGAGTTTTACGTCTGTTGCGTTCATTCCTTTTCTTCCTTCCTTCAGATCGAAAGTAACTTCATCACCTTCGCGAACCTGGTCAATAAGACCTGTTGCGTGTACGAAGAATTCCTCATCTGTTTCATGATCTTTGATGAAACCAAATCCTTTTAGTTCATTGAAGAACTTAACTGTTCCGTTTTTCATAATAATAATGTAATAATGATTGAAAAATTGAATTGAAATTCGCGAAGATTGAAATGAAAATGTTCTTTAGGAAGGTCATTCAGTACTCAATAATTGCGTAAGCCAATTCAGATTGTTAATTAAAGCGATACAAAGATACAATAAATAATTGGATTGTTTAAAAAAAGTATATAAATAATTTAATTTGGCTTCCCGGGATGGTCTTCTGTCCACTGATCAATATTGTTTTACAATCCTGAGATATAAGGATGACTGCCACGTTTGATGACTGTAATTAAGTCCCTGGGACAGGCAGCGGGGAAGATTCAGCCTCACTCCAGAAAATAATCCAGGTCAACTGAAATTGCTGCTCCTATTGCCGTGCAGCAGTCAGCATAATCCGGTAAATGAAACTTCATACCGTAAAGCTCTGACAACTCCCTGAAAATCAAGCGGGCCATAGGAATATTCACCAGCTTTCCCGACAACACAATATCGCGGTCTTTCTCATTTCTTGCAGCAAAAATAGCCATCATTCCGACAACCTGAAATGTCATATTCAGCACCCCTTTGACCATATCGTTCTTATTTGCCTGGTCGGTCATTTTGCCAAAATTGGAAGCGGTAATGCTGACAGGTAGATTACCGATGTCGGTATGGGCAATGTCTCCGACGCTCAGGTCAATTTCCTCCAGTCGTCCTTTATTTGCAGCCTCGGTAATGCTTTTGATGCTTGTAAGACCGGCCATCACACCAGATAAGCCTGTAATGGTGCCGCCTCCCACACCTGTTCCCCCCAAATGGCGGATGCAGCGACCGTGTGCTTTTACGAATGCTGTTCCTGTGCCCATACTGACGATTATGGCTTTTTTCAGTCCGGTAAGAAACAGCCCCCCGTATCCCAGGGCTTTGAACTCATCTACTTTGGTAATTGGGATTCCCAGCAGTGCCTGGTCAAGGAAAGAGGCCCCCACGCCGGTAACCATCATGTGGTGGATATCCGAAAATTGCAACCGATGTACATCCAGGAATTTCCCCAAAGCCCCGGAAGCTGAGGCAATGGGGTCGTTCGCCTCAACCGTGAGAGGCTCCATAATCTTCTGGTCCCGTACACCTACGATTTTAGTAGTGCTTCCGCCAATATCAATTCCTATGTGCATCATTACCCCTGCTTTTATTCAGGATAGCTCTTTGGCAAGCAGATCCGCGATATGTATGGTTTGAATGGGAATGTTGTGTTTTTTGATATATCCTTCAAGATGCATCAGGCAGGAGGATTCCGTAGATACTATGTATCCTGCACCGCTATCAAGTGCATGCTGGATTTTTTGTTCTGCCATGGCAGTTGAAATGGCTTCATGCTTCACGGCGAATGCACCTCCGAATCCGCAGCAAACATCCTGGTCTTGCATTTCCAGCAACTCAAGACCCCTGACCTGCCTGAGCAGCTGCCTGGGTTGGTCTCCGAGACCGTATTCCCGTAATGCCACACAGGCATCATGAAAGCATACCCTGCCTTCAAAAGTGACCTCCAGGTCTTCTACCTCCATCACGTTCACCAAAAAATCCGTTAACTCGAAGATCTTACGTCGCAGGTAATTGCTTTCGTTATGAAGGGCAGAGTTATAGAACATCTGTGTGTGATAGTTTCTCACCATGGAAGTACATGAAGCAGAAGGGGCAACCACATAATCGTATTCCATAAAATCCCTGATAAACTTTTCCCCCAGATGCTTTGCCTCATCCCAATACCCACTGTTAAAGGCAGCCTGGCCACAACAGGTCTGTTCTGGATTGTAATGAAACTGCATATGTTTCTGCCTGAGCTGATCCGCTCTCTTCAACACCTTCAGCATGCTGAAGCCGGTATGCGGAAACAACTGATCCACAAAACAGGGGATGAACAGGCCCGTATGTGAATTATCCTTACCCATATTTATTGACGTATACGTTGTCGCTGGGCTTCAAATACCACGATCCCGGTGGCTACAGACACATTCAAAGAAGCAATGTGTCCTTTCATAGGGATGGACACGCAGTGGTCTGATAACTTGCGAACAGCTGCTGAAACCCCTTTGTCTTCAGCCCCCATGATCAAAGCCAGAGGACCTGTGAGTTTGGTGTCATAAAGGCTGGTTTGTCCCTTGTCGTCCAGGGCCAGCAGTCTGAACCCACATTCCTTTAAAAAAGCCATGGCCTGAAGCAGGTTATTTTCCTTGCAGACGGGGATTCTCGCCAATGCACCTGCAGAAGCTTTCACGGCATCTGCATTGACGGGTGCTCCACCTTTTTCGGGAATTACCAGTGCATGTACCCCGGCACATTCCGCGGTTCGTGCAATGGCACCCATATTCCGAACGTCGGTAACCCCGTCAAGCATTACCAAAAGGGGTGTTTCCCCGCTTTCGACTAAGCCAGGGAGGATGTCTTCAAGTGATTGGTATTCAACCACAGGCATGATGGCGATCACTCCCTGATGATTTTTATTGGATATTTTATTCAGGCGAGCTGAGGGCACATACTGAAAAGGGACCTTCATTTCCCGGATCTTTGCAAATAACTGATGGAAGGTATCTCCCGTCAGCCCCTGCTGGATCAGAACCTTTTCGGGTTTTTGTCCACTGTCAAGGCTCTCTAGCAGTGGTCTTATGCCAAAAATATAATTATCCAAAATAGTCTCTGTTTGATGATTACGCAGGCAAAGTTCGCAATTATTTTTGGTGTATGGTCCATTTTTATTGTATGGCCCAATTGATCTCCTCCTTCCCCTGATCCCTGAGAAGTTTATTTGCGGCTGAGAAATGCCTGCAGCCAAAAAAACCCCTGGCGGCAGAGAAGGGTGAGGGGTGAGGCGCCTTAAGTACATGGTGTTTCGTGGGGTCGATCATGCCTTCCTTGGCCTGGGCATAGCTCCCCCATAATAAAAATACGAGTCCGGTGCGCTTCTCAGAAAGGGCCACAATGGCAGCATCGGTAAATCTTTCCCAGCCCCTGTTTTGATGAGATCCTGGCTGTCTGGCGCGTACGGTGAGGGTCGCATTCAAAAGCAAAACCCCCTGCCTGGCCCATGAGCCCAGATAACCATGGTTAGGTTCAGGTGTCCCCAGGTCATCATTTATCTCCCTGAAAATATTTTTAAGGGAAGGGGGTTGTTTCATCCCTTTGCTGACTGAAAAACACAATCCATGTGCCTGGCCCGGACCGTGATAGGGATCCTGTCCCAGGATTACCACTTTCACCTTATGAAAAGGGGTATTGTTAAAAGCAGAAAAAATTTGCTTCCCGGGCGGATAGATGGTAAATTTCTCCCTCTCTTCCATCAGGAATTGTTTCAGTTCCCGGAAGTAGGGTGCGGAGAATTCATCTGATAATACTTGTTTCCAGCTATCTTCAATAACTGGTTTCACGCTGGGATGCTCCATGCCGGGTCGTTCCATAGACGTATTATTTCCGGTTTGCGTGCGACTGAATGTGACCGATCACTTGATTCATATCCAACCCTCCGAAACTGCCGGAACTCATCATAAGCAAACAGCAGTTCTCCTGAATCATTCCGGAAATGGCTGATTCAAGCAAAAGGGGGTCAGTAATTACCTCCAATCCTTCTTTGTTAAATGCTCCTTCTACCGAAACTGGTGTAAGGGGCGGAAGCCGCTTCAGGGAAAGGGCGTGCGGGCTGAAGAATACGATGGCATGATCGGCTGCATCAAGGCTTCCCCGGTAATGAAGTAAGAATTCCATGCTGAGGCTGCTGTAGGTATGCAGTTCCAGGCAGGCAATGAGTTTTTTTTCCGGAAACTGTTCCTTCACCGCCCTGACCGTAGCTGATACCTTGGAAGGTGCATGGGCAAAATCACGTATTACCAGGCATCCGTTGTCATCGTACAGTGTTTCCATGCGTCTGCTGGCTCCGCTGAAATGTTTTATTGCATGCATGAACATTTCATCTGAGACTCCCAGTTGATTGCATACAAGCCTGGCGGCTTCCATATTGAGCATGTTGTGCTGTCCGAAAAGCCTGACCGGCACAGGATCCAGGCCCGGAGGCATGACATAACTGACCCCGTTTTTAATCTCATAACGGGGCATATGATAGGGCAGTAACTGCAGGCTCTTTCCTGTATGGCGTTCACATATCTTTCTTACTTCAGGATCTGTTGCATTGTATATCAGCGTCCCATGATCTTCTATACAGTCGATGAACTTTTTAAACTGATCCAGATATTGATCAAATGTCTTAAATACGTTAATATGATCCCATGCAATGCCGCTGATCAGCCCGACAGATGGTTTATAAAGGTGAAACTTGGGCCTGGGGTCAATGGGTGAGCTGGGATATTCATCCCCCTCCATAATCATAAACGGGGCCTTATCAGATAGTTTTACCATTACTTCAAACCCTTCCAGCTGGGCTCCGACCATGTAGTCTGTATCGATTCGGTGATGTATGAGTACATGAAGGATCATGGAGGTAATGGTCGTTTTTCCATGACTTCCCCCGATTACCACGCGGGTCTTTTTAGCAGACTGCCGGAAAAGGAACTCCGGGTAGGAGAAAACGTCCAGCCCCATTGATCTGGCTTTACGCAACTCAGGGTTGTCCGCCCTGGCATGCATCCCTACAATGACAGCATCCAGGCCGGAATGTATCCTGTCCGGATCCCAGCCGGTTGTTTCAGGCAACAAACCATAATGCAATAAACGGCTGCGGGACGGATCAAAAATTTCATCATCCGATCCGCTCACCATGGCTCCTTTTTTGTGCAGGGCAATGGCCAGGTTGTGCATGGCACTGCCCCCGATGGCAATGAAGTGAACCTTCATGGGTTTTGGCTGTTTTGTGCTGTAAAGATAAATGTTTTTTATTGCCCTGAACAGCGGATATTCCCTGTATTTGTCTGCACTTCGCACACAAAATTTGTACTTTTGCGGGTGAGCTAAAAATCCATTGTTATGAAACTATATCCTGTAATTGCAGAGAACTTTAAAATGGACGGGGGTGCCTGCTTTGGTGTGGTCCCTAAAGCCATATGGGAAAGATATGTGAAAGCAGATGAGAATAATATGATCCCGCTCACCTCTCGTTGCCTGCTTGCCGATACCGGAGAAAGGGTTATTCTTGTTGATGTCGGGATGGGAGATAAGCAGAGCGGGAAATTTTTCAGTTTTTATCATCTTTTTGGGGATGATAGCCTGGAAAAATCCCTGAAAAAATATGGATACACCCCGGATCAGGTCACCGATGTAATCCTTACCCATTTACACTTTGACCATGTGGGGGGAGCAGTAAAATGGGCAGAAGACGGAAAAACCCCGGAGCTGGTATTCCCGAATGCCACCTATTACTGTACCAAAGAACATTGGGATGCGGCCATGGATCCCAATCCACGTGAAGCGGCCTCCTATTTTGAGGAGAACATAATGCCTTTATACGATTCAGGCCAGCTGGAGTTTATTCATGAAGCGGGGCCCTTTTGTGAGGGGGTGGACCTGGAGATCAAAAGCGGTCATACAGCGGGTCAGATTGTTCCTGTATTTGATTATCACGGACGCAAAGTGGCCTTTATGGCCGATTTTATTTCCGCTGTGGGAAACATTCCCCTGGCTTACGTTCCCAGCTTCGATATCGACCCGGTACGCTCTATGGAAGAAAAACAGGAATTTCTTTCAAGGGCCGTAAAAGAGGATTATGTGTTGGTTTTTGAGCATGATTATGACAACGAATGCTGCACACTGAAGGAAACACCCAAAGGGGTCCGGGCCAGGGATATTTTTACCCTTGAAAATTTGCAAGCAGCCACAAATGGTTAATCTGATCAGAACAAAACCAGGACCAGACTTTTGCAGACTGTGGCATCCGGCGGTTTTTCCCGTTCCGAAAGAGCATTTTATTTTTTCGGTGGGATCAAATCGTTTTCCACCATGATGCCACCGTCTACCGGGATGATACTGCCGCTTATCCATGAAGCCTCATCAGAAAGAAGAAACATCACCATGTTGGCAATATCATCAGGTTCACCGATTTCTCCCAGCGGATAACGTGTCCTGGCCTTGTCCAGCAATGCTTCATAAGTCTTCGTGTCCGCCACGACTTTATTATCCAGGTGAATATTGGTTCTGACCAACCCGGGATTGACCGAATTGACACGTATCTTATAAGGTCCCAGATCCCCGGCAAGGAATCGTGTCAACATATCCAACCCGGCCTTGGAGACTGAATATGCCAGGCTGGTTCCTGGCTTTAGCCCGGCCACAGAGGAAATATTCACGATGGATGCACTTCCGGCCATTTTAAGCAGAGGCAGCAGGGCTTTCGTAAGGATATACGGTCCGGTCAGGTTAACGTCCAGCGTAAATTTCCAGTCTTCCACGCTGATGGTTTCCATGGTTCCTGTGGTCAGGATACCTGCATTGTTAACAAGACCGTGCAATACCCCGTATTGCTTTTCCACATGCGACCGGAGATTTTCTGCATCCTTCTCACTTGAGATGTCCCCGGTGAGAAATTCCACCTTGTTTTCCAGCGCGGGATATTGTTTCAGCCCGCGTTCAATTTTTTCATTACTGCGACTAAGGGATAAAACCTGATGCCCCTTATCTGCAAGCCCTGCAGCAATTGCCAGCCCGATACCTGAGCTTCCGCCACTTACCAGAAACACTTTTTTTTCCATAATACACAATTATTGATTATTACCCCGGCCATTGCCAATGACACCAAAGATAATGAGGATTCAGAAAAAAGCTATCCGGACCCGGGTTGACTTGCAATTTCTGACTAGCGACAGCTACAGGGAAAAATTCCTTATTTTACAAAAAGCATCTCCCTGTATTTTGGCAGGGGCCAGAGCCTGTCATCAACAAGAATCTCTAATTTATCAATATGGTAACGAATTGTTTCCAATATGGGTTTTACCCGGGTGGCATAAGCTTCAGCCTTCTCACGGGGTGATTCAATGGCATTGGCTTCTTTTCTGGCTGAAATCATGTCCGACACATCAATTTTAATCTCAGAGATGTGCTCAGAAATTTTTGTGATGGTATGGATCTGCTGTGCTGCATGGTTGTTATACAGGGACTCAGGCAGTACGTCTTTAAGACCTTTGACATTATGGATCAGCTTGTTCTGGTATTCTACGGCCACGGGAATAATATGGTTGCCGGCCAGGTCAGCCAGAACCCTGGATTCAATTTGTAAAGCTTTTGTATAGGTTTCCAGGCGAATTTCATACCTGGCTTCCATTTCCTTTTCAGTAAAGATTTCATTTCGCCTGAACAAATCAATGGTCTTGCCGGATAAATAATTTTTCAACGCCTCCGGGGTATTGCCGGTATTCTCCAGCCCCCTGGAAGCAGCTTCTCTGATCCATTCCTCACTGTAATTATTACCTTCATAAAGGATGAATCTCGATTCACTGATATATGTTCTCAGCGTACGGAATATGGCTTCATCTTTTTCCACCTTATTTTCCATTAAAGAATCCACCTGTTGTTTAAATTGCTTTAGCTGATCAGCCATAATGGTGTTCAGTGCAATCATCGCCGGCCCGCAATTAGCTGAGGCCCCCACGGCACGGAATTCAAATTTGTTTCCGGTAAAAGCCAGCGGAGAGGTTCTGTTTCGGTCTGTGTTGTCCAGGATAATCTGGGGAATTTTGCCGATATTCAGCTTGAGTTCAGTTTTTTCATCAGGGGTCATTTTTCTTTCAACCACCCTGGATTCGATTTCATTAAGCACTCCCGTTAACTGTTTTCCAATAAAAACAGACATAATGGCCGGAGGGGCTTCATTGGCTCCAAGGCGGTGATCATTCCCGGCAGAAGCAATGGCCGCACGCAGAAGGGAAGGATGTTCACTTACAGCTTTGATGAAATTAATGAAAAAGGAGAGGAATAACAGGTTGGTTTTGGGTGTATGGCCGGGGCTCATCAGGTTTTTACCGGTGTTGGTAGCCAGCGACCAATTGTTGTGCTTGCCCGAGCCATTAATCCCTGCAAAGGGTTTTTCATGATACAGCACCCTTAAATTGTGTTTCCGGGCAATCTTGTCCATGATGACCATCACCAGTTGATTGTGATCAACGGCAATATTGGCCTCCTCATATACCGGTGCCAATTCAAACTGATTGGGGGCCACTTCGTTATGTCTGGTCTTTACCGGGATTCCAAGCCGCCACGAGGCCACTTCAAACTCCCTCATAAATGCCGCAATACGTCCCGGGATCGAACCAAAATAGTGATCTTCCATTTGCTGCCCCCGGGCCGGGGTATGTCCGCACAATGTCCTGCCGCACAAGGTCAGGTCGTGGCGGGCAAAGTAAAAACTCTCATCGATCAGAAAATATTCCTGCTCCCATCCCAATGTGGGATACACCCTCGTAATGCTGCGATCAAATAGTTGTGCCACTTCTACGGAAATATCATTGATGAGTTGATTGGATTTCAGCAGGGGAGTTTTATAGTCCAGTGCTTCACCGGTATACGCGATGAATATCGTCGGGATGCATAGGGTCCCCTCCAGAATGAACGCAGGGGAGGAGGGATCCCAGGCAGAATAGCCACGGGCTTCAAAGGTATTGCGAATGCCTCCGCTGGGAAGGCTGCTTGCATCAGGTTCCTGCTGAACGAGTTGGGATCCGTCAAATTGTTCCATGGACGTACCGGCACCTGCGGGGGTAAAAAAAGCATCATGTTTTTCTGCCGTGGCCCCGTTTAATGGCTGAAACCAATGAGAGTAGTGAGTGGCCCCGCGGGATACTGCCCAGGCTTTCATGGCTGCAGCCACCTGGTCGGCCAGTTTCCTGTCGATCTGTATGGAAGAATCTTTATTGTCGGTTAATTGACTGAAAATTTCAAGGGGCAGGTAATCGCGCATTACCTGTTCCGAGAAAACATCAATTCCGAAATATTCGGATACTTTAGCCGGTAATCCGGCAGCCGGAATTTCTTTGCGTCCCTGGGCGGATTGAAGAGCGTTGGTTCTTTGAGTCATCTCTGTTTTTTTTAAGGTATGCGCAAATATAAAAAAACAAACCTAAACAAAAAAACAAAGGGGGGTTTTCTGAAAAAAATATACTTTTTTCGAAAACACCCCTAAAAAAACACCAATAAGTATTTTTTTTACCTATTTTTTACTCAATCGTCTCTACGCGGTATACCGGATAGTGTGTAACACCCTCCAACAGGTGTGTAAAGTTCTGATGACGGCCCAGCGCAATATCCGAATGCGGTTCAAGAGTCAGGGAGAGAAAATTACCATGCAACTGAGCGGAAGGAACATAAACGAAATTATTCATCTCCGGGTTAAGGTGTATCTGGGTCTTGGGAGGATGCTCACCATTTTTCGTTTCGGTTTCCGTCAGTTGGTAAGCATATATATTCACCTCATCCGGCAACTGTGCTTCAATCCGGATATCATGAAGTGACAGCCAATTCATCAATTGATGATCTTCCCGGGAGATCAGGTACCCCAGTGGTCGTTCAGTAACCACGACCGGCTCCACAAGGGGGTGGTAATTGTCTACCTGCACTACCGTATCGGCCCCGGTTGATGAGGATCTCAGGGGCATAAACAATGGTTCCTCGCTCCTGATATAATCAGTCTTTACGGCCACGGTGCTTCCTGCCTTTCCCTGCTCTAACTGCTCCCTGGAATCATTGACCATGAAAACGACTTCATCACGGTTATCCTGCATAAAATCCATCATGGCAATCATTGCCTCCAGCTGCCCCCGGCTGCGATGTTCCAGTTGATCCACGTATCTGTCGCGCCCGTTGACCCCTTCGTAAATAAATGACATGGTATTGAGTATCCCGAAACCCTGCCGCCCATCATTGATGTCGATGGTTGAATGACGGGTAATCCCTTCCAGGGGCGGCGGGCCGACAAGGTAATTGTGAAAAGTATAGCCCTCAGCTGCCAGGTGTCTTTCAATCCATGGCAGGGTTTCTGTAAGACTGTAATGCTGTACCTGTTGATCGATATTGATATTAGTGGTTACCCCCACCTGAACATCGAATTGTTTATATCCGCCAAAATCAGCCCATGAGTCACTGTAGGGAAAGTATTCGTGCACATCAATGGTGACATGGGGCATCCATTGCCGGAAAAGACTGTGTAGCGCCCGGGTCTCAGGTGCTTCCTGTACCACATGATCCCGGTTCAGGTCCAGGCCCTGGGCATTGGTGCGTCTGTTCTCTTCGCCTCCGTCAGGGTTTACCTGCGGAATGATCCAAAGCTCCATTTCCTTAAACCAGTGATCGAATTTCCCATTGACAATGTCTTTGATCAGGAGCAAGCTTCCTTCCTTGCCGGATTGTTCATTCCCATGTTGCTGGGCAAACATCAGGATCCGGAGTTTTTCTTCTCCCGGTTGCCCGGTCTGGTCATTGTTTGCTTTCATGACCACCAGGTCGCGTCCTTCTGCCGACTGCCCGAACACCTCCATTTCCAGGAGGTCGCTATTGTCGGCTGCATTGCGGCAGAAAGAAATAATTTGGTCGTAATGGGTGATGTCCTCAAACCCGGAAGATTCGGCAGGTGTTTGCAGTGGTGCTTCACATCCCTGAAGAAAAAAAATCCCGGCTGAAACAATTGTAACGAAAAGAGATGACATAAAACGCATTGGCAGGTTGATGGTTGAAGGTTAATAAATGAGGTTGATTCACAAAAATAGCTGTTTACGTAAATGACAGAATTCTTATTTCCCGGGATTACCCGGATTTCCTTTTGTGTGATTCAGTACATACCGGACTTTTTCTTCCATGGAAAGATCTCCGTCTATCCAATGAATCGGATGACCGGACCTTTCCATTCGCCTGAACCAGGTCATCTGTCTTTTGGCAAACTGATGGATGGCGGTATTGAGATTCCGGAACATCTCGTCATAACTGAGCTTACCGGTCACATAAAGGGTCAGGTAGCGATATTCAAGACCGTAAAAAGTAAGTTGTTCAGGCCGGAGTCCCTGATCCAGCAGTCCTTTTACCTCGTCTGTCATCCCTTGTTCAAGACGCCGGGCAAGCCTGTGAGTAATCCGCTCGCGAAGCACTTTCCGGTCAAACCATATGGCAAATAGTACAGGGTCAAGTTTCGGATAATCAAGGATTTTATCCTGGTTTGCAAGCTGATAGGTTTCTATTTCGATGGCGCGCATTAAGCGATCTTTATCATTGGTGTCGGTAGTGTTATGAAGAGGCTTCAGCTCTTTCAGCATCGCTGCCAGTTCCTCCATGGGTTTTCCCGACAGTTGTTTACGAAGGGTGCTGTTCTTTGGAACCTTCAGAAGACGGTATTTCCCGATGGCAGCTTCAATGTATAAGCCGGTACCTCCGCATAATACCGGTTGATTATTACGGGAAAGGATCTTCCTGTAAGCATCCAGAAAATCCTGCTGAAAGGCAAACACATTGTATTCCCCGCCCGCTTCGGCGATGTCAATCAAATGGTGCGGAACCTTTTCTCCATCAATCAAAAAGTCATTCAGATCTTTGCCTGAACCCAGATCCATGCCACGGTAAACCTGCCTGGAATCGGCACTGATCACTTCGCCACCACTTTCTCTGGCCACGCGGGCAGCAAGTCGGGTCTTTCCGGTGGCAGTGGGACCGGTTATAACAATAAGCGGGGGTGGGGCAGTTGATGTCATGGTTGATCGTTTTTCTGATGACTGATTTCAATTGTTTGCAACAAGTCACGGATTTTGTTCAAAAGGGAAATACCGGTGGTTTCGAAATCCAATGCATGCAAATCCCGAATCTCCCCGGCAGAAAAAAATCCGGTACCACCCTTTTGTTCAGGCAACAAATGCCGGGAATGGAACCGCTGCAGAAAACTGATTAGCCCGGATTCATCACGGACGGGATTTTTCCCGGCAGATTCTTTCAGGAATTGCAATATTCGTAATCCATCAACTTTCTGGTGGCAGGCCTTGACAAACCCTTGTGCCGTGGGGGCATTTTTCCTGATTGTGCCGAAGGGATCCGTTTCACGGAATTTTTCACGAAGAAAATCTGACATGGGTGTTTCAACAGATCCTTTATGCAATTCAGGAAAACATTCATAGGTTTCCCGGATCAGATCAAACAAGTGGTGGTCGTAAACAGGGTAACTGTTCCAGTCTCCATTACTTCCCCTGATCAGCGCAGGCCCGGTGCCAAAATAGACCCTGTCGGAATAACGGGTTCCCGGATACACCAACCGGGTATTATGGTTGCATATCCAACCGGATTTGCGAAGTTTCTGTAGCAGGTAGAAGTCTTCGCCGCTTTTTTTGGCAGTCATTCCTCCTATTTTCCGGTAGGCACTGACGGGAATGGCAATGGCAGACCCCAGTGCGGTAAAACTGTATGGTGAGCCGATGCGCCAAAGGTTGATGGCGTAATGGCGCATATAGATCTCATAGCGGAGCATGGCACGGTTCAACCGTTGATCCCCGGTAAGGGGATGATAATAAGGATTTGACAATGCGACGGCCCCGGAATGCCGGATAAATACATTGTGCACGGACTCCAGGTAATCCGGGCCGAACAGGGTGTCTGCATCCAGACTGAGAATAATATCCTCCGGACCGGCAGTCTGGTTAATACGGTCCATCAGCACCTTTCTTGCTTGCCCGACTCCATGCGCCTTCCCTTTCCAGCCTTTGCCCGGAGAACTATGATCAAGGATACGGAAATTTCCGTGGCTACATTGTGCCAGGTAGTTTAATGTTCGCTGATTGTTTTCACAAACAGGCCGTTTCTCTACGTCCTCCCACCAGTTGTCCGGCTGGTTGACGCATATCCAGACCTTAAACCCACGGAAAGATTGTTTAGTCAGACAATCAATGGTGGCGGGAAGGAAGTCTGCTTCATTCATGGCGGGAATGGCCACATGGATCACTCCTTCCTGGGGCATAGGTCAAGGCTTTTGGGGTTGCGCATCCGGGCGCCCATATTTATTTTAGTACTCCATCGGGTCTTTCCGCTTCAGGAAAGCGGCAGTGACCAGGGAGAAAACAAAACCTACAAATGTGTAAGAGAACAAGTAGGTCAGTGCCATCATCAAAGGATTGACCATTTTGATAGCTAAATCCAGCTGTTGATCAGTTATATTGGGAGTGGTTTCAAGGATGTTGATCTCTGCGGCGATCCTTAGCTCATTCAATGCATCCGGGGCGAGCACGGTATAGAACAGATAGGAAAAAACAGCAGAAATAAGGGCTGCGAAAAATGAAACCAATGTACCGAACCCCAGTGCACGTCCGTAAGAGATAAACCCTCCTGAATATTCGTCCCTGAACCTGAGGGTCCCAAAAATAAGGCCTCCAAGCAATATAGCATAGCCTACATAGGAGATCCAGTTTGCTGTGATCATGCCAGCTACATACATGATCAGGGAGAGGATAATCAGTCCTGCAGCAATAAGTAAACCGAATTGAAACGCCGGACCGGCCATTGCGCTTTTTTGAGAAGGCATTGATTGTTCGTTGTTTTCCATGACTTTAGAAGATTGGTGTGGATAATTGATTGTGAATCCTGACAAAAATAGCAAAATAAATACAGGATTTCCGCGGATTTTTTATAGTTTTGCACCGGGTAAGTCAGGGTACGACCAGCTCCCGCTGAATTCCCCCAGGACCGGAAGGTAGCAAGGGTAGGCGGTCGTAGCGGTGCGATACCAGGGCTTACCCTTCTTTTTTGTATTTAAACTGTCTTTTTTTATTTAACCCTAATTATACGCATCATGAAATTCTTTATCGACACAGCCAATCTGGATCAGATCCGGGAAGCCAACGACCTGGGTATACTTGACGGTGTGACCACCAATCCTTCTCTGATGGCAAAAGAAGGAATCCGGGGGGAGGAAAATATTAACAAACATTATGTCGATATTTGCAATATCGTGGAAGGTGATGTCAGTGCGGAAGTGATCTCCACAGACCTGGACGGAATGATCCGGGAAGGGGTGAAGCTGGCTGCCCTCCACCCTCAGATTGTGGTAAAAATTCCTATGATCAAAGATGGGGTGAAAGCCATTCGCTATCTGAACTCCAAAGGAATTAAAACGAACTGCACCCTGGTATTTTCAGCCGGACAGGCCATTCTGGCGGCAAAAGCCGGAGCAACATATGTGTCTCCCTTCATCGGACGATTGGATGACATTTCCACGGAAGGGGTTGAGCTGATTGGTCAGATTGTGGATATTTACCGGTATTATGATTTTGACACCCAGGTACTGGCGGCAAGTATTCGTCATACCATGCATATTGTACAATGTGCGGAAGTGGGTGCCGATGTAGTGACATGCCCGCTGAACCCAATCCTCGGTCTTTTGAAACATCCCCTTACCGATATCGGCCTGGAAAAATTTCTGGCAGACCATAACAAGAAATAAGTACGCACTGCATATTTTTGCGTCCTTGCCGTATTAAAATCAATCTTCTTACCCGGAATATTGCATCTGCGGGCAAACTGCAGGTGTGTTTCTGGGTTTTTTATGTTAATTTCGTAAGGAATGGTTCAATATAAATCAAATATGAAAGCGCTGACCCCCATATTGATTGCACTGGTACTCTTCAGCTTTACGGCAAAAGCCGGCGCAACAGAAGAGACTGAAAGCCGGCCTGACCGCGTAAAGGAAGCCATTGAGGCAGATCCCGGAAAAAATTTCCTGGTGTACAAGTATGAAATCAGACAGAATATTGCACAACCTGCGGTTCGTCTCACGCAGCGGGCTTTTGAAGAAGCCGACAGCCTGAATGCTGACTTTGTCCTGCTGCACATGAATACCTATGGAGGGATGGTAGATGCCGCGGATTCTATTCGCACCCGCATCATGCAGTCGTCCATCCCCGTGATCGTTTTTGTGGATAATAATGCCGCATCCGCCGGAGCCCTCATTTCAATCGCTGCCGATCAGATATATATCCGGCCCGGGGGAAATATCGGGGCAGCCACAGTGGTTGACCAGACCGGGGAAGTGGTGCCTGATAAATACCAGTCTTATATGCGATCCACCATGCGTTCAACGGCGGAAGCCAAGGGACGGGATCCTGAAATTGCCCAGTCCATGGTGGACCCTTCCATTGAAATAGAAGGGGTTATTGAGGAAGGGAAGGTATTGACCTTTACCGCTTCAGAAGCCATGAAATGGGGATATGCGGAAGGCAACCCTGAAAACATCACGGAGCTGATGGATATGGCGGGAATTCGGGATTATGAGATAATTGAGCAGCAACTGACATTTATTGACAAGATCATACAGTTTTTGATCAGCCCGGTTGTGAGTGGCATACTTATCATGCTTATCCTTGCCGGGATCTATTTTGAGTTGCAGACTCCGGGTATCGGGTTGCCTATACTGGCAGCACTTACTGCTGCCCTGTTGTATTTCGCCCCGTTATACCTGGAAGGGCTGGCAGGTAACTATGAAATCGCACTGTTTGTGCTGGGCCTGATTCTTATTGCTGTGGAACTGTTTGCCATACCCGGTTTTGGAGTGGCGGGTGTGCTTGGGGTGATTTTCATGGTCACCGGACTTGCCCTGGCCATGGTCGGTAACGTGGGTTTAGATTTTACAGGAGTAAGTTTTATGGAAGTACTCCGGGCATTTTTAATTGTTATAATTGCTGCGTTTATTTCGCTGAGTGGCTCTTTTTATCTTGGTCAGAAACTATTTACCACCAACCGTTTCGGAGAACTTGCACTGGATGCTGTCCAGGAGACTTCCTCCGGCTACACTTCAGCCAATCCCGTGATGAAGTCCCTGGTGGGAAAACAGGGCAAGGCTTTTACCATGCTTCGTCCCAGCGGAAAAGTTGAGATAGAAGATGACGTTTACGATGCCACGGCACTAACCGGGTTTATCGATAAGGGAGAAACCATTAAAGTAGTAAAATACGAAACATCACAGGTGTTTGTGGTAAAGGGATAAATCATTTTTTTGATTATAACATGTGTCGCATGACTTCAGATCATATTTTTTCACCGTTATATACAGACATGTATCAGCTGACCATGGGACAGGCCTATTTCATGAATGGCCGGCATGAGCAGCCTGCATGTTTTGACTATTTTTTCAGGAAACTTCCGTTTAAAGGGGGCTATGTGGTGTTTGCCGGCCTGGGTGAGTTTCTGAAAGCATTGACAGAACTCAGGTTTACAGAAGATGAACTGGATTACCTTCACACGAAAGGGCTTCATTCAGATTATATTGAGTATTTAAAGAGTTTTCGGTTTAAGGGACATATTCAGGGTGTCCGGGAAGGAGAACTCGTTTTTCCTTCGGAGCCCATTCTTCGTGTAGAAGGTGGATTGCTGGAAACTCAACTCATTGAAACCTTGCTGCTGAACTTTCTTAATTTTCAATCGTTAATTGCCACCAAAGCAAATCGCATCCGTCACGCTGCAGGCAAACGCCTTCTGTCGGATTTTGGGCTCCGCAGGGCCCAGGGTATGGGAGGACTTCAGGGCTCCAGGGCGGCTGTCATCGGCGGCTTTGACAATACCTCCAATGTGCTGGCCGCAAAAAAATACGGCAGTGAACCTTCAGGAACCATGGCCCACTCATTCATTGAAAGCTGCGACAGTGAGTTCGAAGCTTTTGAAGAATACGCAAGGGCCTTCCCCGACAATTGTGTACTGTTGGTTGATACCTACAATACCCTGAAAAGCGGAGTTCCCAATGCAATTAAAGTAGCCAGGCTTTTGGAAAAAGAAGGAAAAAGGCTCAGAGGAATTCGACTCGATAGTGGAGACCTGGCCTACCTGGCCAAAAAATCGAGGGAGATGCTTGACCGGGAAAACCTGAATTATGTGAAAATTGTTGCTTCCAATCAGCTTGATGAGCATGTAATCAAGAGTTTGTTGGACCAGGAGGCCCCCATTGACCTGTTCGGTGTAGGAACCAGTATGATTATTGGAAAACCGGATGGAGCCATTGACGGCGTCTATAAAATTGCCTGGTCAGAGGGCGAGGGGCGGTTAAAGATTTCGGAAAACGTCCAGAAAACCACCTTGCCCGGGAAGAAAAGGGTACTGCGTTATTTGGACGACGGAGGTTGCTTTTATGCGGATTGTATTGCCCTGGAAGGAGAGGAGCCGGATAAAATGATACATCCGGTACATAAAGAAAAATCGCTTGATTTGTCAGGCCTCTCCCATGAAGAGATATTTGTATCACACGTCATTGATGGTGAGATTAATGGTTCATTGCCATCGCTCAGCGAAATACGGGACAGGGTGGAGTCCAGACTGAAACTTCTTCCGGAGGAACATAAACGTTTTGACTTTCCCCATATTTATAAGGTCGGTATTTCTGAGAAACTTCAACATTTACGCGACGAAATTGTTAATAATTATCAAAAGCACCTATGATTATGGAAGCATTGATCATCGTTGACATTCAGAATGACTTTCTTCCCGGGGGCGCCCTGGAAGTACCTGCAGGTGACCAGATCATTCCACTGGTAAACAAATTACAGGAAAAATTTTCGCTGGTGGTTGCCACCCAGGACTGGCATCCGGACGGTCACGGTAGTTTTGCCTCTGCACATGAGGGTAAGAAGCCTTTTGAGAAAACCATGCTGGGTGACCTGGAACAGATCCTGTGGCCCGATCACTGCGTGCAGGGGACCCAAGGTGCCGCATTTGCAGAAGATCTTTCCATGAACGCGGTTGAGGCCATTTTCCGTAAAGGGATGGATCATGCAATCGACAGTTACAGCGGATTCTTTGACAACGGAAAGAAAAAAACCACGGGTCTGGCTGATTACCTTCGTGGAAAGGGAGTTAAGGAAGTTTATATTTGCGGACTGGCCGGAGATGTCTGTGTAGCTTTCACTGCCCTGGATGCCATCGGTGAAGGGTTTGAAACCTTTTTGCTGGAGGATGCTACCCGCCCCATTGATCAAAATGATTTTCAGGAAATGAAATCGAAAATTCAGAAAGAAGGCGGCAAAGTCATACACTCATCTTCTATCTGATCATCCATGAATATCCGTTCTGTTCCAATCCCCAATGCGCGTCTTGAAGAAGGCAGGGTATACCCTTTTAAAATTGTAAAAACCGTTTCCCTCGGTCCGGGTGACGACTGGTTCATCATGCGGGACCCGAACGGTTTTAAAACCCTTCTGCCCCGGGTATATTATGAGGAATACGGGCTGGAACCCGGAAAGGAAGTCCTGTGCAGGGTGGATAAGATCAACTGCAATGGCAGAATGTTCCTGGAACCAATGCATCCGCATTACCGTGAGGGGGAAGTCTATTCATTTGATGTGATATCCAGGGAGCACCGGATCAATATCCTGGGAGAGGAGGAATATTTCTTTATCGTAAGGGATATCTTTAATCAACACCGGAGAGTTCGCACATACAACAAAGCACGTTGGGAAAGCCCGCCCGGGCATCTGCGCTGCCTGTTAAAACGAATAAAAAAGGGACAACTTTTTCTGGTTATAGAAGATGAGGCATTTCAGCCATCGAAATTACACCCCGGGAAACAATATGACTTTATCCTGGAGGGAGAGAAAATGCATCCCGATGACGGCCAGACTTATTATATTCTCATTGATCCTTATGGGGAAAAGCATCTGCTCAAAAAGAAACATTTTGCCCGGTATGGCTTTCAGGCAGGTCAGAAAATCAGATGCAGGGTGGATAAATTCAGCACCGAAGGGTACTTCTTCCTGGAGCCCGAGCACCCCTGTTACGAAAAGGGGAAAATATATGAGTTTCCCCTGGACAGGCTTGAGGAACTGGTTTTTACTGACGGCAGCAGGCAGCCGGTAATGATATTGACAGACTGTTTCGGGGAGGATGTTAAGCTATTCCTTGACCGGGAAACACTCCTGCGGTATGCAGGACACCGGCTCTTGCAGGCACAGGTAAAAGATATCAGGAAAGGGCGGCTGGAGGTGGAATTAACTGACCATCAGCCTAACTGAAAATAATCTCGCTTACCACCTCACCACCGAGTTCGCGGTTAAGCATCGACACAATCTTCTCTCTGCCCATGCTCAACTCGCTGCGCAACACCGATGAACGGAGACAAACCTTCAGGCTTGATCCGTTTAAATAAACGGCAGTGGTGTACCGTGAGATGTTCTGTCCCATGACCCGGGACCAGGCTGAGGCCACCCTGGCCTCATTGACCTTTCCCTCAAGCCGGTGCTCTTTAAGTACTTCGCGGATAATTTCACCCAGCGAACGTTCATTGGTTCTGCGCATCAGTTATTGTTTAGGATCCGTTCAGCATTTTGGCAGAGGAGACTTCCCCCTTTTTCATTTCAAATAATTTGCACTCGGAAGGAAGGTCACGAAACAGATTTTCCAGACGGCCGGGATGGGTGTCAGTTACAAAAACCTGGCCGAAATCCTCCTTGCTGACCAGCTCCATAAGCTGCCTCACCCTGCTTTCGTCCAGTTTGTCGAAAATGTCATCAAATAAAAGGATGGGATGGTAGTTTTTGATTTTACTGGTAAAGGCAAACTGGGCAAGCTTCAGGGCGATAATAAATGATTTCTGCTGTCCCTGGCTTCCGAATTTTTTGACAGGCTGATCATGGATCAGAAAAGTAAGGTCATCTTTGTGAATGCCGGTAGTTGTATATTGCACGGCACAATCCTTGTTCCTGGACTGCAGCAGATCCTCCCGGAAACCCGTTTGTAACAGGCTTGAATTGTAAGTAATTGAGGTAACTTCATTGCCTGCAGATAAGAACTGGTAATAGTCTTGAAACACTGGCATGAAACTGTCAAAGAAATCTTTTCGTTCCCGGAAGATGAATTCACCATGCGCAATTAACTGTTCATCCCAGATGTCGAGGCTGGCAGGATCATAATGGTGATTCTCCGCAAATGATTTCAATAAGGCATTCCTTTGCTGCAATGCTTTATTGTAATTAATCAGACGATGAAGGTATTCCTTGTTGTATTGAGAGATCACCCCGTCAATAAACTTCCTTCTTTCCTCACTGCCACCAAGAATCAGCTGGCTGTCAGCCGGACTCAGCAGAACAAGGGGATATTGCCCGATATGATCTGAAAGACGGTCGTATTCCTTTTTGTTTCGCTTGAAGACTTTACGCTGGCCGCGCTTCAGCCCGCAATAGATTGCATCCGCCTGGTCATTCAGCTGATATTCTCCCTGGATAACAAAGAAATCCTTACTGAAACGGATATTCTGCGAATCGATCGGATTGGCGAAACTCTTGCAAAAGGAAAGGTAAAAAATGGCATCCAGGATATTTGTTTTGCCGGCCCCGTTATGGCCGGCAAAACAATTAAACTTGGATGAGAAATCTACTCTCATTTCCTCCAGGTTCTTGAACTGAAGGATGTGCAATTGCTTACAGTGCATTGAAGCAGTTCATTTTATTTATTCATTCCACCGCAAACCGTAAATACCTGGCCGGTCACGTATGCCGACATTTCAGAAGCAAGGAACACGGCCATGTTTGCCACATCTTCCGGTTTACCGGCGCGTTTAAGTGGGATTTTTTCAGTCCACTCTTTTTTTACATCTTCTGATAACTGACCGGTCATTTCCGTCTCAATAAAACCCGGGGCGATGGCATTGACCCTGATGTTCCTGGCTCCGATCTCCTGGGCCACTGATTTTGTGAACGCGATTATACCGGCTTTCGATGCGGCATAATTTGCCTGTCCGGCATTTCCCCCGAGACCCACAATGGAACTCATATTGATGATACTGCCTTTGCGCTCCTTCAGCATATATTTTTGCACGGCTTTGGTCAGGTTGAAGACAGATTTCAGGTTGATGCGGATTACATCATCCCACATATCTTCAGTCATACGCATCATCAGTGTATCTTTTGTTATACCGGCATTGTTGACAAGAATGTCAATAATGCCAAACTCAGCAACCACGTCATTGACCAGGTTCTCGCTCTCTGAAAAACTGCTGGCATCAGATGCATAGGCTTTTGCTTTTACGCCCAGTTCATTTAACTCCTTTTCGGTTTGCTGTGCGGTTTCGTCATATTTGAGATCAGAGAATGCCACATTGGCCCCCTGTCTTGCCATCTCAAGGGCAATGGCTCGCCCGATACCCCGGGATCCGCCGGTAATCAATGCTGTTTGTCCTTCCAGTAGTTTCATAATATGGTGTCATTATTTGGATAAATAATCTATTGAACAAGGCCAATAAATAATCCGGCCGGATTATACCCAACCGGATCATAAAATTACAAACTTCTTGCAAAATTTCCTATCAGATCCACCTGATCAGATTAAAGTCCTGGCGATGGGCAAGCGATGGATGCCTTGGAAACATACGGAATGCATAATTAAATGCACCGGTATGTTTCGCTGCAATCTCACATCTGTAGCTGATCTGATTATCCTTTCTCTTACCGGGCTCCATTTCATAGACAGACATGATTTCCCTGCTTCCTTCCACTGATTTTCTTACAAACACCACCTCAACTCCAAAATCCGATTCTTTCAGGTGTTTCAGATCAAGGGTCAGTTCGGCCACAAAAGGCTGCCCAAGCAAAAGGGTTTTGCCGGAGTTGCTCATGAGCTTTTTACTGACCACCTCGACACCATCCCATCCGTTTAGTACCCGGTGTTTCCAGTGTACAAGATCTTTTGCTTTGGAATAATTATTTTCCTTCATCTCCTCTGCCGCTTCAAACAACTTATGGTAGAAAAGGGCAAAGTAGTCATCCAGCATCCGCTTGTTCGTAAAATGGGGGGCGACCCTGGAGATGCAATTCTTTATCCAGCGAACCCATTGTTTAGGAATGCCGTCGGAATCACGCTTATAATACATGGGCACGATTTCTGACTCCAGGGTATTGTAGATGGTCTCTGCATCCAGCTCATTCTGGAAATCCTGATTGTCGAAGGTCTTTTCCTCTTTCAGCATCCATCCGGTTTCTTCCTGGTAACCCTCAGCCCACCAGCCATCAAGTACACTAAAATTCATTACCCCGTTCAATGCCGCTTTCTGACCGCTGGTTCCTGATGCTTCCTGCGGTCGTGTCGGGGTATTCAGCCAGATATCCACCCCTTTGACCAGTTCACGCCCCAATTCCATGTCATAGTCTTCCAGGAATAGGATCTTGCCATGAAACTCTTTACGCTTACTGATATCCAGGATATGTTTGATCAGCCCCTGGCCCGCCTTGTCTGCCGGGTGTGCCTTACCAGCATAGATAAACTGGACCGGCATATCCGGGTTGTTGACGATCTTTGACAACCTGTCGAGGTCGTTGAATAACAGGTGTGCCCGCTTATAAGTAGCAAACCGCCTGGCAAAACCAATGGTCAGGGTATCCGGGTTAATGGCTTCCATTACCTGGTAGATCCTCCTGGGGGTTTCCTGCCTGCGTGATAAGTTATTCAGTAAACGCTGCTTAATGTAGTCAAGCAGGGCCTTTCTCCTTGAATTCCGGATTTCCCAGATATCCTGATCCGGCACCTCGTAAATCCTGGCCCAGTTATCCGGATCAGCCACATTCTGAAGGAATTCTTTCCCAAATGTTTTCTTGTAAAGCTCCTGCCACTCACTGGCTGTCCAGGTACCATAGTGCACCCCATTGGTCACGTGCCCGATATGGAGTTCTTCAGGGAAATAACCAGGATACAGGTCCTTGAACATGTTTCTGGATACCTCACCATGAATTTTACTCACCCCGTTTACTTCTCTTGAAAGTTTGGTGGCAAGCACACTCATGGAATAGTCTTCATCTGTGTCATCCGGATTTGTTCTTCCAAGGCTGATGAATTCTTCCCAGCTGATACCCAGGCGGTCTGCATAATGCGGCATATAGGTCCGAAGCATATCCTCGTTAAAGAAGTCGTGTCCGGCCGGGACCGGTGTATGGGTGGTAAAGAGGCTGCTTGCACGCACCACTTCGATAGCTTCATGAAAACCTATACCTTCTTCCTGCACATATTTCCGGAGACGCTCCAGGCCGGTAAAAGCAGCATGTCCTTCATTACAGTGATAAATGGAAGGATCCAGGTTCAGGGCATCAAGAAGACGGATACCGCCAATTCCCAGGAGAAATTCCTGCTTGAAACGGTTTTCCCAGTCCCCCCCATACAATTGATGGGTAATGAAGCGGTCTGCCGGTGCATTTTCAGAAATATCGGTATCCAGCAGATATAAGGGTATACGTCCCACATCAATCCGATACACCCTGGCGTGCAGGATTCTGCCAGGGAACGCAATGCTGATCTTAATCCGTTCGCCATTTTTGTCCCGGACCGGCGTGGCAGACATCTTGGAGAAATTGTGCGGGTAATAAGTGTCAACCTGCTCTCCATGCACAGAGAGGCTCTGGGAAAAGTAGCCGTACCTGTAAAGCAAACCAATGCCAACCATATCCACATTGTCATCACTTGCCTGCTTCAGGTAATCACCCGCCAGTACACCCAGACCACCGGAATAAATTTTTATGGTATCGTGCAATCCATACTCCATGGAAAAATAGGCGATCTGTTTTGATTTTTTGTTGCGCCCTTCTTCCATGTAATCGTTGAATTTCTTTACAACCTCATTATATTTTCCAAGGAAGGTGTCATTTTTCCGGAGACTCTCAAAATGCTCCAATCCGAGATTTTCAAGTAGCGTAATGGGGTTTTTTTCACATTGTTCCCATAGATCGGGATCAATGCTTTCAAAAAGATCCTGCGCTTCATAATTCCATGTCCACCAGATGTTTTTTGCCAGTTCCGGCAAAGCTTTCAGTTCATCAGGTACATTGATCTCCACGGTCACTTTCTTCCATTTGGGACGCATGGATTCAGCCGGGGGCAATTTAACCTCTTTAACGGGTTGCTTTTTGTCCTTATATTTTTGATAACGGGCAGTTGCCTTTTCAATGGCCGCAGCAAAGGCTTTTTCATAGGCGGGGAACTGATTTTCCCAGACCAGTTCCCGGATGATTTCTGCTGCACGCCCGCGCCCGGGTAACAGGCTGATATGGCAGAGAGGATCTGTATCATGATCCCTTCCTGTAAAGCCATTATTTCCGGCTTCATTCAGCCACTTGCGAAAAATTCCGGCAATTTCCGTGGTTGCCTCTTTGTCATTGTGGTCATTTCGCTCTGCGATTTGAATGCCTTTTTCATAATCCTTCTGATGATTTATTACCCACTGACCCAGGCCGGACAGGGAAGAAGTCATTGTCGGTACCCTGTTGGCCATGCTTTCCATTGGAGCATAACCCCAGGGTTCATAATAAGAAGGGAAGGCACTGACATCAAAACCGGAAAGGATATCGTAATACGGAATATTGTATAAGCCATCCTTGCCGTTCAGATAAGCAGGAGAAAAAACGATCTTTACACGGTCTTCAATCTTGTTTTCAAGTCCGGCTTGCTTCAGTCGTTGAATAATGGCATCCTGATCCGGATCTTTCAATCTGTGGGTGAGGTATTCTCCGTTCACGGGATTGGCATAATCAGGTGATTGAATTCTTTCTGCCACATGATAAAGGGGACCGCCCTGGTTATCGGGAACAAGAATAAACGCAACGATTGTTTGTTTGCCGGATTGCTGGTTCAGTTCCCCAAGGGCATCGATCAATAAATCGGTTCCTTTATTGCGAAATTCATAACGCCCGCTATGTAAAAGCAGGAGAGAATCATCAGCAATATCCGTATTCAGCAGGCCTTTTGCCACCTCGATCAAGCGTTGCCTGCTTTTAACCCGGGTTCCGGCATTTTCACTTCCGGAGGCGACCAGCTTATGATGGAAGCCATTGGGCGTAATCACATCCGGCTCCTTCTCCAGAAAGATTCTGCATTCACCGGCAATCCCTTCGCTGACTGTAGTGAAAGAATCTGCATGATGGGCTGTCACCTTTTCAAGGCTGAATTTTGAAACAATACCAAGTTCTGCAGCCATGGCACCGGGATCAATCTCTTCCTTCAGGGTATAGAGATCCTGGCCGCTACCGGCAATTGAACGCCCAAGGACTGTTGCATGGGTAGTGAAAACGGTAGATGCCTGCGGCACCCGGTCTTTCAGGTATAACACACCGGTTCCGGTCAGCCACTCATGGAAGTGGGCAATAAAATGATCGTGGGCAGTCATGTAGTAGTGATAAAAGCTCTCTATTACCTGGCCTGCTGCATAACCAAACAATGCAGGTTCCGTATAGTCCCATTGACCACTCAAAGAATTCAGCTCAAACTTATCCCAGTAATCTTTAAAAATTTCATTTTTCTGACCAAAAAGCGGGGTGAAGTCCACCAGGATAGCTATCGGATTCCCCGGCACCTGCCAGCGACCGATTCTGAAATGAAGTCCCTGGCTGGCGGCATGTTCTCTCCACGACCGGAACAGGTAATGGTCTTCGGCAAACTCGGGGTTTCGATGGGTCTCTTTCCACACATCAGGTCCAATGACTATATATTGGTCATTAAGATTCCCGGTAAGTAAGGGTGCTTTGGAGCTGATTACAGTATGAATTCCGCCGATCTTGTTGCATACTTCCCATCCGGTTTCAAATATATAATCGGGTTGTTTTAACTTTTTTGTACTCATAATCATTAAGTTATGGTTTTTAACTCTTGTTAAAAAGGAACGTGAAATTACAAAAAATTATCCAGACAGACCCGATAAAGACCCGAAGATGATCCGCAAACGTATGCGCCATAATTATCGGTGCGACCGTACGGTTGTATCTTTAATTTCAGGCCACTGTGAATTCTGATAATTGATTAATCTGAGCAGCCGCTGGCTGATGGATTGGCTGGTAAAGACATCCAGATCCGGTTGACCTGCATCCACCCAGGCTGTGAACCAAAAATCTCCTGTAGACTTAACCGCCTGTTGCATTTGTTGTTCAACCATATGATTCAATCTCTGGTGATATGCTGAGGAGAAGGTGTGTGAGAACGTTTGTCCGGTGGTTTGTCCACGCATTTCATACACATACATCTGATCAGAGGGTATAATATGCTGCAAACTATCGTACACCTGATAAAGGTTCTCTACATGTTTGTGACTTTGCTCAACCAATTCCCAGGCCTTATCAAGGGGGTTGCTGATATATTCAGCCCTGCCGGTAAGGTAATCATAATTATGTGCATACAATTCAGGTAAACGGCTTTCCCATAATGCGTGGATTCCACGTTCCTCTTTGGTTCTGCCATTGTAATGCAGGGTAGTATGGAGGGGAGTACAGGCGTCAGCGATGTAATGCCCCAGGTGGGCAGAACTCAGCAGGATCTGATCCAGGTTTCCCCGGCGAAATGCCGCAGTCAGACGTTGCGTCATCTCATGAATATGCCAGGGAAGAACCCCGTATTTCATGAGGGTGTCCTGCGAATATTTTTCTTTGGCCTGAACCCATAAACGAGGCATGGCCTGAAAGGGGAGGTCTCCGAAATGATCAATATCAATATAATGTCTGGGTGCCTCTTCCTCCACTACATGAGCTCGCCTGTCGGGATCGATCGAACGCTCTGCCAGGAATTCAATGTGCCTTTTGTAAAGGCCGATCATCATGGGTGGCAGGGTGTAAACCGCCATACGGTTAATAACCCTGTGTGCATGAAACCCAAATGCCAACCCCTGAGAAGGAGGGTATGCAATCCAAACCATCAGGAAAACACAAAGATAACGGGCCTGCCTGATGCATAAGATTTTGTCCGGCCGGATCATATGAGCATGCATTATATAAGGCTGTATAATACAGCAAATATATGCACAAAGATTACCGGCCGGACTTCGAATCCCGTAATTGGTTATTGTCAGCAACCAGGCGGCCTGATTGATAACGGGGCACCTTTTCAGTAATGTCCTGCCGAAGGCAAAACGGAATGACCTCATCCAGCCCCATTTTCTTCAAACGATGCCTGTGGGCGGCTTTGTCAATAAAGGAAAGAGGATTCGGGGCGGCGAGCTTCCATAGTTCATAACCCGCTATGGCAGAATCACATTTTGAGTAAAACCTGCCCTGGCCCATAGTGATAATTTTTCCGGCAGCGGCGCCGGCAAATAAACTGTCTTCCATGCTGAACCTGTCTTTCCATCCGGCGCACAGGATCACGATATGCTTTTCCCTGTTAACTGCATAGCGGCATACAGCCGACAGGTTGGAGAAAGCACCGATCAGGATTTCATTCTCCTTCTCTGCAGCAAGACGGATGGCCCTTGTGCCGTTGGTGGTGTTCATGCAAATGACTTCTCCACGAAGATGCGGCTGCATGAAATTAAAGGGAGAGTTTCCGAAATCAGCACATTCAAGGTTGATCCCATCGCGCTCTCCGGCGATAATATATCCTTCACTTTTCCAGTATTCACTCTCCCGGACTGATTCAACAGGAATAATTGCCTTAACTCCATTTTCAAATGCCGCACAAATGGCTGTAGTGGCCCTGAATACATCCGTGACGATCACCAGAGAGTTTTCCTTTTCAAATAAGGGCCACGAAAGGGGGGAGAAGCATACTTCAACCTGGTAATCTCCCTTCTCTGAATACATGGTTCAAAATTTGCAAAAACATCAATTACCCCGTAAGCCGGAGTCAGGGCTTTTTATAGAAGGGAAGTTTCACCACCTGGGCTTTAAACGCTTTTTCCCTGATCTTTATAAAGATAATGGTGCCTGCTTTGGTATGGGGCTTGTTCACATACCCCATACCCACAGGCTTTTTCAGGGTGGGAGACATGGTACCGGAAGTTACCTTCCCGATGAGATTCCCATTCTCATCCAGGATCTGATAGTCTTTCCTGGGGATTCCTTTGTCGAGCAATTCAAAACCAACGAGCCGGCGGCTGACCCCTTCTTCTTTTTGTCGGAGAAGGTTCTCGCGGTTTACAAAATCCTTGGTAAATTTGGTCACCCAGCCAAGACCGGCTTCAATCGGAGAGGTGGTTTCATCAATATCGTTGCCATAAAGGCAAAGGCCGGCCTCAAGTCTTAACGTGTCCCTGGCCGCCAGTCCGATGGGTTTGATTCCGAATTCTTCTCCGGCTTTCAGGACCGCTTCATAAACTTTCAGTGCGTCTTCATTCCGAATATATATTTCACACCCATCGGATCCCGTATAACCTGTAATTGAAACGATTACGTTTTCAACTCCCGCAAAAGACATTTCTTTAAAGGTGAAAAAAGGCATATCCTCCAGATTTTCATCCGTCAGTTTTTGCATGGCTTTGAGTGCCAGCGGACCCTGCACCGCAAGTTGAGAAATATCATCGGACGCATTGGTCAGTTTTGCGCCGATATTAGCATTTTGCTTATTCAGCCAGGCAAAATCCTTTTCTATATTGGAGGCATTCACCACCAATAGATATTTGTTCTCGTTGAAACGATAAACGAGGAAATCATCCACAATACCTCCCTTGTCATTGGGAAAACAAGTGTATTGAACTTTCCCGTCATGCAAAACCGATGCATCATTGGAGCTGACCCATTGTATGAGGTCCAGGGCCCTGGGGCCTTCCACCCATATTTCTCCCATATGTGAGACATCAAAAACCCCCAGAGCGTTTCTGACGGTCTCATGTTCCGCAGTAACACCTTCAAACTGAACAGGCATGTAATAACCGGCAAAGGGTACAATCTTTCCTCCCATTTGCTCATGCTTTTCCTTAAAAACAGTGGTCTTCATATATACGATTTTTTGACTTTGTGTTTAGTTTGAATTAATCAGTCATTGCGCAAAAATAAGAAAATAGAGAGAATAACCCTTATTTTTCCCTGACAGGTATCGTCCGCCCTTGCCGCTTAGCCTGATTATGGCATCAACCAAACCACCTGCTGCCGTTCAGTTTGGGCAGCAGGTGGCGGCGGGCCGATTGAAAGCCTCAGCGCCCATTAACACGCCGACCAAAGAGTAACCGGAGTTAAATGGCAGGTGCCCAAAAAAAGCGCCAGCTTATTCTATGGCCTTTGTTACGAGGCTTGCAGCATCTTTGAGCAAGATGGCAGATTGCACCTCTAGTCCGGAATCGTCAATTAATTTTTTCGCCTCTCCGGCATTGGTTCCCTGGAGGCGAACAATGATGGGGATCTTAATCTCACCAATGTTTTCACAGGCGTCAATAATTCCCCTGGCGACCCTGTCACAACGTACTATTCCTCCGAAAATATTAACCAGTATGGCCTCTACGCCTGGATCCTGTAAGATGATCCGGAAGGCGGCCTCCACACGTTGAGCATTGGCAGATCCGCCTACATCCAGGAAGTTGGCAGGTGCTCCGCCACTGAGTTTGATGATGTCCATGGTAGCCATAGCCAGTCCGGCTCCGTTTACCATACATCCGACATTGCCATCCAGCTTCACATAGTTCAGGTCATGTTTCCCTGCTTCCACCTCCATGGGATCCTCTTCCAGTAAATCCCTCATTTCAATGATATCAGGGTGACGGAAAAGGGAATTGTCATCAATGGTCATCTTGGTGTCAACAACCAGGATTTTATTATCTGCTGTTTTAAATAAAGGATTAATCTCAATCAGGGAGGCATCGGTTTCCAGGTATGCTTTAACAAGTTTAGGGATGAATTTCAGCATATTTTTGAATGCGTCCCCCGTGAGTCCCAGGTTAAAAGCAATACGTCTGCACTGAAAGGGTTGTATACCAACCACGGGATCAATTATTTCAGTGAAGATCTGATCGGGTGTTTCCTCAGCTACTTCTTCAATATTAATTCCTCCGCGGGGTGAATAAACGATCACATTGGAGGAGGATTCACGGTCAAGAAGCAAACTCATGTAGAATTCTTCCGGTTCATTGTCGCCAGGGTAATAAATTCCCTGTTCAACCAGCACCTTTCTTACTAACTTCCCTTCTGCAGAGGTCTGCGGAGTTACCAGGTGCATCCCGATGATGTCACTGGCATGCGCCTCTACTTCATCCAGGCTTTTCGCAATTTTTACCCCCCCGCCTTTTCCACGCCCTCCGGCATGTACCTGTGCTTTTACTGCCCAGGCACTGACTCCGGTGGATGCTTCAATTTGCTTTGCCGCCGGGATGGCTTCTTTGACGTTTTCCACCAGGATGCCCATGGCCACCGGCACCTCATAGATCCGCAACAATTGTTTGCCCTGATATTCATGTAAGTTCATATATCCTAATGTTGATTTACAGACGAATAAAGCAAATTTACAATAATCGATGAAAATATACACTTCGGGGATTGGTCCAATATAAACTTTTTTGGGGATCATAAAATAATTGCCGGGCCGCCACGTTTTAGAATTAATAAAAACATAACAAACGCCTATGAAACAGTCAGGTACCATTGAGAATTATTTTATAATGTACAGTCACCCCAAACAAAACAGTATCGACAATAATTATGAGATTGTCGCGGATAACAGACAGCCTGCCCGATGCGGACAAATCGGTCAACAGTCTCTGCCCGGCAAACATGTGATTCGCAATATCATGAATTATTCAAGGGCATTGACGGTGCTGCAGCGAGGGGAGAATGAACATTTGTTTATCTTAAACAATTAAGCGCAAAATGCTTCCATTGCGAAAACCCTTTCCGGCACTGAATGCCCGAAAGGGTTTTTCTATATTCTTTCCTGTAAAATTGTTATTTTTGCAGGGGGATGAATGACAGACAGCATGATGCTTTATATTCCATTCACCAAAAAGCCAAAACAAATGAAAACAAAAGCAAAACTCTTACTCGCCCTGTTTATTTCTGCCATGATTGCCTTCCAGGGATGCAAATCCCAGGATTTATGTCCGGCCTATTCTGATGCAGGGGAAGAAATCACTGAAGAACCCTTGGTGGATCATACATAATCCTTTTGAATTGAAATCAACTCCTTCCAAATATCTCAGAAAGCCCGAATGGCTCCGTACACAGTTAACCAGGGCACAGGATTACAGTCGTGTGAAAAACACCCTCAAACACGGAAGCCTGCATACCATTTGTGAAAGTGGTGCATGCCCGAACAAGGGTGAATGCTGGCGGGAAGGGACTGCCACATTCATGATCCTGGGAGACATTTGCACGCGCAGCTGCCGTTTCTGTAATGTAAAAACCGGTAAACCTCTTCCTCCGGACCCTTTTGAGCCGGAAAGAGTGGCCCGCGCGGTCAGGGATATGGGAGTAAACCATTGTGTGATCACAAGCGTTGATCGCGACGATATTCCCGACGGAGGAGCTGCCATATGGGCAGAAACCATCAATGCCATCAGGCAATTTGCCCCTGAAACAACAATTGAAGCTTTGATTCCTGATTTTAAGGGGGATACAACCAGTATTCAAATGGTTGTGGATGCCGGACCGGAGGTAATCAGCCATAACCTCGAAACTGTGAGGCGGCTTACCAGGGAGGTGCGGGTTTATGCAAACTACAAGACAAGCCTGGAGGTGTTAAAATATATTGCACAAAACAATTCAATCCGGACAAAATCAGGTATCATGCTCGGACTGGGGGAAACGGAGGATGAAATCCTGGAGACCATGGATGATTTACGCAAGGCCAATTGCCAGGTGATGACCCTTGGACAGTACCTGCAGCCCTCGATCCACCACCTTCCTGTGCAGAAATACGTGCATCCTGATGATTTTGACCGGTATGGGGCTATTGCCAGGGAGAAAGGATTCCGTTTTGTGGAAAGTGCCCCGTTGGTAAGATCCTCCTATCATGCCATAAATCATGTTCAATAGGGGAGGTCGACTCAGGTGGTAATACATTTTCTCATATTGTTTTTGAAATTTGCAATTCCGGTCAGCGGGACGGAGACTGAAACCGGCAACCATCATGAACTGAGGCCGGGTTCATGGCAAACCAATGCCTATATCCATTTGCTTGAAGGTAAACAGGTGGCTGTGGCCGGCAACCATACTTCCATGGTCTACAACACCCACCTGGTAGACACCCTGCTCTCCTCCGGCATTCAAATAGTAAAGGTTTTCAGCCCTGAACACGGTTTTCGCGGACAGGCCCCTGACGGAGCAAATGTAGATGACTCTACAGATCCCCAAACCGGTGTTCCGATTGTCAGTCTCTACGGAAACAACAGAAGGCCGACCCGTGAGCAACTTGCTGATGTGGATGTGATCCTTTTTGACATACAGGATGTGGGCACGAGGTTTTACACCTACATCTCTACCATGACCTATATTATGGAGGAAGCTGCCATAGAAGGAATTCCCGTTATCATCCTTGACAGACCCAATCCAAACGGTCATTATGTGGACGGGCCGGTCCTGGAACCTGAACACGCTTCTTTTGTTGGGCTGCACCCGGTACCGGTTGTTCATGGAATGACGGTCGGTGAATACGCTTTGATGGTCAATGGAGAAGGATGGCTCAAAAACGAAAGGAAGACTGATCTGAGGGTTATTCCCGTTGCCGGCTACTCCAGGGATGTCAGGTATTCCCTTCCTGTTGCACCTTCGCCCAACCTTCCCAATATGCGGGCCGTATACCTATACCCCTCACTGTGCTTTTTCGAGGGGACCCCCGTCAGTGTGGGCAGGGGCACCGATAAACCTTTTCAACAGTTTGGACATCCGGACCTGCCTGCTTCCGCTTATCCACACCGGTTTATTCCTGAAAGCCGCAGCGAATCTGTCAACCCGCCCCAGCTGGGAGAGGAGTGCCACGGAATGGATCTTGGACAGCAAACTGAAAATTCACTGGCAAAAAAGAGCCGGATCAACCTTGAATACCTGTTGGAAGCATACCATCATTACCCGGACAAGTCCCGGTTTTTTAACCCCTATTTCGAGAAGCTGACCGGAACCACTCGTTTGCGAGAGCAAATTGAAGCCGGGTATTCCGCTTCAGCAATAAGGGCTTCCTGGCAGGATGAGCTCAGGGCATTCAGGCAACTACGTGCTCCTTACCTGTTGTATCCCAAACAGAATTAATCTGAGGCCAGATAATGTATCATCCCCATTTTAAGGAAAATACAATTCGTGAAGTGTATCAATGGTTTAAGTCTTCGCTGACATTTACCGACCACCATGGGGAACTTTCAGCTGTTACCAATGAAGTTTTCTACCGTTTTCTAGGGATCACCGCCGATCGCAGGGTAACCGATCCCAGAAAAAAAGTTTCATCCAGCACCATTGACAAACTTAAAAGAACACTGGAGCGTTTGAATCAATATGAACCTGTCCAGTACATTACCGGGATTACGGAATTTGACGGACTTCCAATACACGTCAGGCCTGGTGTACTTATTCCTCGTCCGGAAACAGAAGAACTGGTGCAATGGATAAACACGCACCTTCAATATCAGGAAAGTGATCGAATCCGGTACGCTCCGATATTGGATATTGGAACGGGGAGTGGATGCATTGCCATCGCCCTGGCTTCAAGGCTTCCCGGCAACCGCGTTAAAGCCTGTGATGTCAGTGAAGTATCACTGGAGGTCGCAAAGCATAATGCCTTGCTTAACAAGGTAGATATAGAACTCTTTTCTTGTGACTTGATGGATGATAAGACCAGGGGGGTATTGCCTTCCTCACTGGGATGTATTGTGAGCAACCCGCCCTATGTCACAGAATCCGAAAAATCCGAAATGGCCCGGAATGTCCTGGACCATGAACCCGCTGAGGCACTCTATGTGCCGGATAATGACCCGCTGCTCTATTACAGGATGATCGCAAAAAAGGCATCAGCGTGGTTGTTCCCGGGAGGTTACGTATTTCTGGAGATCAATGAAAAATTTTCTGAAGAAACCCTACATCTCCTGGTAAACCATGGGTTTACAGATATAGTCTGTCGCTGCGATATCCATAATAAAGACCGTTTTATCCTTGCCCGCAAACCGGGTAAATAAATGTATTATTCATTCAACGCTTCCCTGATCGCAGCCACAAACTCATCCAGATCGTTCTCTGTTGTCTTATAGCTGGTCATCCACCTTACTTCGTTTGTCGCCGCATTCCAGGTGTAAAAATAATATTGACGCCGGAGCTTTTTAATGGCGGCAGCCGGGAGCGAGGCAAAGACCGCATTGGTTTCTACTTGCTGGGTAATTTGAACCCCCTGAATGTTTCCGGCTTTTTCAGCCAAAGAAGCTGCCATGGCGTTGGCATGCCTGGCATTGATCAGCCACAGGTCATTGGATAACAAAGCATTGAATTGCGCACTGATGTAGCGCATTTTCGAAGCAAGCTGCATGGATTGTTTTCGAGTATATTCAAACCCTTCTGCAAGCCCAGGATTCAGAAAAACAACAGCTTCGGCTGACATGGCCCCGTTTTTGGTTCCCCCGAAAGACAGCACATCAATGCCGGCATTTGAGGTAATGTCTGCCAGCGGTAAATCGAGAGCAGCAGCAGCATTGGCAAGCCGGGCTCCGTCCATGTGCAGGTAAAGGCCGTGCTCTTTTGCAAAAGCCGAGATTTCTTTCAGTTCCCACGGCTGATAAACAGTGCCCGTTTCAGTTGATTGGGTAAGGGAGATGACTTTGGGTTGTACATGATGCTGAAACCCCACAGACTCCATAAGGGGAGAGATCTGATCTGCCCTGATCTTGCCATCGCTGGTGGGGAGAGCAAGCAATTTGGATCCGGTACCCTTTTCCGGGGCCCCGCATTCATCATTTTCCAGATGTGCTTTGTCTGCACACACCACAGCCTGATATGGACGGGCAATATGTCCCAGGGCAGCCACATTGGCTCCTGTACCGGTCAGCACAGGAAAAACCCTGGCTTCTTTTCCGAAATGTTCGCGAAACAACTTTTCTGCTTCCAGGGTGTAAATATCATCACCGTATCCGATGGCATCTCCCCGGTTTGCTTCTGCAATGGCAAGCATCACGGTATCATGCACCGGGGCGTTATTGTCGCTGGCAAAACTTTTTAATGATTGCATAATATTCAGGTATTAAAGGTTATGTTACAATAAATCTCGGGATGTCGGAAGGCAAACGCGTCAAAAGCTGATAATTGAGCTGTTCGCTCATCTCGCAAAAAGATGAGATGCTGATGCTCATACGGTTTTGTTTCCCAATGATCACCACTTCATCCCCCCTTTCCACATTGGGTATATCAGTGACATTCACCGTCATGGTATTCATTGTAACCGTACCAATCACGGGTACCCTTCTCCCCCGGATAAGGACACGGCCGGTGTTGCTCAGAGCCCGGCTGAATCCGTTGGCATACCCCACCGGAATGACAGCAATTTTCATTTTTTTGTTGGCCAAAAAAGAACTGCCGTAACCAATAAAATTGCCCTTTTCAACGGTTTTTACTACCATCACCTTTGATTTCCACGAAAGCATTCTCTTCAGGGGATTGGTGTCTTTTACATCCTTACGGAAACGAAACATATGGGCTTCCGGGCTGGGCCAGAATCCATATTGGGAAATCCCGAACCGAACCATATCCATAATTGTATTGGGATAGATCAGTGCTGCGGCTGAACAGGCTGTATGACGAAGCCTGGGTACCAGGTTATGCCTGGTGAAATACCTGTTGAATTTCCGGTAAAGGGTGATCTGGTTCCGGATACGCAGGTAATTGGACAGGCTTTCGGCGCCGGCATAATGCGTACACAAGCCTTCAAATTCAAAATGTTCCCTTTCACGTTTCAGAATACCCACCAATTCTTTCACGGTGTCGTATTCAAATCCTGTTCTGTGGAACCCTGTTTCCACCTCAATGTGCAGCCGGCCCTTTTTCTTAAGCATCCTGGCAGTGTCCAGTGCCTTATGTAACCGATCCATGTCGAACACGAAAAACTGAATGTCGTTTTTAATGGCCCACTCTATTTCAGCATCATCCAGCACCCCCATGATCATCACCTGGCTGTGCGGAGACATCACTTTCAGGGCATCATTGGCTTCTTTGGCAGAAAAGACGGAGAAATGGCTGACGCCTGCTTCTTCGGCAAGCGGAATAACATTTTCAACGCCATGACCATAGGCGTTTCCTTTGACCACCGATGAGAAAATTGTATCTTTCCCAATGATGTTCTTCAGGTAGCGAATATTGTTCCTGTATGCCTTACGACTGATTTCAATATAGGAAGTATGAAACATTTTACCGTAATTTAACTATCTGATCACCAATATGATAAAACATTTTAATCCCGGTGGCTATGATGTCATCGGGAAAATCGTAATCGTGATTGTGCAGGCTTGGGTGGTTCTTCCCTGACCCGATCCCAAACAGGGCTCCTTTAAAGGCACTGGTGAAATGCCCGAAGTCTTCTGACCATCGGAAGGGGTCAGGGGCAGTTATAGCGTTTGCGCCGGATTCCTGAACGGCATTACGGAGCATTTCAGAAACTTCCGGATGATTTACAGTAGCAGGAAACACTTCAGTGTAACTGATCATGGTTGAGATATTGTGCTTTTTCGAGAGATCTTTCACGCACTTTTCAGCCATCTTTGTAAGCTGATCCATGTCGTTGTCCAGATAGGTTCGTAATGTAGCCATTAATATGGCTTTACCGGGGTTGGTTCCAAAGGCAACTTCTCCCAGTTTTGCATGAATGATGGTAAGCAGGGTAAAGTCATCGAAAGCCTGCCGGTTCCCGGGGATTTCCATTAAGTCATTAATCAGGCGGGTCAGCATCCTTACGGGACTGTTTCCCTGTTCGGGATGGGCAGCATGAGAGGACCTGCCTTCCATTTGGATTACCATCCCTTTCGAGGCAGAGGCAAATGGGCCTTCTCTGAGGACAATCTGCTTTTTTTCAAAACCGGGAAGGTTATGAAATGCAAACACATAATCGGGTTTAATTGCAGCAAATTTTTTGTCCTGAATCACTTTGGCAGCGCCCTGCCCGTTTTCCTCCTCAGGTTGAAAAAGCAGGATAATCCGTCCTTTTTTCGGTCGTTGTTTTTTAAGCACACTGGCCATCCCGCCAAGCACGGCCATATGGCCATCGTGTCCACATTTATGGGAAACCCCGTGGTGCTGACTGCGATAGGAAAAATCATTGACCTCTTCAATGGGCAAAGCGTCCAGGTCAGCACGCAACAGGAGGGAAGGACCCTCTTTGCCGGAATCATAAACAGCCGCCAGGCCTTGTCCGCCCAGGTCTTCAATGATTTCATCAGGCTGTTGCCCTGAAAGAAATTTTTTGATCCGGGTGGCTGTCTGCTTTTCCTGCCCGGAAAGTTCGGGATAGCGGTGCAGACTTTTCCTTAGCTGTATGGCCTTTCCCAGGCATTCTTCTGAGATCACAGACGACATATGTTGATCCTTGATTAAAGTTATGGGGTTTTCAGCGATATGCGCACAGCACTTTTACCCCGCTGTTTCTGTCAATCCCTTCCATATCAAAGGAAGTGTATGCAATTAGCGGCTCCGGTTTGATCACTTTGAAAAGAAGCAAACCCACCAGCAGCGGCACCACTGTAAAAGAAAATCATCGCCGGTTCATTTGGTTTTAATTAACGACAGTTATGTCAACTGCAAAGAAAAGCATAATAAATGAACATGGCCACGATTTTCCCAGACTGTTAGTCCGGAAAACGGACCATAATCGTTTCGGCAATGTCAAGGGCCGTGGTGATGGTTTCCAGATCTTCATAAAGGTTTCCATTCTGTCCGGACCAGTGACTGTGCCCGGCAGGCAGGAGTTCATATTCGCTGATCCCGTTATCAAGGTCTACGGAAACCATGTATACCAGGGCAGGCTGACTGGAGGACATATAATGTTCGTCACCGGGGAATTTGTTATTTGTCCAGTATTCGTTCCAGTCCCAGGATTGATTAAGTTCCAGCAGTACAATAAACTCCCGGGATGATCCGGCAGAAGCCCTGGAATGAAGTATAAAATTACCTTTTGGGGTGGGTCCTGTTATGGCATCCGGCACCGGGTTGTCATGGGTGGGCAGATAATACCCGTCTTCAGCCCTGATGCCCCTTTGATGACTCCAATAGGGGAGGGCTGCAGGGCGTCTGATTGGTCCCGGCTTCCACCTTCCGTCAGAGGAATCTCCATGTCTGAATACACCGCGCCCGATAGATTCAGCCACAAAAAGTGTCTGGATATAATTCCCATTCGAATCTTCAATCCAGACAGCCATAAGTGGATGATTGTGCGCCCTTCCTTGTTGGAAAACCACTTCCATTACAGGACCTGCGGAATCCCGGAGGGTATAAATCATTTCATACCCCTCAGGATCATTGCCGGACTGGCCTCTGCGGATCTGTCCGGAGACTTGTCGCTGGAAAGAATCATCCGTAACAAATAATATGGAGAATATGAGTAAGACAGCTGTATAGTAAAATAGATGTTTGATTTGCATGGCCCCCGTTTTAAAATGATTTACAAAAGAAATATAATGCCTATGCTGGGCAATACACTGCCAACCGAGTTCTTCAGTTCTTTCAATTCATATTTCCGGATACCGTTTTCCTTATACTGAACCGGACTTCCTGCTGAATCCTCTTTACGAATTAGTATTGGGGGTTGTTCAGCCTGAAAATTGTAAATATTCTGCACATCCAAATAGAGCATAAGCGAAAAGTTATCCAGGAAAAACTGCTTATCGACCCTTACATTCAATTCATGAAATGAAGACAATCGCCTGCTGTTGAAACGGGAATAATCAAGGTAACCCATCCCCTGTACATCCCAGGCACTGGCAATGCCTGAACGTTCCAGGTCATAAGGGGTATAAGGATTGCCACCGCTAAATCGCCATTTAAACCCGACCTCCCAGTTGTTGGGAAGATTTCTTAACCCGGTAATATTGAGAATATGACGACTGTCCCAGGCTGAAGGAATAAATTCATCCGCAATATTTTTAAATTCGCTGCGGACATACGTATAAGATAAGATTATATTCCAGTTCCAAAGGTCTTCATCCCTGTAATACAATTCCGCTCCGTATGCTCTTCCCTTCCCCGTTGACCTTACCTCTTCACCTCCGACAATGCCGAAATCGGCAGATTGGCTTCCCAGGGCCACGGAATCATTCACAGAGAAAGGATAGTTGCGGTAAGTTTTATAAAATCCCTCCAGGGTTATCGTGCTGTTTTGACGGGGAAGCACTTCCACTCCGCCCACCAGGTGATCGGCCTGGATATAGGTCAATCCGTTCTCCCGGTTGATCATCATTCCCTGGTTGTTGCGAAAGCCCATGGTGGTGTAGGCAGGAAGCTGATAATACCTGCCTGCATTTGCATTCAGAAAAAAGCCTTCCGTAATGGTATAGGATGCAGAGAATCGTGGGGAAAGCTGGTCTGAGAGACTGGACATGCTCTCGGAATAATTATTGGCGTCACTGCGAAGACCAAAAGAAAGGGACAGGCGGTCGTTCATTACCCTCCTGGAAAGCTGACCGAAAACACTCCACCTGAACATGTCAAAAGAGGAATAAAAAGAAAGGGTATCCGCATTTCCCCCACGGAAGACTTCCTGATAGGTATCACTGGTAAATTTCGCGTATTCACCACCGGCCCCTGTCTGCAAGGTATAAGGACCCAATGAGAGTCTTCTTTCGTACCGGAATTTGTTTTCGATTTCATCTGAAGCATAATCCAGTGTCCTTGCCATGGACTCATCGTTCCCGGGATATTTGAATGCGGAGTTTCTCAACATATTCCGGCTGAGGACCCATGTTTCCGTCCCGTTATTCCTGAACATCCTGTAAACCCCACCAATTGCATAGTTCCACTGTTCATTCACCGGCAGATAGTCCAGGATATACCGTTGTTCCTCGGTCTCGTTGGCGCCAAGGTTCAATTCAAACTGATCAATGGCACCTATTCCCAGGATGCTCAGGGTCGCGTTTTCTGTGATGCGGGTATTGGTTTTAAACTGAAAGCCATTATAGGTGGGAAGGAAGGGTAAGCCCACAACACTGAATAAAAACTGGAGGTAGGAGCGTCTGGCAGAGGCAATGAAGGTGGTATTCCCACTCAAAGGGCCATCAGCGGTCAACGCCAGGTCACTGGCCCCAAGGGTAGCCTGGAAATTAAACTTGTCCGGGTTGCCGTTGACCTGCCTGAATTCGAACACAGAACTTAAGGCTTTCCCACGGGAAGCCGGAAAAGCACCTGAATACATTTCCACTTCCCGGATAAAATCCGTGTTAATAATTCCGACTGGACCACCGCTGGCACCCTGTGTGGCAAAATGATTGATATTGGGGATCTCAATCCCGTCAAGGAAAAAACTGTTTTCTGCCGGTCCTCCGCCACGAACAATCACATCATTGCGGAAAGAAGGGGTGGCAGCCACACCGGGCAATCCCTGTATTACTTTGGATATATCCCTGTTGCCGCCAGGACTGCGTTCAATCTCCTTAATGCCCAGTCGTCTGAGTGAGACAGGGCTTTCGGGGTTTTTTTCAAATTGGGAAACACTGACTTCTACCGCATCCAGTTCCACACTTTTTTCCTTCAACCCGATATCGATATTGGCGGTACGATTCCCGGTAACCATGAATTCCTCGCTGAGGCGCCCCTCGAAGCCAACAGCAGACACCCGCAGGCGGACAAATCCGGGTTCAACGCCTGTAAAAAGGAATTGTCCGTCCAGGTCGGTGGTGCTCCCGGTATTTGTGCCTTCAATGACCAGGTTTACAAAAGGAAGCGCTTCATTGGTGTCCTCATTAAACACCCGTCCGCGGATGGTCCCTGTCTGGGAGATCAGGAATTCGGGTGAAACCAGAAAAACAACAAACAATGCAAATAGGTATTTATTCATCTGGTCTGAATGTTTAATAAATATAAAAAATGATCAAACACAGTATCATAATACCTAAATAACAATTAATATATGTGGTTGTTTGCGCGTATCGGGATTCAATCACTTTTTTTCTTTCACACGACAATCTGTCACGATAAAAATACTAATTTTGCTGCTGACAATCATATTCTTTTTGACCATGAAAACATCCAATCTTGCACGTATTATTATCGGACTGCTTTTTGTGGCCCTGGGCGCCCTTTTATTGATGAAACTCGCCGGGGTCGTTGTGTACCTTCCTTTACCGGATTTTCTGCTATCATGGCAAATGATACTGATCGTTCTGGGGATCATTCTGATCGCCTCCAGGGAAAACAGCACAAGCGGTTTGGTTCTTTTATTTATCGGGGCTTTTTTTATGGCGAGAAGCCATTTCGGGGTAGACCTCAGGATGCTTATCCGTACAGCCATTCCGCTTTTACTGCTTCTTGGCGGAATCGTGTTGTTATTTCCCCGTTTGTTTTTCAAAAAAAAAGAAAGGTCCGGTGATAAACAAACCGAACAGGCAGAAGATCTGGAAGTAGTTAATGTATTCGGTGGAGGAATCAGGCTTATTGAATCCAAATCTTTTTCCCACGGAGAAATCACCTGCATTTTTGCCGGAGCAGACCTTAATTTTAAAAATGCCGGTCTGAATAAAAGGGGAGGGGCCATTCAACTTTCCTCTTTGTTCAGTGGGTGCAATGTATTTGTTCCGGAAGACTGGGAGGTTAAAACAGAGGTGACCACCATATTTGCCGATGTATCTGACAAAAGGTTAAAAAAACCGGCCCATACTGACCATGAAAAGGTTTTATACATCAGGGGGGTCTTGTTGTTCAGCGGGCTTGATATTAAAACTGCCTGAAGTAGTCATTTATGGTTTTTTAAGTTTGCAGGTAGTAAAATTTATTAACTTTGCAAGTTGTTTAGCATGAGAAGATGCTAAAAACCAAAGGAACCAATAATACGCTGATCCATTCATGCTGAAACCGAACCGAATTGCCCGCATAATCGCACTTTTTTCCTTTTTGTTCATCCTGCAATCCTGCGGCCAGTACCAGCAGCTATTGCGCAGTGATGATTATGAGAAGAAATATGAAATGGCGATTGAGTATTTTGAGGAGGAGGATTATGGCCGAACCATTGCCTTACTGGAGGATGTGATCCCGGTATACCGTGGAACCCCGGAAGCAGAAACCATTAACTATTATTATGCCCTGGCTCATTACGAGCAGGGAAGTTACGCCCTGGCCAGTCACTACCTGAAAACATTTGTAGATGCATATCCGCGCAGTGAACATGCAGAAGAGTTCCTCTTCCTTAGCGCTTACTGTAATTACCTTGAATCACCGAGATATTCCCTGGATCAAACCAGTACCCGGGAAGCGATCCGGTCTCTGCAGAATTTCATCAATCGGTATCCCAATAGTGAAAAAGTAACGGACGCCAATGACCTTATTGACGAACTCCGTCTGAAACTTGAGAAGAAAAGGTACGACAAAGCCAACCTTTACATGAAAATCGGAGATTACCTGGCAGCAGCGATTACTTTTGAAACATTGGTGAAGGATTTCCCGGATACAGAGTACAGGGAAGAAGCCTTTTTTATGGCTGTAAAGGCCTATTATGAATATGCTTCCTTTAGTATCGTTCAGCGGCAGGAGGAACGTTATGAGGACGTTTTGCAGGCCTACAGGGAACTTGCCCGCCGGTATCCCGATGGAGAGTATATCGATGAAGCTGAAAAACTCAGGGATTCTGCCAGGCAGGCCATTGAAGAAGTCAGGAAAATGGATCTATCACCTACAACTGAGCGTGAGGAGCCGGATCCTGAAATAACCCAACAAGAATCGACGGAAATTAATCAATAAATTATGAATTATAAAAAAGTCAAAACGGAAACTACAACCGTAACCCGCGACTTAAGACAGTTTGACAGGGATACTGAAAATATTTATCAAAGCCTGGTAATCATTAGCAAGCGAGCCAATCAGATTGGTCAGGAGATGCGTGATGAGCTTAATTCCAAACTGGAAGAATTTGCCAGTTCAACTGACAACCTGGAAGAGGTTTTTGAAAACCGCGAACAGATTGAAATAGCCCGGCATTACGAACAGCTTCCCAAGCCAAGCCTCATTGCCATTAGTGAATACCTGAACGGGAATGTATATTTCCGGGTTCCGGAACAAGAGGACGAAGGCAAATAATTAATTCAAAAAGTCCTGTCCGGCTTTGTCTTCAGGGCATTTCGCGCAGGCTTTATCAGAATGCTGACGGGAAAAAAAGTCATACTTGGAATTTCCGGCGGTATTGCCGCTTATAAGGCAGCTTACCTGATCCGTCTTTTTCGCAAAGCCGGTGCGGAGGTGAAGGTCGTAGGGACGACCAATGCATTTGAATTCATCACAAGGGTGACCCTTGAATCGCTTAGCGAACACAAAGTTTACCACCAGGTTTTTGGTGATCAGAATGACTATACCACAGAGCACGTATCCCTTACTGACTGGGGAGATGTGTTTGTGGTGGCTCCCGCTACCGCCAATGTCATTGGCAAACTTGCCAACGGAATCGCCGATGACGCTTTGTCCACTTCTTTACTGGCCTTCGATCGGCAGGTTTTTATTGCACCGGCCATGAATTGTAAAATGTATGCGCATTGGGCTGTGCAGGAGAATATTGGCAGATTGCGGGAAAAGGGTGTGCAAATCATTGACCCCACCGAGGGCTATCTGGCCTGCGGATATGAGGGAAAGGGAAGAATGGAGGAACCGGAGGCCATTTTTGCCAAAATTAAGTCTTACCTTACCCATCCCGACCTGTCCCTTCACAATAAGAAAATACTCATTACCGCTGGTCCCACCAGGGAAGCAATTGATCCGGTCAGGTACCTGGGCAACCACTCTTCAGGCAAAATGGGATTTGCCCTTGCAGAAGAGCTTGCAGCCCGGGGAGCCGGGATACATCTTATTTCAGGCCCGACTCACCTGCAAACCAAATCGGCCAATATCAATCTCGTGCGGGTAACTACTGCAGAAGAGATGCTCAATGCCTGTATGAAATATTATCCCGGGGTTGATGCTGCTATAATGGCAGCCGCCGTATCAGACTATAAGCCGGCAAAAATACACCCTCATAAGATCAAAAAGAACAGCCAGGATAGTCCTCTCCATATTGAATTGCAGCCAACAACAGATATTCTTGCCAGGATGGGAGCGGAAAAAAAGCAGCAGTTACTGGTTGGATTTGCCCTGGAAACTGACCATGAAGAAACCAACGCCATCAAAAAGCTCAAAGAGAAACACCTTGACTTCATTGTACTTAACTCCCTTGGTGATGAAGGTGCGGGCTTTGCGCATGATACCAATAAAATCAGCATCATAGACAATAAGCACGAAATTTTCCGTTATCCTTTACAGACCAAGAAAGCGACGGCGTTGGAAATTGCCAACATGGTAGAGAAACACCTATGACAATACTTAGATATATTTCCATTGTTTTATTCATGGGGCTTTTTACCGTGCTCATTGCTCCGGCACAAGAACTGAATTGCCAGATTTCCATCTCAACACCCGGTATGTCAGATCGTGAACGGCAGATCATGCAGGATCTTCGCTCCGAACTTACCGAGTTCGTCAACCAGACCAACTGGACGGAATATCAGCTTGAAACCCAGGAGCGGATTGAAGCTTCCATGCAGATTACCATTGATGAACAGGAGGGAAGCGATGAATACCGGGCTAGCATACAGGTGCAGTCACGGCGGCCCGTTTATGAAACAGCTTACAATTCACCGGTCTTTAGTCACCGCGACAGGGACCTGGTATTTACCTACCGGGAAAACGAGCCCCTGGAGTATGCCGAAAATTCCTTTTTATCCAATCTGACCTCCGTAGTGGCTTTTTATGCCTATGTCGTTATCGGTTTTGATTTTGATACTTATGCCCCCCTGGGAGGCACTCCCTTTTTTGAAAAAGCACAGGAAATCGTTAACCAGGGCCAAAATGCACCCCAGGCGGGATGGAAATCATACGAAAGTCAGCGGAACCGATACTGGCTTGCGGAGAACCTATTGAATAATACCCACAGGGAGATACGAGAGGCGATGTATGTTTATCACAGGCAGGGTTTCGATAAAATGACTGACAACATGGATCTTGCAAGGGGAGAGGTGTTAAATGCACTTGAAATGCTTCAGCAGTCTCACAGGGAACGCCCTGGCAGTTTGTTAATGCAGGTTGTACTGGCAGCAAAAAGTGATGAACTGATTAACTTATTTGCTGAGGCTCCTGCCGTTGAAAGGGATAAGGCCATCGAGATCCTTTCGGAAATTGACCCTTCAAACAGTTCTGAATACCGTCAGATGGCGTCGGATAATTGATAAATCCAAAGTTTGTTATCTTTGTTGATTATCAATATCCCATTAACCCTATGCTAAAACACCTCCTGATTAGGAATTACGCATTGATTGAGGAGCTTGATGCGAAGTTCAGTGAAGGCCTTACCGTTATTACGGGTGAAACGGGAGCCGGTAAATCTATTCTTCTGGGCGCATTATCCCTTATCCTGGGCCAAAGAGCCGACACCCGTGTACTGCGGGACCAAAACAAAAAATGCATCATTGAAGGGACTTTCTCCCTCAAAGACTTGCCGGTACAGGACGCCTTTAACGCCTATGATATTGATTATGAGGATTTATCTTTATTCAGAAGGGAGATCACGCCCCAGGGCAAATCCAGGGCATTTATCAACGATACCCCGGTGAGGCTTTCCGTGATGAAGGCCATTACGGAAAAACTCGTTGATATTCATTCCCAGCACGAGAGTTTGCTTGTAGGCACCTCCTCTTTCCAGTTTGATGTGGTAGATAGTTTTGCAGGGCAACTTGACAAATTGACTGAATACCGCAGCTTGTTTGATCAATACGGGCAATCCTGCCGCATGTTGAAGGAAATGGAAGAGGAGGAGCGCAATTCCAGGACAGATCTTGATTATTATCACTTTCAGCTTGATGAAATTAAACAGGCTGCCCCTGATCCCGAAGAATACCAAAGAAATGAAGAAGCGATGTCGGTATTACGGAATGCCGAAGAAATTGGCCTTAAGCTGGGGAAAGCGATCCACTTGTTGCAGGACGCTGAAATAAATATCCACGATCAGCTCAACGAGGCTGTTTCCTTGTTCCGGTCGATGGAGACATTTGGTAAAGATTACAGTCAACTGGCAGATCGACTGGATTCCGTCCTGATTGAAACAAAAGATATTGCAGCTGAGGTTTCCTCACTCCGGGACAAAATAGTTTATGATCCTGACCAGGCAAGATTGATTGAAGAAAAGCTGGATCAGATTCGCAACCTTATGCTGAAGCACAATGCCTCGGACATAGAAGAGTTGCTTGATATCCGTGATCAATACCAGCATAAGATTGAAAAAACCGATAGCCTGGAACAAAAAATTAAGGCCCGTAAACAGCTGAACCTTCAAATCGCCGAAGATCTTGAAGTTCAAGCAGCTGAAATATCTGAGACCCGTGCCCGGGTCATTCCTGAAATAGAAAAAGAAGTGCTGAAGTTGTTGCAAGACCTTGGCATGCCGGGTGCCCGCTTCAGGATAAAAAGGGAACCCCTTGCAGCATTTTCCAAACATGGGAAGGATGACATTGGTTTTTTGTTTAATGCCAATGTGGGAGGGGAGCTGCAGGATTTATCAAAAGTGGCTTCAGGGGGTGAACTGTCCAGGTTTATGCTCAGCATCAAAAGCATAATATCACAGAAAATGCTGCTTCCTACCATTATATTCGATGAAATTGATACCGGCATTTCCGGCGAAACAAGTACACGGGTGGCAAATATTCTGCAACATATGTCTGCAACCATGCAGGTGGTGGCCATCACACATTTGCCGCAGATTGCCTCCCGAGGAGATTCCCACTTCCTCGTGTACAAAACAGTAGAAAACGGGCAAACCAATACGTATCTGAAGCAGCTGAACAGAAATGAACGGATTGATGAAGTGGCCAAGATGCTGGGTGGAGAAAAACCTTCCAGGGTAATGATTGAAACCGCCAAAGAACTTATCTTTACAAAAGAAAAGCAATTAAATAATTAAATACTTAATAGGATGAAATCTGGTATTTTGAGTGGCAAGAAGGGGATTGTTTTCGGAGCCCTGGATACCAATTCCATTGCCTGGAAAGTCGCAGAAAAAACTCATGAGCATGGTGCAGAGCTTGTATTATCTAATGCACCGATCGCCATCAGAAAGGGTGACATTTACCAACTTGCTGAAAAGACGCATAGTGAAGTCATTGCAGCTGACGTGACCAGGATTGATGAAATTGAAGAGTTATTCCGGCAAAGCCGGGAAATTTTTTCAGGCAGGATAGATTTTATCCTCCACTCGGTGGGTATGTCTCCCAATGTCAGAAAGGGACTTCATTATACCGAACTTGATTATAACTACCTGGCCAAAACACTTGACGTGTCAGCTATCTCACTGCATAAAATCCTCAGCGTGGCCTACAGAACTGACGCCATCAATGAATGGGGTTCGGTGGTGGCACTGAGCTATATTGCGGCACAACGAACGTTTTCCACTTATAGTGACATGGCCCAGGCCAAAGCGATGCTTGAATCCATTTGCAGGAGTTTTGGCTATCACTACGGAAGAAAAAGAAAGGTCAGGGTCAACAGCGTATCCCAGTCGCCCACTGTTACAAGTGCCGGCACGGGGGTGAAAGGGTTTAACAGCTTCTACAATTTCTCCAACTGTATGTCTCCGTTGGGAAATGGTTCATCAGAAGACTGTGCAGATTTTTGTGTAGCCATGTTCTCTGATTTGACCAGGAAAGTAACCATGCAAAATATTTTCCATGACGGCGGCTATTCTTCCATGGGAATTTCAGATAAACTGATTGATGATTGCTTTGTGTGCCAGGGTGACTGTCACGAAAATCATTAGGGACATGGATTATGGGCTGTAGTTCAGTATGGCAAAGGGATTTCTCAATATTTTATATCTTTGCCGGATATTTTCTCAACATTTCATTCTGTAAACGATAACTACATGAGTTTCCGAATTATTGTTCTGGCAAAACAGGTGCCGGATACCCGCAATGTGGGTAAAGATGCGATGAAAGCGGATGGTACAGTAAACCGGGGTGCCCTTGAAGCAATTTTCAACCCGGAAGATCTCCATGCCCTGGAGCAGGCGCTACTGATCAAAGAAGAACGCAAAGATGCGGAGGTCATTTTGTTGACCATGGGACCGCCACGGGCAGCTAATATTATCCGGGAAGCACTCTATCGCGGAGCAGACAAAGGGTACCTGATTACAGACCGTAAGTTTGCCGGTTCTGATACACTGGCTACTTCGTATGTGTTGTCTTTGGCAGTAAAAAAGCTGGCTCCTTTTCACCTGGTCATTACCGGGAGGCAGGCCATTGACGGAGATACAGCCCAGGTAGGGCCGCAGGTGGCAGAAAAACTGGGCCTGCCGCAGATTACTTATACAGAAAAATTCATCGGGATCAAGGACAAAGAAGTCAGTATCCAGCGGAGGCTGGAAAGGGGGGTGGAAACAGTTGCCTCATCACTGCCTGCCCTGATTACTGTACACAGTTCAGCCGCAACATGCCGGCCCCGCAATGCCAGACTTCTGATGAAGTATAAGCATTCGCGTACCATTTCCGAGTTACAGGAAGAAACCAAGGATTACACGGAAATGCTCAATAATAAACCCTATCTCCAAATAGATGAATGGGGCGTTTCCGAAATTGAGGCAAGTGAAGAACAACTGGGGCTATCTGGTTCACCTACTAAAGTAAAAAAGATTGAAAACGTTGTTTTCGCCGCCAAAGAATCCATTGTACTGTCATCAGAAGACCAGGACATTGATCGCCTGATGAAAGAACTCATAGACAGTCACGTTGTTGGCTAATCGAACCATCAAAACTGAAAATTCTGAAAACATGCATAATATATTTGTTTATTGTGAAATTGATGAGGGTCAGGTGGCAGATGTCAGCCTTGAACTACTGACAAAAGGACGTAAACTGGCCAATGAACTGGACTGCAAGCTGGAAGCCGCAGTAATGGGACATAAACTAAAAGGAATAGAAAAGAGTATTTACCCTTATGGCGTGGATATTCTGCATATCGCAGACGATAAACGACTGGCCCCTTATACCACCTTGCCCCATGCCCACCTGGTGGTCAACCTGTTTCAGAAAATCAAACCAGAAGTGGCGCTTTTCGGAGCCACTTCCGTCGGACGTGATCTGGCACCGCGTGTGGCTTCCAAAATGAAATGCGGGCTGACCGCTGACTGTACCAGCCTGGTTTTTGGTGATCATAAAGACAATAAAAGCGGCAAAGAATACAAAAATCTGCTATACCAGATTCGTCCTGCTTTTGGTGGAAACATCATTGCCACCATCATTAATCCTGAAACCAGGCCCCAGATGGCCACAGTGAGAGAGGGAGTCATGAAGCGGGAGATCTCTGACAAGGCGCATTCAGGAAGCCTGAAGGTCATTAAAGTGGAGGAATTGCTTACCGATGACTTGTTCCCTGTTCGGATCCTTGAACGGCACATGGAGAAGAAAAAAATCAATATCAAGGCATCTCCTATCATTATTTCAGGTGGCTATGGAGTGGGCTCCAGGGAAAATTTTGAAATGCTTTATGAACTGGCTGAAGTACTGGGAGGCGAAGTAGGTGCCTCCAGGGCGGCAGTTGATGCAGGTTTTGCAGACCATGAACGTCAGGTTGGTCAAACCGGGGTTACTGTAAGGCCCAAACTCTACATTGCCTGTGGGATATCCGGTGCCGTTCAGCATACTGCCGGCATGAGCGACTCAGCAAAGATCATTGCCATCAATAACGACCCCAAAGCACCCATCAACGAAATTGCCGACTATTCCATCATTGGAAACATCGAAGACATCATTCCTAAAATGATCAAGTTTTACAAGCAAAACACCAAGTAAAATCAGGAACTACAATGGCTAATTTTTATACAGATAACCCAGGTTTAGCTTTTCATCTGAATCATCCCCTGATGAAAAAGATCATCAGGCTTAAGGAAAATGATTACGCTGATAAAAATACCTATGATTATGCACCTGCCGACTTCGAAGACGCATTGGATAATTACCATCAGGTGCTTGAGATCGTAGGTGAGATTTGTGGAGAGACCATTGCACCAAACGCAGAGCTGGTTGATACATTTGGCCCGAAACTGGTCAACAATGAGGTGATCTATGCGCCTGGTACAGCCCAAAACCTTGAGAAATTAACCAAGGCAGGACTCATCGGGATGTCACTGCCCCGGAAATATGACGGACTGAATTTCTCCATGGTGCCCTATGTAATTGCCGCCGAACTGGTTTCAAGGGCTGATGCAGGGTTTGCAAACATATGGGGGCTGCAGGACTGTGCCGAAACCATACATGAATTTGCCAGTGAAGAGATCAAAGACGAGTTCCTTCCCAGGTTCAACAAAGGAGCCACAGCTGCCATGGACCTGACCGAACCGGACGCAGGAAGTGACCTGCAGGCTGTGCAACTGAAGGCTACCCAGGATAAAAAATCCGGGAAATGGAAACTCAATGGTGTCAAGCGGTTTATCACCAACGGTGATGCAGACATCAGCCTGGTTCTCGCGCGTTCAGAACCCAATACCACTGACGGACGTGGGTTGTCCCTGTTTCTTTATGACCGCAATGACAGGGCCGTTAAAGTCAGACGTATTGAAAACAAACTGGGGATCAAAGGCTCTCCCACATGCGAACTGGTATTTAAAGATGCCCCGGCATTGCTTGTAGGCGACAGAAAAATGGGACTGATCAAATACGTGATGTCCCTGATGAACTCGGCACGTCTTGGTGTGGGGGCTCAATCCGTGGGTATTGCAGAGGCAGCTTATCATGAAGCCCTGAAGTATGCGCACGAAAGAGAACAGTTTGATAAACCCATCATACAGTTTCCTGCAGTTTACGAAATGCTGGCCATGATGCGTGCGAAGACTGATGCCGCCAGGAGTCTGCTTTACGAGACTACCAGGTATGTGGATATTTATAAGTCCTATTCCCACCTGCAGAAAGAAAGGCACCTGGAACAGGAGGAAAGAAAAGAACTTAAACAGCACCAGCGGATCGCGGATGTACTCACCCCTTTGCTGAAGCTGTTTGCCAGTGAATATTGCAACCAGGTTGCATACGATTCCCTTCAGATCCACGGGGGAGCTGGTTATATGAAAGATTTTCCCGTAGAGCGATTGTTCAGGGATGCCCGGATTACCAACATATATGAGGGTACTTCACAGCTTCAGGTGGTGGCGGCCATACGCGGTGTCGCAAATGGCACTTACCTGTCACTGATCAGACAATACGAGGAAATGGATGTGCAGCCGGAGTTTGAATACCTGAAACACATCCTGATGGATATGACAGAACGCTATGAAAGCATTGTTGCGTACATTCAGGAGCAGAAAAGTGATGAACTGACAGATTTTCATGCCCGGCGGTTGGTTGAAATGGCAGGCCACATCATAATGGGCTATTTGCTGTTGCATGATACACACCGGGACAGCAGCTTCCGCAAATCTACCGGGATTTTCATCCGCCACGGGTCTTCTGAAAACCATTCAAAAGAAAAATTCATTAAAGGATTTGAAGAAAAAGAGTTGGGGAACTATAAAGTGGAGAGATAAACCTCCCCTGTTTTACGCAATGCATAAAAAAGGCTGACTCTTCCTGAGTCAGCCTTTTTTATGTAACCTATTGTTTTTCAAAGGTTCAATTACTCTTTGGCTCGTCCTGACCTGTGGGTTTTTTCCGCGAGGCCGCAGGTTTACTTTTCCCCTTTTCCTCACCCGAATCAGCGGGGACCACTTTCACGGTAATCTCATCCTCTTTCTTCTTGTAGTCCACTTTCAGCGTATCCCCGGCTTTGATTTTAGTACGGATAATCTCTTCGGCAAGCGGATCCTCAAGGTATTTCTGAATGGCCCGCTTCAGTGGTCTGGCACCGAAAGAAGGATCCCAGCCCTTTTCTGCAATATATTCCTTGGCCGTATCGGTAAGTTTGATGTGGTATCCCAGGTCATCAATACGTTTAAACAGCTTTCTCAGTTCAATATCAATGATCCTGAATATATGATCTTTCAATAGTGAGTCAAAGATAACGACATCATCCACCCTGTTAAGAAATTCCGGGGCGAAGGTTTTCTTCAGGGCATTTTCAATGACACTTTGGGTATATTCTTTGGATGCCGCCTGACGGGCAGGTGTATTGAAGCCCACACCCATGCCAAAATCTTTCAGTTGACGGGATCCGATATTGGAGGTCATAATAATGATGGTATTCTTGAAATCCACACGGCGGCCAAGGCTGTCAGTCAGTTGTCCATCGTCAAGCATTTGCAGCAGCAGGTGGAATACGTCGGGATGTGCTTTTTCAATTTCATCAAGTAACAATACGGAATAGGGTTTGCGTCGAACTTTTTCTGTCAGTTGCCCCCCTTCCTCATAGCCAACATAGCCGGGAGGTGCACCCACCAGCCGGCTCACGGCAAATTTCTCCATATATTCGCTCATGTCGATACGAATAATGGCATCTTCCGTATCGAAAAGATGATGTGACAGCACCTTGGCCAGGTGGGTTTTACCAACACCCGTCGGGCCAAGAAAAATAAACGAACCAATGGGTTTTGCAGGATCCTTCAGGCCTGCCCGGTTCCGACGGATACTCTTGACAATCTTTTTGATGGCATCCTGCTGACCAACCACACTTTTTTCAAGGTCCTGCTCCATATTAATCAGACGTTCACTTTCATTCATGGCAATCCGCTGCACCGGCACACCGGTCATCATAGATACCACTTCAGAAACATTCTGATCTGTCACTTCTTCACGATTGAGGCGTGAATCTTCCTCCCATTTCTTCTTTTCTGCCTCCAGCTGGTCCATCAGTTCTCTTTCCTGGTCACGATATTTGGCTGCCTGTTCATACTTCTGACTTTTTATGGCTTCCGTCTTATCCTCTCTAACCTTATCAATCTGACCTTCAACCTTAACAATGGCATCAGGAACACGGATATTGGTAATGTGAACCCTTGAACCAGCTTCATCCATTGCGTCAATAGCCTTGTCAGGCAGATAACGGTCACTTAAATAGCGATCCGTAAGATAAACGCAGGCCTTAATGGCTTCCTCCGAATAATTAACCAGATGGTGATCCTCATATTTCGATTTAATATTATTCAGGATCTCAATGGTTTCTTCAGCGGTGGTGGGATCAATAATGATCTTCTGGAAACGCCGCTCAAGGGCACCGTCTTTCTCAATGTGCTGCCTGTATTCATCCATTGTGGTGGCCCCGATGCACTGAATCTCGCCCCGTGCAAGGGCCGGTTTGAACATATTGGAAGCATCCAGTGATCCGCTGGCACCTCCAGCACCCACAATGGTATGCAGCTCATCAATGAAAAGAATAACATTGGGGTTTTTCTCCAGTTCATTGAGTAAGGCTTTCATCCGTTCTTCGAACTGCCCCCTGTATTTGGTACCTGCTACCAGTGAGGCAATGTCAAGGGTTACAATACGCTTGTTGAACAAGGCGCGCGACACTTTCCTTTCCACTATGCGAATGGCCAGTCCTTCGGCGATGGCAGACTTTCCCACACCGGGTTCCCCGATGAGAATGGGATTATTTTTCTTACGACGGGAGAGGATCTGCGCAATTCTTTCCAATTCATTTCCTCTTCCAACTACCGGGTCCAGACGACCCTCTTCAGCAGCAAAAGTAAGATCCCTTCCAAAGTTATCCAGCACAGGAGTACTCGATTTTTCTCCTCCCTTCTTCATAGGACTCCCGAAACCTCCCTCAGACGAATCATCCTCCTCACTGGGCGACAACTCATTCTGCACATCTTTTGGAGGCGGCTCATCGATAAAATCACTTCTCATGATGTCTAACTCTTCTTTTATGATCTTATAATTAACCCCTTGCTGATTCAGCAATCTCGTGCCAAGGTTATCCTGGTCTTTCAGGATGGACAGTAACAGATGTTCCGCCCCGATCAGATCGCTGTTAAACAATTTGGCCTCCAGATAAGTGATTTTCAAAACCCGTTCGGCTTGTTTAACCAGGGGAATATTTTCCACGTTTCTATTCCTGGGTGATTCCCCCCGGATTGTTTTCTCTATGGAGCGTTTTAGCTGCTCCAGGTTTACTCCAAACTGTGACAGTACCTGCACAGCAAGGTTTTCTCCCTCCCGTATCAGTCCCAGCATAAAGTGTTCAACACCTATATAATCGTTGCCGTTGCGCAAGGCTTCTTCACGACTATAAGTAATGACGTCTTTAACTACCGGGGAAAATTTTGCTTCCATATTCAGTTTTAAATTCAATAGTTATTTACAATAATAATCAATAATCAAAAACCAACTACATCCAATTAACAATAATTAACTGCAAATGTTGTAATCTGTGGGAAATCCTGTGCATAAAAAATGACGCAGATAAGGAAAAAAAACGTATTTTCGTGTGCTTAAAATTTCGGAATTCCTTATATAAAATTTATTGATTTTCAGCATGTCAGAAGAAACAATATTAAAGGTTGATATTGAGGAACAGATGAAGACGGCATATATTGACTATGCCATGTCTGTAATTGTCTCGCGGGCACTTCCTGACGTTCGTGACGGGTTAAAACCCGTGCATCGCAGGGTATTGTTCGGTATGTATGAATTAGGTACACTCAGTAACAGACCATACAAAAAGTCTGCCAGAATAGTCGGAGAGGTGCTTGGTAAGTACCACCCGCATGGAGACAGTTCCGTATATGACGCCATGGTCAGGATGGCACAGGACTGGTCTTTGCGTTATCCGCTTGTGGATGGACAGGGTAATTATGGCAGTATAGATGGTGACAGTCCGGCAGCCATGCGTTACACTGAAGCAAGAATGCAGAAAATTGCCGAAGAGATGCTGGCTGATATCGACAAGGAAACCGTTGACTTTCAACTTAACTTTGATGATACGCTGAAAGAGCCTACCGTATTGCCGGCGAAAATCCCCAACCTGCTGGTAAACGGTTCTTCCGGAATTGCCGTGGGGATGGCCACCAATATTCCACCACATAACCTCAGTGAGGTGATCGATGGTACGGTGGCGTATATTGACAACAATGACGTTACCATTGATGAGTTAATGCAACACATCAAAGGCCCCGATTTCCCTACCGGCGGATTAATCTATGGACATGAAGGGGTAAAAGATGCCTATCATACCGGCCGGGGCCGGGTTGTCATCAGGGGAGAGGCGACCGTTGAAAATATCAGTGAGAATAAAGAAGCCATAGTGGTTACTTCCATTCCCTATCAGGTCAACAAGGCGGAAATGATTAAACGGACGGCCGATCTGGTTAATGAGAAGAAAATTGAAGGAATTACCGATATCAGAGATGAATCAGACCGGAACGGACTCAGAATTGTCTATGAGCTCCGTAAGGATGCCGTACCCAATGTGGTACTGAACCGGTTGTATCAGCATACCGCGTTACAGAACGCATTCAGTGTCAATAGCATTGCACTGGTTAATGGCAGGCCACGGTTGCTGAACCTCAAGGAACTGATCAAACATTATGTGGATCACCGCCATGAAGTGATAACAAGGCGTACTGAATATGATCTTAGAGAAGCCGAAAAGCGGGCCCATATATTGCAGGGTTTACTGGTGGCACTTGATAATATTGATGAGGTAATCGCCCTGATCCGGGCCTCCCAGACACCCGATGAGGCCAGAAAAGGCCTGATTGAAAAATTTGACCTTTCAGAAGTACAGGCAAAGGCAATACTGGACATGCGGTTACAGCGCCTCACCGGGCTGGAAAGAGGAAAGATCCAGAAAGAATATGAGGAACTGCTGAAAAAAATTGATTACCTGAAATCTGTACTCGCAGACATTACCCTAAGAATGTCTATAATCAAAGAAGAGTTGCTGGAGATGAAACAACGTTTCGGCGACAAGACATTGACAGAAATTGAGTATACAGCCAATGATTTCCGCATCGAAGACACCATTCCTGATGAGGATGTGGTGATCACTGTTTCACATCTGGGATACATTAAGCGTACCCTGCTATCCGAGTTTCGCACTCAAAGCAGGGGAGGGCGTGGCAGTAAAGGATCCGTGACCAGGGACAACGATTTTGTGGAGCACCTGTTTGTAGCATCTAACCATAATTACCTGCTCTTCTTCACCGAACAGGGTAAGTGCTTTTGGATGCGTGTGTTTGAGATCCCGGAAGGCACCAAAACGTCAAAGGGAAGGGCCATTCAGAATCTGATCAATATTCCTTCGGATGACCGGATAAAGGCTTTTGTGAATGTCAAAGACCTTACTGACAAGGAATACACCTCAGAGAATTACATTATTCTTTGCACCAGGAAAGGGGTGATTAAAAAGACCAGCCTGGCAGCTTACAGTCGCCCGCGTGCCAACGGAATCATTGCCATCAACATCAGGGAAGGAGATGAACTCATAGAAGCCAACCTGACCAATGGGGCAAATGAGATCCTTATCGGTTTGCGCAGCGGGAAGGCCATCCGCTTTAAGGAAGACAGTGTACGGGCCATTGGCCGGAATGCTGCAGGCGTAAAAGGGATCACGCTTGCCGGACCTTCTGACGAGGTAATTGGCATGGTTTGTGTCGAAAATCCGGAAAGTTCCATTCTTGTTGTGAGTGAAAAGGGGTATGGAAAACGGTCTACGCTCTCTGAATACCGTATCACAAACAGGGGCGGTAAGGGAGTAAAAACCATGCAGGTAACAGAAAAGACCGGGCAATTAGTGGCCATGGTCAATGTGGCGGACAATGATCAGCTGATGATCATTAACAAATCCGGAATTACGATACGGATGGCAGTCAATGAATTACGACAAATGGGACGTGCGACCCAGGGCGTAAAACTGATTTCACTGCGCAAAGATGATAAGATTGCCGCCATTACCAAGGTACACGAGAGAGCCCTTAACGGAAGCATTGAAAATGAAGGGGTTAGCAATGATGAAGAAGCGAAGATGAATGGCACTGAAGAAGAGTAGCTTGTTTTGTATGAAATAATTCCTAATTTTGTTATTATAAAATCAATCATCACCACCATTTAAAAAAAATTAGAGATAACGCATTTTTAACAAAAACTTATCCCAATGAAAATGATATTCCCAATGAGAAGAACACTATTCTTTGTGCTTCTGGCACTGATTGTTGTAGCCAATGCGGGTTGTTCCGCCCAGGGGAGGGAAATCCGGCGTGCCGACAGCAACCTGAACCGGGGAAATGTTGAGGCTGCCCTTGAACACATCACCGAGGCCATGGAGCTGGAAGAAGCACAGAACGATCCGGAAGCATGGCTGGTCAAATCGAGGGTGTATATGGAAATTGCACTTTCCGAAGATCCGGAGGTTCGTGCATTGGCAGAAAATCCGGTAGATGTGGCTGATGAAGCCCTGACGAAGGCAGAGGAGCTCGATGAAGAAGGCAGCCACGTTCTTGACATTCAGCAGGCCTTATTGCTGATGTCAGAGCTGACATTCAATGAAGGGGTTAAAGCTTACGAAGAGGAGGACTGGGAACCAGCCAGTGATAATTTTCTCCGCTCATACGAACTTACAGAATCCTTTGACTCCCCAGATACTACTACATTGTACAATGCCGCATTGTCAGCAGAACTTGGAAGTGACTACGACCGGGCAATGGACTTGTATCTCCAGCTGAAAGATATGGAATATGAGGAACCATACCTTTATAGTTCACTTGGCACCATTGCCATGTTCCAGGGAGACACCCTGAAGGCAACGCAATATGTGCAGGAAGGCCGTGAAAAGTATCCGGAAGATCTGGACCTGATTTTTGCAGAGGCCAATATTCACATTTTTACCGGTGATGTAGAACAAGCCAGGGATATCCTTGATCTTGCCATTGAAAAGGATCCGGATAACCCCAACCTGTATTTTGCATTTGGCGCCAATTATGACAAAATGGCCCAGGACACTATGTACACTGAAGAAGAAAGGGAGTTCGCTTATAAGGAAGCAGTAGAGGCCTACGAAAAAGCCATTGAGTTACAGCCGGATTATTTTGATGCCATTTACAACCTTGGGGTGCTTCATTTTAATAAGGGAATTACCATATTTGAAGAGGCAGATGCAAAACTACGTGAAACCCACGATTTTGCCCAGTATGAAGAAGATGCTGAGGAATTCAAGGCAGTATGGTTAGAGGCTCAGCCTTACCTGGAAAAGGCTATGGAAATGATTGACGAAGATGACCCGGATTATGAAACGGTGGTTATTTCTTTGGTTGAATTATACGCCAGAACTGAACAGGAAGATAAACTGAAAGAGATGGAGGATATTTACATGAAGTATTTTGGTGACGAGGAGGGAGAACAAATTCCTGAGCAACGTTAAAAATATTTGAAACTTGAAAGAAGCGCAGGATTTCCCTCCTGCGCTTCTTTTAATGCACAGACTTTACATAATATTAATTATGTAACAAAAGCGGATAAATAAAACAGTCGTTATCGGTAAGCATGCCAACTTTTCCCCGGATCCCGTGATATAATGTCTCAAGGTTAAGTTTACGTTAATGTCTGAAGGATGTGTTTACGGATGTGCCACAAAATAATATTCCGTCTGATTCTGATAATGATTTTTGAACTGATCCAGGTTGATCGTTGAAGCATGGTCAGGAAAAGATTTCATCAGGGAAATTTTCAACCTGCATTCGTGAACAAGAAAACCATATAAATCTTCCGGTTTGGTGTCATAATATTCGCTGGCCCCAAGACCAAATTCAAAAACAATGACAGGCGCACACCTTTTGATCAGCTCCCTGCCACCTTTCAGTACCTGAAATTCTGCACCCTCCACATCCACTTTAATAAAATTGATCACAAGCTCCTGCGGAATGACAGCATCAAGTCTGTGAACCGCCACGTCAATCTGCCTGATGTCAGGCGTCTGCACATTGTATTTTCTCTTTTTAAGCCCGCTATAGGCCGGTGCATTGCGAACGAATTGAAACACAGATGTGCCGGGCCTGTCTGATAAAGCATACGGTAAAACGGTCGCCTGCCTGCCGTATAGACGTTTTAACCGCTGAAAGTACTCCGGAATGGGTTCAAAAGCATAGTGCCGGCCATCCGGGGCAAGTTCCAAAAATTTTTTCAGTACATCGCCCTCATGAGAGCCCACATCAACGCAGTTTGCGCCGGGTAGGATCACCTGATGCATAATCCTCATTGTTTGACGATCATACTGCATATTCCTGGTGAGATCCAACCCGGCGCAAAACA
>CAYXEH010000003.1:0-4866 GCA_964463915.1 uncultured Bacteroidales bacterium | reverse complement strand
TAATCGGATTTTCCGCAAAAGCCTGCGCCCCACGGGAAACAGATAACTCCTCAAGCTCAGGTATACGAATATACACATCCAGCTGTTCATTATTACGTACTGGCTGATCGAGAGACACGATCAATTTGCCATCCTCCACTTCGGTCACCACAAATTCAAGGAGATTGTCATCTGCCTGTACTTCCAACTGGCGGTTCTCATCCTGCATTACATGCAATGTGAGGTTCCCTGCTACAGAAACCCTGTTGAAAGGAGCTATCTCCCGTCTCTCGGTGCGCACCTCTCCGCTTCCTTCTACGTGACCTATATGCTGAATGAGCTGGGTTCTTACAAAAATCATGATCGCGATTATGGCGATCATAAAAATCGCCAAAGTAATACCCAGGATTCTATTGGTTGTTTTCATTGCTTGGTGGTTTAATTACTGGATTGCTTGGATTTCAGGTATTTGTGATAATAATTTTCGAGGTCTTCGGTACGCATTTTCAATACATCCATTGTCTGAAAGACCTTCGGGAGTTCCTCCTTAATGAAGCTCTCCTTTTTAAAGTCCAGGGTTTTCCGGTAACCGTCCTCTGCGACAAAGTAGCCGATACCCCTTTTATTGTAGATAATGCCTTTTTCCTGTAAAAAGCTGAATGTCCGCATGGCAGTATTGGGATTGACCTCCACTTGTACGGCAGTTTCACGAATGGAAGGGATCTTCTCCCCTTCCCTCCATTGCTTCTTCAGGATGCGCCCGCAGAAATAATCTGCAATCTGCAGGTAGATGGCTTGACTATCGTTAAATTCCATAGTTACACCTGCCTTTCTTTAAGACTAAACCAAGTTGTGACAAGAAAAAACGGTACGGTCAGGTACCAGAAGATTACTTTTGCAATTTTTGGTATATAATTGGTAATCAAAACCTCCAGCCCCGGTGATAACTGCTCCCATCCTACATTGAGGCCATTTCCACCCTCACCGTGAGATGAAAACAACGCCCAGGCGATAACCGCCAGGATAATCTGCACCACCACTGATATGACAAAAAGGGCCAGTATCGTCTTCAAAAAGTTATTTTTCCTGAAATAGGCAGCGCCCAGGAGGAAAATGGACTGGGTGACAAAGTAAACTTTCAGCGCCGTAAAACTTTGTGAGGAAAACACGCTTTGGAATGGGGTTACATCAAGGGTAAAATTCATCACCAGGTTGGCCAGCAATACGATCAGGGCCATTGTCAGAATCCCTAAAACAGGGAAAAGGATGCCTGTCAGTATCCATCCGCCAAGCAAACGCTCGGTGGCGGATACAGGCAGTGTCAGGTACTGATAGCTTTTCTGGGGATTGTGCAGTTCATTGAAAATTCCGGCTGTAAAAACATATCCGCCCAGAAATAAAGCGGAGAGGTACATGCTGGTCAGCCCTGAAAGGTTCTGTGGCTGAAAATAGGCCACCAACAGGGAGATCACCAACAAGACACCGGCAATGCCTCCGAATGCCACCAGCCAGCTGCCAGAATTTGACAGTACCTGTCTTCTGATAAACAAATATAAACGCCTGATATTAAATATATTTTTTGCTTCCATGATTCTTACGCTTTAAATGCCTGATTTACTTTTCGTGAATTGGAGACCACCCCGTTAAACAACAACTCCAGGTCCATCCTGGTGTCTTTTTGCCCGATATTGGGCAAAATAGCCGGAAAGCCTCCCAACCCTTCTTCATAATAGATGGGCTGACGGTTTTCTTTAACCTCAGGGATCACCTCAAACGACAAGGCAGCCGTAATACTGGCCACATCCTGCTGAAAAATGATCTTGCCTTCATCAATAATAATGATGGGATCAATGAGGCTTTCCAGGTCACGTACCTGGTGGGTGGATATGACCACACTCTGATCTTCTGTAAGAGAAGCTGCAATGACCCGGCGGAACTGACTTTTGGAAGGAATGTCCAGTCCGTTGGTCGGTTCATCCATCAGCAGCAACCTGGCTGAAGTAGACAGGCCGAAGGCGAGCAGGAACTTTTTTTTCTGACCAAAGGAGAGTTGATTAAGCTTCTGATTGGGAAGCAACTGAAATTCTTTCAGTAACCACCCCATCTTTTCGTGGTCAAAACGTTTGTAAAAAGGCGCGTTGAGCGAAATAAACCGCTCTATTCGTATGGATGGCAAATGGTATTCTTCCGGGATAAAACAGATGTCTTCCAGACAGGCCGGAACCCGGTCCCGTGATTCAAATCCAATCACCTTGCAGCTCCCTGCACGGGGAAATACCAGGCCTGCAATGATTTTCAGCAAAGAGGTCTTCCCCGCGCCATTACGTCCAAGCAACCCGTATATGTTGCCCGGTTCAAGATGCATTTCCAGCTGGTCAAACAAAGTTTGCTTCTTTGTGTAACCAAAACTCAATTCTTCAATTTGTACCATTGTTTTCATGATTTAGTGTACTACTTAACTAATACACTACAAATGTAACAATATAATCTAATACAATCCAAATTTTTTTAAAAAAAAATTCCGGATACGCCAAATTATTCTGGCTTATCCGGAAATGGAGAAAACAATCGTGGGGTAAGGAAGATGCTTCGGCTAACGCATTCCGTCCCGCCGGTGGCGACGCTGCGCTTCACGAAAAATAATCCGGTTAAACTCACGCTCTGCATCAAAAAGAATAGCCACCTGCCTGGCTGAAACAACCTCCAGCATCTTTTGTGTATACTCTCTTCTGAGCCTGGCAGACTCCTCAAAGCGTTCAATTTCATATTCCACATACAATCCGGCTTCTTCCTCAGTCATATGCCGGGGCTCAGGGAGCTCTTCACGCCTCTGTCTGAATGTATCGGAAAGTTCTTCTATCTCCGCATTGTATTCATTATAGATTGGCCAGAATTCAGTTGCTTCGGATGAAGACAAAGACATCTGGCTGGTCATGTATGCAATCCGTCTCGAGTCAATGGCATTCATTCGTTGGTCGGGCTGCCGTGCACCCCGTTGCCCCTGGGCTGATGCGCCTAAAACAAATACAAGCATCAGGACCAAGGAGGTAAAGGGAGCCATAGTGTAAAACCTCATATGATAATTCATCGTTTTTCAGGTTAATTGTTATTCGAGATATGAAAGCATTTCCCTGCTCTCCATCCCGTAATATTGTGATTTCTCAAAGATATCTTCCATCAGTTCATCATAATCCTCTATCTCATTTCCGGTCAACTCACCCTCCGTAAGGCCATAATCAAGCCCATACAGAATTTCATCCACTGTCAGGTCAGATTCCAGAACAGCATTCTCCAGTAGGCCTTCATCAAAATCAGGCTGATTCGCGAGATATTGCAACTCAGGATAATCTTCCAGTGCCAGAGCTGAATCAGTGTCATTGCCTTCGAAAAAGAACAACCCGAGCGTAACCGCGGCAAGAAGAATAACCACTGAAACAACCGGTATAACCCTCCTGTAAACGAGTTTTACCACGGACGAACTCTGTGAAACACGTCGCTGCAGCACCTCTTCCTGAACCATGGAAGGGAGTTTTGCAAAATAATCATCAGGAACCCGAAACTCGCTTTGCTCCTTATCCGGTGCATGCCTTCCGAGCGTACTCCCTAATTCCGAAAGCTCCTGTTGTATAATATGTCTGTTTTCTTTTTTCATAACCGGGCTGTTTTGTTGTACCCGAACGTATCACTAAGATACGTTTTAATGGATAAATAACAAGATCACCTTTCAGTTAATGTTTACTGTTTATTAGATAACTATCTCACTCAATGGTTTAATCATGTTCCGACATATTTCTCAATCTTTTTAACTGCATGGTGATAGGATGCCTTTAAAGCTCCCACAGAAGTACCCATTATTTCCGCCATATCCTCGTATTTCATTTCATCGTAGTACCGCAGGTTAAAAACCGCCCGCTGTTTCTCCGGCAAAGACAAAATGGCTTTCTGCACTTGTTTTTCCATCTCAGATCCCTGGTAATACACATCAGATTCCATGGTCTCCTCGAGCTGCCGGGAGACATCTGTAAGTGGCAGGAGGTAACGCATTTTTCGTTTCTTCAGAAAGGTAAGAGCTTCGTTGGTGGCCACCCGATACAACCAGGTATAGAGTGCCGATTTTTTCCGGAATCTATCCAGTCCTTTCCAGGCTTTTACAAACACATCCTGCACCACGTCATTGGCATCATCATGACTGATCACCAGACGACGAATATGCCAGTATATAGGTTCCTGGTATTTGCGGACAATGAGATTGAAGGCGTAGTCAGGATTATCTCCACCCTGAAACATCTCCAACAATTCATCATCCGTATATTGCTGCATTTCTCTTAAGGTTATGCCTGCTTTCTGCCAATGGCTCTCAGGGCGGCTTCTTCAATATTTTCAGCAGAAAGTCCGAATTTTTTCATCAGTTCATCCGGTTTTCCGCTTTCACCAAAACGATCATTTACCCCAACCAGTTCAACCGGTACCGGGTGATGTCGCACCAAAGTCTGGGAGATAGCATCCCCCAGCCCGCCAAATACCTGATGTTCTTCTGCAGTTACGGCGCAGGCAGTCTTTCTTACAGATTGTAAGACTTGGTGTTCATCCAAAGGTTTAATGGTATGGATATTAATTATCTCTGCACTGATTCCTTTGGCAGATAAAGATTGTCCGGCCTCAATCGCTTCCCAGACCAAATGGCCGGTAGCAAAGATACTTACATCGCTGCCCTGGCTCATTACGAAAGCTTTCCCAATCTCAAAAACCTGGTCTTGTCCGGTAAAATTTGGCACTTTCGGACGTCCAAACCTCAGATAAACCGGCCCATTGTGATCGGCAATGGCTAAAGTAGCCGCTTTTGTCTGGTTGTAATCACAGGGAACAATCACTGTCATATTGGGCAGC
>CAYXEH010000002.1:126716-129921 GCA_964463915.1 uncultured Bacteroidales bacterium | reverse complement strand
TGTTATGCCGGATCCTATAGGGCTTCATAACAGGGCCGGGCACTGGTTGAGCCCGCAGCATGCCTGGTTTTTCCGTTACGCCGGATATCCCACACTCTGCCCCAAAATGACATGTTGTGCGGGCCTTAACTGTAGAACCTCGTGAAGTTTTTCCCGGTCAACCATTCCGCGTACCACGGTGGCCAGTCCTTCTGAGGCGCAAAACAGGTATACATTCTGGGAAATGAATCCCACGTCAGTGGCAGAATTAAAATCCCTCTTGGCACGGTCGGCACCCGTCATGCGATCATGGTCAGATACGAAAATGAGGTTCACCGGAGCGGTTCGGGCAAAGCCCTGGGTGCCGGCATGTTCCCGCAAATCCTCGTCAGTAATTCTGATCAGGGCATGATCGGCCGCATCATACAGGTAGGATCCGTCAGCCATGATCACATAAATGTCGAACTGTAGCCAATTCCTGGCCGTTGGTGCGGTGCGTTTTCCGTCATCACGATTCACCCCGATGGCCGCCCAAAGCAGGTTGGAAAGATCTTGCCGGCTAAGTTCTTCCTGGCTGTAGTTTCGCATGCTCTGCCTGTTGTCAAGGGCTTCGAACAAAGGCATGCCGCCCGTTTTCTGTGGCTCCGGCAGGGGGATTACTTCTTGTTGTGCAGATAGGTTGGAAACAGACATAAGGGCAACGATTAAAAATCCCAAAAGGTTTATTTTCATGATTCAGTGATTGAATGCAATACCCCAATATACAATTATATTTTGAGTGGACCTCAGGCGTTGCTTTTTGCAGCACGCTTTCGCTCGTGTTCATCCAGGATGATCTTGCGCATGCGAATGTGTTTTGGGGTAAATTCCACGCACTCATCTTTGTTGATGTATTCCAGGGCCTCTTCCATGGAGAATTTGACTGCGGGGGCAATGTTTGCCTTATCGTCTGCGCCTGAGGCACGCACATTGGATAGTTTTTTTGTTTTAATCACATTCACCAGTAAATCATCCTGGCGGGTGTTTTCCCCGATTACCTGCCCGGCGTAGATCTCAGATCCGGGATCAACGAAAAATTTCCCACGGTCTTGCAATTTGTCAATGGAATAGGCGATGGCCGTGCCTGTTTCCATGGCGATCAGTGCACCGTTACGTTTCACGCCGAATGCTCCTTTATGGGGTTCAAAGGCCTTGAAGCGGTGGGCCATGACAGCTTCCCCTTCGGTGATGGTGAGCATATTGCTTCGCAGCCCGATGAGTCCGCGGGCCGGAATGTCAAACTCAAGTATTGTCCGGTCGCCCTTCTGCTCCATATTCACCATGTCGCCTTTGCGTTGGGAAACCATCTCGATCACTTTCCCGGCAAAGGCTTCCGGTACATGCACGGTCAGGTTTTCCACAGGTTCATGTACTTTTCCGTCGATCTCCTTCATGATCACCTGGGGCTGGCCGACTTGCAGTTCATATCCTTCGCGGCGCATGGTCTCGATCAGAATAGACAAGTGTAGAATGCCCCGTCCGAATACCAGGTAAGAGTCGGCCGAATTGGTCTCTTCCACCCTCAGGGCCAGGTTCTTTTCTGTTTCCTTCATCAGCCGGTCACGAAGGTGGCGACTGGTGACATATTTTCCATCCCTGCCAAAGAAAGGGGAGTTGTTGATGGAGAACAGCATGCTCATGGTGGGCAGGTCGATGTCAATGGGTTTGATCCCTTCGGGACTCTCAAAATCGGCAATGGTGTCGCCAATCTCAAAGTCTTCGATGCCAAGCACGGCACAGATCTCACCGGCATGGATCTCTTCCTTGACCTTTTGTTTGCCCAGTCCTTCGAACACGTATAGTTCCTTGATGCGTGATTTCACGACACTGCCATCACGTTTGACCAGTGAAACCGGCTGGTTTTCTTTAAGGCTGCCGCGGGTCAGTTTACCCACGGCAATCCGGCCCACGTAGGAGCTGTAATCCAGTGAGTTGATCTGCATCTGGGTGCTTCCTTCCGGGTAGGTGACTTCGGGGATGTGTTCAATGATCATATCCAGCAGGTGGGATACGTCAGTGGTGGGATTCTTCCAGTCGTCCGACATCCAGCCTCCCTTGGCGGAGCCGAATACGGTAGGGAAGTCGAGCTGGTCTTCGGTGGCATTCAGGCTGAACATCAGGTCAAATACCTTTTCCTGGGTCAGATCCGGGTCGCAATGGGGTTTGTCCACCTTGTTGATTACCACGATGGGTTTTTTGTTCAGCAATAAGGCCTTCTCCAGCACAAAACGTGTTTGTGGCATGGGGCCTTCGAAGGCATCCACGATCAGCAGAACCCCGTCGGCCATATTCAGCACCCTTTCAACCTCACCACCAAAATCAGAGTGACCAGGTGTGTCAATGATATTGATTTTGATGTCTTTGTAGCGGACCGAGCAGTTTTTGGATAAAATGGTGATGCCCCTTTCCTTTTCCAGGTCGTTGCTGTCGAGGATGAGTTCCCCGGTCTCCTGGTTTTCGCGGAAAAGCTTGACCTGGTGCAGGAGGCGATCGACCAGGGTGGTTTTGCCGTGGTCAACGTGGGCTATAATGGCAATGTTACGGATCATGGATCAGATGTAAATGTATATGATTGAAAAAGCCTGCAAAGGTACGTTTTTTCGGGGGAAATCCCACCCTCCGGAAGATATAAAAAACCCAACCTGCCTCATTATAAAAAAAGCCTACCCGCTTAAGCGGCCAGGCTTTGGTTCTTACCTCGGATGAGTGGTTTGTCCTTGTTGGATGAGTGGCTATTGTTCTTCTCCTCTTTCCAGCCACTCTCTTACGTTCTTGGAAACGGTATTCATTTCTTCATTGGCTTCACGATAAGTCAATGTTACACCGTTTACTACTTCATCCCATTCTTCTACGTTGGCGTCTTCCACCTTTTCAATCTCTTCAGTAAGCTTGGCACGCTGCTCTTCCAGCGACTCTTTACCAAGTTCCAGCTGCTCTTTGACCTCTCCATCCGCGTGTTCCAACTCGCCATCAATAGTGGTGATTCGTTCATCGATGGTGCTTCTGAGTTGAGTCAGTTCCTGGGTAACTTCTGCTTTTACCTCTTTCAGTTGTGATTCTTGTGCCTTTTGCTGTGCCCCGCCACCGCAGGAGGCCATAAATACAGTTAATAAAAGAGCTGAGGCAAAAGAAAACACATGTTGACTTTTCAGAATCTTTTTCATCGCTTCAATTTTTAGGTTTAATA
>CAYXEH010000002.1:19157-126616 GCA_964463915.1 uncultured Bacteroidales bacterium | reverse complement strand
TTTGGCATTAAGTCGCTTAGAGTTGCTCCTGCCTGTGCTTTTCCTTATAGCGTTCGTAAAGGCGGTGGTGTTTGTCCATCATCTCCAGTTTCCGCCCCTGTATAAACACCTGTTCATTACTTGTCCACAACTCCAGGGGATTTCCTGTGGTGATCATCAGGGTGGCATCCTTGCCGGCTTCAATGCTGCCCACCAGGTCGTCGATGCCCAGTATGCGGGCGGCATTGATGGTGATGGACTTCAGGGCTTCCTCTTCCGGAAGCCCGAAGGCCACTGCCGATGCGGCATGATGGGGCAGGCGGTAGGCATAGGCTGCCGAGTTTTCTCCTGCAATAAGGAAATCAACCCCGGCCTCATAGAGCTTGCGGGGGTTGGAATAACCCTGATCATAAGCTTCCCAGTTGGTGTCTGGGCCGGAGATGATACTGGTGAGCATCACGGGGATTCCTTTTTCTGCCAGTTGATCTGCCACCAGCCCGAAATCACGACTGCCCGCCAGGATCACATCCAGATTTTCCTTTTCTGTCCAGGCGATCGCTGCCTGTATCTGGCGGAGGTCACCTACATTGACCAATACCGGCATTTCCCCTTCCAGTACCGGCAGCATGGCTTCCCAGCGAATGTCGAAAGGATGATGCGGTCCTTCGCCGGCTTCCATGGCCAACCTGGCGGTCTGGTACCTTCGTGCCTTGTCAAAAGCCTGCTGAATTTCCTCCACGTCCTCCCTGTATTGATCGCTGTCGCGCATCGAGGGCCAGTTGATTGTCATGGCGATCCCTTCCCTTAAGGTCATCTGCTCCCAGGTCCAGCCGTCGGTCATCATGGCAGCCGGTTTACCTGAAATGAGGCTTCCGCCCGGGGTGGGTATCACTGTGGTCACACCGTTCAGGGCGGCCACCGGGATATGTTCGCTGATGGAATGATAAGCAACCTGGGCGCGAATGTTGGGGTTGATATTCCCGGTTTCGGCCAGGTCGGTGCTTTCGGCGATCCGGCCGATTTCTGTGAGACCGAGTGTGCTTTGACCGTGGATCAGCCCGGGATACACATGTTTTCCGCTTGCATCGATCACTTCGGCATTTTCCGGAACAGTCACATCTGTACCCACGGCAATGATCCGGCCGTTGTCAAACAGTACCGTCCCGTCAATGATCACACCGTTGGTTACGGTGTGAATGGTCCCGCCGGTTATGGCAATGGGTTGTTGCTGCGGTGGTGCCGGGGTTTGTGCTAACAGTTCGCTGCCGGCCAGAAATATTATCACCAGCATGGCAAGTGAGCTTCTGAACAACTTGCTGATATGTATTTGATTGGCAATTGATTTCATTGTATATTGATTTGTTTGGTTCTACGTTAGGATGCCTGAAAAAGCCACCTGCTTACTGTTCATCATTGTTGTTTCTCTCACCCTGTTGTCGTTCCAGGATGCGGTCGATGATCATGGCCCTTTCCTGTCTGACCTCTTTCTGTAGTTGCAGATCGGTTTCCCGGTCAAAATATTTTCTGCCGTCTACCCAGGTCTGGTCAGGCGTAGAGAAGGTGGACATGGGATGACCGTTCCAGATCACAAAATCAGCGTCTTTGCCTTCCTCCAGGGATCCGATGCGGTGGTCAATGCCCATCACTTTGGCCGGGTTAATTGTGATGAAATTCATGGCATCAATTTCATCCACGCCCGTTTTCATGGTCTTGGCGGCTTCCCAGTTCATGCGGCTCGACAACTGGGTATTGTCAGAATGAAGGGTGGTGAGTACGCCGGCGTCATTCAGGATCTTAGCATTGTGCAGGATGCCATCATAGGCCTCTACTTTAAAGGCGGCCCAGTCGCTCCAGACAACGGGGGCTACCCCGTGTTCCCTGATCTCATCGGCAATTTTGTAAGCTTCCAGGCCGTGCTCGAAGGTGCCGACGGTAAATCCAAACTCATCGCCCAACCTGATCATCATAAGCATTTCGTCCTGTCGGTATGCATGTACGTGGGCTTTTCTTTCCCCGTTGATTACCTCCAGAATGGGTTCCAGCTGCAGGTCTCTCCTTGGCGGGATGCCGGTGGGATCATTCTTCCAGCGTTCCCAGGCTTTCCCGTACTCCACAGCTGCCTGGAAGGCATCCTTGATGATCTGTTCCGTACCCTGGCGGCTGCTGGGGTAGCGCGAACCCATGCGTTTTACGTTCTCCCCGAGGGCCATTTTCAATCCCGGGAAGGCATCCTCGATCAATAATTCATCCGGTCTGTGTCCCCAACGCATTTTCATGGCAGCATCCTGCCCGCCAATGGGATTGGCAGAACCATGGAATAATTTGGCACTGGTGGTACCACCGGCCAGCAGACGATAAATCCACACGTTGTTGGCATCCATCACATCCTGGATTCGGGTTTCAGAGGTGATGGCATCACCGGTTTCATTCACTCCCCCTGCTATACTGGAATGAATATGGGGATCGATCAGGCCCGGTGTCACATGGCGGCCGTCGGCGTCGATCACCGTGGCACGCCTGGGAGCATCGATGTTGTAACCGACAGCGGCGATCCGGCCATCGGTAATGAGCATGTCGGCATTTTCCATGATACCCTCTTCGCCCTGGGTCCAGATGGTGGCATTCCGGACCAGTAAATGATCCGGTTGTTCAGGAATGGCAGTGAGTCCGTAATCTACTGAAGGATAGCGTTCGGGAAGGTTTAGCGGGATGAACGGTGCCCTTGTCCTTTCCCTGCCTTCCCCTGCCGGTTCAATTCGTGCCGCTTTCCAGGTAAAGAATTCTCCGTCTGATGTTTCACCCACGCCCAGCAATTCGTCGCTGCCGAGGTTGGCTGAAAGCCTGATGATGCCGTCCAGACCGAGGGATTCACCAGAAAAGCCTGTATACAGGCGATTGTTTTCAATCCGGATACGCATCAGCCGGACAGACTGGTCGTCCAGGGTGATGGTTCCGCGGAACTGGCCAGGCCTTCCTTCTATGTTGATTACGGCATCCGTGAGTTCTTCCCTGCCACTGATCAGCCATTGTCCTCCCGGCTCATTGCGATCGGGGTTTATTTTGTATTCCTGTCCATCTATCCATACCTGGAGGATCTTTGAGTTATGATCAAACAGGTCTTTGTCGGCAACGATAAAACTGGCTGCTTTCCCTTCGGTAAGGCTGCCATAGCGATTGTCGATGCCCAGCATGGATGCAGGGGTGGTGGTGAGGGCGCGCAGGGCATTTTCCGGGTTCAGACCACGTTCCACTGCGGTTTTCAGGTTGTCCAGAAAATTCTTGTTGCTGCCATAGGCGGTCAGTGCCATGGGAATACCGGCTTCCGCCACACGAGCAGGATTCTCCGGTGCATAGTACCAGTGCCTGAGTGCCTCCAGCGAAACCCTTCTTGCCTCTTCCGGGGAGGTCACATCGGGGGTCTTCGGGAAGTTAAGGGGAAGGATGAGGGGGCGGCCTGTTTCACTGACGGATTCCAGGGCCCGGTATTCATGTCCGCTGCCGCGTATCCAGATGTTCAGTCCGAATTCTGAAGCCACGGCGTGTGATCGCATCACCCAGTTTTCGTCTTCCGCTTCCATGATGAAAGGGATTTCCTGATGAACGGCATTGTCGATGGCTTCCAGTGACCTGTTGGTCTCCGGTCGTTCAAGGCCCTGCTGTACATTGTAAGCATTGTGGGCCTCGCGGTACCATTCGGCGTCCAGGAGTGTCTGCCGGACCAGTGAAATGGCACCCATTCCTGAGGTGGGATAACTTTGCCGGAGCTCCCTTGAGCGGCGGAAAGAGAGCATCTGGGAATGATCTGCGCGGATCAGTTCACGATTGGCATCGCGCGATCCCAGGGTAGTGATGCTGCCATAACCCCGGAACAACCCATGGGCGGGAAGAGTCTGTACAGCTACGAATCCCTGGTTACGCAATACGCTGGCCGCTTCCTCGTCAGGAGTGAAATCTTCCGCACTGCTGTAATGAGCGCGTATCTGCTGATTCCAGTGGATGTTGTCTGTGCTTTCAGGTGTGGGTAGTCCGTACTGGGTAAAAAGGTCAATGAATCCGGGGTAGATCTTTTTTCCTTCCATGTCGATTACCGTGGCATCAGAAGGAATGCTGATACGGCGGCCGACGGCTTCGATGGTTCCGTCGCGCACTACCATGGTGGCTCCGGATATACTGCTTCCGGGTTCGGTGAAAATTTCGGCATTGGTCAGTGCAAAAACGGATGGGGTGTTCTCCCGCAGTCCCGTCAAACGGGAGGTCTGCGCGGTCACCTCTCCGCAAAGCACCAGCAATAAAATCAACAGGGAAATGTGTGAACGCTTCATGTTGCTTGGTTAGGTTGGTTAGTAAATTAATGATGTGAGCAGATTTTTTCCGGCTAAAAATAAGGATTATAACCATACGATTGGAACTGCAGACCTTTTTGCCGACATAATGTTGTGATCAATATACAGAACACTAAAAAATTTCTTCGAGAGCCCTGGACTATTGTTCTGTGTGCGGGACAATATTTTATACGGTGGTATTACACATGCTTGTGGGGATCGCCTGTATGTTTGCCTGTCTGACATTTTTCTGTTACTTTTGACTGAAAGGAATTGATCCTGTGACCCTGCAGGGTGATCCTGTGAATGAATCCAATTATAACCAATTCAGGCTTACTATTATGGAACTGAGCGGAACTGTCCTATCCATTCTCCCCGAACAAAGTGGTGAAGGGCGCAAAGGCCCCTGGCGCAAGCAAGAAGTGATTATTGAAACCGAAGGTCCTTACCCGAGGAAAGTCTGTATCGCCCTTTGGGGGGATAAGATTGACCAGTTTAACCTGAAAGAAGGAGAACGGATCACGGCTTCGGTCAATATCGAGAGCCGTGAGTTCAACGGCCGATGGTATACCGATGTGAAGGCCTGGAAGATAGATAGATCGTCTTCTTCACCAGGCCCGGGTGAAAGCGATGCTCCGTCGCCTTTTGATGCACCACCTTCTACGGATGAGCCCCTGCCGCCCATCGGTGAAGATGATGACCTGCCTTTCTGATTGTACCGATCCGTCCACCTGGTTATGCAGCATCTGTGAACGGGGGATGAACAAGACTCAATTCCAACGGGAAATTATCTGTAACTTCGTGGCAAAAACCCCAAACCCGTGGTTATGGATAACAATACTTTTCGCCGTTACGGCCATGAATTTGTGGACTGGCTGGCGGACTATTTTGAACATGTGGAACATTACCCCGTAAAGTCAAAGGTGTCGCCCGGCGACATTCTGGCCCGCCTTCCCGGCGGCCCGCCGGAAATTGGGGAATCGATGGATGCCATTTTTAAAGACTTTCAGGAGGTGGTGATGCCGGGTATTACCCATTGGCAACATCCCGGATGGTTTGCATATTTTCCCGCCAACAACAGCCCGGCCTCTGTGCTGGCCGAAATGCTCACGGCCGGCCTTGGCAGCCAGTGTATGGTGTGGCAGACTTCGCCCGCAGCGGCGGAACTCGAGGAAAGGATGATGGAATGGCTGGGCGATATGATCGGTCTTCCCGCGGACATGACCGGGGTGATCCAGGATACGGCTTCAACGGCGACGCTTTGTGCCCTGCTGTCGGCCCGGGAGAAAGTCAGTGATTTTGCTGCCAATCGTGAGGGGGTGAGAATGCCCCTGACCGTGTATGCTTCATCGGAGACCCATTCCAGTATCGAAAAAGGGGTAAAAATTGCCGGTTACGGGAAGGACAACCTGCGTCTGACCGATGTGGACGATGCATTGGCCATGTGCCCGGAATCGTTGGAAACAGCCATTAAAAAGGATCTTGCGAGTGGATGCCGGCCGGCCTGCGTGGTGGCTACACTGGGCAGCACCTCATCCATGGCGATGGACCCCGTGGAAGCCATTGCAGCTATCTGCAAACGGTACGGGATCTGGCTGCACGTGGATGCCGCTTTTGCGGGAACGGCGGCGGTGGATCCGGCCCACAGGTGGTTTATGAAAGGAGTTGAACAGGCCGATTCATTTGTCTTTAACCCCCATAAATGGATGCTCACCAATTTTGACTGTTCTGCCTACTTTGTACGTGATCCCGATATGCTGATCCATACCCTGGGCATTCAGCCCGAATACCTGAAAACCGCCGCCGATGACCAGGTGAAGAATTACCGTGACTGGGGCATTCAGCTGGGGCGCAGGTTCCGGGCGCTGAAGCTGTGGTTTGTATTGCGTTCCTACGGAGTATCCGGCATCCGGGAAATGGTCCGTGAACACATCGGGCTGGCACAAAGTTTCCATGGATGGGTGGAAGCCGACCGGCGCTTTGAATCCCTGGCACCGCAATACCTGACTTTGGTTTGCTTCCGTTACAACCCGGGAGGATTGCCGGAAGATGCTTTGGCGGATCTCAATAAGGAATTGCTGGATGCGGTCAACGCCTCAGGCGAGGTGTTTCTGACCCATACCCTGTTAAAAGGCCGTTATGCAATCCGTCTTTCAGTCGGGCAAAGGACAACAGGCCTGAGGCATGTGGAACGGGCCTGGGAGCTGATTACAGAACATGCAGGCCGTCTCAGGACTTCATGAAGTTTCGGATCTCTTCCGTAAGCAGGTCAATGTCTTCACGGTTATTGAAGAAGTTACATGATATCCCGATGTGCCCCTCCCGCATGGCGGTAATGATGTGTTTGCTCCCCAAGTGACTCACGCAGACCTCGTTAATCTTCCCTTTCAGGTTAAAAATCAGGATGCCCGATTGTTCCCCCGCATGATTGTGGGGGCTCATTATCTCCACATTTTCGAGCTGGCTCAGAGAGGCAATGGTTTCAGTGATCAGTTCCAGAATGCGCTTCCGGATGTTTTCAATGCCGATCTCTTCCATATAGGAGATGGCGGCTTTCAGCCCCAGCACGCTTTGCAGGTTGCTGGTTCCGAACTGGTACTGGGCTGCATGGGGGTGGATATGGAACGGGGCTCCTTTGCTGGTAAGGATGTACTCCCCTTCAGGCGGGCGTACCGACAACCACCCGGCAAGGGGGGCGGGGAAACGTTCGCGGTAGGCTTCCGAGGTGTACATGAGTGATCCCACATGCCCGGCACAGCCCCATTTATGGAGGGAGGCCACCATCACGTCAATGTGCATTTTCTCCATGTCAAGGTGGAAAAAAGGGAAACCCTGGGTGGCATTCACCACGAATAGCAGGTCTCTTTCTCTCAGGGCTGTTCCCAGTGTTTCCAGGTCCTGACGGAATCCGGTATTGTATTGCACATAGGAGCAGACCACGGCACGGGTGCTTTCGTTGACCTGATCCAGGATGCGCTCAACAGGATAACGGCCATTTTCGGGTGCCACATATTTGACCGGGATGTCCTGGTATTCAAAAGGGATATGGGTGGCCGGGAATTCATCCGCCTTGGATAGAATGCTGAAGGGCTTGTGCAGGAATCGTTGCATCGATAGTGCCACCATCGACAGAGCCATTGAAGTATTGGGCAAAAGGGCCAGATTCGTGGAACTGGTGTTCAGGATGTGGCCGACCTGCTGAAGTAGCATCTCCGCCTGTTCCAGGTCGTGGTGGAAGTCGATGTCGCCGGCTTCGTACAATCTCTCATAGGCCCGGGTAATGGCTCTAAACACGGGTTTTGGAATGGGTGACATTCCGGCGCTGTGGAAATAGGCGTAATTGTTGGTGATTTTAAAGTCTTTACGGATCTTATCCCATGATATTGAATCGGTCATAAAGCAAAAAAGCGTTGTTGAATGAAGAATAAAATAGGGTTTCGGAAACGTCGGCATATGCCCCGAGTTGGACCAGCAGCCAGTCTGACAATCTTTCAAGCTGCATATACAGGTAACTGCCGGCGCGCATCTCCGGGGTAATAATCTTCCTGATGGCATCCACAAAATCAATGACCATGAAAAAGATGCTCAGAAGCAGGGCCCATTTCAGGGCTCCGACGGCAAATCCCGCCAGCTTATTGATAAAGCCGAGCATCAGGGCTTTGAAAATGCTGGTCATAAGGCTACCCAGTAGTTGCACAATGGTCAGGATGATGAGGAATATCACCACGAAAACCACGGCCTTGACGATCTCCACATTCCAGTCGAAGAGGTGTTCGGTGGATTCGCCGACCATGCGGGCCGACACAATGGCAATGACCACACCGGCTACCAGGCCCAGGAAGGTGGCCACCTCATGAAAAAAGCCTTTCTGAAAGCCCCTGATGGCGCCCAGCAGAAGCAGTATGGCAATGACGATATCCAACAGGTTCACAGGCATGGTGGTCAGTTTAATATTTTGTAGGTAAGTTCTTTCAGAAGCTCCCCGCTCTCTGTACTTTCATTGTTCAGTCCTTTGGACTTCAGGTCATAATTCCTGAGTTCAGAAAAAATGCCGATCACCTTTTGTGGGGGATAATTCCTTGCGGCTGTGGCATAATCCTTCACAAAAAAAGGATTCACCCCCAGTTCACTGGCGGCATTTTTCTGGCTTTTGTCCGCCAGGCCGTGATAGGTGATCAGTTTGGCGAAAAACTGGTACAACACCCCGCTGATCAGTACGAAGGGATGTGACTTGGGATTGTCGGCAAAGTATTTGGCAATCTGGTAGGCCTTCTGGTTGTTTCTGTTGCCCAGGGCGTTTTGGAACTCAAAAATATTGTAGTCTTTGCTGATGCCGATATTGGCCTCGATCACTTCCGGGGTGATTTCCGAGCCTTTCTTTAGGTTGATGAAGAGTTTCCGGACTTCGTTGACAATTTTTCCCAGGTCGGTCCCCAGGTGGTCGGCCAGCAGTTGCAGGGCCCGCGGACCAATTTTGTAGCCGTGGCGTTTGACATAATCGCTGATCCAGCCGGGTACCTGGTTGTCGTATAATTTTTTTCCGGAGAATACCACGCCCGACTTTTCCAGTGCTTTATAGAATTTGGTACGCCTGTCCAGGTCCTTGTACTTGTAGCAGATCACAAGGATTGTGGACTCCAGGGGGTTCTGCACATACGGGAGAAGATTTTCAATGTGTTTGATGTGCTGGGCCTCTTTGATGATCACGATATTGTGACTGGCCATCATCGGATAACGCTTGGCCACACTGATGATGGTGGGGATGTCGGTGTCTTTCCCGTACAATATGCTGAGGTTAAACTCTTTTTCGGTGTCAGTAAGAATCTGATCTTCAATGAAGTCAGCGATCACGTCAATATAAAAGGCTTCTTCCCCCATCAAAAAATACACGGGGTGCAGAATTTTATTGCGTATATCTTTCAGGACCTGTTGATAGTTTTTGGCAAACATAGGGTCTTGGTTGTTCTAGGCATGTTCTTCGTTGTCGAACCGCAGGTGCTTTACAGTGAGTCCGTTATTGATCAGTTCTTTGAGTGCGTTCACCCCGATATTCAGGTGATTTTTCACAAAACGGTCGGAAACTTCTTTGTCGCTCCTGGCCGTTTTTACCCCGGTAGAGATCATAGGCTGGTCCGATACCAGGAGCAGGGCACCAGTGGGAATGCTGTTGTAAAACCCCACGGAAAAAATGGTGGCCGTTTCCATGTCGATACCCATGCAGCGGATCTTTCGCAGGTAGTTCTTGAATTTGTCGTCATGTTCCCACACCCGTCTGTTGGTGGTGTAAATGGTGCCCGTCCAGTAATCCATGCCGAATTCACGGATGTTGGTGGAAACCGCTTTTTGCAGGCTAAAAGCAGGAAGGGCAGGCACCTCGGACGGGAAATAATCATTGGAGGTTCCTTCTCCCCGGATGGCGGCAATGGGCAGGATGAGGTCACCCAGCTGATTGATCTTTTTTAACCCGCCGCATTTTCCAAGGAAAAGCACTGCTTTGGGCCGGGCAGCTGACAACAGGTCCATGATGGTGGCGGCATTGGCACTACCCATCCCGAAATTGATGATGGAGATATTATCATAGGTGACTGTGGGCATGATCCTGTCGAGCCCTTTGACCGGTACATCGAATTCTTCTGCGAAGAGTGAAATGTATTGATTAAAATTGGTCAGCAGGATGTATTCACCCATCTCATCAACGTTGGTGCCTGTATATCGGGGGAGCCAGTTCTTTACAATGTCTTCACGTGTCCTCATGTCCGGTCTTTTATCCTGACTTTTGAAACAAAATTAATGAAACCCTGACAAAAGGGGTGTATTTTTTTGATGTATATTTGTAAAAGGTGCATTGTGTTTGCATCTCCCTGATATTATGGAACAGCTGAATTTGCCTGTCTTCTCATTCCGCATCCTGCATCGTGCAGGGAAACCATGTATTTACGATGAGTTCAGAAAGCGCTATGTGTCGCTTACCCCGGAAGAGTGGGTCAGGCAGCATTTCCTGCGTTGGATGAAGGATCACCTGGGTTATCCCGGGGGGCTGATCGCCGTGGAGGCTTCGCTACAGTATAACCGTATGCCGCGGCGGGCGGACGCAATCATTTATGGTACCGGAGGAAAGCCACTGATGATTGTGGAATGCAAGGCCCCGAAGGTGGCCATTACGCAGGATGTGTTTGACCAGGTGGCAAGGTACAACTATTCTTTTGGTGTGGCTTACCTGGCGGTAACCAACGGCCGGGAGCATTATTGCTGTGTGCGGGATGAAAAACAGCAAACATGGCGTTTTCTGGAGGAGGTACCTCCATTTTCCCGGCTGAACAGTTTGCCGGGCCCCTGATATATATTTGTGTACATTTGTTTGAACCAATTGTTTCTCATCATGGATGTCCAATACATCGGAGAACATCTTATCTGGGGTTACGCGGGTCGGGCGGCTTTGTTTCTGGCCTTTTTCCTGGCCCTGTTTTCAACCATCACCTATTTTCAGGCCTCCCGGGAGCGGCGAACCGATTACCGTCAGTGGCGGGCATGGGCCCGCAGGTCTTTCAGGATACACAGCCTGATGGTGGGGGTTGCCGCATTCATACTGATGTTCATTCTGCTCAACCACTATTATGAGTACCGCTATGTGTGGATCAACATGGAGAATGATCTTTCGCTGGGTTATAAAATTGCCGGTTTCTGGGCCGGGCAGGAGGGAAGCCTGTTGTTCTGGGCACTGAGCCAGGTGGTCTTCGGTCTGTTACTGATCCGTTTTGCACGCCGGTGGGAGGCCCCGGTGATGACCATTTTCTCCTTCTCGCAGGTATTCATATTGAGTATGCTTCTTGGGATTCGTTTCGGGGAGGTCAGTATCGGTATGGATCCTTTTTTACTCCTTCGGCAGGCACCCGAAAATATGGACAATCATTTCTTTCATAACCCTGGGTATCTTTCCATGATCACTGACGGCAACGGTCTGAACCCACTGCTGCGGAATTTCTGGATGATGTCGCACCCGCCGGTGACCTTTATTGGCTATGCCGCGGTGCTGGTGCCTTTCTGTTATGCAGTGGCTGCCCTGTGGCGCCGGCAGTTCCATGCCTGGATACGTCCGGCAATGCCCTGGATGATCCTGGGTGTGTTATTCCTGGGTGCAGGAATCCTGCTCGGCGGAGTATGGGCCTATGAATCCCTCACTTTTGGTGGCTTCTGGGCATGGGATCCCATAGAAAATGCCTCCCTGGTCCCATGGCTGGTGCTGGTGGCAGGCCTCCACCTGATGCGGATCAGCCAGAAAAGGCGTCATACCTATTTCCCGGCCTTTTTATTCACCTTGCTTGCGTTTATCCTGGTGATTTACGCCTCTTACCTTACCCGAAGCGGGGTATTGTCTGACACTTCCGTGCACTCCTTTGGCCGCGACGGAATGGGTATACACATCCTGTGGTATATGCTTGTGTTCCTGGGGATCTCGCTCTTTTTGCTTTTCAGGCATTACAGGCAATTGCCCGGGAAAGCGAGCGAACATTTCTTTACCCGTGAATTCTGGCTGCTTGCCGGAAGCCTGGTGCTGGTGTTGTCTGCATTTCAGGTCATTTTTTCCACGTCCATCCCTGTAATCAATCATTTATTGGGTACCAACATGGCTCCGCCGGTGGATGTGGCGGCTTATTACAATCGCTGGCAGCTGCCCTTTGCCGCAGCGATCGGACTGCTGATCGGGGTAACCCATTTTATCCGCTGGGGAAAGAATGACAACAAGGCTTTCCGGAACAGCATTTCTTTTTCCCTGGCTCTCTCAGTGCTTGTGGGTATCCTGCTGGCCTTAATTTTCGGGATTGGACGGCCGGATCATTTGCTGATGCTATTTGCTTCCCTGTTTGCGCTGTTTTCTTCCCTGGATATGCTTTTCCGCTTCCGCGGGAAACTAATGGATGCCGGGCCGTCCATCAGTCACCTTGGGATCGCCCTGTTCCTGCTGGCTGTATTGCTGACTTTCTCTCAAAAAAGCGTTATCTCTGAAAACACCTCCGAATATCGCCTTGGCGAGGATTTTTCTGAAACGGAAAACCTTATGCTGGTGAAAGGAGAGGTACTGCCCATGGGTAAATACTATGTGACATACGTAGACAGGGATTTTGACGGTGAGCGGATCCATTACCAGTTGGATTTTCTGAAAACCAATTCCGAAGGAGATTATTATAAAGCGTTCAGTTCATATCCCGCTGTACTCCTGAATGATCAAATGGGGAATGTGTATGAGCCTTATGCGCATGTATCCCCGCTGAGGGATGTGTTTACCCACATTACTTATGCTGACCTGGAAACGGATCCCGCATCCGGTTCCTATGCTTTGTTGGAAAAGTTTTCCATTGCGGTGGGTGATACCCTGGAAATAGAAAATAACTTGTTGATATTTAAAGACATACAAACACAGGGCGACCTGCAGGTTGCTTCGGATGTCAGGATTACCGCCCTGATGGAGCTACGGACCGGTGATGGCAGGTCCTTTGAGGTTGATCCTTCTTATGTGATTGAAGATGGACAGGTGATGCGGGAGGATTTCCTGCTTCAGGAGCTGGAGCAAATGTACAGGTTCCGGCGGGCGAGTGACGAACCTTATACCGTTGTAATAGAAGTGTATGAAGAAAAGCCGGAGTTTATTGTGATCAAAACCACCATTTTCCCGATGATCAATTTGCTGTGGCTCAGTATCGCAGTGTTACTGGTTGGGCTATGGATTGCTTTCAGAAACCGCTGGCGCAGCATGCGAAGGGAAAAGCAAAAGAGCTGAACCTATGAAACAGGCAATTCAATCGGTCGTAATGCTGGGTGCCGGGAACGTGGCAACCCACATGGCCCGGGCTTTCAAAGATTCCGGCGTGGAAGTGCTGCAGGTATATAGCCGTACATTCTCATCTGCGGAAGCACTGGCTTCCCAAATCGACTGTCAGGCCACATCAGAACTGGATAAACTGACTGACAGGGCGGATCTCTATGTGATCTCTGTGTCTGATGATGCCATTGCAGGGCTGGCAGAGCGCTTTCCCCTGAAGGACAGGTTCCTGGTACATACATCGGGCACCACCGGTATAAATGTGCTGGATGCTGCCACAAAACGGGGTGGGGTTTTTTACCCCCTTCAGACTTTCTCCAAAGAGGTGGACGTGGATTTCAGCGAGGTGCCTCTCTGCCTGGAAGCGGCCCGGGATGAGGACTACTGTCTGCTGGAACAACTGGCCGGAAGGCTGAGTGATACGGTGGCAAGGGTTTCGTCGACAGAGCGTCGCCAGGTGCATGTGGCCGCGGTTTTTGCCTGTAATTTCGTCAATCACATGTATACCATAGCAGCTGATCTGCTGGAAGAAAATGATCTTTCTTTTGATTTGCTGAAACCCCTTGTGCAGGAAACAGCCCGTAAAGTGATGCATGCATCGCCACTAAGTGCCCAGACTGGTCCGGCCCGGCGGAATAACCGCAAGGTGATTAAAACTCATTTGCGCATGCTTGAGGCAAATCCCGGTTACCGGGAAATCTATAATTTTGTCAGCGAAAGTATCATCAACAGATATAAAGAAGAAAATAAAGCAGAAACTGAATGACGAATTATAAACAATTGCTGAAGGATGTCCGTACATTTATTTTTGATGTGGACGGTGTGATGACCAATGGGGTGGTGCTGCTGACCCCTGAAGGAGGTATGCTGCGAAGCATGAACGTGAAGGATGGCTATATCATGCAGCTGGCCGTGAAAAAGGGTTACCGGATCATCATTATTTCCGGGGGAAGCTGTGAAGCGGTAAGGCAGCGGTTTACCCTGCTTGGGCTGAAAGATATCCACCTTTCCATCAGCAATAAAATGGAGATTTATGAAAAGATGATCCTTGAATACGGGATAGATCCTGCCCATGTATTGTACATGGGAGATGACATTCCCGACTACAAGGTGATGCGTAAGGTGGGTGTGCCTGCCTGTCCGGCCGATGCCGTTGAAGAGATCAAGGCTATTTCCAAATATATTTCTTCCCGTAAGGGCGGTGAAGGGTGTGTGAGGGATGTCATCGAACAGGTAATGAAGGTACAGGAGAACTGGCTGCACGAGGATGGGTTTCACTGGTGATTTGCCAGGGCCGTGGTTTCGGGGATGGGGTGACAGGGCTGCGGTCTTGTGGCTTTTATGCCAGGGTTTGTGTGGACGGGGCTGTGATGTCAGATTTTGCGGTGTGGCCTGACCGGATGCTTCCCCGGCTTTAGCCGTGGCAACCGGGATGCTTGTGGTACTGCAGCAAACGATGGAAATTATTGGATGAGTATGGAACAATTGGATTGCCTGAAGAAATATGACATTATTCTCGGTTCTCAGTCGCCGAGGCGAAAAGCGTTGATGGAGGGGGCCGGGATTCCCTTCCGGGTGGAGGCAAGACCCACAAAGGAGGTGTTCCCGGAAGGCCTCTCACCGGTGGAAGTGGTGAAACTCCTGTGCCGGCAGAAAGCCCTTGAATTTTCCGAAGAACTGAAAAACCCCCTGGCCGTTGTGATAACGGCCGATACCATTGTGGTACACCGGGGGCGGATTATTAATAAACCGGTGGATGAGGCGGATGCCATTGCCATGCTGAAAGGCCTTTCCGGAAGCATGCATGAGGTGTACACCGGTGTATGCATTTGCCGGGGCACTGAGGTACATTATATATATGACAGGTCAGCGGTTCACTTCCGTCATCTGACCGAACAGGAAATCTGCCATTACGTGGAACACTACGCCCCATACGATAAGGCGGGGGCCTATGGCATCCAGGAATGGATCGGTTATGTGGGGATCAATGGCATTGAAGGATCCTACCACAATGTGATGGGATTGCCGGTGCACAAGGTCTACGAAGCCCTGCTGGGAATGTTGTGTCCGTAGGGGCGCTGCCGCCGGATGTTGCCTAATACGGTTGGCGTAAACCACTGCCCGGGGGTTTACGCCAAATTATAAGCACTGCTGCCGGCTTGTGCCCGACGCTGGCCGGACACTCCTGACCGGCGTTTCGTTCAGGACGCAGGCATTATCGTCCTTCCCGGTGGTTCATTCAGGATGCAGACATTACCGCCCTTCCCGGCAGTTCCGTTCAGATGCTCAGGCCTGCAGCCTGACAGATTCGGGCCGGGCCTTAACGTCTTCCCATGAAGATCATGATGTAGTACATTAGTGTGGCCAGTGAAGCCAGTGCGGCTACCACGTATGTCAGTGAAGCCCACTTCAGGGCATCTTTGGCGCTGCTGTACTCTTCCCCGACGGTGATGCCGGTATCGGTCAGCCAGCGCAGGGCCCTGTTGGTGGCATCAAATTCCACCGGCAGGGTAACGAAACTGAAAAGGGTGGTGGCGGCAAACATGATGATACCCGCCAGCAATAATCCGGGGAAGGTTTCCACGGTAAGGATTCCCGCCAGCAGCACCCACTGCATGTAGCGTGAGCTGACGCTGATTACCGGTACCAGTGCGGAGCGCATTTTCAGAGGGGCATAAGCCCGGGCATGCTGAACGGCATGTCCGCATTCGTGTGCAGCCACTGCTGCTGCAGCCACAGAACGGCCCTGGTATACCTGCGGGCTCAGGTTCACGGTGCGGCTCACTGGATTGTAATGGTCGGTCAGGCGGCCCGGCGTTGAGATGATCCGGACATTCTCCACACCGCTTTCACGCAGCATCTTTTCTGCAATATCTCTTCCGGATAATCCGCTGCGCAGGGGCATTTTGGAATATTTGGCAAAGCGGTTCTTCAGCCGGCTGGAGACCATCCAGCTCAGCAGCATGAAAACCCCGAAAATGATTAAAATCTCCATGTTAAATACCATAGCTATATCAATTATTCGTTGGTGTAACTTTCAAAAATTGTATTTGTTTAATATTCGTTGATTTAACGATTCAAGATCTATTGAGGTGAATGTTCGATATTCATGATGTAATGATCAAAGATTCGTTGGCGTAATCCTTCAATATTCGTTAATGTGACATTTAACAATTCCCTGATATGAATTTCATGATCGTAAACGGACAAAAATAAGCAAAAAACGGGCCAGCCGCGATTTCCTGCCAAAATGACGCCTGTTAAAAAAAGTTAAGTCAAACAGCTGTTTTGGTCTGTCTTTTTTATTCCGCGGTTTGTAATCAATCATATTCTGATTAGCTTTGTGCAGATAAACTCATTTGTATGGATAAACCTTTAATATTGGTAACCAATGACGACGGTGTAATGGCCCCCGGGATCCGTCATCTGGTTAAATATATGCTGGAACTGGGAGAAGTTGTGGTGGTAGCTCCCGATAAAGCGCAGAGCGGGATGGGGCATGCGGTCACCATCACCAATCCGCTGAGGCTTGAAAAAATTACGGTAGACGGTGGACATGACGAATACAGTTGCAGCGGAACCCCCGTTGATTGTGTGAAACTTGCCGTTAATAAAGTGTTGAAAAGGAAGCCCGATGTGTTGGTTTCCGGAATCAATCACGGGGCCAATTCTTCCATCAGCGTTATCTATAGCGGGACCATGTCGGCAGCCATTGAGGGTTCCATGGAAGGGATTCCGTCCATTGGCTTTTCGCTGCTGGATTATCGTTTTGATGCGGATTTTACCCAGGCCAAAAAATATATCCAGAGGGTGGTCACCAATGTCCTGGAACATGGGTTACCAAAAGGGATATGCCTGAATGTAAATATCCCGGCCGTGGAGGCTTCCGAACTGAAAGGAGTGAAAGTGTGTCGGCAGGCACGAGGAAACTGGGAGGAAGAGTTTGACCACAGGCAGGATCCGCGGGGAAAAGACTATTACTGGCTTACCGGTCAGTTTGCCCTGCATGAGAGTAGCAATGAAACCGACGAGTGGGCCCTGAAGAATAATTATGTATCTGTGGTGCCCGTACAGTTTGACTTTACCGCCCACGGGCTAATCCCTGAGGTCAAAAAATGGAAATTTCATGCTGAATAAAGACCGCTGGACATTAGGTATTGTAATCGGACTGGTGCTTCCTATGCTGGTTTACGCCCTGGCACTGTTGATCCTGAAACAATACGGCCATGTGGAGGGCCTGGTTTACCTGCCCCGGCCCAGGGTACCCGGTCTGATTGGCGTAGCAAGTAATTTGTTTCCATTCAGGTTCTTCATGGTGAACAAGAAATTCGACCGCACCGGCCGGGGAATCCTGGTGGTGACTTTTGTGATGACGTTGTTGGTGTTTTACTTTTTCTAGTTGTTGATTGGTTGTTGGTTTTCATGGGATGAGTGATGGGGGAGCTGCCGATGGTCTGGGAAACGGCCAGTGAGGTTATTGGTTGTTGGTTTACACGGGCCGGGAGAAGAAACGAAAACAGAGATTAGATCCCATAGGGATAAAACGTTAGTAACCAGGGGACGAAGTCCCTGACAGACAGTGAACAGATACTATATCATAGCTGGTGAAGCCTCGGGCGATGTGCATGCAGCCAATCTGATGAAGGGGCTGAAGGCACACGACAAGGATGCGGTGTTCCGTTTTTGGGGTGGTGACCGGATGGCCAGAGAGGGGGGTATACCGGTAAAGCATATTAATGAACTGTCATTTATGGGGTTCTGGGAAGTACTGGTGAATCTGAGGCCAATTCTTCGCAATCTTCAATTCTGCAAGCAGGATATTCTGGCCTGGAAGCCGGATGTGCTCATTCTTGTGGATTATCCCGGTTTCAATCTTCGAATTGCCGAATATGCCCACCAAAGAGGTATTCGCGTTGTATATTATATAAGTCCCATGATATGGGCATGGAAGCAATCCCGCATCAAAAAGATCAGAAGGGTGGTGGACAAGATGCTGGTGATCCTTCCCTTTGAGAAAGACTTTTATGGCCGCCTGAACTTTCCGGTCAGTTTTCCGGGGAACCCTTTGTTGGATGAGATCATGCCGGTAAGGAAGGATCCTGAGTTTGCGGATTTTCGTAAGGTCAATAATCTTTCTGATAAACCCATTGTGGCGGTTCTCCCGGGAAGCCGCAAGCAGGAGATCAGCAGGAAGCTCGGGGATATGGCCGCCATGACAAATTACTTTCCGGACTACCAGTTTGTGGTGGCTGCAGTGTCTGCCTACGACAAGGAGTTCTATTTGCAGTATGCCGGCAATACTAACATTTCCCTGGTGTATGACCAGACTTATCCCCTGCTGGCCAATGCCGAAGCTGCACTGGTGGCCTCGGGGACGGCTGCCCTGGAAACGGCTCTTTTTAATGTACCCCAGGTTGTGTGCTACAAGGCCAATACGATTTCTTACCATATTGCCAGGCACCTGTTGAAGGTCAGGTACATTTCACTGGTGAACCTGATCATGGATAAACCGGTTGTGCGGGAAATGATACAGGATGATTTCAACCGGGAAGCTTTGCGGCATGAGCTTGACCGGCTGTTGTACAATTCCGCCTACCGCAGCCGGATGAAGGAGGAATACCGGCAGCTGGAACAGAAACTGGGTGGTGAAGGGGCTTCTGACCGGGCTGCCCGTGAGATTGCTGAGTTTGTCAGGGCAGAAGGGTAAAGGTTCGTTTGTGTAAATGGTAGAATATGTGGCGCATTGTCCTGGGTTCCCTGGTTTTTCTTCTGTTTGTTTCTGCCCGTGCAGATCAGCTTCATCCTGAAATGATTGATGTGGGCATTTTCTCCGGCCAGCCCATTCAGCACGTCACTGTTGTACCAGCCGCTGGCGGTTACCTTCTTACGGACATCGATGGTCAGCCGGTGGTTGAACTGGAAAAACATCAACCCGTTAAAATTGCCCTGATGGGGGAACATTGCGGGATCACTCTGGAGGATTCCACCTTTTATATGCGGTCTGAGGTGGTTTTTCAAGGGCACCGTTGGGAGAATTTTCTGGTAATTCATGTCGAGGGTCATCCTTACCGGATGTATGATGATGACCTGGTTGTGCGTGCCGGGGAAGAACGTCTTGTGATAGTAAACCGTGTGGCTGTAGATAATTATGTGGCGGGCGTGGTGCAGTCGGAGTCAGGCTGGATGCACGATATGGAGTATTACAAGGTACAGGCGATCATTGCCCGTACCTATGCCCTGAGAAACGGGGAGGTAAACGGGCACTCCGACTATCACGTGTGTGATGGGGTGCATTGCCAGGCTTACTATAGCCGCAGTGGGTATGCAGACATCATTCAGGCTGTGGCCCTGACCCGTGGGGATGTAGTGGTGGATGAGCAGGATGAACTGATCAACGCGGTATATCATGCCAATTGCGGGGGGGAAACCGTGGCCTCCGAAAATGCCTGGCAACGCCCGCAATCTTACCTGAAAAGTGTTACTGACAGTTTTTGTATACAACAACCAGGCGCCAGATGGGAAACCAGTATTCCTCGCAGTGAGTTTTTCGGCTTCCTGGAAGAGTATTTTTCCATTAACCCTTCAGCAGAACAGGAAGAACAGCTTTTAAATTTCACCCAATTGAGCCGCAAATATGTGTTGCATCCATTTGATGAAGTCAGGCTTACCTTGTTGCGTAACCGGTTCAATTTCAGGAGTACCTTTTTTTCTTTTTCTCCCTTCAATGACATGATCCACGTAAGAGGCAGGGGATATGGCCATGGGGTGGGTCTGTGCCAGGAAGGCGCTATGGTAATGGCCCAAAAGGGTTATCCGGCCGCTGAGATCATCCGGTTTTACTATCAGGGAGTCACCATCCGTACATTGGAATAAATCGTTTATAACCCCTTTCAGGGTGACCGGAAAATCTTCTGCAGGGAAGGGAACCATTCGTATACAAGAAAATTCCGTTTACCGGATACGGTTCTTCATTCCGGGAGATCCGGTGCTGAAAAAAGTATTTTTATTAAATACTTTTAACAGAACTGCCGGATGCCTTTACCAAAACTTCTGTTCCCATTTCTTATGGGAGTGGTCATTTATTTGTCGGCCGGTGACCTGGTGGCGCTTTCAACGGGGTACTGGCTTACCGGATTTTTTTTCGGGCTCTGTCTGCTGGTCCTTTGGGTTCCCTCTCAGGCGTACGCTTTGCGCTGGATCTATGGGGCATGTGTTTCCCTTTCACTGCTTGCCGGGGGGTTTCAGCTTGCGATGCAACACAACCAGTTACTTTATCCCACTCATTTCAGTCATTTTGAGGATACAGAAGACAGCTATTTGTTGGTCCGGATCAGGGAGCCGGTATCTGAACGGGCCAACAGTTTCCGGGTGATGGTTGCTGCCAGAATGCAGGGCAACGACAGCCTGCAAAGGCGGGTAACCGGGCGCCTGATGCTTTACCTGGAAAAGGACAGCCTGGCTGCCGGCCTGGGGTATGGCGACGAACTGCTGATCCCGTCCCGGTTTGAGGTGCCGGGGCCGCCGGGCAACCCGGGTGCCTTCAATTACAGCCGGTTTCTGGCCATGGGCAATGTGTACCATTCTGCCTATATTCCATCGGGACAATGGCATGCCACGGGTCACAACAAGGGGCGGGTTTTGATACGAGCCGCTCTTTCATTGCGACACGGGGCCATGGATATTTTCCGCCGGAACGGCCTCACAGGGGATGAACTGGCGGTGGTGTCAGCCCTGCTGCTTGGTTACCGGGAATACCTGGATGAAGACCTGCAGCAGGCCTTTGCCGGTGCGGGGGCCATGCATGTACTTTGCGTGTCAGGCCTGCATGTGGGCATCATTTTTATGGTGCTGAAAACCCTGTTTGGTTTTATGGGGCGTCTGCCCGGGGGAAGGACCTGGCAGACCATACTGATCTTGCTGTGTATATGGATGTATGCGGCCATTACCGGCTTCTCCCCATCGGTGCTGAGGGCTTCAGTGATGTTCTCTTTTGTAGCCATTGGGCAGAGTTTCAGACGACCCGCCAATATTTACAATACACTGGCAGCTTCCGCCTTTGTGCTGGTGCTGGTCAATCCTTTTATCATTACCCGGATCGGTTTTCAGCTTTCTTACCTGGCTGTGATCAGCATTGTAGCGCTGCAGCCCGGGATCAACCGTTTGATCAGGGTAAAAAACCCTATTGCCGGAAAAATATGGGGGATATCTTCTGTCTCCATTGCCGCCCAGCTGGCCACGGGTCCCCTGGCCCTGTATTATTTCAATCAGTTTCCGAATTACTTTCTGCTTACCAATCTGGTGGCGATTCCACTGGCCGGGTTGATCATTTACCTTGCATTGCTTATCCTGGTTTTATCTCCCATCCCTGTTGCTGCTTCATTCATTGCCCGGATGTTGTCTGTACTTGTTTCGCTGCTCCATCAGTCCGTCTCTTTTGTGGAGGGCCTTCCTTATTCCACCCTGTCCGGGGTTTACCTGGGACCGGCCGGGCTATTTCTTTTGTCCGGTTTGTTACTGTCTGCCTGCCTGTATTTTGTGTCTGGCCGTCGGGGTGGCCTGGTATTGGCCTGCCTGTGCGGCCTGTTGTTTGTTGTTTATTTTTCCTTCCGGGATGCGAAAAACCGGGGGCAACGGCATCTTGTGGTGTATGACGTCGGCCGCAACAGTGTGGTGGACTTTTTTTCAGGGAAGCATGTCCTGGTGCTGGCAGGGGAAGAGTTGGCGGAGGATCCTGCGCAGGTTGATTTTCATGTTTCAGGTAACCGGATACGCCGGGGCACCCGTGAGGTGACCCATATCCCGGTGGAAAACAGCGATACGATGTTTGTGAACGGGCGGTTGGTCAGACGGGGAGGTCTGGTTGTATTTGAAGAGATCCGTATGTTGATTGTATCAGAGCATTCCCCGTCATGGCTGCTTCAGCTTCCAGCAGTGGCGGGACCGGATCCGGAACGGGAACCCGACAGCGGATTGCTCTATATGAATCGGGAGGCCAATGGAGGGCCGCATAGGGTACCATTGGGCAATGAGGAATCTGGTGGTCGGCTACTGGTTGAGGCCAATGGAGGGCCGCATAGGGAAAGGGGAAGGACCGGAGGAACGTCGGACATGGACCGGCTTACCAAGGGCGGAGGGGTGGATATTGATTACCTGTTGTTGACGGGGAATCCCCGCCTTGATCTGGGGGCTTTACTACAATTTATCCGGCCCGGAAAAGTGATCATTGACGGGCCGGTCAACCCCCGAAATGCTCGGCAGTGGACAGAAGTATGCCATGAAGCCGGGGTGGCTTCCTGGGATGTGTCCCGGCAGGGAGCCTATGAGGCAAGGGTCGTGATAAAGCGGTAACGGAAGCCGTTGGGTGAACCAGTAAATATTGCGTGACTGAGGAGGCTGAAGAGACGCCTGTCGGCCCCGATGCTGATCCCTGCCAGCAGCATCAGCAGGTAAAGGGCATAGCTGCTGGCAGCCGAATCTGTGACTGTGGCAGGAAGCCAGCCTGCATATCCGAAGAGTACTCCGGCCGCAAAAAACAATACAATGTACAGACTGTTTCTCATAAAACCGGCGGATTATACTTTCTTTTGCTTCCTGTTAACCTGTCTTCTGGTTTGCTGTACGAGGTTTTATATTTGCCGGCAGGGATATCTTTTACGCATGGTTGTTTTATTCGGGGGCCGTGTCTTTGTGGCGTTCACTTCCGGGAAAAATAAACCTTCCAGAGCAGCAATGCCAGCAACACGCTGCCAGGGACACCCGCCATACTCAGTACCAGGGCGGAAAGTCCCAGCGACGGCAGCCCTGCCATGATTACCGGGTTCCCGCCAATGGCTAAGCCAAGAAAGAACAACAACAAAAAAATACTCCAGATGATCAGTTTTCCAGGAAGCGGATCAGCCTGACCTCCCGCCGCAACAGGTAGCCCGCAAGTATTCCTCCGAACATCAGTAAAAGTATTTCCATCATATTGTAATCGTTTGATTTCAGGTGTTTTTCAGCGGACCGGTAATTGAAAGCAATTAGGGCCTCCTCATCAGGTACTCAATAAAAGAACCTTTGTACCCCCGCAATAAAATTTTTTGCCCGGGCTCGGGCTCCATCCCGTAAGTCATGTCGTTGCGCCGGTACAGGTTTTCAATGCGGATGCCATATTCCTGGGAAATCCCCCGCATGGTATCGTCTGCACGCGCAATATGGTGGTCGGCTCCGCCACGCCGTCTTTTAGGCTGCAGGAAAACCTTTTGCCCGGGCGTGAGTTGTGCATTGTCTCCCAGGTCGTTGTAGCGAATGATCTGCCATTGACGAACATTCATTTCCCTGGCCAGCGATTGAGGGGTATCCCCTTCGCGGGCCACTACGTAATCAATGCGGTTGTATTCCCGGATTTGTCGTCTGCCGGTGGCCGTTGCCGGGGCAAAATCAGAATCAGGGGCATTGTCGGATATAGCTGTGCTTCGTCCTGAGTCTTCCCGGTCATCAATAAACCACTTGTCTGCAATATGATAGTCCGGGTCAAGGGCTTTTTTGTCGTACTGATGGAGTTCGTGTTCCCTGATCAGTCGGATGAGCATGGCCGGGTAGCGTGGATTGGTGGCGTAACCGGCCTGGCTGAGCCCGTGTGCCCATGCCTCATAATTGGTTGGCTCCAGGGCAAACAAAAAGGCATACCGTGGCCGGTTGGTCAAAAACTCGGTGTGGTCAAGGAAAGAATGCAGGGGGTTGTGGTAAACCCGGAAACATTCATCCACTTCGTCGTCATCATAATAATAGGTCCCTCCGGTCCAGTCGTGGCATTTGATCCCGAAGTGGTTGTTGGCCTCCAGGGCCAGCTGGCTCTTCCCCAGGCCGGATTCCAGGATGGCCTGGGCCAGCTTGATACTGGCAGGTATGCCCGACTGGCGCATCTCAGCCATGGCAATGTATTTATACTTATCGATATATTCGGGGAACGACTCCTTTTGTTGTGCGAAAACTCCTGAGGGAAGTGCCAATGCACAAATCAGCAGCTTTTTAAAAATGCCTTGCAAAAATTGATGCATAAACACTATTTTTGATAGTTCAAACAGACTCAAACAAGTCTCAAAAATACACCAATTCCTTTACTTGTAAATGGAAACCCTCAAAAAATATTTCACCGGCCTGAGTGCTGACCAGTTGAAGAAACTTGAGGCACTGGGGCCCATTTACGAGGACTGGAACCAAAAAATCAATTTGATCTCAAGAAAAGACATGGCGCACTTTTATCTGCGTCATGTAATGCATTCTCTGGCCATCTATAAAGTAGTTGGATTTAAGCCAGGGGCTTCCGTTATGGATGTGGGAACCGGGGGAGGTTTCCCGGGTATCCCGTTGGCCATCTGTAACCCGGACACGAATTTTTTGCTGGTGGACTCCATTGGTAAGAAAGTAAAGGTGGTGCGGGATGTGGTTGAAAAACTCGGGCTTGACAATGTGAAGGCCAGTCAGTGCCGGGTGGAGGAAGTTGACGAAAGGTTTGATTTTATAGTCAGCCGGGCTGTTAAACCGCTCCCCTTATTTATGTCGTGGGTGAAGCACAATCTCCGGAATGAATCACGGCATGTAATTCCCAACGGGGTATTGTACCTGAAAGGCGGTGATTTCTCAGAGGATCTGGCTGGTTTGAACTGGCATTATACCATTTTTGAGCTGTCCGGTTTTTTCGTAGAACCGTTTTTTGCCACCAAAAAGATTGTGCACATTTATAGGTGATAAAATTCGATAAAAGAAATATAATTGTATATTTGGGAAAATAAATATTCTTCAAAACATAAAAAACGACTCTCATGAGCACTGAAAAGGAAAAAACTGCCGGTCAGGGTAAAGACAAGGCGGTTAACAAGGAAAAGTTGAAGGCGTTGCAGATGACCCTTGACAAAATTGAAAAATCTTATGGCAAGGGAACCATCATGAAGCTGGGTGATTCGGTAGTTGTTCCCGTGGATGTGATCCCCACCGGATCACTGACCCTGGATATGGCCCTTGGAACGGGTGGTCTTCCCAGGGGAAGGGTGGTGGAAATCTATGGCCCTGAATCATCTGGTAAAACCACCCTGGCCATTCATGCCATTGCCGAAGCCCAGAAACAGGGAGGGGTGGCAGCCTTTATTGATGCAGAAAATGCATTCGACAGTAACTATGCAGGCAAACTGGGTGTCGACATTGAGAATCTGCTGGTTAGTCAGCCCGATAACGGTGAGCAGGCGCTGGAGATTGCGGAGAACCTTATCCGTTCGGGGGCACTCGATATTATTGTGATTGACTCGGTGGCTGCATTGACACCAAAAAGTGAGATTGAAGGCGAGATGGGTGATTCCAAAATGGGATTGCAGGCCCGGCTGATGTCTCAGGCCCTTCGTAAACTCACCGGTACCATCAATAAAACCAATTGTTGTTGTATCTTTATCAACCAGTTACGGGAGAAGATCGGGGTAATGTTCGGTAACCCGGAAACCACCACCGGGGGCAATGCCCTGAAATTTTATTCGTCGGTGCGGATCGATATCCGGAGAGCTGCACAGATCAAGGAAGGTGATAGCATTACCGGTAACCGTACCCGGGTGAAAGTGGTGAAGAACAAGCTGGCTCCCCCCTTTCGCCAGGCAGAGTTTGATATCATTTACGGACAGGGAATCTCCAAAGTGGGTGAGATCATTGATCTGGCGGTAGACTACAATATCATCAAAAAGTCCGGTTCATGGTTCAGCTACGGCGAAACCAGGCTGGGGCAGGGCCGGGATGCTGTCAAGCAGCTGCTGCTGGATAATGTGGAGCTGTCAGAAGAGCTGGAGAATAAGATCAAAGAAGCCATGACGGCAAATCAAAAGGCGTAAACCGAAACACTTGTGCTAACCAAATACAATAATCATGATGACTCGACGGATTATAACGACAATTTTTTTATGTATGGCATTTTCTGCATTTTCCATGGGGCAATCGCAACCGATGACCCCTGAAACCCTTTGGGAGTTCGGACGTTTGGGTGATGTCCGGGTTTCTCCTGATGAAACAAGCATCCTTTATGGGGTCACCCATTACGATATTGAAGAGAATAAGGGGGTGCGTGACCTTTTTGTGATGCCTGCCGGGGGCGGTGAACCCGTGAATATTACCAATTCGGATGTCTCTGAATCATCAGCCACCTGGCGTCCGGACGGCCAGCGTATCGGTTTCATGAAGTCCACCGGAAATGGCAGCCAGTTGTTCGAGATGGATCCTGATGGAACTAATGAGACACAGCTCACAGACATAGAAGGGGGAATTACCGGGTTTGGGTATGCACCCGATATGGCGCATATCTATTACACCAAAAGGGTTAAAATACAGGAGACTGCGGAAGACAAACATCCTGACCTGCAACATGCCAATGCGCGTATTGCCGATGACCTTATGTACCGTCACTGGGATCAGTGGAGCGACGGCACTTTCAACCATGTGTTTGTAGCTGATTATTCAGACGGACAGGTGGGTACAGGTCGTGACATCATGGAAGGAGGGCCCTGGAGTTCACCTGTGCCGCCTTTCGGAGGAAGCTCGCAGATCGTCTGGAGTGCCGATGGCCGTTACCTGGCTTACACCTGTAAAAAGAAGGAGGGGAAAGACTGGGCGATCAGCACCAATACCAATATCTACTTTTACGACATCCAAACCGGTGAAGTAACAGATATGACACCCTTCAATGACGGTTATGACAAGAATCCGGTATTTTCGCCCGACGGTCGATACATGGCCTGGGAAAGCATGGCTACGGAAGGTTTTGAGTCTGACAAAAACCGCATTATGATTATGGACCTGGAAACCGGTAAATACCGGGATTACTCCGCAGGTTTTGACCAGAGTTCCAGTGGATTTGCCTGGTCCGGTGACAGCCGGACACTTTATTTTGTAAGTGGCATTCATGCCACTTACCAACTTTATGCCCTTGATATTGAGCGCAGGGAGATTTCCCAACTTACGGAGGGTCATCACAATTACCAATCAGTGACTCCTGCGGGCAATCAGCTGATCGCTCAGCGAATGTCCATGTCAATGCCCACGGAGATATTTTCTGTAGATCCGCTTAGCGGACAGCAGGAACAGATCAGTTTCGTGAATCAGGAACTTCTTGACCGCACCCCGATGGGAGAGGTGGAGGAACGCTGGATCACCACCACGGATGGTAAGGAGATGCTGGTGTGGGTGATCTATCCCCCGAACTTTGATCCGAACCGGGAATATCCGGCATTGCTTTATTGCGGCGGTGGCCCTCAGAGCGCGGTCAGCCAGTTTTTCTCTTATCGCTGGAATTTCCAGATAATGGCGGCCAATGACTATATTGTCGTGGCGCCCAACAGGAGAGGTCTCCCGAGTTTCGGACAGGAATGGAATGATCAGATCAGTGAGGATTGGGGCGGACAGAATATGGATGATTATCTCAGTGCCATTGATGCGGTGAAACAGGAGCCTTTTGTGGATGAAAATCGTCTGGGTGCTGTAGGCGCAAGTTATGGAGGTTACAGTGTATTCTGGCTGGCGGGCCATCACGAAGACAGGTTCAGTGCATTTATTTCACATTGCGGCCTGTTTAACCTGGAAAGCTGGTATGGCAGTACAGAAGAAATGTTTTTTGCCAACCATGACATTGGCGGTGCTTACTGGGAAGATCCCAAACCCCACAGTTACGAATTTTCCCCTCATTTATTTGTGGATCGCTGGGATACCCCCATGATGGTGATCCACGGAGCCAAGGACTACCGTGTTCCTTATACTGAGGGGCTTCAGGCGTTTAATGTTGCGCAGTTACAGGGGATTCCGTCCCGTTTGTTGTTATTCCCTGAAGAAGGTCACTGGGTGCTGCAACCACAGAACGGCATTCTATGGCAGCGTGAATTCTTCAAATGGCTTGATGAATGGCTAAAATAAACAGATCCGGTAAACAACCACTATGGCATCGGGCTTTCCTGATCGCCATGGTGGTGTTGTTGGCTGTTCTTTTTGTTTATTTTCGTGGTTACAGGGCCTCAAACAGGGCCCATATGCCTGTGGATGCCTTTGAAAGACAATCTTTCCCGGATACATTAAGAAGCCAGAAAGATATGCGAGAAACGATTCAGCCGCCTGTCCGCGATATCGGTCCGGAACAACTGACCGGTCGCGTAGATCCGGCCACGGATACCGGGCTGGTTATCATTGAAGATGTATATGCAAGCCGTCCCGGTATGTATTTGCGCGAAGAAGCCTATGCTGCTTTCAGGGAAATGTACGAAGCCGCCTTGGTCGACGGTGTCCGGCTGACCATTTTGTCGGCTTTTCGCACCTTTAACCATCAGAAGAGAATATGGGAAGATAAATGGCATGGGCGGAGAGAGTTGCACGGTAACGTGCTGGCTACGGATATTGATGATCCGGCCGAACGTGCGAGGGAGATTCTTCGCTTCAGTGCGATGCCCGGAACATCCCGCCATCACTGGGGTACCGATATGGATCTCAATAGTCTGAATAATAGCTATTTTGAATCCGGTGAAGGCCGGGAAATTTATGAGTGGCTTTCTGTGAACGCATCCGGGTATGGGTTTTGTCAGCCTTATACGGCACATGGCGACAGGCGTGGCGGGGGTTATGAGGAAGAAAAATGGCACTGGTCATATATTCCGGTGGCGGATGAATACCTGGAGGCTTACGGCCGTTTGATCACCTACCCGCAAATAACTGGTTTTGACGGTTCAGAAACAGCATCCTCCATCCGTGTGATTGAAAACTATGTACTGGATATCAATCACGACTGCCGCGGAACAAAGTGATTATATATCTGTATGCAGATTGTGAGGCACCCGGCTGAACGATAATTGTGATATCCCGACGTGATTGTTATGGTGCCCCGGCATGCGTGATTATGTTATGACATGCAGGTAAGCACATTCCGGCATGCAGGTAAGTAAGTCCTGACATGCATTTAAGTACGTTCCGGTATGCAGGTAAGTATGTCCTGACATGCATTTAAGTGCGTTCCGGCATGCAGGTTATTATATTCCGACGCGATAGTAAGAGGCATAAAACAGGTACCTCCCGATTATTTCCGCCAGCAACAGACAGGCTGCACCTGAATATATCAGCCGGGATGTGGTCCATTGTGTGTCCGGCAGCAGGGTAAACCAGTAGGTAAGGAGGCTGAAGCCGACCAGCATCAGTATGAGTTGACCGTGTCGCCACCAGGGTGATACTGCATGGCCGAAGAATCCGCTGCCTGCGGCTGCCACGTCCGGCTGTATCAACAGCATATTCAGCAGGCTGATGAATACCGCTGCAGCGATCATCAGGAATACAATATTCTGCATTGGTCGGATATCGGGAATAACCGGGTTTTTGGAAAAATACAGCGCCATGAGCACCAGGGTGAAGCTTCCGCCCAGCATCAATGCTGTATTGAAAAAGGCGATGGGGGTGGACGGGGTGTTCCATTGCGGAACGGTTTCAATCATGTAAATGCGGGCCATGCTCCACACCAGGATAACCCCCACGATAAAGGATGCCAGGAAAAGGTAACTGAAAAAATCCCTGTGTGGTACATTGAAATACAGGGAAGTGGTGGCAATAAGCAGGCTGAATGTCAACAGGGAAGCCAGCAAAATTTCCCGGCTTAGCCAGGAAGTGCCGATATTGCTGAGTGCATATACTGAGTGCAGGGGAGAGGCCAGGTGAAAGAAGGATATGGCCAGTGCCACCACCATGCAACCCAGGGCGGTGATCAGCAGCAATTTCTTTAAATCCGGTGGGAAGCTTGTCTCGGTGTTTTTTATCACCAGCGAGAAAAGCAGTCCGGCAATAATGATGCCCAGGCTGATCTGGGTCAGCAGGGTGAAAAAAACCAGGGGCCATTCGTTGCTGTTCATATACGCAGTTATTTTATCGGTTCAATGTGATTGTTTGTCAATTTTCCGTGAAGCAGTTCACGGCATGCTGTTCAGGATTTTACCTCTTCCCGGTTGGCGATCTGAAGTTCAGGGCTGCCCGTTTTGCGGGTATTACGGTGCGGAGTAATTACAAGGGCAGGTTTGGTGTGATGCGATTCGGGCAGCGGGAAAAACTCATTGTCTTTTCCATACTTGTTCTGAAGCTCTTCAAGGTCGCCGTAGTCGAGCACACGCATGGGGCAGGCCGCGACACATGCAGGTGGTTTTCCCTCTTCCAGGTAGTCAGCGCAAAAGTTGCATTTGGTCATGACATTCTGCTCCTTGTCAAACTGCAAGGCACCGTAAGGGCAGGTCCATTCGCAGTACTTGCATCCCATGCATCTGTCGTAATCGATCAATACCACCCCGTTGTCCTGCTTGACGATGGCTTTATTAGGACAGGCGTCCATGCAGATAGGTTCTTCGCAATGGTTGCAGGCCATAGATACCTGGTAAGCGAATATATTCGGTATCCAGGCTGCCCCGCGCTGAACCCAGTCTCCCCCGCAAACTTCATACACCCGGCGCCAGCGAACGCCCATGGGAGAATCATTTTTGTCTTTGCAGGCTACCTGGCATGTTTTGCAGCCCGAACAGCCGGAAGCGTCAAAATAAAAGGCCAGTTGTTTCATTTATCCTTTTTTTACTTCTACCATTATGGTGTGCTGTGCATTTCCGAAAGCCAGGGGTGTCCACCTGTGGCTTGTAAGTACATTCACGTTTCCCCTGCGGTCAATCCCGTTCTTGTCGGGATTCCACCAGGCTCCCTGCGGAATATTCACCACGCCGGGCATGATCTTGTGTGTCAGCCGGCAGGGAATGCAGAGTTTGCCCCTGTTATTGTATACCAGTACCTCATCTCCGTCTTGTATGCCCCTTGACCTGGCATCAATGGGGTTCATGAACACCCGCTGGGGAAAGGCTTCTTCCAGCCAGTCGATGCCATCGTGGGTCGAGTGCACCCGTGACATGTAATGATGCCCGATGGCCTGCAGGGGATAGGTATTGCTTTCCTCCCCAAAAGGACTTTCCCACTCCCGGATGTATTTGGGTACGGCAGGGATGGTATCCGGCTTGCCCATGTCGTACAATGTTTTCGAGAACAGTTCCACTTTGCCGGAGGGGGTGTTCAGCGGGTTGTGCTGCGGATCCCTTCTGAAGTCGCGCAGGGCTACCTTCGGTTCATTGACTGGCCTGGTATATACCCCGCGGTTCATTTCATGTAGTTTTTCCAGGTCCGGAATATCAGGGAAGCGGGTGTTGCGGTAATACCTGACCGCCCACTCAATCCACTCCTGCTCATTTCTGCCCAGGGTATATTCGTCCTTTAACCCCAGCCGCTCTGCAAGTTCAGCAGCGATCTGGTAATCGGTCTTTGTTTCATGGGGCGGTTCCTGTACTTTGGGCATAATGATTACCTCATCCCCGTATTTCCATCCGTCCTCCAGTCCCCACATCTCAAATTGTGTACACACCGGAAGTACAAGGTCGGCATACCTGGCCGAAGGGGTCATGAACTGATCCTGCACCGCAATGAACTCCACAAGGCTTTCATCTTCCAGTATTCCGGCCGTACGATTGGTGTCGGCGTGCTGGTTGATCAGGATATTGGAAGCCACGCACCAGATCAGTTTCAGGTTATTGTCCAGTTTATCTACCCCCCTGACGCCTTCTTCGGGTCCCATCTCTTTGCCTCTCAGGATGGCTTCTGTCCAGAGAAATACGGGGATGGAAGCCGGGACCGGGTTTCGTCCGGCTGGAAAAATGTTCCAGAAAGGCCCTCCGTCGTCGGCCTGCAGGGCGATTCCGCTGGCCCATCCCCCGGGGATGCCCACATTGCCTGTGATGGCTGCCAGTACACAACCCCCCAAAACCGGTTGCTCGCCGTAAGCGCGTCGCTGCATTCCATATCCCTGGTAAAGCATGGCGGGCTTGATCGACCCGTACTCCCGGGCCAGCCGGATAATGGTGCTGCGTTGGATGCCTGTAATGGATTCCGCCCACTCAGGGGTTTTGGGCTGCCCGTCATGGATGCCGAATATGTAATCGTAATAGCTTTCTTCCTCTTCCAGCCCTTCAGGCATCTGTGATTTGTCAAAGCCTGTGCAGCAGCGATTGATGAAGTCTTTGTCGTGCAGGTCTTCGGAAATGATCACGTGGGCCATGGCGCTCATCAGGGCAGTATCTGTTCCAGGCCGTATGGGGATCCACTCATCGGCCAGGGCTGTGGCGCTCATGCTCATCCGGGGGTCAATGCAAACCACCCTGGCCCCGTTCTCTTTTGCCTTCTTAATAAAGTATTCACTGTTGGTTCCGTCACGCATCTCTGAGGGGTTCCATCCCCACATGATGATGTATTTCGAGTTTACCCAGTCCTGCCGCTGGTTCCCGGTCACACTGGTACCGTAGACGTAAGGAGTGGCACGGCTGATGCAGGCCCAGCTGTAGCTGTTGTAGAACCCCAGTGATCCGCCGTAGAGGTTCATCAGGCGGGCTGCAGTCTGCCTTCCGTTTGTCTGATTGTAGCTCCCGGTTCCGTAGGGGACCAGGATGGCCGAATTGCCATACTTATCTTTGATCCTTTTCAGTTCTGCGGCCATGGTATCCAGGGCCTCATCCCAGGAAATCCTTTCAAAACGGCCTTCCCCGCGCTTACCCACCCGTTTCATGGGGTATTTCAGCCTGTCAGGATGGTATTGGCGCCGGCGGTAGGCCCGGCCCCTGATACAAGCCCTGAGTTGGGGGTCGCTGATGTCATCGCCCGGCCGGTCGTCGGTTTCGATGCGTACGATCTTTCCTTCTCTGATTGAAAGCTTTAACACGCATCTGCCACCGCAATTGTGGGCGGGGCATCCTGTCCTGACAACGACCGTCCCATCCTCTTCAAGCCTGCCCGGCAGGCGGATCTGTTGTTTGTTATCGGTGCATCCCAGAAGGCTTCCGAAAGCGGCTATGCCTCCGGCAAATACGGTGCCCATTTTAAGGAAGCAACGCCGGTCTATCCCTTTTTTATCCGGATCGCCGTCCGGTCGTATATGATCTAAATCGTGTTCGCGCATGATATTGCAGAAGGTTTGGTCAGGTCCCGGTCTGTTTAAGGTGTTGCGGTTTTCAGGGAATCCATATTTCCCATATTGGCAATGCTCATGGTGAGTGCCTTGATCACATCCCGCATGATCTCAACATTTACTTGTTCCATGGTGTCTTCAGGAACGTGGTAGAGGGTGCGCGTGGAAGCCCCACGGGTGCCAAATGTGACCGCGGGGATCTTTTCGTTATAAAACACAGCCCCGTCGGTACGCGGCCGTACCTGGTAGTTCCACGGGCGACTGTTCGCGGTGTAAGGCCGGTGCACCCAGGTGTCGTTATTGTGTTCGATTGCTTCAAGCAGGGATTCCCATGGCTCGGCGGTGGAGGCAAAAAAGGAATCCCCTCTTCCAACCATGTCCAGATTGATCATTGCCTTGATCTGACTGGTGGGGTAGGGGAATGCCTCAATGAAATGTTTTGCTCCTACAAGACCCACTTCTTCGGCGCCGAAAAGCAGGATGACCAGGCTTCGTTTCAGGTCTATTTCTGCTGTGGCCAGGGCTTTGGTTATGCCCATTGCCAGGGCAACCCCTGAAGCGTTGTCCATAGCCCCCGGAAACAGCACAGGCATCATCCCGAGGTGGTCCAGGTGGGCGCCTATTACAATATATTCATCCTTCAACTGTGGATCACTTCCTTCAATCATGGCTACCACATTGGAGGTTTTTCCATCCGGATAATATTCGGTGGTCAGGGCAAGCGTGGCTTTTTTGCCCGTACTGAACGACATGGGTGTGAGGGTCGAGGCGATATGCTCCCTGACCTCCTCAAGTTCATAATCTGTGCCGGCAAGCAGGTCTTTGACCACCTGGTCAGTGGCTGCAAGGAAAATAAAGTCTTCGTCTGCCGTGGGCCTCGGACTGGCCACATGATAGGCAAAGATCAGTCCTTTGGCACCATTTTCGAGTGCGAATTTAACTTTGTTGGAGTGATCCACGTAGGGCGCCCACATCATCAGGCTGTCCTGGTTGTTCCCGCTGTATGGAACACCAAGTTCGGTGATCACAATTTTGTCTTCCACATCAATGCCTGCATAATCGTCATAACCCAGTTCCGGGGCTGAGATGCCATGACCCACATAGACCACTTCTCCCGTCACTTCTCCGCTGCCGGATATTCCCCACGGCCAGTAGTCGTCGCCGAAGGAATACGATTTGGTCACTGTATTGTCATCAACGGGGATATGAATCTCCAGTTTTCCTTTATCCTTAACCAGGGTATAAGGCTGACTGAATTCCTGAAAATAACCATGGTCAAGAAAAGGGCCCACACCCCAGGTCTCAAACATGCCCGCTGCCCAGTTTGCCGCCCTGTCATAACCGATATCACCGGCAAGGCGTCCCCGCATTTCAGGGGCGGTCAGGGTATGCATCCAGTCAGAAATATCATCTTCGGAAACCGCATGAAGGGCCTTAATGAGTGCTTCCCGTTCATTGGTGCCATAATTTGTCTGTTGACCCGCAACAAAATAAAACGAGAAAAAAACGAGGAAAAACGAAAGGAATACTTTTTTCATGGAATAATTGTATTTGAAATTGCCTGATTACTGAATGTCACTTGGTTTACGCTGGCCCAAATCTACAAAATTTCTTTGGCCGGAATGTGAGAATCTTTTATAACTTTAGCCCCCAAAGTGTACCAATGTATAGCCAATCAACGAAAAACACATCATCATGATCAGACGCTTCGTGTTACTTTCCATGGCATGTATGCTGTGGGGATTGTCTCTTTTTGCCTCGGAGGGGACATTGTTACTTCGTCAGCCCACCATCAGCGACCAACATATTGTTTTTGTGTATTCCAACGACCTCTGGGTGGTTGAGCGCGAGGGCGGGAATGCCCGGCGCCTTACCAGCAACGAGGGTTCTGAGAGATTGCCCCATCTTTCTCCGGACGGAAGCATGGTGGCATTTACTGCCCAGTATGACGGCAATGACGATATTTATGTGGTGCCGGTGGAAGGGGGACAGCCAAGACGCCTCACATGGCACCCGGGACCTGACCAGGTAAGGGGATGGACGCCCGATGGAGCGAATGTGCTCTTTACGTCCGGCAGGGAAGGAGTCCCTACCCGTGAATCCAGGTTTTTTACCATCAGCAAAGATGGAGGTATGCCGGAAAGTTTGCCGGTTCCCCGTGCCAATAACGGACAAATTTCGCCAGATGGCCGCTACCTGGCATACCAGGAGGTTGGATTCGTGGACCCGGAATGGAGAAATTACCGTGCAGGACAGGCCAAACCAATCTGGATTTTTGACCTTGAAGACCACTCCCTGGTTACCACACCGCAAACAGACAATGAACGGCACATGAGCCCGGTCTGGTTGGGTAACAAGGTTTATTTTATCTCTGAGCGCGATTATGCAGCCAATATCTGGTCTTTTGATGTAGCCACCCAAACCCTGACCCAGGAAACTTTTCACGTGGATTTCGATGTAAAGAATATCAATGCCGGGGGCGGGGTGATCGTCTATGAACAAGGGGGAGCCCTTCACATCCTGGATCCGGAGAATGACCGGCAGGAGCAGCTGGTGATCAATGTTCGCGGAGATTTTCATTGGGCACGCCCGCGCTGGGAAAATGTGAGTGCGACATCCCTGCAAAACCCATCATTGTCACCAAACGGACGGCGGGCGCTTTTTGAATACCGGGGTGAGGTCTTTACTGTTCCAAAGGAACACGGCGATCCACGCAATATTTCCAATAATACAGGGGTAGCTGACCGTTATCCGGTCTGGTCGCCAGATGGCGAGTCCATTGCCTGGTTTTCTGATGAGTCAGGTGAATACCAGTTGGTAATCCGTGATCAGAAAGGCATGGAAGAATCCCGGACCATCGCATTGCCTGACCCGTCTTTCTTTTTCCGCCCTGAGTGGTCGCCTGATGGCAGGTATATTGCCTATACCGATACCCACCTGAACCTGTATTATGTGGATCTGGAGAGCGAAGAGGTAACCCTGGTGGATACCGACCGCTATGTGACACCTGAACGCACGATGCACCCTGTCTGGTCGCCCGACAGCCGGTGGATCGCCTATGCCCATACCCTGGAAAGTATGTTCAAAGCCATTGTGCTTTATAATGTGGAAACCGGTGAACGGATACAGGCAACTGACGGGATGGCCGACGCCATTACCCCGGTTTGGGATGCTTCAGGGGATTATCTCTATTTCCTGGCCAGTACAGATTTTGGCCCCAATACGGGCTGGCTCGACATGAGCGCCTATGACAGCCCCATTACCCGTTCTCTTTACGTGATGGTGCTGGCTGAAGACGGTGAATCGCCTTTGTTGCCCAGGAGTGATGAGGAGGAAGCCGGTGACGAGGACGAAGGCAGGGATAACGATAATGACAGTGAAAATGACAAGCAGGTAAGTATAAACGCCGAAGGCCTGATGGACCGTATTGTGTCGGTGAATATCCCGGCCAGGGATTACCGCGGACTGGTTGCCGGACCAGAAGGGTATATTTTTTATACAGAGCATGTTTCCGGGCAGCCCGGACAGACCCTGCATCGCTATAATTTTGCCTCACGTGAGTCAGAAGAGTTTCTTTCGCCCGTAGTACAGGTTGCTGCTTCACAAGACAGGGCTTCATTGCTTTACCGAAGTGGCTCCACATGGGGTATTGTCAATACTACGGGCAGAGCGCCCAAGGTGGGGGAGGGCAGGCTGACTGCTGCCGGAAATATCAGGATGCGTATTGAACCCAAAGAGGAATGGAAGCAAATGTTCCGTGAAGGCTGGCGTTTGCAACGTGATTTCCTATACGTGGACAATGTACATGGCGCCCCCTGGGATGATATTTATGATTGGTACAGGCCATGGGTTGACCATGTCAGGCATCGTACCGACCTGAATTATGTGATCGGGATCATGGGCGGTGAAGTGGCTGTGGGCCATTCTTATGTGCGCGGGGGTGATATGCCTGATGTGGACCGTGTTCCGGTAGGGCTTCTGGGTGCTGATCTTGAGGAGGCGGGCGACCATTACCGTTTCAGCAAGATCTATGACGGAGAGGATTGGAACCCCACATTGCGGGCACCTCTTACCGCCCCGGGCATTGACGTCCATGAAGGGGATTACTTGCTGGCGGTTAACGGGGTAACCATTGATGCTTCGGAGAACCTGTATAAATATTTTGAGGGTACGGCCAATCGTCAGACAAAAATCCGCGTAAACAGTGAACCCCGGGTTGAAGGCTCCCGTGAAGTTACCGTTGTTCCCGTTTCCAGTGAAAATCAGCTTCGCATGATGGATTGGGTGGAGGGTAACCGCCGCCTGGTGGATGAATTGTCAGACGGGCAACTGGCGTATGTTTATGTACCCAATACCAGCGGAGCGGGTTACCAGTTCTTTAACAGGTATTATTTTGCCCAGCAGGACAAACAGGGTGCGATCATTGATGAACGTAATAATGGTGGCGGATCTGCTGCTGATTATATGGTCGACATCATGAACCGCCGGCTGCATGGCTACTTCAATTCCAAGGCTGCCGACCGCCGGCCTTTCACCACGCCCATGGCCGGAATCTGGGGCCCCAAAGTGATGGTGATCAACGAAAGGGCAGGATCCGGCGGGGATTTGCTGCCTTATATGTTTCGTTTCCTTGATATCGGTCCCATCGTCGGTACCACCACCTGGGGCGGACTGGTAGGGATCTGGGATACCCCTTCTTTCATTGACGGAGGCTCAATGCAGGCTCCAAGGGGCGGTTTCTTTGATGCTGACGGAGAATGGGCCGTAGAGGCTGAAGGGGTGGCTCCTGACATTAAAGTGGAACAATGGCCTGACAAGGTGATCCGTGGGCATGATCCACAACTTGAGCGTGCGGTCCTGGAGGCCTTGCACCTGCTTGAAACAGAAGCCATTGAATTGCAGTCAGAGCCTGAGCCACCTGTAAGGTACCGCAGGCCGGAACGGGAAAACTGATAAATACCAGAAGACGAATCAATCCGTTATAGATCCAATATGTTTATTTTTATTATTCACTTTAACCACCATTAGTAGTATGAAACGATTATTGTTTTTTTTAATTCCAGTCAGTATGATGTTTGCCGGTTGCGGGGAGCAAAAGGAAAATCCCTTTTTCGCCGAGGAATACAATACCCCCTTTGAGGTTCCTCCTTTTGATGAAATTGATGATGAGCACTTTTTGCCTGCCATCGAGGAAGGGATCAAAAGGCACAAGGCAGAGATCGATGCAATTATCAATAACCCGGAAGAACCGACATTTGAGAACACCATCGTGGCCTATGACAAGGCCGGAGACATGCTGAGCAGGGTAAACAGTGTTTTTGGCGGGCTCCGCAGTGCTGAGACCAATTCACGCCTGCAGGAGATTGCCCGTGAAACTACCCCGATGCTTTCGGCACATAGCAACTCCATTCGTATGAATATGGATTTGTTCGAAAGGATTGAGGCGGTGTACGAACAGCGCGAGGAGCTGGACCTTGACCAGGAGCAGATGCGCGTGGTTGAGATGTATTACCGTGACTTCGAGCGCAGTGGTGCAGCCCTTCCCGAAGATGATCGCGAACGACTGGGTGAGATCAATGAAAGAATGTCCATGGTTTCCCTGGAACTGGGGGAAAATATACTGGCAGAGACCAATGCTTTCCAGCTCAAGCTGGAAACAGAGGAAGACCTGGCCGGACTGCCCGAGAGCGTCCGTTCGACAGCGGCTGATGCTGCAGAGAGTGCCGGTGTGGATGCATTGGGGGTGATCACCCTGCACAATCCAAGCTGGATTCCTTTCCTTACCTATTCTGAACGCCGCGACCTTCGTGAAGAAGTATACAGGGGTTATTTTAGCCGCGGTGACCAGGACAACGAGTATGACAACAAGGAGCTATTTGCTGAGTTGATGCAGTTACGCCAGGAGATGGCACGACTGATGGGGTACGACAATTATGCAGAGTATTTCCAGTCCATTCAGATGGCCGAAAAACCTGAAAATGTATATGACTTCCTTTATGAAGTTATGGATCCTTCCCTGGAACTGGCCAAACATGAACGTGACCAGATGCAGGAGATCATTGATCGTGAAGGCGGTGATTTCGAGCTGGAGTCATGGGACTGGTGGTTTTATGCCGAAAAATTGCGTAAAGAGTTGCATGACCTGAGCAATTCAGAACTGCGTCCTTACTTCTCCATTGAGAATGTGAGGGAAGGAAGCTTTTTGCTGGCCAATAAACTTTTTGGGCTGACTTTTGAACACCGTCCGGAAGTACCCGTTTATCACGAGGAAGTAGAGGCTTTTGAAGTATCTGACCGTGACGGAAGCCACCTGGGGATCCTGTTCATTGATCCGCATCCAAGGTCGGGTAAGAAAGGTGGAGCCTGGTGCGGCACCTATCGCAGTGGTTCTTATGAGGATGATACAAAGATCTATCCCGTTGTGACCATGGTGATGAATTTTTCACGCCCTTCAGGTGATGAGCCTGCATTGCTGACCTTTGATGAAACCACCACCTATTTCCATGAGTTCGGACATGCGCTGCATAATTTATTTGCGGATGGCCGTTACAGCCGTACCAGCCGCGATGTGCCAAGGGATTTTGTAGAATTGCCCTCACAGATCCTGGAGAACTGGGCAAGTGATCCTGAGTTCATCAAAGAATATGCCCTGCATTACGAGACCGGAGAACCCATGCCAGAGGAGCTGATGGAAAGACTGATTTCAGCCCAGCATTATGGTCAGGGTTTTGCCATGACAGAATACCTGGCAGCTGCCATTCTTGATATGGACTGGCACACGGCTGACCATGGCGACGAGATTGACGTGCGTGAATTTGAAGAGCAGTCATTGAACGAAATGGGGCTGATCGACGAGATTCAGCCACGTTACCGGACTACCTATTTTAACCACATCTTTGGTTCGGGGTATGCCGCCGGCTATTATGTATATCGCTGGGCCGGTGTACTTGATGCGGATGCATTTATGGCTTTTAAAGAAAGCGGTGACCTGTACAACCAGGAACTGGCTGAGCGCTTCCGTAAGTATATCCTTGCGGAGAATGCACTGCGTGGTGGCATGGATGCTTATGTAATGTTCCGCGGACAGGAACCCACCATTGAACCCTTTTTGATTCAGAAAGGACTTAAGTAGTCTTCTTTCTGCAATCGTACGGCAATAATGCATTTGCCGAAACAAAAAAGGAGCGTCTTTTAAAGGCGCTCCTTTTTTTTCTACCTTTACGGGATGAATTCAAGATCGAAGTGTTATGTCTATTGATACTATTATAGAGCTGCAGGATGTGTCTGTTTTCCAGAAAGACATCCTGGTACTTTCCAATGTGTCGATGCAAATTGAACGGGGTCAGTTTTGTTACCTGATCGGACGGACCGGGTCAGGGAAAAGCAGCCTGTTAAAAATGCTTTACGCTGACTTACCTATGGTGGATGGTTTTGGCAGGGTAGCAGGTGTTGAGTTGCGAAACATCAAAGACAAAGAGATCCCCTTTTTACGCCGCAAGATCGGCATTGTGTTTCAGGATTTTCAGTTGCTGACCGACCGCACGGTGAAAGACAATTTGTTTTTTGTGATGAAGGCCACCGGATGGCGCGACAAGATTGCCATGGAGGAGCGGATGGAGGATGTCCTGGAGAAAGTGGGGCTGCAAACCAAGGGGTTCAAGATGCCGCATCAGCTTTCTGGTGGGGAACAGCAGCGCGTCGTGATTGCCCGGGCATTGATCAACGACCCTGATGTGATCCTGGCTGATGAGCCTACCGGGAACCTGGATCCTGAAACCAGTGAAGGCATCATGGAGCTGATGTTCGAGATCAGTACCACGGGGAGGGCTGTGTTAATGGCCACGCATGACTATACCCTTTTCAGGAAATTCCCTGCCCGGATATTTAAGTGTGAAGGTGGGAGGTTGTTTGAAACGGTTTAAATATTTCCCTCACCACCTTTTCTTCCTTTTCCCAGCACAATTCCCTGGCTGCCTCCAGGCAACAGGCTTCCATCTCTTTTAATTTTTCTTTATCTGAAAGCATGGAACGGATGGCAGCCGCGATGCGGCTGGGTTCATGTGAATGAATTATTACACCGGTGTGGTGCTTTCTGACAATCTTCCTGAGTTCCGGCAGGTCGGAGACCAGCTGGGGGGTTCCGGCCATGATGTAGTCAAATAATTTGTTTGGCAGGCTGTAGCGGTAATTGATGTTGGTGTCTTTGTCGATGGATACCCCGATGTCACATACCCTGGTGTAGTTAAAAAGTTCTTCATAAGGCATCCGGTCAAAAAACCACACCCTCTCGTTTAATTGTTCCTTTTCTGCGATCATTTTGAGTTTGGGAAGTACATCGCCTCCTCCGATAATCAGCAGGATGGCATTGTGAATACCGTGGGTCGGGTGCATGGCCATAAGCAGTTCTTCCGCTCCCCTGTCTATGTTAATTCCGGTTCCCTGTAGCAGGATCAGGTCTTTGTGTTCGGGTAGCCCGATATCTTTTCGTGGGGGCCTTTCACCGGCTGTTTTATACAGGGGGAGGTTTCTGACCACATACAATGATTTGCCGTACTCCCTTTCATATAACTGTGCAATGGAGCGGTTCACTGTGATGATGGTCTTCTGACGGGGGAAAAGAGATTTCTCAAGCAATTTCCAGATCCGCCGTACAAAAGGGCGGTTTGCCAGCTCGGGGGTGCCGGTGAAGTACTCATGGGTATCGTATACCAGGGGCTTTCGTTTGATTATGGCCGCCAGGTGGTTGGGGAGCAGGGTATCCAGGTCGTTGCTTACGAGCAGGTCATGGCGTTTGACCAACAACAAAAAGAATAGTCGTACATTGTATTCGGCGTAAAAAAGAAATCCTTTTTGGAACATCATGGGAAAGCGTCTTATCTTTGCCCAGACAGGGTTGAACCGGGGGCTGCCGGGCCGTATTACACCGGTAATGGTCACAGCAAAACCCATTTGATGCAGGGTACGTGCCATTTTGTTCACACGCTGGTCAGTGAACACATCATTGGTTACCGAAAGATGAACCTTTTTCATATGCCCGCTTGTATCTTTTTCCGCCCCTTTGTATCCATCAACTAATAATCCATCGCTCGAATTATAATTACCGGTAAGCTGTTTTAGGCTATTCGGTCTTCACCTCCCTTTTGGTATTCTCTCCTTTTTTGAACCTTGCGATGCCTATGTTCAGATAGGCCACCAATATGGTCATAAAAGGGCTGATGAGATTAAAAAATGCGTAAGGCAGAAAAGTGAGTGTGGACACCCCGAGAACGGTCGCCTGAGTGGCTCCGCATGTGTTCCAGGGTACCAGTACGGAGGTGACTGTTCCTCCGTCTTCCAGTGTTCTGCTGAGGTTTTGCGGTTTAAGTCCCCGTTTTCGGAAAGTGTCAGCAAACATTCTGCCGGGTACCACGATGGAAAGATACTGGTCGCTTGCAGTGACATTGAAGAAAAAACAGGTGGCTGCTGTGGAGGCCACCAGTGAACCGGTATTATGTGCAAGCCTGATAATCGATTCGGTGATCCTTCGCAGCAGGCCGCTTGACTCCATCACCCCACCGAATATCATGGCGCATATGATCAGCCATACCGTATTCAGCATGCCGCTCATGCCCCCGGTTGTCAGGAGGGTGTTCACCATGGCGTGATCTGTGGTAACGGAGATATCGGTATACATGGCTTTCATGGTGGCGATGTATGCAGCCCGCAGAAAGTTCTCTTCCATCCCGCTGACTTCGTAAATGATATGTGGCTGGAAAATAAGGGCAAACAGTATTCCGGCCAATGAACCTGCAAGCAGAGAGGGCAATGCAGGTACTTTGCGAACGATCATGGTGATGACAAGGGCGGGAACCACAAACAGCCATGGGTTGATGTTAAAAGAACCGTCTATGGCAGCCAAAACAGGTTGAATGTCCTGGATCATGCCGTCCTTCGAGCGAGTCAGTCCCATTATGAGAAATATGATCAGGGTGATTGCCATGGTCGGCAAGGTGGTCCATAACAAATAGCGTATGTGAGTAAACAGGTCTGTGCCGGCCATGGCGGGAGCAAGGTTGGTGGTATCCGACAGGGGTGACATCTTGTCTCCGAAATAGGCTCCTGAAATGATGGCCCCGCCGATGACCCCATCGGGGATGCCCAGGGTTCTGCCAATACCCAGCAGGGCAACTCCCAGTGTAGCTACTGTACTCCAGCTGCTTCCCGTGGCCAGTGAAACGATGGCGCTTACTATGCAGGCTGCTACCAAAAAGATGGTGGGATTGAGGATCTGCAGCCCGTAATAGATCATGGCGGGTACAATGCCGCTCAGTAGCCAGGCGCCCGCCAGTGAACCGATCAGCAACAGGATAAGAATGGCAGACATGGCTGAACCGATTGATTTGATGATTCCTGTATGGAGATCCGACCATTTATGCCCAAGGCGGATTGCCACGATAGCGGCGACGGCGGCTGACAGAATAAGTACCATCTGGTTGGAGCCTGCCAGGGCATCGTCCCCGAAGATGAACACGTTAATGGATATCAGCACTGTCAGAAAAATGATCGGAATGAAGGCTTCAATCAATCGGGGTCGCCTGGTGGATTTGCCCATGGAAAAAGGAATGGTTGTTGGTTAACAATTGATGAAGGTGTAAAATAACATGATTTTTCTTACATGTACAAGTGTATGGATCACTTTTGTCCCGCAGCCTTTAACGTGTAAGGCTCCGAAAATGCAATGCTTTTTCTTCCTCATCGGAAAATCTTTGCTGAAAGGCATAATCTACAGCTGCCCGGTATGTTTTCAGGCTGCGGCTGCGTTTAATGCGACGTGACACCTCTGCGCTGTTTGCGAAAGATCCTGAGAGATAATGCCAGATGGCTTTCATCCATCCGAGTTGTTTGGCTTCACCGGGAATGGATGTAGCAGATTCCTGCAGTGCCTGGTGGAAATCTGCCAGGCTTTTTCGTCGGATTTTCTCCTCCGGAAGGACATTTTTAATAGAAAGTGCAAGGAATGGGTCGGTCAAAATACCCCGGCCGGGCATCCATCGTGTCTGACCAGGGAAAAGTTTATGAAAATTCCGAAAAACAGTGATGTTGGCGATGTCTCCGTTGTAGACCAGGGGGTGGCGGCATTCCTCCCGCCACCGGGCAAAGGCTTGCGGGTCCGCCTGGCCTCTGTAAAGCTGTTTGCCTGTGCGGGGGTGAAGGATCACTTCCAGCAGGGGATAGCGGTTGAGTACCGGCCATATCTGTCCGATCTCTTCCGGGTGATGATAACCCAGCCGCGTTTTTACCGAAAAACCAATGCGGATTTCAGAAAAAATTTTGTCCAGCAGCCTGTCAAGTAAGTCCGGGTGGGGAAGAATGCCCGATCCCTTTTTTTTATGGGCGATGCGTGAAAAAGGGCATCCCAGGTTCCAGTTCAGGTTTGTGAAACCATGATCGTACAGGGTATTGCCCAGTAAAATGATCTCCTCAGCATTGTTACTAAGTACCTGCGGGACCACGGGTATTTGCTCATCCGGGGGGAGCAGGTCACTGAGCTTTTCAGGATGCACTTTTTTTGTGCCCGTTCCGCTGACAAAAGGAGCGAAAAGCTGATCACAGCCTCCGATATGTCTGGCGAAAGCATGGCGGAACCCCCTGGTGGTAATGCCCCGGAAAGGGGCCATGGAAAGGTTGGTTGTGGAATCCATTTATATGAAACAAAAGGCAAAATTACGAAAATCAGTTTAGAGTGAGTTGGCCAGAAAGAGTTGCCTGTGTACTTTGCCTGAAGTCCGGATCCAGAGTTGTCCGTGTACCTTGCCTGAAGTCCGGATCCAAAAAAATGGCGATGATTGCTGCCAGGAACTGGCCTGCAACCATCGCCATGGAAATCGGGTTGGTTAATACCCGGTGGTCGTGTTTTTGTATGCTGCTGTTATAAAGCCCTGCAGCAGGGCTGTTCATAGTTCCTACAATTCCTCGATGTCAATATCAAGTATGGTTGTTTCCCCGGCTTCTACAGTCACATCTTCAATCATGCCAAGTACTTCAACAAATTCTCCTTCGCTATTCGCGGATGTGACCACAAGGTCATAATCGCCTTCTCTGAGGAAATCAAGGTGGTAACTGTCGTCTTCATCAGCCTGGTCGCTGTTTATGGCATTCGGGAAACGTATGTCCTCCTCTGCAGGCTCTGAAGCTTCATTATCAGTATAGGTGCCGGACTCGTAGACATATACCATAATTTCGGACTCTGCGGGAATGTTGACCACATCACCGGTGATTCTTCCGGAAACGATGTTGCTTACCAGCCGTATGGTCGGCTTAAGAATATACATGCCCGATTGCCCGGCGCGTACGACTGAGCGTCTTGCATCAAAGTCGGCTGTGACCTCAGCGATGGCATTGGCCGGGATTTCAAACTGTCCGACCGCTTTGTAACCGGATTGTCCGCCGCTGGGAACAAACAACGGAGTGGTAGACCCATCTTCAAACACCAGATAGCTGCCTGGTGTGCTTGGAGGGCCCTGTCCGCGTTCAGGAGCGTCAAGCATGAACCTGATCTGGTTGTATACCCCGGGCTCCATCTCAAAGAGGCCAAGGAGCTCGGTTTCCCCTCTTGTCAGTTCCAGGAGATCCAGCTCGACAGGTTCATCAAATTCGTCAAAGGTACTCCAGTCCCCGTCCTCGGTCTGGTACTGTATTTCGGTGAAAGTAATGAACACGCTTTCAATGCCATCCGTTTCAATGGGGGCATCGGTCATGAAGAGTTTCAGATCTCCTTTCTCTCCATCCATAGTGTTTTCGTCTGCATCACACGCGGCCATAAAAAAGACCGGCAATACTGCAAGCAAAGCAAATTTCCATTTTCTTAACATAATTCCTGTTTTTTGGTGAATAGTTTCTGTTATCAAGACGTACATAAATACCAAATGGTTGTAATGGATTTGGATTACGTTCAGCCGTGAGTTTCCTCCGAATGCAGCTAAGACCATATTGAATCGATCCGGTCTGGTTGAGGGTCTTTGTGTACGCAACTGAGGATGGCTTCAGGAGGATGGACAGAAGATGTTTGTTTAGAGTAATCTATCTCAGTTAAGGCTTGTTGAGGTGATAGTGAAGGGAGATGCTCAGCTGAAATGAAATTAACCTGGTATTGTTCAGGCTCGACGGGATGTAATCATTTCCGGCAAATACGTTTTTCAGCCCGTAATTGGCCAGTATTCCCGTGTGTATTTCAAATGGACCCTCTGTCGGATGAAGGTAACCCAGCCCGGCGACCAATCCGTAATCTGTATTGGTATATTGACCTGATATCTTTTCCGCCTGCCCGTTGATTTGTTGCTCTGCATCACGGATGTATGCACTGTAGGCTCCCCCGTGCACTATCCATGGACGGTGTTCCCATGGAGTGAAAGAAAAGAGTATGGACAATTTTGAATAATCAAGTTGAAACTCTGTTGATACATACTCCCCCCGGATGTACTCATTATACCGCTGCCGGTTTTGTGCAAGAAGATCAAGCCCTGCCCGTACCCTCAGTCGTGGAAACAGGCGGCCCCCCGCCACGATCCCATACGACCCTCCGTATGAGGTGCGGGTGTCCGTAATATCATTTGAGGATAAGCCCCCGAGGGTTTTACTGTTGAGCATCCAGGTATTTCCTATCTGCCCGTTGACCCCCACGAAAAAAGCAGGTCGTTGCCCTGGGGTATCTCTTTTCGGTATGTCATCTTCATGTCTGGCAGCCAGATAGTTGTCAATGGTCTTTTCCCCGTTTGATCTGTTGGTCACATTGCCTGGTTTTGACTGCAGCATGGCCGGGATATCCTGAGCAGCAGCAAATATCCGTCCTGCTTCCCTGTTATCATCGGTCTGGGCTGTAACCGTTTCCTGTTGTATTATATCACCTTCCGCCAGTTGTAAGGTCGCGGGTGAGGCTGAACCGGGGATATGTTCGGGTTGGGATTCGGGTATCCGCTCTGGTATGAGGGTGCCCGGACGATCTGACAACTGTGGCCTGCCCGGTTCAATATGATCTGAAAGGGTGAAATAGTAGAGTGTGGTGGCGGAGATCAGAAGTAACAGGAAGGAGGCGGCAATTGCACGGAGCATAAAGGGGGTATTTCTTTTGCTGGCATTCAGGCTGTCTTCCACTCTTCCCCATACTTTATCCACGTCCAGTTCGTCCTGTATTCCTTCCCAGACTTTTTCAGGGGGGGCTTCCCGGCCGGATTCCATCCATTGCTTGTATCGTTGATTAAAATCCATGACGTTTAAATTGGTTTATCCACCCACTGTTGCAGCAGCATCCTGGCACGGCTGTATTGTGATTTAGAGGTGCCGGCAGTAATGTGGAGCTTTTCAGCGATCTCTTTATGGGAGTAACCTTCCACTGCATATAGATTGAAGACGATGCGTGCTCCTTCGGGCAACCTTTTTACCTGTTTCAGAATGTCTCCTGTTTCCATATGATTTGGAGCGTTCCATTTGTTCGGGCCAGGGCTTTGTTCCGCTACTTCATTTTCAATGAATAAATCTGTCCTTTGTTTCTTTCGCAGGATGTCAATGGCGGTATTGGTAACGATCCGCCGAATCCATCCTTCCAATGATCCCTTCCCGCTGTAATCCCCGATATGCCTGAATACCTTTACAAAAGCCTCCTGTAACATATCCTGTGCAAGTGGACGCTCTCCTGCATACCCCATACATATGCCATACATTTTGCTGGCATACTTGCGGTACAATACCTCCTGGAAGTGTCTGTCATTTTTCTTACATCCTTCCAGGATCTTCTCCTGGGGGTAAAGATCCAGCCGCATAAAGTATCCTATTCAATAACAAGCGTAAAAGCGTTTGGCAACCTGGTTGATATATTGTTAAACAAGCCAGGATTGATGGTTTCATTGATCAGAAAAACTTCTTCACCGTTGGCATCTGCCACCAGGGCATTGACGATCATGCCGTAATTGACCAGCCGCATCAGGGAATCTGTGTCCAGTTCGATTCGTCCCTGTGAGTCCTTTTCTTTGGCCAGTGCGAAACTATTCTGATCTCCCCTGAGTTTTGCCCGGATGCGGATCTGCTCCCTGGGGCTGTAATCATAAATGACCGGAATATCGCCATGGGCAGGATGTGTATAGTTCCCCTGCATAACCAGTGACGAGAGATTATCGGTTCCCAGGTGCAATATGATCTCAATCAGATAATAATTGCCTTGTGGGATATCAAAAGATATATCCGGTTGTGCGGCCGGATCAGAAAGGTCAACTTCGAAGGCCGAAGAAAAATCGGTTTTGAAATAAATGTGTTCCTGTCCCTGGATTCGTCTGCCCTCGAATTCAATGTTTTCAATAACCATGGTGCCGCTGTCCAGCACAAAACGGTCAGGGCGGCCTGCGTCAGGATTGTATGCTGTCTGATTACTTACCTTTATCATTTCAGTCTGGCCGTTTTGCAGGTCTTTATCTCCTGACAATTCAAAATCTGTCATGCTAAAGTCAAACTTCAATTTTGCCGGGAGTTTGTCAGGGTCGGGATCTGTGATTTTTTCGCATCCTGAGAAAAGAAACAACAACACCAGTGCCAGGAAAAACAACCCAGAAGTACTATTCGTGTAATTCTGACGGGATGTTGTGAAATTATGCCTGAATGGATACATTGGTTTAATTTTTGATGACGATTCCGATAACTATTTGTCAGACGATAAATTTAGGCAAAAGGTTGCAAATAATAAATCGGTACTTTTGTGGTCTTTTCTTTACCCGGATAAACAAATGCCAAATCAAGTCAGTCATTATATGTTACACAAAAAGAGAATTTTTCGCGTTTTTATTATTCTGTTTGTATTACTGTTCATTACCGGAGCCTGTGCTGCCCTTCATCAGCTGGATGAAAAGGCTGAGGCTGCCGATCAAATATATGAAACCGGAGATCCTGCTGAAGCCCTGGCTGCTTATGAGGAGGTGATCGCGGCCTATGGAGAGCAGGAAGAAAAGGTTCCGCCCCGGGTATACAGAAGGGCCGGATTGCTGGCTTATAAACTCGGTGATACCCGGAAAACCCTTGACTACCTGGGGGAGATCCGGAGAACAGAACATGCCGATGCCGCCACCTACGCTGCTTTGGCCAGATCCTACCGCGAAATTGACAATTTATCGCTGGAGATCACCTCTCTGGAGAATTACGTGGAAAATTATCCTGACGCGGAGGAGATTGATGAGATGCGGGCCATGCTGTTTGAAACATTGGCAGAAAGCAAAAATTTCAGGAGGGCCTATGAATTATGGCCTGAACTTAAGCAATCCTACCGGCAGGATGAGGATATGATGGCAGCTTACATGCAAGTGAGCCAGGAGCTTGGTTACGAGGAGAGTGTGACGGATCTCGCGGAAGGAATTCTGGAAGTGTATCCTTACAATGTTACAGCACTTGAGTGGCTCGCCAGAAAACATTTACAGGAAGCCGATGAGCGTTATAACAGGGAAATGGCGGCCTATGAGGAAAACCGCACTCACCGGCAATATGCGCAACTGCTGGAGGCTTTGGAGATTGTAAATACGGACCTGCATATTGCCCTGGATTATTTTAAGCGTTTGTTTGAGCAGGAGCCTCTGCCCGAATATGCCAGTTCCATTGCCAATATCTATGAGCGCTTACAAAATGAGAAAAAGGCTGAATATTACCGGGAAAAGGCCAAAGGTTAGCAGCCCAGCCTGATTTTGATCTTTTCCAGGCTTTCGAAAAGCTGGCTGGTTTCGTCTTCTTTCAGGTCTTCCAGGGCCTCAGTGATGGTCTCTCCTGCCAACGGGCTTAGCTGGTGGTAAATTTCCGTTCCTGAAGAAGTCAGTTTCACCATACGCATCCGTTTGTCATTTCCGGGTACCTCCTGTACGACCAAATTCCTTTCTTCCAGTCGTTCAATGGTTCTTGAAACGGCTACTTTGTCTATGTACAGCAGATCTCCGATTTTGTTTTGGGGCATGGATCCCTTGTGGAATAAAAGAGAGATGACCGTCCATTGATCAGGCCGGATCCGGATACCCTGATTCCTGCATTTTTGTTCAAAACGCTTTCCAAGTGCCCTTGAAATTTGTTGGGTAATCCTTCCCAGGGAATGGTCAAAATGGTATTGCATGAGGTATTGATTTCTGGTGCAAAAATACAGGAAAATTTTCTGAACATTTGGTTTCATTTGAAACCGGAAAGTATATCTGTTCCCTGATTATTTACGGAAATATTATGAAAGAATAACCAAATGCCCTCAACCCTGAAAACCTGGTGAGCTCATCGAATCCGGTGAATCCGGTGAATCTGGTGTACCTGGTAGAATTGGTGAGTCCGGCTAATCCATCAAACCAGGCGAATCCATTGAGCCCGGCCAGTCTCTCAAACCCGTTGAGCCCACAGAACCCGGTGAAAAATTCATATCTTTGTGACTTACCAATCTTTTAAGGCAATGGAAAGCATCAATAAAATCGGTGTATTGACTTCCGGTGGCGACGCCCCTGGAATGAATGCCGCGATCCGTGCGGTGGTAAAGGCCGGTCTTCACTATGAAAAGGAAGTGCTGGGAATACAGAAAGGTTTCCTTGGGCTGATTGAGGATCATATCAGGCCACTGAACGGCCAGGATGTCTACAACATCATTCATCGCGGGGGCACCATCCTTAAAAGTGCACGCTGTGATGCATTTAAAACAAAGGAGGGCCGTCAGAAAGCCTTTGATACTATGAAGGCACGGGGCATTGATGCCCTGGTTGCCATCGGTGGTGACGGAACCCTTACCGGAGCAAGGGTGTTTGGAAAAGAATTCGGCATTCCTGTAATCGGCTTGCCCGGGACCATTGACAACGACCTGTATGGTACTGATTATACCATTGGTTATGATACTGCCGTGAATACTGTGGTAACTGCTGTTGACAAGATCCGTGATACGGCCCACTCACATGACCGGCTTTTTGTCGTTGAAGTGATGGGTCGGGATGCAGGCTTCATCGCACTTCGAAGTGGCATTGCCACCGGGGCGGAAAAGATCCTGATTCCGGAGGCCAAAACTTTTATTGAGGATCTGTATGATTCCCTTGCCAGGGGTAAATCACATGATGAAGGAGCCGGTATTATCATTGTGGCGGAAGGGGATGATTTTGGCGGGGCCCTGGAAGTGGAGAGGAATATCAAAAAACGTTTCCCGGACTACGATATACGTGTGTCTATTTTGGGTCACATACAGCGGGGCGGAGCCCCCTCTGCATTTGACAGGGTGCTGGCCAGCGGGATGGGCTTTCAGGCTGTAAAGGGATTGATGGATGGCCGGAACGGGGTGATGGTGGGTTCCATTAACCGGAAAATTGAATTCACCCCCCTGGAGAAAACGGTGAAATACCACCAGCCCATTAATGTGGAACTGCATAGTATAGCAGAAATTCTTGCCTTGTAAAAAACAGCAATTTCGGCCTGAATTGTAAAACAGCTTCGACCAATGGGATTAAAAACTTCCCAAATGTCCCTGATTGCTGATTTCCGGCCTGGTGCCGGGTTTTGATAGTTTATTTTTCTGTTTATATTTGTCGGGGATCGGAAAGATCTCTCTAGTTATTTACTAACCTAATCCTACTAACCAACTACAAACATGAAGCATATTTTTATTAAAGCAGCGGTGGTTATTTCCCTTATGCTTGGTTTTGCCGTGTTGCAGCTCCAGGCAAACCGTCCGCTAACGTATTTTCTTGAGGACATTCCCTATGATGACAATGTGCCAAGCCCGGAAGATTTCCTGGGTTACCAGCCTGGTGAATGGCATATTCAGCATGCGCTTATGGTACAGTATATGGAGCGTATTGCGGAAACCTCGGAACGGGCCATGATCTACGAATATGGCCGCACCTATGAGCACAGGCCGCTGGTTCACCTGGTGATCACATCCGAAGAAAACCAGCGCAACCTGGATGAGATACAGGCCAATCACCTGGCACTGACCGATCCGGAGCGCTCTGCAGATTTGGATGTCAGTAATATGCCAGCCGTTGTCCGCCTTGGTTACGGGGTGCATGGTAACGAGCAGAGTGCACACAATGCCGCTCCACTGGTAGCCTATTACCTGGCAGCCGGGCAAAGCGCAAAGGTGCAGGAGCTTCTTGAGAATGTGGTGATTGTGATAGATCCTTCACTGAACCCTGATGGGCAGGACCGTTTTGCCAGCTGGGTGAACCGCAATAAAAGCAAAACACTGAATCCTGACCCCAATGACCGGGAATTTCGTGATGTGTGGCCCGGGTCCAGAACCAATCATTACTGGTTTGACCTGAACCGCGACTGGTTGCCGGTCCAGCATCCCGAGAGCCGCGGTCGCGTGGAAGCTTACCATGAGTGGATGCCCAATATCAACACTGACCATCATGAGTTCGGCTCCAGCTCCACCTTTTTCTTCCAGCCCGGAGAACCCTTGCGGGTGAACCCCCGCACCCCGGATGTTACTGATGAACTGACCATGGAAGTGGGTAAGTATCATGCAAAATTCTTTGATGAGATCGGTCAGACTTATTATACCCAGCAAGGATTCGACGATTTTTATTACGGGAAAGGCTCTACTTATCCGGATGTACAGGGCAGTATCGGTATCTTGTTTGAGCAGGCTTCCACCCGCGGTCACCTGCGGGAGACCATACATGGTGTAATACCCTTCGCACAGACCATCCGTAACCAGGTGCTGGTTTCCATGTCGTCTTTGGAGGCCAGCCTGGAAATGCGGGAGACGCTGCTGGAGCATCTTCGCCGGACCTTTGCCTCAGCAGTTGAGGAAGCTGAACAGGATGACTTCGAAGCGTGGATCTTTGGAGATTCCTATGACCAGGGCAAAAATTACCACCTGCATGACATCCTGAAGACCCACCAGGTTGATTTTTATGATATTTCGGAGAGTGTGCATATTGACGGGCAGGATTTTGAACCGGGCAGTGCCTGGGTTGTGCCCTTGAAGCAGAAGCAATACCGCCTTATTCAGTCCATGTTTGAACGGATGGTTGAATTCGAGGACAGTCTTTTTTATGATGTGTCTACATGGACTTTGCCTTATGCCTTTAACATGCCCTACGGAAAAGTTTCCTCAGCAAGGCAGCTGCGGAATATTCAGGACAATGTGGTCGAAGAGATCGGGCTTCCGGAAGGTCGTGTAGAAGGCGGGGAAAGCCATGTCGCCTACCTGTTTGAGTGGGACGACTATTATGCTCCGAAAGCACTTTATTACTTGCAGAACCAGGGGCTTCGCACACATGTGGCCACAGAACCCTTCACTATGCCACTGGCTGACGGACCCAAAGAGTTTAATTTCGGGTCCATCATGGTACCCGTACAAACCCAGGATATAGATCAATCAAGGGTATATGAAATTATTAACGAGGCCGCAGCTGAGACCGGGATCACCATTCATCCTGTACGGTCCAGCCTTGTGGATGAAGGCATTAACCTTGGAAGTGGTAGTTTTGCCTCTTTACGCAAGCCTGAGGTGCTGATGCTTATCGGTTCAGGTACCAGCAGCAGTAGTGCCGGCGAAGTATGGCATATGCTGGATCAGCGCTTCCACATGCCTGTGACCAAGGTTGAACTGGACCGCATTTCATCCACAAATCTGAACCGTTATAATGTGATCGTGATGGTATCGGGTTCTTTTAACGGACTGGGTGACTCCGGCCGGGAGGCCCTTTCTGACTGGGTGCGCTCAGGTGGAACCATCGTGGCTGTCGGCAGTGCCAACAGGTGGCTCGAACGCAATGATTTTATTGATATGGAGTTTCTTTCCACCCCTGACATTGAAGAAGAGGGACGTTTACCCTATTATATGCGAGGGGACATCCGTGGTGCGAGGAGAATATCCGGGAGTATTTTCATGACCAGTCTGGACACCACCCATCCGGTGGGATATGGTTACCGGAGAGAATCCTTGCCTGTGTATGTATCAGGTACATTCGGGGCAAAACCCAATGATAATCCTTTTGCCAATCCCGTGGTATTCAATGAGAATTCCCTGGTGAGTGGCTATGTATGGGAGCCCTACCTGAATGTGATGGATGGCTCATCAGGGGTTCAGGTCAATCGCTCAGGACGGGGCACAGTGGTTTCTATTATCCATAATCCCAACTTCAGGGGGTTCTGGTTTGGCAACAGTAAACTGTTCATGAATTCATTGTTCTTTGGGCAGATCATGGGAACCTGATCATGGACGCACAGATTGACCAGGTTTTTTGTACCCAAAGGGCCTGGTTGAGTCTGTTGCCTGACAATGAATCCATTACGTGATAACAATCATTAAGTAAAGAAGCTCCCGCGGATATCCCCGGGAGCTTCCTTACTTAATGGCTGTCTGATTCAGATGGGTCTGTGCCAGAGAGATCCGGCAAGGGTTACGTCGGCCTGTTCCGGCCGAATTTTTCGTGGGCGGTTACAAAATCGCCGGCTACAATGGATGCTGCCAGTGAAAGTTCACCAGCCATCAGGGTTGCCGCGGCGATTTCTGCGAATCGGCGGGCTTTTCCTGCACCATGGCACCCGATAATGTTCAGGCACTCTTTCTGGGTGGGGAGGGAAACACCGCCTCCTACGGTGCCAACCACCAATGAGGGCAAATGCAGGGAAACATAAAGATCTTTATCAATCGTTTCGGAATAAATGTAACCGACACAGGACTCGCTGACATTGGCAAGATCCTGGCCACACGCCATGAAAAGGGCAGCAATGCCGTTGGCCAGGTGGCCGTTGGAGCCCATTACCCCGGCAAGCTGACCGCCGGCCACCTGTCTCCGGTAAGCATTGTCAATATTCTGTGCCGTGGTTCTGAGGAAACGTTTTATCACCTGTTCTTTCAGCAGCACCTCTGCGGTAACGGTTTTTCCCCTGCCAAGAATTGTATTGATCTGGGATGGCTTTTTATCGACGGCCATATTGCTTTCGATGGCATAGCCCTGGATGGGATAATGTGCCTGAATGAACTGGCAGATATCCTGAGACGCCCTGGTGATCATATTCATTCCCATGGCATCGCCGGAGGAGAACTCCAGCCTCACATACACTATGCGGCCATGGATATAGGTACTATAACCAGTTAACTTTCCATGGTTGGTCGACTGCCCGGTCACTTCCCTGAGTTTGTCAAAATTGGCTGCCAGCCACGTTGTAAAATCTTTTGCCCTGAATACATTTTCCAGGATAAAATAGGGCGCCCGCTGAATCTGATCTTTGGTAACCAGTACATTGACCCCACCGGATAAGCTGATTGCTCTTGCACCACGGTTGTAAGATGCCACAAGTGCGCCTTCCGAGGTGCCTAAAGGGACATACAGGTCGCCATCGGTATGTTCACCATTGATTGTGAGTGGCCCGATCACCCCGACCGGCAGCTGGGCAAACCCGATGATGTTTTCAATGTTACCCCTGGCCAGTTCCGGGTCTATTACGCTGTTGTGCAGATAGTCGATTTTCTGGCCACTCATTTTTGCGAGGAATTCAGCCCTGGCCTCCATTACCTCTCTTGAGTAATCGTTCTCTCTGTCTTTTGGGAGCTTCATTGTTTGAATGAATCAGTTTCGTCTTTTCAGGAAAATCGTGTGATAAAGCCTTGAATACACTGCTAAAATAAACAATTGTGTGATTAAGAAGAAATTTAATAAAAACCAGCATCTGCGTTAAACTAAATCCGTTAATGGTTGTCCAACAATTGTTCTTAATAGACCTCTTTGACATGAAACCATTCTCCAATTCTTTATGAAATGAAGCAGATCCTCTTGGTTATATTGATTGTTGCTTCTGCAAACACTGTTTTCGGACAGCGTCAGCAAGGACAGGGCCGGAGGCAGGCCGGGAGGGAACAGGCCAGAGAAGTACTCGTGCACGGAGTGGTTATGGATCAGATGGATGACCGGCCACTTCCCGGGGCTCACCTGTTTTTTACCCATACGCGTGACACCACCCGGGTATTTAGTACAGCGGCTGACATAGAAGGCAACTACCAGTTGCGTTTACCCATGGGGACATATATTTTGCGGGCCACCTATTTGGGCTTCAGGCCTTTTGAAACCCTGGTGCAGGTTCGGGAGGATGTGAATGAACTGGAGGACATTAAGCTGGCGATGACAGATGCCATGCTTCGTGAAATAACCATTACCGGAAGAGCAATTACAGCCCAGCAGCGGGGAGATACCATCCAGTATAATGCGGATGCTTTTACCACCAATCCCGATGCCAGTACCGAAGACCTGGTAAGGCGCATGCCTGGTATTACTGTGGACGTAACCGGAGTTACCGCACAGGGAGAAGAAGTACAGCAAGTCCTGGTGGACGGCCGTGAATTTTTTGGTGACGATCCCAATATTGCCCTTCGAAATATCCCGGCCGAAATGGTTGACGAAATTGAGGTATATGATCAGCAAAGTGACCAGTCGTTATTGACGGGATTTGATGATGGTGATCGCACCAAAACGGTCAACATTGTGACCCGTCTTGACCGCCGCAGCGGCCAGTTCGGTAGGGTTTATTCCGGATACGGGGATACCGACCGCTACCAGGCCGGGCTTGTGACCAATATTTTTATGGATCAGCGGCGCATCTCCATTATCGGGATGAGCAATAACATCAACCAGCAGAATTTTACCAGTGAAGACCTTTCCGGTTTTATGAGTTCCGGAGGGGGAGGCAGAAGAGGAGGTGGTGGAGGAATGCGTGGTGGCGGCGGACGTCCTCCTGGTGGCGGCAGTATTAACCGTGGTGACTTCCTGATCGGGCAGCAAAGTGGAAACAATACAACTCATGCCCTGGGGATTAATTATGCTGACGTATGGGGTGAAAAGGCAGAGGTGAACGGCAGTTATTTTTTTAACGGTTCCTCCAATGAATCGGAAGAGTTCAGCGACCGGCAGTACTTCCTTGATGGCAATAATTCGCAGTATTATTCTGCCCTTGATCAATCCGAGCGATCCAACCAGAACCACCGTTTCAGCGGTCGTATTGATTATGCCATCAATGACAATCACAGGATCATTGTAAGTCCTCGTTTCAGTATGCAGCAAACAACTTCGGAAAGCCTATCGGAGGCAACGACACTGATGCAAACCAATGAACTGCTGAACCAATCCATGACAGCGTATGACAGGGACTGGGACGGGTATTCTTTTTCCAATAACATTTCTTATCGTGCCCGTTTGAATGACAACGGACGCTCTCTCTCCACAAGGCTGAATATGAATATGAACAACAATGAATACCTGTATTTTCTTGACGCCTTAAGTCAATACTATGAAGGGCCGGTCTTTGTAGAAGATCTTGTGGACCAACAATCGGATTCCGGCGCGGACAGTTACTCCCTCTCCACCAACCTGACCTATACAGAGCCGGTTACGGAAAATGGCATGCTACAGTTGTCTTACAATGTTTCATTTTCAAATAATGAATCAGACCGGATGACCAACAGTTATGATATTCTCCGGGAGTCTTACAGCTTGTTTGAAGATGACTTGTCGAACGACCTGACCAACGGGTACCTGACCAATCGCGTGGGCCTTGGTTACCGTTTACGGGGCGAGCGATACAATTTCCTGGCTGAGGTATCCTATCAGCAGGCAGATCTTTCGTCTGAACAGCTGCTTCCTTACGAAGCAGTGGTGGATCATTCCTTCAGGAATGTTATTCCCATGTTGCACTTTACCTATAATTATTCCAAAGAAAAAACCCTCCGGCTGATGTACCGGACATTTACCAATGCCCCTTCTGCGACCCAGCTGCAGGATGTGGTTGACAACTCCAATCCGCTGCTGCTCAGTAGCGGAAATCCTGAACTGGAACAAAGCTATAGCCACTTTTTTACTGCACGTTACAACCATACCAATCTGGTGGATTCCCGCACTTTTTTCGCATCTGTTTTTGGCAATATAACCAACAATTATATTGGGAATGCCACTTTTATCGCCCCAACTGACACTGTACTTGAGAACGGCTATAATCTGCCTCGCGGTGCCCAGTACACACAGCCGGTCAACATGGGTGGCCATGCCAATATACGTTCAATGGTTAATTATGGCTTTCCGTTGACTTTTATCCGGAGCAATATGAATATCACCGCAGGACTGGCATATTCACGCACCCCTGGCCTGATCAATAATCAGGAGAATATTGCCAATTCCTACAATACCAACAGCGGTGTGGTTCTTAGCAGTAATATAAACCCCAATGTAGATTTCAGCCTCTCGTATAATCTGAATTACAATATTGTGGAGAACACTCTTCGCCCGACCCTGGACAACAACTATTTTTACCATGTTAGTCAGATGCAGTTTAACTGGATATTCTTAGACGGATGGGTGCTGAGAAATGATGTGAGTAATTTATTTTACAGTGGCCTTGGCGATGATTTCAACGATAACTACTGGTTATGGAATTTGAATCTGGGGCGTAAGTTCCTTGCCAACAGGCAGGCGGAACTGACCCTTGGTGTGTATGACATCCTGGACCAGAATCAGAGTGTGCAGCGTAATGTGACCAGTAATTACGTGGAAGATATGCGCAGCAATGTATTGAACCGCTTTTTCATGTTGACCCTTACATATAACCTCCGGAATTTCAATGTAAATTGATTGAGTTGGTTTTGGTGGATGAGAAAGGGGCTGCCTGCGGGTGGTCCCTTTCTGTTTATAACCATGGCAACGGGTATAGAACCCTGGTGCACGGGAGTGTAAAGACTTCCATTTTTTGATTCTTTCTGAATCCAACTCGAATTGTCTGTTATCTGGTTGGTGTGATGCATCAGAAGTTTTTTAACTTTGTAAAGCCTGGTAAAGTCCGGCATTTTTTTTCATGACCAGCAGGAATACGATGTCTCCAATACTGCTGTTATCACAATTTTTCTTACATTATCATTATAATTTATGACAGTTAAAAGAGAGCCCTATTGGTATAAAGATGCGATCATTTACCAGTTGCACGTCCGTTCTTTTTATGACAGTGACGGGGATGGAATTGGTGACTTCAAGGGATTGATCAAAAAGCTGGATTACATTGAGAATCTCGGGGTCAATACCATTTGGCTGCTTCCCTTTTACCCTTCTCCCTTGCGCGACGGAGGCTATGACATTGCAGCGTTTACCGGCATTCATCCTGATTACGGAACCCTTGCTGATTTCAAACGCTTTGTCAAAGAGGCCCACAAAAGAGGGTTGCGTATTATTACAGAACTGGTGTTGAACCATACCTCTTCCGAACATAAATGGTTTCAGCGGGCCCGTAGGGCAAAACCGGGCAGTGTGGCCCGGGATTTCTATGTTTGGAGCGATGATCCGGACAAATACGCGGATGCCCGCATCATTTTCCAGGACTTTGAGGTGTCGAACTGGACATATGATCATATGGCCGGGGCCTATTACTGGCATCGTTTCTATTCCCACCAACCTGACCTCAATTTTGAAAATCCGAGGGTGCAGCAAGAGATCCTGAAGGTGCTGGACTTCTGGTTTCAGATAGGCGTGGACGGCTTCAGGCTGGATGCTGTTCCTTATCTCTATGAGGCCGAGGGAACCAATTGCGAGAACCTGCCCGAAACCCATGCCTACCTGAAAAAACTCCGAAAACATGTGGACGACCGGTATGATAACCGGTTGTTGCTGGCCGAGGCCAATCAATGGCCCGGTGATGCCCGTGAATATTTTGGTGACGGGGATGAGTGCCATATGGCTTTTCACTTTCCGGTGATGCCGCGTTTATTTATGGCCCTTCGGATGGAAGACCGTTTCCCGGTGGTGGATATACTGGAACAAACGCCGGATATCCCAGAAAACTGTCAGTGGGCCACTTTCCTGCGCAATCACGATGAACTGACCCTTGAAATGGTCACGGATGAAGAGCGCGATTACATGTACCGGGCCTTTGCCAAGGATCCGCGCAAAAGGGTGAACGTGGGAATTCGCAGACGGTTATTTCCCTTGCTTGGCGGTGATACGCGGACCATCGAGGTGCTGAATGTGCTTTTACTTTCATTACCGGGAACCCCCATTATTTATTATGGTGATGAGATCGGAATGGGTGATAACTATTACCTGGGAGACAGGGACGGGGTCCGGACGCCCATGCAGTGGTCACCGGACAAAAATGCCGGGTTCTCCAACGCGGATCCACAGCAACTTTTTCTCCCACTGGTCATTGATCCCCATCATCATTATACCTCTGTCAATGTAGAGAACCAGGAAAAGAACCCTTCCTCTTTTCTGTGGTGGAAAAGGCGGGTCATAGCCAAACGACGTCAATATAAGGCTTTTGGGCGGGGGTCCCTGCAATTTGTAAATACCAATAATCCGAAAATACTGGCCTTTATCCGTGCTTTCGGGGATGAGACAATATTGGTTGTAGTGAACCTCTCCCGCTATTCCCAGCATGTGGAACTGGATCTTTCGGATTTTGCCGGCAACACTCCTGTGGAGGTATTCAGCCGCAATGAATTTCCAGTGATATCTGATGAACCCTGGTCCTTTTCCATGCAGTTCAAGAATTATTTCTGGTTTGAACTCAGGCCACCCGGCAAGAAATTGTTCCCGGGAATTGCCCGTGATAATCAGCGCCTGGATTTCAGCCAGAAAGAATGGGATCACATGACGGAAGAACTGCAGCATACTGTAAAGAATAACCTGTATGATTACCTTGTGCAGATTAAATGGTTCAGCGGCGACACAAGAAAGCTGCGCAACATTGAGGTGCTTGATGTGATTCATGTGGAAAACCGTGCCGGCGCTCCCTGGCTCTTCATTGTCCGGCTTGACCTGATTGAAGCAGCCAATGATATTTACCTGATGCCGGTATCACTGGCGCTGAATAACCGGGCCAACTGGATCAAGACCTATTATCCGGATTCGGTGATAGCTCCCCTTGTGGTTGATGGAACGGAGGGAGTGATTTATGATGGATCAGTGGACAAAAAACTGCATGAAGTGTTATTTGACCTTCTTCGCAGACGATCACAGCTGAAAGGTTTACATGGGATTATCAAAGGAAAATCGGGCAGCCGCCTGAAAAAGCTTCTTAACGACAGCACCAGCCTGTCCCCCCACCTGATCACCTCCAAGCATACCAATTCTTCCGTAGTTTATGGGGATAACTTCTTCTTAAAAATTTACCGCAGTCCGCAGGAGGGTGAGAACCCGGAGGTGGAGATTATGAAAAACCTGACCCGTCATACGAGCTTTACCCATATTCCTTCCTATTTGGGAAGACTCGAATACAGGAGCTCCCAAATGGAAAATACCTCTATGGCGCTGTTGATGGAGCTGATCCCCAACGTGGGAACCGCCTGGGATATGACACAAACTTCCATCGATCGTTTTTTCGATAAATTGTTGTCGGAAAGAGAGAATTTCAGCCAGACGACCGGTCCTGATGCGGCACAGCTCGATGAACTCATTGGCCCTTTTTACCTGGAAATGGCTTCACTGCTTGGGCAGCGCACTGCTGAAATGCATCTGGCGCTTGCTTCCCTGAAAGACAACTTCCATTTCCGGCCTGAGAAGTTTTCATTGCTTTACCAGAAGTCGCTGTATCAGTCACTGAGAAGCTTTACCCGGAGAACCTTCAATGAGATCAGATCGGCGTCCGGGTATCCGGAAAAACACCGTGATCTGCTTCTCCAGGTACTTGAGTCAGAAGATCTTTTTCTCTCGGCTGCCCGTTCCATACTTGAAAACGGGAAAATTGACGGAATGAAGGTGCGCCTACACGGCAACTATAAGCTGGACAAGGTGTTGTTTACCGGTAAGGATTTTAAGTTCATTAATTTTGAAGGTGAACTGGAGCGGGAATGGAGTGTGCGCCGGATCAAACACAGCCCGGTGAAGGATGTGGCTTCCCTGCTCAGTTCATTCCACTTTTCCATCTACAAAGGTTACTTTTCCAGGATGGAGTTTATTCCGTCAGATGGCTATTCTTTGCTAACGATCCTGGAACTTTGGTATCATAGGGTGGCTGACAGGTTTTTGTCTGCCTATATGGATACAGCCCGTCCCGCAGACCTGATTCCCGGAAATGAAAAACAATTTCAGGACCTGCTGAATATTTATATGTATGAAAAGGCAGTTCATGAACTGAAACTCTTTATGCAGGATGATCCGGATTATATGGTTATTCCGCTTAAGATATTGCAGAGGATACGACGGGACTCTCTGGGAGATACCGATCTCCGGAATTGATTTTTTAACCTGTTTGAGCAGAGATCCTGATTTGTGGAAATTATTTCACATATCCGGATTTTTTTCCCCTCACAGGTATTTTATGACGCTATTTTTTTCTGCAAAACGGCATATATATTCTTTTAAGCATAACATAATACATTGGCATGGCTTATGAATGGATTGGCGTAGATAAATTAATATAAAATGATTATATTTAGGTGTTTTTCTGCCACAGGCTTCAAACGGGTTTGTGCAGAATCAATTATTCCGGATATAGTTAGGCACATAAATATATGACATATGGCTAGTGAATACATTGATGCGTTGATATTTGATCTTGACGGGGTGATCACCCAAACCCGTTCCACACATGAGAAGGCCTGGGAAGAGCTCTTTAATGAATTTTTGAAATCCAGGGATGGGCAGGATCCCGTAAAACCTGGCGATTATTCCCGTTATATTGATGGAAAACCCCGTTATGAAGGGGTAAAGAGCTTCCTTGCCTCGAGAGATATCAGTTTGCCTTTCGGCGGACCGGATGATCCGCCCGGAGATGAAACGGTCTGTGCCCTGGGCAATAAAAAAAATGAAATCTTCAACAAAGTCGTTAAGGAGGAGGGAGTGGAAACCTATCCCCACGTGGTGGAAAAGATCCGTCAGTGGCGAAGAGAAGGCTTTAAAACCGCCATCGTTTCTTCCAGTAAGAATTGTAAAATGATCATTGAACAGGCAGGTATCGATCAGTTATTTGACGTTAGGGTAGACGGAAAGGTATCTGAAGAAAGAGGCCTGCGTGGGAAGCCGGATCCGGATATTTTCGTGGAAGCCACCCTTGAGCTGGGTGCCTGCCCGACCAGAAGTGTGGTGTTTGAGGATGCAATATCCGGCGTACAGGCCGGCGCAAGCGGTTTTTTCGGACTTGTGGTTGGAGTGGCCCGCTTTGACAATAAACAGGATTTACTTGATCATGGCGCGGATATAGCCATCGCAGACTTCAAGGATTTCTCTCTGACAAAAAATGAAAGCATCCTGTCATATTTTAAGGCGTCAAGGCCCATGATTTTCGCTGAAGATGCCCGGTTTTTTGATGAGGTAGCTGGAAAAACCCCTGCTTTTTTTCTCGATTATGACGGCACGCTTACCCCCATTGTGCAGCGACCTGAGGATGCAGTGATCTCTGACGAGATGCGGGAAACCCTTAAGCGGTTGGCTGCCAGGTATACCGTTGCTGTGGTCACAGGACGCGACCTGGATGACGTGAAAAACTTTATTCAGTTGGACAACATCATCTACTCCGGCAGCCATGGATTTGTCATTTCCGGGCCGGATGGTTTATATAAAGAACATGAGAAAGGAGAGCAGGTGGTGAAACTGCTTGATAAGGTCGAAGAATCACTTCATGCGCTTTTTGACGGCAAAGCGGAAGGGGTACAGATCGACCGTAAACGCTATGCCATTGCGGTACATTACAGGAATGCCCCGGAAAAAGATGTGCCGTATGTGTTTGAGGTGGTGGATAAAATGCTGGATCACTTCGACGGGTTGAAAACAGGGGAGGGGAAGATGGTGGTGGAGCTCAAACCTGATATTGACTGGCACAAGGGAAAGGCCGTGTTGTGGATACTTGAAGCACTCGGGTTGGATAAAAATGAGGATGTGCTGCCTGTTTTTATCGGGGATGATGTGACCGACGAGGATGCTTTCAGGGCATTGCAGGGAAAAGGGACCGGCATCCTGGTAGAGAACCGGGGGCAGGATACAGCCGCAAACTACAGCCTGAAAGATGTGTACCAGGTACGCCGTTTTTTTGAGACATTTTTGGATCAATCGCAGTAGTTGAACAAAGAATGACCAACGGAAAAGGTTTCGGTAATGCCGGCAATACGGCCTTTTCATTGGATGAACAGGAAAGTATGACCAATAAACGATGATGCTTATGGATAAGGACTGGATGATTGAATACGAGAAGTGGGAAGAAAAGTTTCATCCGTTACAGGAGGCTTTGTGTGCGTTGGGAAATGGATATTTTGTTACCCGCGCTGCCCTGGAAATGGAAAAGGACAATAGCTACAATTATCCGGGCACCTATTTGGCGGGAGGATATAACCGGAGGAAGTCCAAAGTAAGGGACCGGGTGATTGAGAATGAAGACCTGGTGAACTGGCCCAACTGGTTGTATCTGACTTTCAGGATTGGCAATGATCCGTGGTTTAATCTTTCTGAGGCAGAGGTTCTGGGTTTTATCACTACCCTGAATATGCATGAGGGTATTCTCGAGCGCAAGATGCGTTTCCGTGATAAGGAGGATAATATCACCACGATTATCAGCAGAAGGCTGGTGAGCATGGAGGATTATCATACAGCTGGTCTGGAATGGACCCTGATCCCCGAAAACTGGTCTGGTAGCCTGACCATTCGATCAGGGATCGATGGGAATGTGATCAACAACAATGTGGAAAGGTACAGTGACCTGAACCAGGATCACCTGGAAGTGACAGATAAAGGCGAATTGGACGAATACTCACTTTTTCTGACCAGCCGTTCCAAACAATCTGATATTCGTGTAAATCAGGCAGTGAAGACCAGCTTTTTTATTCATCAGGAAAATCTGGGGTTGACACATAAACTTGTACATCTGAAAGACTGCGTAGTGGGAGATTACCGGCTGGAGTGCAGGAAGCTTGAACCGATCCGGATTGAGAAGCTCGCTGTTCTATATACCTCCAGGGATTTTGCCATCAGCGACCCTTTTACGGAGGCCGGAGACAAGATAAAGGAACTGACCACTTTTGCTGATATGGCCCGTTTACAGCGAATGGCCTGGGAACGGATATGGAATTATAACGACATGCAGATTGAGTCATCCGGGGAAGACCAGATGGTGTTGCGTTTGCATATTTTTCATTTGTACCAGACCGTTTCACCCAACAGCATCGATTATGACATCGGGATCCCTGCCAGGGGTTGGCACGGTGAAGGCTATCGGGGGCACATCTTCTGGGATGAATTGTATATTCAACCTTTTATTGACCTTCATTTGCCGCAGTTGTCGCGATCCTTGCTGATGTACAGGTACAGGCGCCTGCCTGAGGCATACAAGCGGGCAAGAAAGACCGGTTTCCGGGGGGCATTGTTTCCCTGGCAGAGCGGCAGCAATGGCCGCGAGGAAACCCAGGAACTTCATCTTAATCCGAAATCGGGTCGTTGGCTTCCCGATGTCAGCCAGCTGCAATATCATATCAATCACGCCATTCCTTTTAATGTCTGGCATTATTACCAGAGTACAAACGACGTTGATTTCCTGAATGAATATGGGGCAGAAATAATTTTTGCCACGGCCCTGTTCTGGTCTGACCTTGCCCACTATAACCCGAAACGTGACCAGTATGAGATTCACAAGGTAATGGGCCCGGATGAATATCATACCCATTATCCCGGGAAGGATGAGGCCGGTCTCAATAACAATGCGTATACCAATGTGATGGCTGTTTGGGTCATCCAGAGAGCCCTGAAGTTATTGGGTTTGCTGGATGAGACCAGCTGTAATGAGATTTCCCGCAAGCTGGAGATTACGGATGAAGACAAGGATAGATGGAAGGAGATCACCCGTAAGATGTATATCCCTTTCCATGACGGAGATATCATTTCCCAGTTCGAGGGCTATGAAGACCTTAAAGAGCTTGACTGGAAACATTACCGAGGCAAGTACGGTGATTCCATTCGGCTAGACCGTATACTGGAGAGTGAGGGGGATTCCCCCAATTTTTATAAAGCCAGTAAGCAGGCGGATGTGTTGATGCTGTTTTACCTTTTCTCTTACGAGGAACTGAAAGCGTTGTTTGAAAGACTGGGCTATGAATTCAAACCGGATATTATTCCGAAAAATATTGAGTATTATTATCAGAGAACCAGCCATGGATCAACGCTCAGCCAGGTGATCCATGCCTGGGTATATGCCAGGTCGCGCCGCGACCGTTCCTGGAAGAGCTTTAAGAAAGCACTGATGAGTGATTTCGAGGATGTACAGGGAGGGACCACCCATGAGGGGATTCACCTGGGTGCCATGGCAGGAACCATGGATCTTGTGCAACGATGTTACTCCGGTCTGGAGATCCGGGATGATGTACTTTGGCTGAATCCCAGGCTTCCGGATGACATCCGGTCAGTAAAATTCCATGTGCGTTTCCGTAGTCACTGGATATGGCTTTCAATCGATCATTCAAAAATTAAGGTCCGTTTTTGTAAAGGGTGGGCAAACCCTGTGCACATTGGGATCGGAAAACGCAAATATTATTTCGAAACAGACGATGAGAAGGAGTTTTCATTGAAGAAAATAGACTAAAAACAATAACAAAAAAATTATGAGGCTATTGATTGTATCAAACCGGTTGCCGGTTGCTGTGAGCAAGGAGAACGGAGAATATGTGACCACCAAGAGCGCTGGTGGGCTGGTATCCGGACTCAGTGATTACCTGAAGTCTTTGGGCCATGAGGAAAGTGATATTGAGGAGTATGTGTGGATGGGATGGCCCGGCATGAGTGTCGATAAAAAGGATGAAGACATCGTGCGGGAAAAGGTCAGCCAGGAGTTCAGCGCCGTCCCCGTCTTTTTATCAAAGGAGTTGATGGACAATGTCTACCTGGGTTTCTGTAACAAAACCATATGGCCCTTGTTCCATTACTTTCCTCATTTCGCACGCTTTAGAAAAGAGTACTGGCATGACTATCAGCGGATGAACGAAATTTTCCGTGATGAACTGCTGAAAGAGATCCGTCCTGGTGATGTTGTATGGGTGCACGATTATCATCTGATGCTACTGCCCGCCCTTCTTCGCGAAAAGATATCCAACCCCATTGGGTTTTTCCTTCACATTCCTTTCCCGACCTACGAAATGTACCGGATGCTTCAGAAAGGCAGCCGTGAAGAGATCCTGGAAGGATTGCTGGGAGCCGACCTGATTGGCTTTCATACCCATGATTACGCCCAGTACTTTTTACGCTGTGTGCTGAGAATACTGGGGATGGACAATCATATGGGCAGAATATACCTCCCGGATCATGTGGCCGAGGTGGATACTTTTCCGATGGGGATCGATTTTGAGAAATTTCATACCATGGATGTGTCTCCTTATCCATCTAAAAAGGCCGGGGCAAGAAAGCCGAAATCCATTCTGTCGGTAGACCGCCTTGACTATTCCAAAGGGATCGTCAACCGTTTATATGGTTTTGAAAGGTTTTTGCAGGATCACCCGGAGTGGCACGGAAAGGTGTCCATGTATATGATCGTGGTTCCTTCCAGGGTTGCCGTGGGGGCCTACCGCAAAATCAAGAGCCAGCTTGATGAGCTTGTGGGTTATATCAATGGCACTTATGGCAGCATGACCTGGACCCCGGTGATCTATCAGTTCACCTCTCTGCCACATAAGCAGCTGATCGCCCAGTACAGAAAGAGTGATGTGGCCTTGCTGACCCCCTTGCGGGATGGAATGAACCTTGTAGCCAAGGAATATATCGCTTCCCTGATAGACCAGAAAGGAGTGCTGATACTTAGTGAGTTTACCGGGGCTGCCAAAGAGTTGAGCGAATCGGTGGTAATCAATCCGAACAATATTGATGAGATCGCCGATGCGATTGCCGAGGCATTGATCATTCCCATGAAGGAACAGGTGCGCGGTAATACCTTGATGCAGGAACGGTTACGCCGTTATGACGTAACCAAATGGGCCACGGATTTTGTGGGCAGCTTAAAAGAATCCAGTAAATACTCCAATTATGCCGCCTCAAGAAAACTGCTGGGTGAAGACTTGCAAATGAAGCTGCTCGACAATTACCGTAATGCAAAGAGCAGGATCATCATTGTCAATTACGATGGCACCCTGGTCCCTTACAGTAAGTACCCCTCGGCTGCCGAGCCTCCCAAAGCACTGATGTGGATGCTGAAAGAGCTGGATGCCCAGGAGAACACAGATATTGTAATCATTAGTGGCCGTGGCAAGGATGAACTGGAGGAATGGCTTGGTAGTTTGCCGGTGAATCTCACAGCCGAGCATGGTTCGTATATCCGGGAGGTGGGTGAAAACTGGCGGTTGCTCAAGCCGTTGTCGGCAAGATGGAAGGAGGAAGTATTGCCCATATTGGAAATGTACACCGACCGCTTGCCTGGTGCATACATCCAGGAACGTGATTACTCGGTGGCCTGGCACTATCACAAGGCAGACGTGGAGCAGGCATCCCAACTGGTTAAAGAGGTGAATGACCACCTGCTTTCCATCACCACCAATAACAGTGCCCAGGTATTGCATGGCAGCAAGGTGATCGAAGTAAGCAGTGCGGGTGTAAACAAAGGAGAGCTGGCCATGCACTGGCTATCCCGCAAGAAATACGACTTTATCCTTGCTGTCGGTGCCGGATGGTCTGATGAGTTGTTGTTCCAGACCATGCCCGACCATGCCTGGTCGGTAAAGGTCGGTCGGGCCCATACCGATGCCAGGTATATTCTCGAAGGGCAGGGTGATGCGATCACCTTGCTGGAAAGGGTTGCAGGAATAATTCCGGAGTGATTCGGAGTTATTTTACGTAGACTGTTTTAATATTTGTGAACTCCCGGATCCCGAGGTAGGACAATTCCCGGCCGTAACCGCTGTCGCCGATGCCTCCGAAAGGCAGGCGGGGATCGGATTGCACGAATTCATTCACAAAACAACAACCGGCGTTGAGTTTTTTCTCAGCGATTTCCCGGCCGTAGTCTATATTTTTTGTAAACACCGCGGCACCCAGTCCGAATACGCTGTCGTTGGCAATTCGGATGGCATCTTCGTTATTCTCTGCCTCAATAATGGCAGCTACGGGTCCGAACAATTCCTTCTCATAGGCGGGCATTCCGGGCTTTACATCTGTCAATACCGTTGGAGGGTACCAGGCCCCTTCTTTATCCGGAATCTTGCCTCCGAGCAGGCACCGGGCGCCCTGGTCGATACTGCGCATCACCTGGTTATGCAGCTCGTCGCGCAAAGAGGTGTTGGCCTGGGGCCCGAGGTCGCATTCTTTCTCCATGGGGTTGGTCATCACTTTGCGGCGCATCATTTCCAGGACATGTTTTTCAAAAGCTTCTCTCTGTGACCGGACCACAATGAAGCGTTTGGCCGCAATGCAACTTTGTCCGCTGTTGATCAGCCGGCTGGTTACACAAGTGCTGGCTGCTTTTTCTGTATCAGCATCCTCAAGGATCAGGTAAGGGTCACTTCCGCCCAATTCCAGTACGGTTTTTTTCAACATGGATCCGGCTTTGGAGGCAATGGCCCGTCCCGCTCCCACACTGCCTGTCAGAGTGACGGCTTTGATGAATTGGTTGCCAATGAGGTCACCTGCCTTTTTCCCTGGGACTTTCAGTGTACTGAAAAGTTTTGAGGGAAATCCTGCTTTCAGGAAAACCGATTCAATGGCCAGGGCACAACCGGTCACATTGGATGCATGTTTCAACAGGGCACCATTGCCTGCCATCAGGGCGGGTGCAGCAAAACGGAAAACCTGCCAGAACGGGAAGTTCCAGGGCATCACGGCCAGCACGAGCCCGAGTGGCCGGTAAGTGATATAACTTTCGGAGGCTTCGGTGGCAATGGGTTCGTTTGAGAGAAATTTTTTCGAATTGTCCGCGTAATACGCACAAACCCTGGCACATTTTTCCACTTCTCCTTTCGACTGAGACAATGGTTTCCCCATTTCAAGTGTGATCATACGGGCAAATTCATCCATACGGTTGCGAAGCACTTCCGCTGCGGAATGCATGAGTTCGCTGCGTGTGGAGAAATCTGTACCGCTCCAGGCTTCCTGGGCTGCAGCGCTTAATTCTATGACCTGGTTGATTGCCTCGGGGGTGTGCTCTTCATAGGTGGCAATGGTCTGGTTATTTGCCGGATTTACGGATTTTAACATGTAAGTTTAACTTTTTTGTGGATATGGGTTAAAAATATAAAATTTATAGGTTAGCGGTGTCATTGTATTTATCCATAGACACCCTGGTTTTGGGAAGGCAACCAGGATATTCACGCTGGATAAATTCGATGAGTTTTTCCCGGATAAAGACCCGAAGCTCCCAGGCTTTTGGCGAGCTTTCAGCACTCATCAGCGCCCGTAATTCCAGGGTGTGTTCCCGGGCATCAGTCACTTGTAAAACGTCCACCTGCCTGTCCCAGTTCGGATGGGTATTGAGCAGCCTGGTCAGTTCCTCACGGAGGGCAGCGATTGGCATGGTATAGTCCGTATAGATGAAAACCGTCCCAAGGATATCGGCCGACACCCTGGTCCAGTTCTGGAAGGGAGTTTCCAAAAAATAGGTGGTGGGTACCACCAGCCGGCGTTTGTCCCAGATCCGGATCACCACATAGGTCAGGTTGATCTCCTCGATCCATCCCCACTCGTTTTCTACGATCACCACGTCTTCAAGACGGATGGGCTGGGTGATGGCAATCTGGAATCCGGCCAGTATGGTTCCCAGGGCCTTTTGGGCAGCAAGACCAAGCACAAGTCCGGCGATACCTGCCGAGGCAAAAAGGCTGATGCCAATATTGCGCACATTTTCAAAAAGCATCAGGGTGAATCCGATGGCAATGATGATTACGATAAACACCAGGATCTTTTCCAGGATATTGTACTGGGTATGCAGTTTCCTGAAGCGCAGGTTGTCTGCCTCGGAAATGTCGTATTTCTTCAGGAAGTTGATCTTTGCAATACGGATCAGCGCAATGACTACCCATGTAAAGGTGGCAATAACCAGGATTTTAGCAATGGTTTGGATCAGTGTCTGTAACTCTTCCGGCAGGAAAGCCAGATGCGGGAGCATATACCTGATGAACAGCGCCAGAAGCAAAATAAGAAACGGGATAATGAAATGTTTCAGAAACTTCATAATATCTTCAATCGGGTTGTGAAACAGAACGCTGGAAGATGCTTCCATAGCATTCCCGCAGGATTATTATTCAACTTTAAAAGTAGAAATATAATCCCATATTGTCAAACCTGCCCGGCATCGGGTTCAGAATAATTGCCGTTCGTCTATGTATTGTTCCCCAAATACAGGATGTCACTACGCCTGGTGAGTGGCTGGGATAAAATCCGCGGGGTTGATCTCTTCTGCAATCAGCAAATGAATGTCAGTGTCCGGCAGCAGAGCCTTTAATTTTGCTGCTCCCGGACGCAGTTGTTCATTTGTTTTGATAAGCTGCCATACTTGAAGAACAAAATGCTCAAAAAGAACTTCATTACGATATTGTACCGTTCCGTTCTGACTTATTATCTGCAGAAGCTGCCTGATTACGTCCCTGCATTCTTCTGCACGATCTTCGTGAGGTTTTAATGCAGAAATCACGATGTGTTGGATGTCGTATAACACTGATGCAGCGACCTGTGTCTGTATTTTTCTTGCGGAGGATCGTTTATGCTCAGTGAAACGCGGGCTGATGATCTTGCTCCTTAGCCCTGCCAGTTCAGAAACCTCACTGATGTTGTAAGAGCTCATGACGGTTTCAGCCTGCCTGATCCATTTGAGCAATTTGTCTTTTGCCCGCGGATCTTTCTTCTCAAAAGCCGTGACGACATCAGGATATTCAAGAAGCATTTCTTTCAGGCACTTAATAAGGTTCAGTTTGGATTTTTGCATGTGTTCTCCGGTTTAGATTATTCAGGAAGCAGTTTTGAATCCACTCCGCCTTCACTGTTCTCAGCCCGGCTCCATTCCATGCTTTCCTCGGAGATCTTCACCTTGATATAAATGATGTTTTCGGGTTTCTCCTCCCTGAGCAAGTGCGATTCGGCAACGACATTCAAGTCTTCCAGGGATTTTTTTACCTCCCTGAACTGAATCTCCCCTGTCAGGGTCTGTCCGAGTTTTTGCTGTATTGCTTCGGGATTGATTTTTTTTTGAAGCTTTGCTTCGATCAGGTTATGCTGTTTTGCCAGTTTCATCACCCGGTCAACTATATCCATGCAGTACTTGTCCACTGCCTCTGTCGTGGCAGAAACCCTGATTTTCTTCTCAAGCTCGGCGGTCCTTGCTGAAAGATACTTCTGCATTTTAAGTGACACATCCCTGGGCAGGCTTTCTCTGCCGATGCTGTTTACCAGCTCTCTGTAAGCCAGGGCGTTGAAAGTCCTGTTGTCGATGGGAGAGTATGCCGTTGTTTCTTTTGGATCCGCTGCTGCAAGGGCAACGGGGATAGTCAGTTCCACATCCTCAATTCGCATACGTGGCACTGAGAAATGTTTAAGCAGCTCGTGCCGTGCATATTGCTCTGCCACTTCCACTGTTTGCACATCCGACATGACCCTTGCCTCAGCGATGCTGGCAACGATACTTCCAATATAATCTCTGAGTTTCACCATAAGTTCTGTTGTTAATTCACATACCCGTATTGTGCAGGCCGGGGGGCGATTTAGGTGCCTGGCTCTATACTTGCAATGCTGTCTTCGAGCATGGTGAGTATCCTGTCAAGGCCAGCCGGTATTTCATCATTGACAGCCAGCACGTGGACTCCCAGGTTGTAGGTTTTCTCGGTTTTGGTACCTCTCGAGGAGGTTCTTTTGTAGGATGCGGTGGCTTTAAAATTGACCATCTTAAAATTGATGCCCAGTTCTGTACCAGCTGCAAACTCTTTGGAGACATTGGCTGTTTCGGTGGAAGTCAGCTTTGCATTAAAATCAATGGTCATTTCTTCAATTCTCAATGAAGGAATCACGAGCATGGTGAGAAACGGAACCCTGATCTCTACACTTTTTTCCACGAAAGCGGTGTTGTCCTCATTTGGGATCGATTTGCTATATGCGAAATCTACATATCGCAGTTTGTCATTCTCAAAGCCTACTTCCTGGATGAAGCTGACTTGTGACATGGAAGCGGCGTGTTGTGCCTGGACCGCTGCCTGAAGCGGCCCTCCGATGTAGACGTTAAAGTCTAACGTGTTTAATTCTGCAACTAAATTTGCCATGGTTTACTTTTTTTGTGTGGCATTTCAGGACAGATCGATTCTGTCATAAAACTTTCAGGGAAAGATTTGTACACTGAAAAAGAAAACAGGTTCTTCAGCGGGTTGAGGATGAAATGACACTGTCTGAACCCTGGCAGTGCATTCCCGGGAATGAATAATTGGTCTGGATTGAAGGCAAGGAAGCCTTCAGAAGTCCCAAAAACGGTAGTCCGGGAGGAGAGATCACCGATTATTTTCGGTTTACCTTACTTGTAGTTACAATATTAAGAATTTTAATTGAATAAATAATGCCTTTAGAAGCAAAAAAATCATAGAAATGTCCCGTATTCCGTTTTGCAGTTACGGGCTGGTCATTTTCTCTGGTTCAATTAACCGGAGTTCCCCTGATTTTCAGTGCGTCTGCAATGATCTCTTTATGGTCGAATGCAAGATCGGTATCCTCCCAGTCTTTAATAACCTCTGCCTCAGCAGCATCATCTCCTGCCTGCAAGGCATTCAGGTCGGCTTCAGCTACAAAAGCAACGGAGACTGTACGTCCCCTGGGGTCTCTCCCGGGAGTTGAGTAAACACCTGCCAGCTTCAGATTCCGGATAACAAGGCCTGTTTCTTCCAGGGTTTCCCTGATGCAGGCTTCTTCCACGGATTCATCTTCTTCCACAAATCCTCCTGGCAGGGCATAAGCCCCCCTGAAGGGTGGGTTTTTTCTTCTGATCAGCACGACTCCATCTTTTGAAAAAACCACGCAGTCGACTGTCAGGGCACAATTGTAATGCATGTTTCTTTTGCTTTATGATCTTCCCGCCACCGCTCCCGAAATAATATATCAGATTGTTTGCCGATAATTCGAAAGCTCTATGTCCGTTTGTAAATTGAGCTGCCCTTTCGTTGTTATTATCCTTTATGGGACCCCTTTGGTTGCTCCCATCATGCAAGATGGGATTTTTTTGCGGAATATCTATAACGGAACTGCCGGAATGTGTAAAAATATTGTGCTAATTTTGTTCTCTGCCAACCAAACCCTGACCATTCAGTGAAAAATCAAACAGCTTCATCTTTTGATGTGATTGTTATCGGCGCCGGTGCTTCGGGGCTGATCGCAGCCGGCCGGGCCTCCCGCGCCGGGGCCCGGGTATTATTGGTGGAGAAGATGGAACGGGCAGGACGCAAGTTGTTGATCACCGGCAAAGGCCGCTGTAATATCACCCATGATGCACCTCCTTCTGATTATTATCGTCATATCTATCCCAATGGTCGTTTTTTGAAACATGCCTTTCATTCTTTTTTTACCGGAGATATCCTGAAGATTTTACATGACAGAGGCGTGGAGACCACCACGGAACGGGGGAAGCGCGTTTTTCCGGTAAGCAACCGGGCAGGGGATGTGGTGGAAGCCCTGAAAGACTGGATGGGGAACAATCATATACAAGTGGTATACAATGTAAGAGTAACCGACCTGTTAATGAAAGACGGTCATGTTCGTGGTGTAAGGGTTTCCCGCGGAAGTGAAAGCCAGGAATATTTTGCCGGGAGCGTGGTTATTTGTACCGGGGGGAAATCCTATCCCGCCACGGGTTCGGCCGGTGAGGGTTATGCACTGGCCCGTCAGGCCGGACACCGGATTACTGATGCGCAGCCTGCATTGGTTCCACTGGTAACGGCAGGAGATGTGGCAGGCAGGCTTCAGGGGCTCGGGCTGAAGAATGTCAGAGCGGTTATGTGGACAAATGGCAAAAAAAAAGGGGAGGAGTTCGGAGAACTGATGTTTGCCCATTACGGGCTGACAGGACCCATTATTCTTACACTGAGCAGGCAGGTGGTGCAGGCAATGTCTGAGGGCCACCAGGTGGAGATTGGAATAGACCTGAAGCCAGCCCTGGATGAAAAAAAGCTGGATGCCCGGCTGCTGCGTGACCTGGACAATCACGGGAAGAAACAGATCGAGAATGTATTCAGGTTGTGGCTTCCCTCCAAGCTCATCCCGGTATTCCTTGATTTGCTCAATATTGACGGAAAAAAGCTCTGCAACCAGATGGGCGCGAAAGATCGCCGGAAAACCATGCTGCTGATGAAAGACTTCCGTTTTCGGGTAACAGGGCATCCCGGATTCAAAGAAGCCATCGTTACTGCCGGGGGTGTGTCGACAGCAGAGATCAATTCCCGTACCATGGAGTCCAAACTGGTAAAGAACCTCTATTTTGCCGGAGAGGTCATTGACCTGGATGCCGATACCGGCGGGTTCAATCTCCAGATCGCATTTTCTACCGGCTGGCTGGCCGGGAAGTCAGCTGCCGGCTCCGCAGATTAACAGGCGTTGTATGGTGTGCCGCGCAAAAACCAGGAATCCGTGTGCGTAAACTGTTAGCCGGTCAGGCGCGGCTGGCGACCAGGGGCTGTAACCGTTTGGACATGAGCGCAAAATACCGGTATCTATTCAGAATTTCGTAAGGTCACCACCGGATTTAGGTTGGCCGCCTTCCATGAGATCATACCGACTACCAAAACAGCGATTAGGTATATGGCCATAGCCGGGATGGCCAGCATCCACCAGCTGAGGTCTATCTGATAAGCGAAATTATCAAGCCAGCGGTTCATAAACAGCCAGGCCACCGGAAGAGCAATAAGGTTTGATATAATTACCATGAGGCCGAATTCCCCGGTCATGGAACGGATAATCGTGGGAACAGAGGCCCCCAGCACCTTTCGGATACCAATTTCCTTGATGCGGCTGATGGCGGAAAAAATCGCCAGCCCGGTCAGCCCCAGTAGTGAAAGTATAATGGCAAGGCCTGCAAATGCTGCCACCACGAGCATCACCCTTCGTTCGTCCTGGTACTGCAGGCTTAATTGCTGGTCGACAAACTCATGCCTTAGCGGCCAATGCGGGGCTTCCTGTTCCCATAGGTCTTCCAGGGTGCCAGCCACGCTTGTTGTGGCCCCCGGATTGTAACGGATCAGCAAATTGAACCAGTTTTGGGGATATTGTTCTTCGCTGATAAAGAAAACCAGGGGCTCGACTTTCTCGTGCAGTGAACTGAAATGGATGTTTTCCACGACGCCGATCACCTCCCTGGTCTCCCCGTCATAAAAACCATCAATGAACATACCCAGGGGATCGTCGATCCCCATAACTCTTGCTGCTTCCCGGTTAATGATGGTGGCTGAAGTTGCATCGGTATGCATGTCGGATGAAAAATCACGGCCTTTGATTACCCTGGTATTCATTGTACTGAAATAACTCTCATCGCATGATATCATTGCTGCATTGAGCGTTTCCGGTCCGTCAGCAGATTCGTACCCGAAGTTTGAATAATTGGATGGAGTAACCGGTGGTATGTTATGGGTGAGGCTGACACTTTGAACGTCGGGATGTTGGAGGAGCTTTTCCCTGAGCCATTTGGCCCGCCCGGGCCCCTGCTCATCGAGGGCATTCTGCACAGCAAGTAACCCTTCGCTTTCATACCCCTGGTGGCGATTCGAAATGAACTGCATCTGAAGGTAGATCATCAGGGTGCCTGCAATTAGTGCAGTGGAAATGGCAAATTGCCCCATCAGCAATATTTGCCGTAGCCGCAATTGAAATTTTTTGTTGCGCAGGCCTTTGAGGTTTGACAGGACATTTCCTCCCCGGGCCACTGTGACTGCCCTGAACCGTGACATCATTATGGCGGGGTAAATGCCGGCAACCAGGGTAATTGAGATGATCATCCCCGTAACGGCAATAATGAATGAGGGGTCAGAAAAAAATTGTTGCGAAAGATTCTTGCCGGTAAGATTATTCATTACCGGCAGGAACAATTCAACCAGCAGCAGCGCCAGGAAGGCTGCAAACAGAGTAATGATGAAGGTTTCAGACAGAAAGCGCCGGATGAGCTGTCTGCGGTCGGCACCAAGGATTTTTCGCATTCCGATCTCTTTCCCCCTTCGGATTGCACCTGCCGTAGTCAGGTTTACAAAGTTAAATCCTGCCAGAAACAATATTAGCAGTGCAGCGATGAAAAAAATTCTGACGGTGGTGATATCTCCCTTGCGGGCGATATCCCATGACACTGAGGCAGCGTGGAGCCTGATATCCAGCAAAGGTTGCAGTTTAAAGAACAAGCGGTCGCGGAAGTTTTCATTGGCCTCCCAAACCAGGCTCTGTGTTCGTTCGGCCACCAGTTCAGGATCCGTGTCTGACTCTAATTGCATATAATAATACATGCCACTGTGGCCCCAGTTGGTCAGGGCAGACGGGTTAATGGACTCGACGATCTCCATGGGTGCCAGCATGTTGAACTTTAGATGTGACTGGTCGGGAAAGGGGTCAATAACAGCAGTGACCAAAAAGGTGTGGTCGTTGTCCATTACCAGTGTTTTCCCAATGGGATCAGTGTTTCCAAAATACTTTTCCGCTGTTGGTTTTGTCAGTATTAATGAATTGGGTGAAGACAGTGCTGTTGAAGGATCCCCCTGAATGAACTCAAAAGTCAGGATATCCAGGATCTCCGGATCGATGGCATAGAATCCATCTTCTTCGAATGGCTCCTCTTCAGGGGTTGAGAAGGTTCTCTTAGTATAAAGGATCCGGCCCATTTTCTCTACACCGGGTAAGTGCCCATCCAGGTAGTCATACATCACTCCCCTTTGAATGGCCGAAGCACTGCCGGTTTTCGGATTGCGGGTAAGCAGCCGGTAAACGGAACCCGCGTTTTCATGATGCCGGTCAAAGCGCAGTTCATCTGCTACATAAAGAAAAATCATCAGACATGCGGCAATTCCAATGCTCAGTCCGGTCAGGTTGAAAATGGTATAAAAATTTCCTCTGGTAATTTGTCGAATAAAAGTAACGAAGCTGTTTAGAATCATTTGACGAAGATTGTAATACACAAAAATATTTTTGTGTATTACTTATCAAACATGAAGCCATTAAACATAAAAAACATTAAGGCAAAACGTTATGAATATCCCTGTATTCAACACCTGTTCGTAGCAGAACAATGGTTGTTCATTTTCGGACAGATTAGGTATTTCGGGAAGGTGAAGGATTTTGGAGCGATGCAGGATTTGAGGTGTTTAAAAGTTTACCGTCTTGCAGGATCTGCAATGTTGAGTTGTGGGCCTGCTCCTGGGATTGCTTTGCTGCTGGCATTTCCGTGTTTCCGGCGGTTATGTATTTGTGTTTTGGGATTGCCGTTCAATATTTACAGGGGCATCTTAAGTTTCATCAGGTAATCGGTCTGTTGGTCATTGCCTATGCGAAATACATGGGTGTCATACACCTCGAAACCATATTTTTTGTAGAACCGGATGGCCCGGTAGTTTCTTTCCCAGACCCCCAGCCATACATAGGATGATTGCTTTTCCCGGGCAAGATGCAGGGCGTGGTTCATGAGCTTTTGTCCGACCTGTTTCCCATACCAGGTCTTTCTTACGTAAATCCGTTCGATCTCAAATGCCCTGCTTTCTTGTGGTTCTGTCTGAGCCTCACCGGTATTTACTTTCAGGTAGCCGGCCACCTGACCATCAATCCGGGCCAGGAAAAACAGGGAGTCGGGATGACTCAGTTCTTCTTTGATCCGGCCGGGGTTGAAATTTATTTCCAGGTAACGTTCCAGGTTTTCCTCCGTATTGGTGTCGCAAAACGTTTCGTGAAAGGTTTGCCGGCCGATTTGTGCCAGGACATGGGCATCTCCGGCTGTGGCCGGAACGATCTCAAGGTTTGATATGCCTGGGCTTATTGGGGCATTTGTATTACTCATGTCTGGCTGTTTGCAGTGTACTGTTCATCTTATGGCAAAATACAGGCAACGTATACATTCATAATGTCAGACTTAATGAAATTCCCGCAGACTTTCGTGGATCCCCTTGTGGATCTCATACCAGAAATCCAGTGCAGCTTCGAACTTGTCTTTCTCGAAGGCTTTGATCCATTGATCAAGCGCCGGGTCATCCACGCCGTCTTCCACAGCTTTTTTCTTCAGAAAATGATATACAAAATCCACATTCCGTTCCGATTCCCAAAAGATAGAGGCATTCCTGCTGTTGATCCGGGTTGCGGTAAGTTTTAGTTTTTGGATGAACTCATCCCGTTTTCCGTACAGCTTTTCCATGACATCCGGCATGATCTCCTCTGCCCAGGCACGGTGGAAACGACAGAAGCCAAGGTTGTCCATCATCAGTTCCCGGATCATTCTGGCAGCATTTTGCCGGCCCAATTCGCGGGGCGGAATAAATTCCTTACCATAGACCATGTAATATTTTCCCATGATGGCCATGGGCGAGAGAACTCCGGGTGTCCAGTACTGGTTGGGCACCATCCATCCCTGCCGGGCGAACCCGATATGCATGAAACGGTCCATTACGCCCACCCCTTTCTCACGGGAGATGTGCCTGGCTAGCTTCCGGGCGCCCAGTGAGAGGTCAATTTTGCCGTTTTCCCTGACCATTTCATCCAGTAAAGCTGCCCCGATCTGCGCGTTGTGCATTGAATCTTTGACCACATCAAAATTCTCCGGGGAAAACTTCGGTTTTGCTTTGACACCCAGTTCTTCCGGCTTGATCAGGTCGTCGACCATGCATTCCATTAGCCAGGCAAGCACACCTCCAACGGAAATGGCATCGAATCCGTAGGCGTCTGCTTTGCCGTTCAGCAGTTCGGCAGCCCGCTGATCAAATACGCCGCAAAGCGGCCCCATGGTCTGGTAGGGTTCATAATCCTTCTTGAAATGGTTGTGCATTTTCTTACACACTGCCACGCAGGGCTCCCCACAGTTTTTTTGTTGTTTGGTTTCGATGGTTTCCTCGTTGAATTGCCTGAGGTAGTGATCCACAATAAAACGTTTGTGCAGGTCAAGACGCTCCGCTTTGCTCATATACAGGGTCCGGTAGTTAAAGGCGATGATGCGTTCCGACATGGTGGCAAAATTGACTCCGAACGTACCTCCGGTATTAAAGGCCGGATCATAACGGTATTTGGTGGTGGCTTCCAGGTCTTTGGCAGCCATCTTTTTCTCATACCTGTCGTGGAACCACTGGTCGGCTACCTTGCGATCACGAAAATCCTCGTCCACCCATGTGCCACCATAGATGATCCCGACAATGTTATGCTGTTTCAAAAGTTTGGTGCCAAAACCACCTCTCCCGGCCCAACAGTCCACGGCTGTTAACTCACCCCGTTTGACCGGTGCGGATCCGATGGCCCCGTTGTCGGTATAAAGGGCCGCGGGGCCCACTGCCAGCACCCTGGGTTCCTTCTCATACCCGGAGGCAAAATGATCCAGGGCATACTGCATCACTCCATATACACCGCCTCTTCCTGTTTCCCAGACACGCAGAGGATCTGCCGGGTGAAGTTCCACTTCCACTTCCTCGCCATGATTACGGTTCAGGTAAAGAATGGAAGGTTTCTCAGCCTTTCCGATGATGGAAAACATGTTGACCCCCAGATTGTCAAATACAAGGCCCGCACCGCCCATGGAGGAAATAAAGAATCCATGCCATGAAGGTGAGATTCCGCTGAAGATGAGCCTGTTAGATCCCGGGAAAATGGAGCCGGCCAGCAGGCCCGCCCCCACATTCAGGCTATTGTGTTTGTGGGCAAGGTGGATGCCCAGGTCCACCGGGCCAAAAAATGGTCCTACAGGGTAACGGTTGATCCGGTAATATCCGTTGGATGCGTCGATCATCAGTACCCGCAGGTTCTCTTTCCCGTTGTTTTCCATATGTCAGTGTTTTTCTTCGGAGGCAAAGACCGATATATTTAACTTCCGGTTAAATTATAAAAAATATTCCACCCAGCCAGCGGCCAGGTGGAAATTTACCACGAGAATACGGATCAGATGTGATTGCGGGATCTGAAAAATATATCAATAAGGTAGAAATACCATGTACGATTACTGTATTGGTATCTTATCTCATCTCATACCAATACGATAGGTCATCTTGATCAGGAAGGTATTGTGTGCTTCAATAGAAAGAAGGTCATCCATACTGTTTCCATCGTGCAAGTCTCCATTTTGCGCAAATTCTGAACGGCTCTGGCTCCATACAAGGTGAATGGATGAGCCGGGGTTGTATTCCCAGCGGAGGACCAGGTTTGAAAGAAACTCCTGCATCCTGAAATCCGGTTTTCTGAACTGGTAGTCAATGCTACCGTCAAGGTTCTCATCTACCTGGTAGATCCCGTCTGTCAGTTTAATCTGATCGGACTCCAGCAGGGCGTAACGGTTCTGAAAGCTTTCTGCCATCGGATTGGTGATGTATTTATAGTCGGAATACTGACCTGCTGCAATAAAGGGTTGACCCCAATATTGCAGGGTTAGGTCAGGCAAAAGGGTGAAATTCAACCTGAATGAAAAACTGACGACCTCCTGCTTGATGCGGCCAAATAAATAACGGGGCAGTTCCTCATGATTGGTCCTGCTTACATATTGCAGTGAATGAGAGCTTTTGGAGTAAGATGGATTCAGTGAAATGTTGAGATTATCCAGTGGGCGATAAGTGAATCCCAGACCTATTCTGCGACTATTTCTGAAGGCTTTACTGCCTCTTTCCAGGTTTCCACTGATGCTTACCACAAAGTTTTTGCGGTTGTCAGTACTTGCTCCAAACCAGGAGTTTGCATGGTTGGGCATCCGGAAAGCAGGACCGCCTCTTAAGAGATTTGTTGACACCACATCATGACTGTAATTGATTCCGAAATTGGTGGTCCAGTAATTCCGGTACCTGATGAACCCATTAAGATTCCATCCCTTCATCAGACCCTCTCCGGCAAAATTCCATATGCTGTATTGGTTCGCTCCAATGTTATAGGAACGGTAAAAACTTTTCGGCTCCCATTCACGATAATTAACTGCAACTACCTGGATGACCTGATCGGTCTCTCTCATGTAACCGATGTCATTGATCTCGAATTGCGGAGATTTCCAGGTAATGATCGAGAAAATATTCCAGTGGCCTCCGCCGGTTTTGGCCAGTTGAATTTTACCGCCGGTTCCTGTCAGGGAGGTTCTTGTGGAGTCCATGCTCAGATGAGTTGCATCGGGTCGCTGGAAATATCTGGCTGATGACCGTTGTGTGCAACGAATGGCTGCTTCAGTGCCTGAGACATGGCTCATGGCAGCATTTGCACTTAGGTTCCAGGTCCTGTCGTTAAAATAATGGCTGTAATCCAACCCGCCCGAATATGCTGCACCGTGCATCTGGTCTGCAAGATTGTCATTGTTTCGGCGATTTACACCGGTAAACATTCCCCCGATCATGCTGTTGCCGTTATTGAACTCCTTTTGAAGCCTTCCGACAAAAAAATTTGTCATTGGTTCCACCATTTGTGAAGAACGTTCACCCGACAGGGCAATTTCCGCTTGTTCTTCGGCGGTAACGGCATCAATAACCGCCACAGAAAGGCCATTTTCCGTCCTGCCCGTCATTTTGGTCGCTCCCAGAATATCGGTAAACCCCGGGGCATCCATATGTGCTCCGTTCTCCACAGGTATCCTTCCTTTTGGCCGCCGGCCGATTCGCCGCGAATAGAAGAGGTTGTCGTTGCCATTTTCCCCCTCACCGACGCCAAGATTAAAACTGCTGATATTTCTCCCTTCGATGAAGAAAGGACGCTTTTCTTCAAAAAATGTTTCGTAGGCTGTCAGGTTGACCTGAGAAGGATCGGCTTCTACCTGTCCAAAGTCAGGGTTGATGGTTACATCCATGGTTAGATTGTTACTGAGTCCGATTTTGGCATCCATACCCAGTTTGTAATTGTGGTCGCTTCCATCAAGAAAAGGATTGCCTGATACTGAGGGATACTTGTCTGCGGAGGAAATTACATAGGGGGTCACATCAAAAACCCTTCGTGGTTCGATCCCGTTAACGCCACCCATGATCCCGAACCGGTGTACCATGCCGGGCGTATCAATGGGAATATGTGACCAAAGAGAGGTTTCTCCGTATCTGTTTATTTCCCTGATGACCTGGACCCCCCAGAGTCCTTTCCCGTTTTTTTCAAACCGGAGCTGACTGAGCGGTATGCGCATTTCAGCCATCCATCCCTTTTCATCAGTGCCGGTGCGTATCCACCAGTTGGGATCCCAGGTGTAATCCTCATTCTGCCCGTCATTGGAAATTATATAATCATACTTAACCCCGGCTGCGTTGACGCCGAAAACAAAAGCAGTGCGCTCGTCATGGTAACTGTCAAAACCAATGGCTACATGGTCTCCTTCGGTCTGATCGCGTCTTGTCAGTCGTTCGACAATGCTGTCCGGAGCATTGTCGTAAGCCCGGATGGCCACGTAAAGGTTGTTGTCATCATACAAAACTTTGAACGATGTTTGTTGGGAGGGTTTGCGTCCGTTGTAGGGCTCAAACTGAATGAAGTTGCCGGTCCATTCACCTTGTTCCCAGGCGTCGTCGTCTAAAACTCCATCTATGTCAGGAGGTGGCACAGACAATCGGGTTGCCTGATAATGTTTGGCTGAATGATCTGTGGACCATGCCAGAACGGAGCCAAAAACCAATATGAGAAAAATGGATAGTTTGATCATGTTTAAAGTATTGCATTGAATAAAGACCAATCTGTTGGTCTTGTAACAAGCATCAGACCAAACGTTTCAATACGTTAATAATAAATGTCCTGTGATTGATTGGTACACGAATAAATTCCAGAGACGTACGTATACGAACAGTTTTTGTACGGATTCGCACACAGGTTGTATGAACTTGAAATAGTTTCACCAGAACGGGCATAAAGATGATAATCCGGTTGTTTATTTCTTCCCGGGTACATATTATTCAACCTTGTCTGCAGGAACAGAGGCTTTCTGCTTTCTCAGCATTATGCCTGAGGCCAGGATGAGTCCTCCACCGATGACCATGTTTGGTGTGATGGCTTCGTTGAAAAATACTGCGCCGAAAAACACGGCAGCGATCACCTCCCAGTAGGTAAACAGTGAGTAGTGGCTCATTTTCAGTCTCCGGAGGGCATAGAAGAAAAGTACGAATGCCACAATGCCAATTAAAAAGCCGTAGATGGAAGCCACAGTGACCTGTGGGATGGTGGGCGCCGGGGTGTTGAGAAACAGAAAGGGTGTAAAAATGATGGCTCCCACGAGGTTCTGGTAGAAAATGGTTTCGGTTCTGCTGTACCTGACCAGCTCCTTTTTGAAAATAATGGCGGTGATGGAAAAAAGGATGGCAGAAAACAACATGGCCACCATGCCAATGAAATCCTGGTTGCCGAAACTGATCTCCTTGTTGAGGTACATGATGACCAGCCCTGAGAAAGCCAGGCCGATCAGGATGGCTGTTCTTGGGGACACCTTTTCTTTTAAAAACAGGGTCCCGAACAAGGAGGCCCAGATGGGCCAGGTAAACAGGATGATCACGGCATTGCCGATGGTGGTATACAAATATCCCACAAAAAACAAAAACATTCGGGTGGCATTAAGTCCCGAGGCCAGCAGCATGATGTTGTAATTGCCCCGGAACAGCCTGACTTTCTTCCAGTGAAAATACACCAGCAGTACAAGTACCGGGATGGCCATCCGGAAAAATGTGATGGAAGTGGAAGGAAGGTCAAGCAGCTTGATAAACACTCCGCTTGATCCGCCAATGGTGGAGGCAATGATGATGGCCAGGTAGGGATTAAGCTTCATAGATGTTAAGACTCAGGGTTTATTGGTTAATTCTTTCATGAAAATACCTGCCGGGGCAGCTGAGAAAATTTCCGCGGCCGGAATGCTGCCGGTAAATTTTTGGTTGGCCAAAGTAAGTAAATTTTTCCAGTGGGTTGTGCTTTTGCCCGGTATGACAATGCGCGTAGTGCCCCAGTCAACCTCAGACAAATATTCGCCGTCCTGTTTATCAGACAGACTTGCCGTAATCAGGGGAACGGCCACAATCAACCACTGACTATCCCAATGCCTTGCGAACGCCAGCAAGTGCCGCCGGTATTTCCCTTCCGCTTTCAGGGGAAGATAAGCCCCTTTTTCAAACAAATCCGGATTTTCCTTTCGCAGATTAAGCAAGGCCTGGGTCAGCCAAAGCTTAAACTTTCCGTTAAAAGGGTTCCGGGAAAGTGAACGGATCATCTGCGCGGCTCCTTGCTGTTGTTGATGTAGCATTTCCTGCAGGAGCCGGAGTCGGTCGCTGTAATTGACCGCATTGCGGTTATCCGGGTCTGCCAGTGTAAGATCCCACAACTCTGTGCCCTGGTAAATATCGGGTACTCCCGGGCAGGTGCATTTCAGGGCGAGCTGGGTCAGGGAGTTCACCACGCCCCGCCAGGCTACTTTTTGCTGAAAAGGGACAAAGGCCTGCAGGAAGTCATGGTCAGGGGCCAGCATGTAGCGGACAAAGCCGCAGACGGCGTTTTCATAGGATGTATCGGGGTCGCGCCAGCTTACTTTCCGCTTGGATTCCCTGAGGGCTTTCACCAGGTAACGGTCGATCCGGTCAAGGTAAGGTTTATCCGGCTTTCCATTGAAAGGGAATGTACCCAGAAGGGTTTGGTAAATGAAATATTCCACATGCACCGATGGTTCCGGCAGACCTGATTCTAACCTGGTCTTCAGTTTCTGGTTCATCTGCATCCAACGGCGTACATTTGATTCCCATTCACCGGTTAATTCACTTATCACATTAAGGCGGGCCCTTACATCTTCGCCCCGTTTGGTGTCATGGGTGCTTGTGGTATTCATGGTCCGGGGCCACCCTCTTTGCCTGGCCTTCATATGGCGGTGAAATTCCGAAATGCTGATGCCCTTTGCATTGATGGCATCACCCACTTCATTGTGTGCAATGAAGTAGTTGTACTGGTACATGGAGGTATCTTCCACCCCTTTGGCCATCAGCGGACCGGTAAACTGCATGAGGCGTTTAAAGAAGCCCCCCACTTTGTGAACACGCCCGTTGTCTTTTTGCTCCCGGGAGAGCAATACGCCGGCCAGTATATCCAGTGCCGGAACAATGCCGGGGTTTCGCTGTTTGGCACTTTTTATAATTTCCTGCACCCGTTTCCTGTCCTGGCCATGGATCGGGAATTTGCGGGGATAAAGGCGGTACACAGGGCAGGCCAGCATAAACTCCCCTATGGCTTCTTTTATTTCTTTTTTGGTGATCCCTTCTTTTTCGAAATCCATCAAACCAAGCCGGTCAAAGTATTCCACAATGTTGTCCCACTCACCGTGCATCCGGGTGGTGAGGATCATCTTCTTGTTCTGATAGTTCAGTTCGGCAGGAGGGGCCGTGACAGTGGTTAATTCCCTGAAAAATTTCTCCAGTGAAGCAGTTCCCCTGACATCGGTCAGCAGGTTATTGACCATGGCCAGGAAATCATACCCCGTGGTTCCCTGCACCGGCCAGAACTCCGGGAGGTCTTCGTCCTGCTTCAGGATCTTTTCCGTGACAATGTAGGTGTTGTTTCCTGATAACTCCCGGAGCCATCGCAGGTATCTGTCGGGATCATTCAACCCGTCCACATGATCGATCCGAAGACCGTTAATATGACCTTTGCGAAGCAGTTTTGCCAAAAACCGATGCCAGGTCTGAAACACTTTTTCATCTTCCATGCGCAGGCAGATCAGGCTGTTAACGGTAAAAAAACGACGGTAATTGATCCTTTTTTCGGTTTCCTGCCAGTGGCATAGGGTGTAGTGCTGATTGTCAAGGACTTCCTTTAGTTTTGACGGATCACTGTTGTATTTATTCAGGATATGTCCGACCAGTTCTTTGCCCTGCTTATCACTGGCCTGTTCGTTTAGAAGGGATGAAAAAGTATCGGGATTGCAAGGATAAACCTGGTTGAAATATCGGATGCAGAAATTGTCATTTTCCCACCCCAGTCTGACCTCCCCGTTACGGATCGCTTCCTCACGGCTGCTGTCAAGGAAGGGGGCCATGAGAGGGTTCGTGGAGCCGGGCACGCCCGGTTCAAGGTCACAAACAGCATGGGAGGGAGACCGGCTCCCGTTTTCAAGGACATCCATCAGCCAGGTATTTCCCCGGTGATAAGCCATATGATTGGGAACGATATCCTGGAGCCAACCGATCCCGTCTTTCTGAAACGCTCCGGTGAGTTTTTTGAATTCCTGCAGGTTGCCTGTTTCTGGATTGATTTCAAGGGGGTTGATCACGTCATATCCGTGTGTGCTCCCGGGAACGGCCTTCAGTAAAGGAGAGGCGTAAATGGTGCCGGGTCCCAGCAGGGCAAAGTATTCTTTTTGTGCGGCCAGTTGTTCCAGGGTAAACCCCCGGTGAAACTGAATCCGGTAGGTGGATACAGGATTGTACATGGGTGGCATTTAAATCATTTAAAACAGGGCGACAGAGCTCCTTTCAGCTTTTCCTGCGGGCAGTAGCAGTTAGATCTGAAGGTGTCAGGACCTGTTCCGGGGGCTTTTCAGCAGCGCCACGGAGCGTTCTTTTACCTTGAGCTCTTCACCCGCCTGAATGGTCCTGAGGCCATTTTGGTCAAACGCACCCTTGTCCGTATCCATGATCAGTATCCATGATTGACCCCAGTCCCCGGGCGGCAGGGTAAAGCTGACTTCCTTGCCGTGTGCATTGAAGATTACATAAAAATCATCGTCCTTCAGTTTTTTCCCGTCGTAGGTCCTTCCCGGAATCCCGTTGCCCGAAAGATACACCCCGATGACCTGGTCCCCTTCGTTCTCCCAGTCGTGAATGGTCATGATATTTCCATCGGGGCGGAACCATTCAATGTCTTTTACCTTGCTGCCGTTTACCGGCTTGTATTTGAACCAGTTTTTGCGGGTAAAAACATGATGCTCCGTTCGCATCCGGATAAGCTGCGCAGTGAATTCCATCAGTTCCTGGTCCATATTCTCCCAGTCAATCCAGGATATCTCATTGTCCTGACAGTAGGGGTTGTTGTTCCCGTTCTGTGTCCTGCCCAGTTCATCGCCGGCCACCAGCATGGGAATCCCCTGTGAGAGCAACAGGGTGCTCAGGAAGTTCCTGACTTGTTTTTTTCTTTGGTAATTGATGCCGGGGTCGTCGGTATGTCCTTCCACGCCGAAGTTCCAGGAACGGTTATGGCTTTCCCCGTCACGGTTGTTCTCCCCGTTGGCCATGTTGTGTTTCTTATTGTAGGACACCAAATCGCGCAGGGTGAAGCCGTCATGGGCCGTGATAAAGTTAATGCTTGCCACCGGGCGCCTCCAGTCGTCGTAATACAGGTCGGAACTGCCCGTCAGCCGCCAGGCAAAATCACCCAGTTTCTGTTGTTCACCCCGCCAGATATCCCGCATCACATCCCGGTAATGCCCGTTCCACTCCATCCATCCCTGCGGGAAGTTTCCAACCTGGTAACCACCTTCACCCACATCCCAGGGCTCGGCAATGAGCTTGACCTGCGACAACACGGGATCCTGGTGAAGCACATCAAAAAAGGATCCCCATTTGTCCACATCGCTGAATTCCCTGGCCAATGCGGATGCCAAATCAAACCGGAAACCGTCCACATGCATTTCGGTTACCCAGTATCGGAGACTGTCCATGATCAGCCGCAGAATGGTCGGGTGTACCGTGTTGAGGGTGTTCCCTGTGCCGGTATAATCCACATAGTGACGCTTGTCGTCATTCGGGAGGCGGTAATAGGCCGCATTGTCTATGCCCCTGAAACAAAGGGTGGGTCCCCATTCATTGCCTTCGCCCGTATGGTTGTACACCACATCCAGGATCACCTCAATGCCTGCTTCGTGCAGGGACTTGACCATGTTTTTGAATTCATAGATCTGGTCTGCTCCGGCATTGCTGCTGGCAGAGTACTCAGGATGGGGAGCGAAAAAATTGATGCTGTTGTATCCCCAGTAATTCGACAACCCCTGTTTGACAAGGTGGTGGTCATGGATGAAATGATGCACAGGCATAAGCTCCACGGCATTGACCCCGAGTTTTTTCAGGTAAGCAATGACATCCGGGTGGCGCAGGGCGGCATAGGTGCCCCTGATCTCATCCGGCAGACCCGGAAATCTTTTGGTGAAGCCCTTGACGTGCATCTCATATATTACCGTTTTGTTCAGCGGGATATGCAGCTGTGTATCCCCGTACCAGTTGAACTGATCATCGATCACCACGCTTTTGGGAACAAAGGGGGCGCTGTCGCTTTTACTGAAAGACAGGTCTTTGCCCGGGTCTTTCACCTTGTATCCGAACAGTGAATTATTCCACTTTTCTATCCCGCTGAGGGCTTTCGCATAAGGGTCAATGCAGAGTTTATTCGGGTTGAAGCGGTGTCCTTTCTCCGGTTTATAGGGCCCGTGAACACGGTATCCGTATAGCTGCCCGGGTTGAATGTCCGGAATGTAAATGTGCCAATTGTTATGCGTGCGCTCGGAGACTGGAATGCGGTGTGTTTCCTTCTCGTCTTTGTCGTACAGACAAAGTTCAACGGCTGTGGCATTTTCAGTAAACAGGGCAAAATTTACCCCTTTGCCGTCGTATGTTGAGCCCAGCGGGTAGGGATTGCCTGGCCATGTGGTTATATTGTTCATTATTGATATTTTGGCTTGTAGTTCGCTTTGGTGCCGGTTTAAGTAATGTAAATTTACAAAGGCTTTTTTGATAAAAAGTGCCGTGGTGACTAAGATGTCTTTGTAAAGATAAGGGGTTTATAAATCTCAGGCCAGTATCATCCCGATTATTCCGACCATGAGTCCCATGATCAATACCGGGATGAGATTCTTTTTGAGCAGATCGCCTTCCAGCCCGGAAAGTCCGACGGTGGCACAGGCGGCGATGATGTTGTGCACGCCTACCATGTTTCCGATGGCCCCGCCCACATTCTGCATGCTGATGATCAGCAGTGGGGGAAATCCTGATTCTTCCGCCACGGCGTGTTGAAAGAGCGTGAACAGCATGTTGGATACGGCATTGGACCCGGCCATGAAAGTACCCAGCACCCCCACGAACGGGCTGAATAACGGCCAGATGGCGCCGGCGATGCCGGCTATGAAGCTGGCCATGGCAAGGGGCATACTGAGCAGATCGCCGGGGTTTTCACCCGACTGCATCATGAGTCTTACCATCGGTACGGCAAAAACCAGGGCAATTGCAGGCCCTTTGATGCGGTTGAAGGATTCTGTCCAGGCAGTCTTTACCTGTTTCTTTGACATCCTGAACAGGAAAATGCTGAACAGGGCCACAAGCACAAAAGGAAATAAGCCGGGGTTATTCAGGGGCTCCAGGCCTGCTGAAATCGTTGTGCCAAACAGTGATTCTTTTTGGATGATGACCGAACCAAGCCAGTTGTTAAAAGGCAAAAAACGTACCCGGGTAATGATGAGCAACAGCCCGATCAGTATGTAGGGGAACCATGCCCTTGTAAGGGGGATGCCGGATTTTTCCAGCCCTGAGCCTGCTTCAATGGCCCCTGTCCAGTTGGGTTGCCATTTGCTGCGATCGGGAAAATCCCAGGTTTTTTTCGGCACCAGGAAGCCTGCCCTGGTCGCAGGTATAAGGATCAGCAGCCCGATCAGGCCACCGAAAATACTCGGAAACTCCGGTCCGAGAAAGATGGCCACAAGCACATAAGGAACGACGAAACAAAGCCCGGCAAAAATGGCATAGGGCCAGATGGCGAGTCCTTCGCGAAGACTTTTTTTCTCTCCGAAAAACCGGGTAAGCATCCCGGTCATAATCAGGGGAACCAGAATGCCAGGGACCATGTGCAACAGAGCCGATAGACCGCCTGCCTGGTGGATGAACAACCCGAAAGAGGATCCGCTTTGTTCAATGGAGTGTACTACATGGGGAAGATTCAGGGAGGTACCCAGTCCGATCAGGGTGGGTGTGCCCACAGCCCCGAAAGATACCGCAGTGCTGTTGGCAATCAGCGCCACCATCACTGCAGCAAGGGCCGGAAACCCCAGGGCCAGCAGAAGCGGGGCAGCCAGGGCGGCGGGTGTACCAAAACCGGCGGCCCCTTCCAGGAAACTCCCGAACAGCCAGGCAATGATGATGGCCTGTATTCTCTTATCTGGTGAAATACTTACAAAACCACGGTTTATCACTGCAATGGCACCGCTTTCGCGTAGTGTGAACAGCAGGGTAAGTGCTCCGAATACAATCAGCAGGATATTCACAGCAATGATCAGTCCGTTGAAGGAGGCTGCAGCGATCCACTGCGCAGGCATTTCCCAGGTGAAGATCGCCAGTAACAGTGTGATCCCGAAGGAAACCGGCATCGCCCTGGTGGCCGGCCAGCGGAAAACAGCCATCAGCATGAATATGGTGAAAATCGGAAAGAAAGCCAGTAGGGCTAAAATTTCTTCAGACATATCTCATGATTGACACAAAATGAGGATAATAATGTTAAACAATGCTTTATGGGATTTGTTTATCGGATGTAAACCAATGAACATTTTGTACTTTTAATAGTATTCAGACAATGGCTAAAATTGCATTTTTCTCTACCCAATCATACGACCGCCGTTTTTTTGCAGACAGAAGCAAGAAACATCATTTTGAGTTTTTTGAGACCCGATTGAAATCCAATACGGTACAGCTGGCGGAGGGGTTTGACGGGGTTTGTGTATTTGTCAATGACAAGTTGAATGAGGCAAACTTAAAACAGCTTGCAGAGATGAACGTCAGGTTGGTTGCCCTGAGATGTGCAGGGTTTAACAATGTTGACTTAAAGGCTGCTGAGAAATACAATATCCGTGTGATGCGGGTACCGGCCTATTCACCCGAAGCGGTTGCCGAACATGCCATGGCGTTGACTCTTACCCTGGCGCGTAAGACGCACAAAGCTTATGGCAGGGTAAGAGATGGCAATTTCTCACTGGAGCGGCTCAGCGGATTCAATATTCATGGAAAAACCATCGGTGTGATCGGCACCGGAAAGATCGGCCAGGCATTTATTCGCATTATCCGGGGGTTCGGAGCGAATGTGATCGCCTATGACAAATACCCGTCTGAAGAGATGAAACAACTGGGTGTTCAGTATAAAAAACTGGATGAGGTGTTTGCCGGAAGTGATATTCTCAGCCTGCATTGTCCGCTCACCCCTGAAACACATCACCTGATCAATGAAAAGACCCTGCATAAAATGAAAAAAGGCGCCATGCTGGTTAACACCAGCCGTGGTAAACTCATTGATACCGCCGCGGTGATCAACTCACTTAAGGAAAGCCACCTGGGATTCCTGGCCATCGACGTGTATGAGGAAGAGGATAAGTTATTTTTCAGGGATCTTTCTGAAACGGTGATCCGGGATAACCAGATCGCCCAACTGATGGCCTACCCCAATGTGCTGATCACGGCGCATATGGGGTTTTTTACCCGGGAGAGCCTGGAGGAGATCACCCGGATCACCCTGAATAATTTTGATGACTTTGATTCCGGCAATGAATCTGAAAATGAAGTAAGTTGTAAATTGATAAAAGATTGCTAACTTTATTATCGTTCAGATCCGATTATGAACCTTTAAAAATTCAACGTTATGGCTATTAAGAAAGTATGGATTGAAGACGGATGCACCGCTTGCGGATTATGCGTGGATGTTTGCCCGGAAGTATTTGACCTGCCCGAGGATGAGGCTGTGGTAAAAGAAGGAGCGGACTTTAGTGCACATGAAGATGCAATTAAGGAGGCAGCTGAGGATTGCCCCGTAGAAGTAATCCAGTACGAGGAAGAATAGGGGGGGATGCTGAAGGACTCAGGCGATATCGACCAGGATATGGCCGTTATGCCGGAGTAGTTCAACCTTCACGCCGTAAACAGCAGAAAGGACTTCCGGCGTAATGCTTTGTGGAGGTCCGTGGGTCACAATATGGCCGTTGCTGATCAGGAGCAGAAAGTCTGCAAACCGGAAAGCCAGGTTCAGGTCATGAACAGTCATGACGGCTGAGAGGTTTTGGCCGGTGGTGATCCTTCTGACGATTTTCATGATATCCATCTGGTTCTTCAGGTCAAGATTGCTGGTGGGTTCATCAAGCAGAAACAACTCGGGCTGCTGGACCAGTGCACGTGCAATGCATACCTTTTGCAGCTCGCCCCCGCTTAGTTGATTGGTGTAACGGGTGGCAAGATGTGAAAGGTTCAGTTGCCCGAGGGCATTGCCCGCCACGTCCAGGTCTTTCTGAGAACTTCTGAAGCCCACATGCGGGTTGCGGCCAAGCAGTACCGCATCGAATACCGTCATGTTGCCTGCTTTATTATTCTGAGATACATATCCGATTTTCCTGGCTACCTCTTTGGCCTCCATCTGAAAGACATTCTGGTCCTCCATATCCACTACACCTTTATAAGGTTTTAAAATGGCATTGATGCAGCGCAGCAAAGTGGTCTTTCCTGCGCCATTGGGTCCTATAATGGCTAGCATTTTCCCCTGGCTGAGCGAAAATGAGAGATCCTTTAAGATCAGTTCTCCTTTACGGTACCCGACGGACAGGTCTTTGACTGCAAGCATTATTTGACTCTTTTTTTCAACAGAAGGTAAATAAATGCCGGCCCTCCGATAAAGGAGGTCAGCACAGCCACCGGCAATACATGGGGTTTCAGCATCAGCCGGGCAGCAATATCCGAGGCCAGGAGCAATGACGCCCCGCATAAAAAGGCGGCAGGAATCAAAAACCGATAGTCGTCGCCAATTACTCTCCGGACAATGTGCGGGGCGATAAGTCCTACAAAGGCAATAATGCCGAGAAAAGACACAATGGAAGCGGTGATCACCGAAGCCACAATCATGCCGGCGATTCTTACGGTCTCAACTTTAACGCCCAGCCCCCTGGCCGTTTCATCCCCGGCTTCCATGGCATTGTAATTCCACCGGTTCAATACAAAGAACAGGGTGCCCGGAACGACTGTAAGGGCCATTACGCCGATCTCTGTCCAGCCCGCTCTTCCTACATCCCCGAAAGTCCAGAAAACAATGGCAGCCAGCTGCACATCATCGGCAAAGTATTGCAGGAACATGGTGGCCGCTGCAAACAAAGAGCCCAGGGCAACCCCGCACAGGATCATTACATCCGGGCTGGTGTGGTATATCCTTGCGATCAGGATAATGATCAGGGCCGAGATCATGGAAGCGGCAAAGGCAAAAGCCATGGTAATGTAGGGATTGCTTATGGTGAGGGCAGCTGTTTGTGTGGATTGCATGACCCCTGTTCCCATCAGTATAATGGCCATGGCAGCCCCGAAGGCCCCGGCTTGTGATATGCCCAGGGTGAAGGGTGAGCCCAGGGGATTGCGAAGCACCGACTGCATTACCGCCCCTGAAACAGCCAGCCCTCCGCCAGCCACCAGCGCCGCGATGGCATGCGGCAGCCGGATACTGATGACGATATTTCTGACTGCCGGAACGCTTTCGGGATGAAAGAATGTCCGGATCACCGAACCAATGGGGAGGCTTACGGCTCCCAGGGAGATGGCCGCCAGGAACAACAAAATGCTTAAAACAACAAGGAAGACGATAAAAATAATTTTCCGGCGTACATATTTTGTGTATCCGGGGAATTGTCTGCCGGTGGTTGCCTTTGGTCCGGGAAAAGTCATTGTATATTCAATTTTGAGAAACCGGTGTGGTCAAACATGAGATTCATTTCACGGAACGCCGGACCCCCGTTAAAAAACCGGGCAATTTCTTCCGCTTTTTCCATGGGATCAATGTCAGGAAAGTTTTCAGGATACACGATCTTTCCGATGTAGTAGGCATTGGCCAGAACAACCTCGATGTTTTCGTTGTACGAGTTATTGGGGAACAACCCGTATACCCGGGCATTTCTTACCGCCTGCATACCCGCGAAGGCAGGATCGTGCTGCAACTGCTCCAGGGCGTTGGCCTTGCCTGGCAGTCGCAGGGTCGATGTGTCAATGAATATGATGTCTGGATCACTCAGGATGAGGTGTTCTTTTGATACATTGAGATGGGTGCGTTGCGATGATCCGTTTGACACGGACGCGGCATTCTGAATGCCCAGGAACCGGAAAGGGGCATAAGCCGGGTTTGTTGACTGGATGCCATGGGGGCCGCTCTGACCCAGCCCCCCGATATAGCAGGAGACTTCAGATGTGTTGTCAATCCTGGATTGCAGGTCGGCGATGGATGCATCAATATAGGCAATGACTTCCTGTGCCCTTGCCTGCTGACCCATGATACCGGCCATCAGGTTGAGGGCCTGTTTAAATGTATCATAGTCATAGGTCAGGTTGCCGTATTGAAGCGTAATGACAGGGATGCCTGTTTTATCCTGCAGCTGGTCGGGCTCAATGCCGCCACCCGGCGCCATCTTGAATATGACATCCGGTCTGGCATCCAGGGCAGCGATGAGCTCGGGATTGTCGAAGCCGCGAAATTCCCCGAAAATGGGGTACTCTTTAAACTGAGGATTGGCAATGGCGTATGGTCTGGCATCAATGGGAGCGCCGCGGACTTCTATTCCGTCAACCGCTGTAATCTGGTCCTGTGCATTTAAATAGGTCAGCAATCTTAATGTACCTGGCCCGGAACAAATCACTTTTTCCGCGGCAGACGGGATCTGCACTGTACGGCCATTGAGGTCAGTGACCACAGTGGTTTCATGCTTGTTTTTCCCATCAGTTGACCTGGTTTTACTGGCTTCGCAAAAAGATCCGGTTTCACCTGCCCAGTTGCAGGCCGTGATGAATATCACCAGTGCAGACAGGATGAATACGTATGGCAGGATGCCAGGTCGCATTGACTGAGCCAGGTCCCCAGTGTACTTCCATATTTGTCCGGTACATATCTTCATCAGAAACACTTTTTTGTTTATAGCTGATATTTGATCCCGCCCATTATAATAGCCCCGGGTGCGATCTGATCTTCCCTGGATGGATGCAGAAAAACCGGGTATTGATTGTTCAGTATATTCTCGGCATTTACAAACAGCTTCATGTGATTGGTGAAGTTCCTTGAAAAGGACATATCCACAGTTGCAAAGCGATCCTTTTCAAGGGTGTTTTCCTGGTCATAGAATATTTTGGCAAAACCGTTCATTCCAAGGAAAAAGTTCCCGAGTATGGGGTTTGAGTAATTGATACCCAGGTGCATGTTGTGCCGCGGGTTGTTGGGCAGGTAATTTCCGGTCAGGGATTCATTCTCCCCGTCCTTTTCAATTTTGGAAATGTTGTAGGTGTAATTTCCGCTCACTGAAAGATCTGGCATCGGATTCCATTGTGACTCCACTTCTACCCCATATATTTTTACCTCACTGATATTGTCCGGGATGTATTCATATCTGATCCTCTCGCCTCCTGCAAAAGGGGCAGAATTGATCAGCCTGTCACCAATGTAATCAGTGGCCTTCGATCTGTAAAATGTGGCACTAATGTACGCATTTCCTGTAAGCCAGTGTGTCGCCCCAAGATCCCATGAGGTGATTTTTTCGGGGTGGAGTGCCGGATTTGCTTCCCGGTAAAATGTACCCCCCTGGCGTACATGCACCTTGTAAAGCTCAAAAAGACTCGGTGCCCTGAAGCCTCTGCCGACTGAGGTGCGCAAAGTGGTATTGGTATTCGGATGCCAGGCCAGGCCCATTTTAGGTGAAAGGCTTTCCCGTTCTACCTTCTCGTATTCATTGTTATATGCAGGCATGCCGGCGCTGCCGGAGGTATCCCAGTTCCGGCCGTTCGTTGTTTGAATTTGGTCATAGCGCAGACCAAGGTTGACAAAAAGATTATTGTTGAACAACCTGATATCGAGCAGAACGAAAGGGGAAAAGAACTGTTGGCTACCTTCTGCACCACCATTGCGTTCGCTCCCGGTGTACTCTTCAAAGTAGTCCAGGTATGCCTTGTTGAAGGAGCCGCCCATGGCCAGGGTGGCATCCTGCCATTTAATGACGGAACCTTGTATTTCCAATCCTGTATCGTAAATGTCTCTGAAATGCTCCCGACGATACAATGAACTGAAATTGTCAGATGCTTTATCCTGGTTGGCAGTTTTATTGGCCCGGTTGAAAAAAGCCATTGCCTCCAGTTTGAAACCGTTGTATACCCCGGTGTAATCCAGGGTATATTGATCGAGCTGTACTTCCTGAAAAAAGAACTCCCTTCCCTGGCCGGCATTCAGGTCGTAGTAGAGGGCTGAAAACCCCAGCCTGGATTTCTCATTGAAGTGATAGGTCATTTTCCCAAACAGCCTGCCTTTCTCACTGTGGCGTAGGGTGTTGTAGTCTTCAGGCTTGTCTTGCATATAGAATCCGTCACTTTTCTGATAACTGCCTGTTGCCAGCAGTCCGAAATTGCCATATTGCCGGCTGAAAAAAGCATTGCCCCCGAAGGTGGATGCGCTCCCTCCCTGGGCCTTGAGACTGATATTGCGGGTTTCTTCCGGGTTTTTAGTGACTATGTTGATTACACCTCCAAGTCCTTCGGAACCAAAAAGGGCTGAGGAGGCTCCCCTGACCACTTCGATCCGTTCAATGGCCTCTTTGGGGATGTGTCCCCATGCTATCCATGCAATTGAATTATTGAAGTTGTTATTTTGGGGTACCCCATCCACAAGCATCAGCACCCTGTTTTTTCCCACACCACGCATTTCAAGGGGGCTGACAATCCCATTGCGGTGAAATGAAGAGTGCCTGAAATTGTGTATGCCGGGAAGGCTTTGCAAAATGTCCTCAACGTTGTCGTAAGGAGATATCGTGATCTTATCACTGGTCAGCATGGAAACACTTTGAGGAAGTTCACTGATTTTGGACTCTGTGCGTGAAACGCTGACAACAAATTCAGATAATGATACCGAGGGTAGCGTGTCTGTGGTAACAATCTGGGAATACCCTTTTGCTACAGAAAGAATTAAGCAGGCAGTGACAATGACTTGGATTGGTTTCATTACGTGTTACTATTATTTGTTTCGTGTTACGATTAATGCAAAAGTAATTTTTTTTTGTGATCACCATGGGAACACGGAATAATTTTTTCCCTGAATTCTCTGCCAGGATGGATGGTTTTTGAAATTGCAAATTAAATATCTAAGTTTGTGCCGTATTAATAAGTATTACCTTTTTCGTTTCTTACTATGTGGAAATATCTTGGACCGGGAGTGTTGCTGGCAGGCGCCGCCATCGGAGGATCGCATCTTGTTACCAGCACACAGGCCGGCGCCACTTACGGGTGGTCTTTGCTGGGAATTTTGTTGTTGATTAACTTGTTCAAATACCCTTTCTTTTTGTTTGCTCACCGGTATACGGCCGCTACGGGAGAATCCCTTCTTGCAGGATATTTGAATATGGGCCGGCCTTACCTGGTGCTGTATTTTGTGATGAGCCTGCTGACCGGCATCGTCAATATTGCGGGGGTAAGTATGATTACCGGTAGCCTGGCGACAAACTTTGGGTTTGCGCATGTAAACATCCCGGTTTTATCAGGTATAATCATGTTGTTCTGTATATTGGTCATTATTCTTGGCGGCTATTCTCTTTTGAAAAGTTTCGGCAAGATAATCGTGCTGGTACTGGGTGTTTCAACCCTTATCGCCATGGTGATCAGCCTTGTGAACGGACCGGTTGCTCCTTCCGGGTTTGAGGGAGAATCTCCCTGGACCATTGCCTCATTCGGATTCGTGATCATGTTTATGGGCTGGATGCCGGCCCCGATTGAAGTATCGGTCTGGCCATCTTTATGGATGCGGTCACAGGAGCAGTTACGCAAAAAAGCGATTAAAATGCGTGAAGCCATGATTGACTTTCATGCCGGCTACGGGGCTTCTGTGTTTTTTGCGCTGGTCTTTCTTGTTTTGGGAAAAATGATCATTTTCGGCAGCGGTACGGTGTTGTCGTCTCAGGGCTCGGTGTTTGCCGGACAGTTGATCGATCTCTATGAAATAACCATTGGCCAATGGGCCGCCCCTTTTATTATTGCCGCGGCATTTTCGGCCATGTTAAGTACCTCGCTGACCACCATTGATGCCTATCCCCGGTCATTTGCCGGCTCCACCTCGCTGTTGTTTGACTCCCTGAAGATCAATCAAAAACGGCTTCACCATGTGTTTCTTGTGGTTTCAGGTCTCCTGGGTTTTTTGATCATCACCAATTTTGTAGATCGTCTCGGTGACATGCTGTCCCTGGCCATGATCCTGTCTTTTCTGGCTGCTCCGGTTTATGCCTGGCTGAATTATCGCGTGATGTTCGGGAAAAAAGTCCCCGATAAGTACAGGCCGGGCGGTTGGTTGCGCCTGCTCTCCGTGGGTGGGGTCATTTTTCTCGCCGGCTTTGGCCTGGTATTCCTCTACTGGTTCTTTTTCTTATCCCCGGGGTTGTGACAGGTTTAAATACAATGAGATTGTTTTGAGGCGATTGCCCATTTACATTCCCAGGAGTTTTACCGAAAACATCCACTTTCCCTGCGGATCCCGGCCCGATTCAATGAACCTTGCATAGCCTGCAGACCAGGTGGTTTTCATGTAGGAGAACAAAACGATTTCGATGTCGGTTTGAAATCCAATATTGAATAAGTGCCGTCTAAGGTCAGATTGATCCAGGTCGGTGGCCAGGTGGGTCCCGAAAAAGGAAGTGTAGATGTGGGTGGGATATATCCAGGTGCTGCCAAGGTTGCGTGTGCGCAGGGGCTTGAGGTTGAGTTCTCCCATGGTACGTACAAAACTTTTTGCGGAGATGGCATCAATATCTGCACCCGGAAATGCCAGACTGCCACGGTATTGTCTTGCATCGCGCCAGTCTACGTAATTGTTCCGGAATCCCCCCAGATAGAAATTTGACAGGGGTGATGACCTTTGGCCAAATGACTGACCAATGCTGTTGCGTATCCAGAAACTTGTGTTCCTTACATGAGGCACCAAAAATCCCACTTCCTGTTCAGATCGGATGGCCGGGTAGAGGTCTTGCCCTGCATACTTGGTTTGGCCGGCAATTTCCCAGCGGAAACCTTTCTCATCATCGATTCCACCCAGTGTGGTGCGCAACCTGGATAATTCATAGCTCGCAGTGGCTGTCTGGAAGTCGCGGATGGGCGTGGCGATGTTCTGGTATTGGGGCAGTACTTCCAGGTCGCCATAGGTATATATGCCCATCGAATAAGACCATCGAAGGGGGTGCCTCAGGCTGTTGGTCTTCGTATATGATAAGCCGGCAGCATATCCGGCGCGGCTTCTCTTGGTGGGCCCGAACAGGTCGTAAAAGTCGGTTTTATTCCATGAGGCCGTGAGCTTCCAGTTCCAGTATTGCCAGTCCAGATCGGCATGGAACTGTTGTTTCTTTTGGTAATCGCTCCAGGGTGAAACGCCCAAAAAAACATTCAGCTGACTGATCCCTTGCGGATCCCGGACAAGCATGCGATAGCCGGCGGCCACACTGTTTTTGTATCCGGCGATGTCGGGCCAGGCGTTGGCCAGAAACATCTCGCCAAGCGGACGATAAGGCCTTTCGGTGAGGTTGGTCCGGTTGATGGAGGGAGGAGGAGGCAGTGACCATTCCACCACCTCCGGGTGATCTCTCACTACCCTGTTGCCCATGAATTCGATGGCATTGGCCTCATGGAGCACTTCCATGGGGATGCGCCCCGGAAGCATTCCGTCACGATAAAAACGCAGCACCAACAAGGAGTCTGCATCATATTGAACAGGCATGAAAAAGCCGGTGTCTGTATTGGAAAGCAGGTCGAAGGAACCGTCTTCCACATCCAATTTCCAGACATTGGATACTCCGGTATAGTAAGAAGTCCCGATGAGGGATTGATTGTCCTGGGAAAACTTAAACTGGGTCAGGGTATTGTCTTCAAGTTTATGAATGGTTCGATAGGATGGGTCGCCTGCTTCCAGGGATGCGATTTGAAACACAATGACTTCCTGTTCTCCGCTGATCCCGGACAGGGAGGCAGACAGCATCCGGCCGTCTGAGGAGATATCCAGGTCAAAAAGGCTTTGTCCGAAAGGAACCTCAAACAGCGGTTCCATGCTGTTGTAAGGTTCGGGAATCTTTACCAGGGTGGCATTCCCGTTGTTTAATCTGACCCCCCACAGGCTGCGGTCAGCCGGGTTGAATACCAGATCGCCGGTGCGGGAGAAGGGGATGAGGGTTTGTTTTTTGCCGCTATCCGCATTTACCATCTCCAGGCTGCGATATTTGCTGTTTTGGTCGGTGAAGAATATCCGGTTTTCTTCTGCATCGTAAGCCAGGTGGGCAGAGTAGTATAAACCTGGGTTTCTTAGTTCAGCCAGTTTGCGGATGGATCCGGTCTGAATGTCAATTTCTGCTATTTGTGAGATGATGCCCGGATGATTGATGGCGGCATAGATTTTCTTTGTGTCGGGGTTGTACCGGAAATTGGACACATTGCCCAGGGGATGTTCTGTGATGGGCGAAAAGTCTGTGAGAGGATATTCCCTGATGCGCCGGAGATTTTCCTTCTGAAATACCCTTTCAGTATCACTCCATTCTTCCCATACAGCTTCTACAGACCTCCCATAAACCTGCTTAAATTGTCTGCTGTAAAAGGCTTTGCTGTTCTCTGACCGCAGATAGAAATCCCTGAGTTTGTCGATGCCGTATTCCGACGCCAGATGGGTGGTAAAACGTGACCCGTAAAGATAGGCATTGGCCCCGACCTGAAAATCGGTGGCGGTTCCTTCGGTCTCCAAGCCTACCACTGAGTGAATGGGCTGTTCTTCCAGCACAATGCTGCGGAAATACATTTCATCATAGTAGCCTGTGGTGCGACCCAACCCGCCAGACATCCAGGTTTCCATAAAAATGGCAATGCCCTCCTGGTACCATCGGGGAGCATACCACCGGGGCACGGTCAGGTAGCTCCAAAGGGCAGACATGGGCTGTTTTTCATCGCGACGAACCTTGCCGAAAAAGGCCCTTCGCCAGGCTTTATCCCTGCTGTTTGCCTTATCCGTCATTACGATGTGGGTGAGTTCGTGGTTGAACAGCCACTGGAAACGCTCGCTGGAAGGGATGATGCTAAAGGCAAAATTGTAGGAACCGATGCCAATGAATACCTGGTTCAGTGGCATGGAAAGGGCACCTCCATTGCCATAGTCCTGAAAATCATTGAGCATGACATATACTTTTCCGGGGTCGTAATCCCACAACTTCTGGTGAAAGTCCATGGCATTGTTGAAGGTGCGCAACAGGTGGGGGGTGAGGTAGGTGGGGCCCTCGCCCAGGTACACCAGCTGGAGCCTGTCCTGCTCCAGCTGGTGAATATCTATTTTGGATTGGGCAAAACCGGAAATCCAACAAACAGTGATGATCAACAAAAGAATAAAGCGTTGCATAGGCTATAGATAATGTAAAAGCAACAATTCATCAGGATTTGCAGAGGATGCCCCGGACTATTTATAACTATTACAGAGGAATAATTAACTGCAGTTGATCAGAGGCATCTCTGAATGCGCCGAGTTGTTCGGCATCCCAAATTGCGCCGAGTTGTTCGGCATCCCAAACTCCCAGTTGCTCTGAGTCAGCGAAACCCAGTTGCTCTGAATCGGACAATGGCGGGTGACCCGCGTTCAACATTGTTCCTAACTGTTCCGTATCCAGGTTTATCATTCCCATCTGTTCTGTATCCATTATAAGCGACCCCATCTGTTCAGCATCCAGAAGACCCCCCTCCAATTTTTCTGCATCAAACAATATTTGTCCCAGTTGCTCCGCATCGTGTAATCCCAATGACTCCAGTTGTTCGGCGTCCCATACCATGATTTTGCCCAGTTGTTCGGCATCCACATAAAACTCCAGTTGCTCTGAATCAGTATATTGCTGTCCTAAACGTTCGACATCGCCCAAAAATTCTTTGGTAAACAGATGGTTCAGCGTGGGGCGGTCTCCTTTGACGAGGTTTTCAGCCACCAGATTTGCGAAAATACGGTCGTGGGCGTTGGCCAGATCCGGAAATTCGCCGGGGGAAGCGGTTTCGAAGAATCTTTCCACCCCGAGCATAAAATCAAACAACACATCACTACGCAGGTTATTTTGTGCCAGTGTGTTGCCGGCGTCTTTCAAAATGGTGTGAATGGCCACCTTGTCTTTGTCGCCGAGTTCGCGAAGGGCTCCAATGGCCTCGAGCGTACGCAGCCGGGCATTGTCGAGGAATTCGGAGTATTGATCAAGCTGTTCAATGGTTTTTGAGTTGGAATTACGGAAATTGTCTGCATCCTGGCTGCTGGCGAGGGCCAGGCGGACATTGTCCTTCATTTGAAGGTTGTTGGTGTATTCATAGGTCAGGTAGTCGATAAAGGCCTCCCGCCGCTGTGCATCTTCCATCAGGTCATTTTGTAACTCAATGTCTTTCTGGGTAATGCGGACATTGCGATACTGGTCCACGCGTCCGATGGTACCGGCCGCTTCCCGCAGGCTCATGCCCGGGCTTGTCAGGGTCACACCAGTCATCAGTCCGATACTGAATCCAATGATCAGGGTAATTACTACGGTGATTACATTTTTGGATTTCATTGTTTTGGTTTTTAGTTTATGAAATGAATGGTTGATATTTTTTACATTTTGCTAACGGAGTTTTTCTCCGGATTGTTGTCAATTTGAGGGTTCCATTGATCCAGTTCCCATAATTCCCTGTAATTCATCCGCACCAAAGGCATAAGGGCCATCTCTCCTGCTTTCCCGATTTCGTGGCGCAGTTGTTTGAACTCCACAAGTTTATCTTTGATGTCGTCTTCGACCAGGGGAGGGAATCCGCTTTCTTTCAACAGCATATTGCGTTTTGCCTTGATGGACAGTTCCAGGTAAATGCTGAAAAAACAATACATGTCTACCAGGACTTCAGGAGGGAAATGGTCCCTGATGGAGGCCAGGTACTGCCCCGCTTTGGTATCCCTGAATTTTCCGCGACGCATCATGCCCAGCATGTCAATCTCGTTACTGAACTCTACCTCCAGCCACTGCCGGAGGTTTCGGTTGGCCCACAAAAAGACCAGGTAGAATACCAGGGGTAGCAGGCTTATGATCAGCAGTGTATGTAAAAAAGGATTGAGAATAAAATGGTTGAATGTAGCATGAAGAATTACGGCAATGGAAAGGCCGAGGAAAGCCCCGGCCACCTTTTTGTTTTTATGGGCCCCTTCAATGAAAATGATTGCGAGTAAGGCAACAGTTCCCCCGTGCATAAGGGCAGTACCAAATCCCCTTATAATGGCCAGTAATACATGGAAATCAGCGCCCAGCTGCAGGTAATACCAGAAATTTTCGGCCACGGCAAATCCGGTTCCAATGGCAAATCCGTATATGGCTGCATCGATCATGAATCCGATCTTTCGACGGTTAATTAACCACACCAGCAGCAACATCTTGATGGATTCTTCTGTGAGCGGGGCCACAAACCTGGTCAATGTGTCAGATCCCACATACAGATGGCTATTAATCCATGTATTTGTATAGAAAGAGAGCCCTGCAGCCAAAATGCCCCAGCCTGCACATAATGCCAACACCCGGACGCTCACCAGCTTAAAGCTGTCAAGCAGAAAAAGGCAGGCAAGGAAAATGACCACAGGAAAAATAGCAAAGGCAATCATCATGGATAACTTGGGTTACGAATAAAAAGACAAACGGCTTAAACGCCCATGGTCATCCTTTCAGGGCTGCCTCCTGGTCCGGAAAAATTGAGAAGATCATGGAGAACCCCGACATGTCAAAAATTTCCTGGATGGAAGGTTGCAGATTGCAGATTTTGAATGTTCCCCCGACGGCCATCATCCGTTTTTGCATGGTTAGGAATATCCGAAGGCCGGAGCTGCTTATATAGTTTAATCCGCTACAATCCATGATGATCTTTTTATTCCCCTCTTCCAGTACCTGCATCATTTCCTTTTCAAAAGCGTCCGACTGGGTGGTATCGAGCCGTCCGTCTACCGTGAGTAAAAGGTGGTCATTGAGTTCTTCTTTGGTTACATTCATTGCTTGATTCGTTTTGTAAGTGTTAACTGGTTTGTGTGGTCGATCCGGTTGTACTCAACCCTGTCCATGATTTTTTGAATCAAATAGATCCCGAGACCGCCAATGGGGCGTTCTTCAGCGGGTAAATCAAGATCGGGAGGTTCCTTCTTTGTCGGATCGAACTGCTGCCCGTCATCGGTAATGGAGATCACCAGCTGATCGCCGTCCATCTGAAAAAAGAACCGGATCTCGTGGGCCTTGTTGTCAGTGAACGCATGATTGACAATGTTGGCGAAAGCCTCCTCAAGGGCAAGATTGACAGACATTCCTACAGAAGATGGAATGTGCCAGTGTGCCCCTATATGTTCCATAAAGTCGCGCAGCTTTTCGAGCTCGCTGATCTTGTTGGTCAAATACAATTGGGAGGTCTTCATATTTTATCCCTTATATACAATGGACAACATGGTAATGTCATCTGACTGAGGGAAGCCTTTGACATGGTCATTCAGCGCAACTTCCATCAGCCTGATCAGTTCACGGGGTGACTTGCCGGGATTCTCCCTGATGACGTTTAACATCCTTTCCTCCTCAAACAATTCTTTCTCTTTGTTTTCTGCCTCACTGACCCCATCGGTATAGGAAAATATCTTATCTCCGGGATCCAGCTGCAAGGATGCACCTTTGTATTCGAAATCTTCAAAAAGCCCCAGGGGGATGGCTTTGGCCTGTTCAAACACCGTTATCTCACTATTGTTACGGATCAGTACCGGTGGATTATGTCCTGCATTGGCATATTGAAGCATTCCTGTTTTCAGATCCAGTATACCCAGGAAGAAGGTTACGAACATATTGGATTCGTTGTTAAAGGACAAGGATTTGTTGATTCCTTCCAGAATGTTACCAGGCTGACTTTCCCGGTCAGATATATTACGCAATAAAGTCCGTGTCATGGCCATGAACATGGAGGCCGGAACCCCCTTGCCGGATACATCCCCGATGGCAAAGAAGAAGTGGCGGTCATCTGCCATAAAAAAGTCATAAAGATCGCCCCCTACTTCCCTGGCCGACTTAAGCACGGCAAACAGGTCGATCTGTGGCAGGTCGGGGAAAGGAGGGAAGGTGTGCGGAACCATTGACAGCTGAATGTCACGGGCAATGCGCAATTCGCTTTCAATCTTTTCTTTGGCAGCCGTCGCTTCGCGCAGATTGACCACATAGCTGTCAAGTTCTTTCTGCATATATGAAAAAGCGTCATGCAATTCCTTCAATTCTTCCGTTGTTTTTACCCCGGGAAGGCTCGTGTCAAAATTCCCTTCCGCAATACTCCGGGCGGAGGCGGCAAATTCAGTAAGGGGGGCAGCCAGGCGGTTCACTACCTGGGTGACCAGTAAGGTCAGTACCACAAGGCCGGCCACGATCAAAATGATCATGATCCAGCTTATCTGCTCAAGCGAGGCGTACATTTCATCATCCGGGTAAACCACCCCGATCGACCATCCGCTTGAGGGCAGGGGAGTGTAGTAGATCCATGATTTCCCGTTTTGATTCAGAGCATGTTCACGGAACTTGCTTTCTCCCGCTATCATTTCCCGGCCGATTGCACGCAATTCAGGAAGGTCCATTTCTTCGGCAATGGAGAACAGACTTTCATTCATGATGTTCTGCGGATCGGGATGCGTAACGGCCACGCCGTTGCGCGACAACATGAAGGCATACCCGGAATCAAAGATCTGAATATCAGCGACTATTTCGGTCAGCCATTCCAACGAAATATCTACAGTGGCAATTCCTGAGAAGCGGCGTTGCCCGTTAACCTGGGTATAAAAAGGAACGCTGTAGGTAGACATCAGCATCTCACCACCTCCCTCATCATAATAAGGCTCAGTCCAGTAAGGTTCTTCCAGGATTTTGGGTATCTGGTACCAGTCCATGTGAAAATAGTCATAATGTTCACCGCCCAGGCTCATGGTATGAATCTGGTCACCATCCCGGTAGGCATACGGTGAGAAGTATTTCCCTTTATCCGCAAAGAAATGGGGCTCAAAAGCCACAGCGGCGCCAAATATATTGTCATTGTTTTCCAGAATGCGCTCTGTAATGGCAAACAATGAATCTTCCGAGATTGGATGAATTTCCATCAGGGTGGCGATTATCCGGGGGATCTTTTCCAATGGCTGCAATTCCTGTTCGATCCTGGCGACCGCGTTATCGGCCATGTGAATGGCGTTTTCCCGCGTAGATTCCTCTATGGTTTTCCGGGAAAAGTAATAAAACAATGACAGTATCAGAATGAAAAGCAAAAGGGTGAATACCAATACCCTGCTGATAATACGAAATGAAAGACTGTTTTTTTTGATCATGTTGGTTAAAG
>CAYXEH010000002.1:0-19057 GCA_964463915.1 uncultured Bacteroidales bacterium | reverse complement strand
TGATCATGTTGGTTAAAGGGAATTTATTCGATGTCGGGTAAAACCGGGAGAAAGAAATTCCTGAAAGATAAGCTTTCCTGCTCTATCATTTCCCTGTCTTTAAGAATATTGACTGCCATATTGAAATCATCAGGGTGCAGTTCACCACGGATCACGTTTTTGTCGTCTGTTTTTTGCAATTCAAGTACTTTTTCAAGCATCCACCTTTGGTGGGCCGGATTGGCAGGAATATTGGCCTGTCGCATCTCCTCCAGCACAAGCTCAACGGTATAATCCTGGTTATTTTCGGCATACTTCCATCCTTTCAGTGTCGCTTCCACAAAAGCTTTCATCTCTTCAGGCCGTTGTGCCCTTGTTTCGCGCAGGGTGTATAATCCGTCTTCCGGGACATTAAAGCCGTAGTCCGATAAAAAGAACGTATTCAGTTCATCCCTGTTGATCCCACTGAGATAAATCTGGTTGTATTCATTGTACCACATCACCGTCATCAGATCTATCCCATCCACCAGAAACAGATTGACGGTTGACAAAACCGGCACCCACTCAACCTCCAGGTCATGATCCCTGACCATGGCCATGGGAATTTCACCGAATCCACTTTGCCAGACACCGATCTTTTTACCCTGAAAGTCGCTGATGGCTTCTATCCCGCTTGATTTCTTGCTGACAAAAAGTATGGCTGAATGTTGCGACAACTGGGCGATGTTCACGAGGTCAAGCCCCTGGTCGCGGGCGGTGATGGCCGAGACCAGGAACTGGGAGACCACATCCACCTCGCCGTCTTTTAACAACTCCATCACGTTCACATTGGCACGTGGGTGAACGATCTCCACATTCAAACCGGCTTCCTGGTAAAACCCCTGGTCGCTGGCCACGTAAAAACCTGCAAACTGTGCCTGGGGCAACCATTGGGGAGAAAACCGTAAAGGAGGATTCCCGGCTGAAGCTGCAGAGACAATAAGTATGAGCAATGCCCGGATAAGTGTTGCTTTCATTCTATAAACAGCTGTTTTTTTTTCAAAAATATAAATATATCCCCAATTCATTTAAAAAGATGAATTTGCTGTGCCCGCCTGTTGGATGCCCCCCCGGTATTCAGTTCTTTTTTCCCAAGACGTACTTTTACATATTCTCCCAGCAGGTAGATAATGCGTTCGGCTTTATGGGTGGTCTGCAATACGGCATTCAGCGTGGGATCATTGGTTTGCTGATTTTTGATGCTGTATTTGTTTCGTAGTTTATTGAATCTTTCCTGGTGTTGGGAAACGATCCCTTCAAATAACCGGTAATCCAGGTCATCTCCTGAGGAGATGGTTTGAGAAGCCGTTTCCAGGTTCGTTTTCAGGCTTTCATGCAATCTTTGCTGAAGTTCAGCAGCTTGCCCTGAAAGGTCGACAGTAACCCCGAGGGGTAACTGAAAGAAAGAAAAAAGAATGTCTTCTACCGAGGATGCAATATCCAGTCGCATGGAACAATTCCGGTAACGCCTGACGTTTTTTTCACTTAAAGGTTCCGAGGCCAGTTCATCGAGTGCTTCCCGGAGTTTTGCATGGGTGTATAGAAACTGGTTGTGCAAATGTTCAGCCCGTGACTGGGATGCAGGCCGGGCGTTGCCATGTTCATCTTCCTCGTAGTATTCTGTCAGCAGTTGCCAGGGCCTGGCTTCATGTTCGGTAAAAGCCTGCAGCCGCCGTTGCGGACTGGTGTGGATGGCCCCGAACTGCAAAGGGTTCTCATACCCCTGCCACAGTACAAAGAAGCGGAGGCCGAATAAGGCAGCAATGAATAACATTGTCAGATAAAAGATGAGCTGCAGGCTGATGTTCAGGGGCAGATATACCAGGGTTATGGTGTAGAGGATCCCTCCCAGAATAGATATTTCGGCATAGCTGTCTTGTTTCAGTATGGTGATATTGAAGTCGGCCCGGACGATATCCCGCAGCAGAACCCCGCCTGAAGCTGTTATTACTCCCATTGCCGGGCCCCATAACCATAATGGATCCTGCTGCATCTCGATGGCGATGCTTACCCCGATAATGGTAAACGCAGCCACTGCCCATGCATCAAGTAGTTTATATATTTTACCAAAAACACCGCTGAGTTTTTTGTCTGTGTACAGATCAATTGTCCGGGTCATCTCGCCCGACCTGCTCTGAATGAAGTCATAAATACGGAAAGCGAGAAAGGCAATGATTACAATGCCCACCGCAAACAGCATATAACCGGGGTTTTTGAGCACGAATACCTGGTCGGCTCCCAGGATAAGGTCCCGCAACACGCCACCTCCAATGGCCGGCATGGTGGCCAGCAAAAGGGCCCCGAAAAAATTATAACGTTCCTTCCTTGCCAGGATCACCCCGGAGGTGCAAAAAGCAATAATGCCCAGGTAATTCAAAAGGGTAAACCAGAACTGACCGGTGGTAATGGAAAGATATACGGGTAGAATATTGCGAATATGCAATGAGCGGATATACCCGTTCTCAATCATTTCTGCCAAACGCTCATCAAACAGATCCACCTCTTCCTTTGTAATGTTTTCCTTGCTGTACATAATATGTACCGGGGTTTGCCCCAAATCAAAGGTAGCTTTGCGGATGACATTTGAAGAGCCGTTTTCAGCCAACAGATAATCCATCACGATGGGATTTGAAACAAAAAAATCTGCCTCACCGGTGGCCACGAATTCAAGGCTCTCTTTGGAGTTCCGTGCGGTGACGAACTGAAGGTGTTCCGGAGGATTGTTTATTAATTCAGCATATTCAGATGAAGCGTAGGCGAAGCGTTTGTTCACGGCAACGCGAAGTGGCACTTCCTCCAGGACATCCAGGAGGTCCTCCACCGATTTCACATCCTCCAGGGCTTTAATGTGGTGATGGTAATACACTGTATTGCGCTCAGTCCGGTAGGGGATGGAGTAGTGGGCGAAGCTGGCCCTGTCTTCGCGCAGGTATGCACCTACAACAAAATCTATATCACCCGTTTCGAGCCCTTCCATCATGCTGTCCCATTCCATGGGTTCGAAGTTGATCCGGTAATTGGCTTCACCGAACAACTTCCTTGCAACGTCAACATCCAGCCCGGTTATCCTGATGGCTTCATCATGGCGTTCCTCCATCTGATAGGGAAAATTGGGATACCAGCCTGTTTTAAGCTCCTTTGAAAGACTTTGACCAGAAAGACTGAATGAAAAAAAAGCCAGGAAGAGAAAGAGAGGGAATGATAGGGGTATGCAAAACCTCTTCAAGACAATTCCTCCAGTTCTCTGACTCATGCCTGCATCCATAGAATTGGAATGGTTTATTTCCTGTTGCGGTGCCGAATGATTTTTGATCCGCTATAGTACAAAAAAATATCCACATTTCTGTGGGTTTTTCTCTTCCCTAATTACCCCGAGGAATATATGACCGGTTATGATTTTCATAACCGGATCTTGAGTTACGTAGCCCTGCGGTTTTCTTTTAAAAGCGTTATCTTTATATATTCAGACAGGATTTCTCTATTAATTGCTTCCTTATATGAAAAACTTTGACGTGATCATTATTGGTTCCGGACAGGCAGGTACCCCCCTTGCCTTTAAGATGGCCGCCTCCGGGAAAAAGGTGGCTTTGATAGAAAAGCAGCACCTGGGAGGGACTTGCGTGAATGATGGTTGTACTCCTACCAAGGCATATGTGGCCAGTGCCAGACGGGCCTGGGATGCCCGGCACGGAGAGGAACTGGGTGTGATTATTCCGGAAGGGGTCGTGGTCGACCTGCAAAAGGTAAAAGCGCGCAAGGATACACTGGTTAAACGATCAGCAGACGGTATCCGCAAAGGAATAGAAGATGAGGATCACATCACTTTCTTTAAAGGAGAAGCCCGCTTTACCGGTGAAAAAAAGGTATCGGTGGATGATGCTGAATTATGTGCATCCGAGGTTTACATCAATGTGGGTGCCCGTCCATTCATTCCTGATAACTTAAAGGACCTGAATTATCTCACCAATCAATCCATCCTGGAACTGGAAAAACTCCCTGAGCACCTGATTATTATCGGAGGAAGTTATACAGGACTTGAGTTCGGCCAGATGTTCCGCAGGTTTGGGAGTGAGGTGACCGTGGTGGAACAAGCTCCTAAAATCATTGGTCATGAAGATGATGAGATCAGCGAACAGATCCTTAATTTTTTAAAGGAAGAAGGAATCAGGTTCCGCCTTAATACAAGTTGTTCACAAGGCCGCATGAACGAAGACGGATCGGTGACTGTCAAACTGGACTGTGAGCAGGGAGAGCCTGAAATTTCCGGGTCTCATATTCTGATAGCGGTCGGGCGCAAACCCAACACCGATACATTAAATCTCGAGGCTGGCGGGATTGAAACGGATGAGCGTGGCTATATCGAAACCGATGATTACCTGGAAACCAATGTGAAAGGGGTTTATGCCCTGGGTGACTGTAATGGCAAAGGAGCATTTACCCATACTTCGTACAATGATTATGAGATCATCGCCGGTAATAAATATTCAGGAAGGAACCGTAAAGTTTCAGACCGGATCCTTACTTACTGTTTGTATACTGATCCTCCGCTGGGCCGGGCCGGGATGAACAAAACCCAGGCAAAGGAAAAGGGTTATGATATACTGGAAGCGACAATACCCATGGACAAGGTGGCACGGGCAAGGGAGAAAGGAGAAACAAAGGGCTCAATGAGTGTGGTTATTGATTCAGGCAGCAAAAAAATCCTGGGCGCATCAATACTTGGGGCAGGAGGGGATGAGATCATAAGCGGGATACTTAACATCATGTATGCCGATGTGCCGTATACCGTTGTCAGGGATTCGGTGATACCTCATCCTACTGTATCGGAACTGATCCCTTCCATGTTGGAGGGGCTGGAGGGAAGATAATCGTTAATTTATTTGGGTTTTTGTGTGCTGTTGATTATATTTGATTTAGGACGATTCATTCACTAAACAACTCCAACTATGAATGCGCAGAATAATAAATCACGTGAAAACAAATTACGCAGAGAGCTGACAAGTCACGGGCTTTTACTTCGCAAGAGCCGCAGGAAACCTTCATCCGAAAATTTCGGAGGCTATATGATCCGCGAGCAGTCGACAGATAAAGTCCTGGCAGGCAAACTCTTTGACCTGAAACTGGCTGACGTGGAAAATTGGTTTAAGGAGTGGCAGAAAACCAAAGGTTAATTGTTTTACGCAGTCATCCCGCCATCAATGGGGCTGATGGTACCCGTAATGAAACTGCTTTCATCGCTGGCCAGGAACACTGTCAGGGCAGCAATTTCCTCGTTTTTGGCATAGCGGCCCAGTGGGATGATGTTCTGAAAATTTTCTTTGGCAGCTTCTGCTTCACCTGGTGAGAAACCTTCCTCAAGGGAGCGCATCATTCTATTGTCAACAGGTGATGGATTAATGGCATTAACCCTGATATTGTATTGGGCTCCTTCAAGCGCAGCCGAACGCATCATACCGATGTTCGCATGTTTACTGGCCACATAGGGCAATACATTGGCAGTGCCCATCATGCCTGCAACCGACGAGGTAATGATCACAGAACCTCCCTTTTCTTTCATTAAAGGAAATACATGGCGCAGGCCATAATAGACGCCGTGAACATTTACTTCGATAACTTTATGGTAGGCGTCCAGGGAATAATCATCAAGGGGTTTAACCTCTCCTTCAATCCCTGCATTGTTAAAAAATATGTCCACATTGCCAAAAAGCTCTTTGGCCTTCCGGGCATAAGCTTTTACCTGTTTTTCATCTGTGACATCAGCTGCGATATAATGAAGGTCGGAGGAATCGATCTCTTCTGACACCTTCTTCAATGCGTCCTCATCCAGGTCGGTGATCAACACTTTTGCGCCTTCTTCGATCATTATTTTGGCGGTGGCCTGACCGATTCCACCTGCACCTCCGGTAATAATTGCGGTTTTATTTTCCAGACGTTTCATGGTTCAAAGCTTTTTAGTGGAAATAAAAATATCTGTTAGATGACAAATTAACAGTCAAAGTCATGTTTTTGTTTGATTTACTTTGCTTGTTTCTTCAACGGATGGTTGGACTGAAACAGATGGCCTGATGTGTCCGGACGGCTTCTGTTGTTTGCTTCTCCACGGTTCATGGCTTAATCTGAGTACCGCGAAATAAACACGCCCGTTTACCGGATATTTATCTGGCAAACGGGCGTGAAAAATATAATTCAGTAATTACCGTGGAGACGACTATAAATTATTCATCGTGATTTCGACCTCACTGATAAGGTCAATTTTTTCTTCAACAATGTCATAGATGTTTGTGTTGGCATCAGAACTGATAATGATCACTCCGTCTTCATCTCTGCTGGCATTTGAAATCATATCAGCAGAAACTCCTGAGAACCATATGGTCGGGTCGAATGTGATTTCCGCGATCATAGTAGTACGCTCTGTCAGGGTGAATTCTCCTTCTTTCTCAAGAGAAAATTCCTGTCCGGAATCAAATAAGAACCTTATGGAATGCTCATTTTCCGCGGGATCTGTCCAAATCCCGTCGAGAACGATTGCCGGTTCATGGTTCTGGTCCCAAAGCTCAATTTCAATTTCAATTTCAGTGTAGGTACCCGGCCTGATCTCGATCGAAGAAACATCGGGGTTGCTTTCTCCTGTGGCGAAATCAAGGGTAATAAATGAGTCAATCTCAAATTCTGTTTCCAGGCTGTCAACATCTGATTCTGCCTCAAACTCTATGCTTTCCAGGATGATATGACCCGAGGAAAACTGAAGCCTGCTGTCCGAAGTGCTTTTAAGTGTTGTCCCGGATGTAACTGTATTAAAATCCAGTTGTAAAATTGGTGCTCCTGTATCATCTTCCTTTTCACATGCAACCATTCCAATTCCAACAATGAAAAGGCTGAAAATTATCAGAATAAATTTTTGTTTTTTCATACCACTCTTGTGTTTTTAAGTTTATGTGTTATACCTATAAGACGATACAAACTCAAAAAAGTTGTAATGGCATGAAAATATAGTTCAATTCCCTGTAAGACCGGGCTTGTATCACTAATGCCACAAGTTGTAATGGTAGGGAAATAACCAATTCTCTGCCGGAACACTGGTGCACCGGAATTTCCGCTTGAATCTGCGGATCGGGTTTTTATTGCCGGGTCGATTCCGGTCTGTTGATGTCACCCGCTTTCATCAATGAGTATTTGGCAAGAACCGGGCCGATAAGTTCGTTAATGATCGTTGCTCCCATAATGGTTGCAAGAAGCATATCCGATATGTCTGCGAATCCTTCTTCTCCGTGTATGCTTAAAATCAGGCCAATGACAATGCCTGCCTGAGGAATCAGGCCGCCAGCCACATATTTTCTGACCGATTGGTCAGATTTAGCCAGCCTTGCGCCTGAATACACGCCCAGGTACTTACCAAGCGATCGTAACAGGACAAACAATATAATTAATGGGGCGGCTTGTGGTATGGCCGAAATATCAAGATGCAAGCCGCTAAGCAAAAAGAAAATCAGAAAAATAAAATTTTCCGTATACCGCTCCAGGAGATTGAATATTAATTTTTGTTTTCTGCAGGTATTCGCCGTAACTACTCCCATCGTCATATAGGCCAGTAGTTCATCCACTTCGAGTAATTTTGTAATGCCCACACAAAGAATAAGTAAGGAAAAAATAATGATTACCCACTGACCTTCTCCCTTTACCCTCAGATACCTGCCAATTAATGTAACAATAAAACCCAGGATTCCTCCGGTTATAACAGCCATTACTATCTGGTATAAAGGGTCAATGAGAATGTTGGTGCCGGTTATCTGACTATGTTTGCCAATAACAACGGGAACTACGGAAATTGTCAGACTGAAAAGCAATATTCCAATTACATCATCCAGGGCAACTACACCCATAATTGTATTGCTCACCTTTCCCCTGGATCTGTACTGATGCATCACAGCAATGGTGGCTGCAGGAGCAGTCGGAGCTCCAAGCGCACCGAGGAGCAAAACAAACAATATCAGATTGACAGAACCAAACGGAAGTATTTCCGGAAAAAGCAATCCAAAAACAAAGGTGCCTGCTGCAATTAATGTATACAATATAACGCCTTCCAGGGCTGTAATACATAATATCTCCTTTTTATGTGCTTTAATTTTTGACCATTTTAATTCTCCGCCAACCTCAAATGCAATGAAGGCAAGGCTGATATCCATCAGGGAACGGGTTGCCCCAATAAAACTTTCATTGACGATATTGATGGTGTCGGGGCTGAAAGCCACACCGATAAGTATATAGCCGATAATCCTGGGCAGTCCTGCTTTATCAAACAGCAAACCTGCCACATAAGCAAAAATTAACAACAGGCCAAATGTCAGTAACGTATTCATTTCTGGTAACAATATTTGTACGCTGTTCAATAGTTGTATCGCCCCGGAATCAGCATTTCTCTAAAGGTCTGCAGTTGACATGGCAAACTGGAATGATCAATTACCGGATCACGCTAAGGCTTTTCAGAATCTGTATGGTCAGGGTAGAGAGGATCATTGTTGCAATTACCAAAATCCATGGTTTGGTGCCCATGGCCTGAAAGGATAAAATGGTGCTGAGGAATGGAATAAAATAGGCCGAAAGAATCACTACAGTACAAAATCCAATGGCATACCATACATATTTGTTTTGGGTAACCTGATTTTTTAGAAAATGCTCTTTTCTTTCACGCATATTGAAAACATGTGCAAGCTGCGTAAATGCAAGGGAAAAAAATGCAATATTATTGGCAATATCTTCAGAAACACCCAGGTAATACAAGCCAACGAAATAGGCTCCTGTGATCCAGACAGCCATTATCACACCATATGAGCTGATTGTATGCCAACTTTGACGTGTCAGTATAGGTTCCCGGGGATCCTTGGGAGGCTGTTGCATCACATGTGGGAGCCCTTTGCTCAGTGCCAGGGCCAGGGCAGGAAAAACGTCTGCCAGTAAATTTAAGAAAAGTAATTGCAGGGGCAGTAGTGGCAGGTTGAGAACTGAAAAACTCACCGTTGCGATTATTAGTATTTCACTCAGATGGTAAGAAAGCTGGTATATAACAAACTTGCGGATATTCTCGAAAATAATGCGTCCCTGGCGGATGGCGGTTACCATTGATGGCAAATGATCTGTTTTAAGTATCATGTCAGCATATTCCTTTGCTACCTGACTGCCACGTTTGCCCATGGCAATTCCTATATCTGCCATTTTTAAGGCTGGTGCATCATTTACCCCGTCTCCGGTCATTCCGACAATATCCCCTTTTTCTTTGAAAATATTCAGTATATCCAGTTTCTGGCGAGGATCAACCCGGGCGAAAATACTTGAGCGGGCCAGCCGGTCGGTATTTTTGCTCTCCAATAACTTTTTTATCTCCTGACCCGTAAAAGCATCAGGATCTTCCTGGTCAACGATGCTTACCTGCCGCGCCACGTTTTTTGAAGTTTCCGGATGGTCTCCGGTGATCATCACTACACGAATTCCTGCTTCCCTGAAAGTTTCTACCGCGTCTTTTATGCCTTCTTTGGGAGGATCCAGAAAACCGATCAGACCAATGAAGATATAACCTTCTTCCAGTGATTGTTTTTTATCTGACTGTTTATAGGCAAATGCCAGCGTTTTTAGTCCCTTGCCACTTAGCTCATCATCTTTGTCCTTCCACTTTTTGATGGTCTTTTCTGAAAGATCTTTGGTTCCGGACGGTGTAATTATATATTTGCATCTCTTCATTACGGTGTCCGAGGCTCCTTTGAGGGAAAAGAAATAGCCGGATTCCTTTTGGTGCATGGTAGCCATGAATTTACTTTCAGAATCAAAAGGATCCTCATCGATACGTTCGTATTGCTGATTGATCTTATTATAGGTATCCTCTTCCAGCTGTTCAATAAACTCCAGCAGGGCAACTTCCACTGTATCTCCTGCCGGATCGCCATCTTCATCAAACCGTGTATTATTGCATAGGGCAGAGACCTCTATGAGTTTTGTAAAAATATCTTCTTTCCCGGGGTTTTCATCAATAATTGCCTTTGCTTTTTGATCAAATTCTTCTGTACTGAGGTGTTCGACTGAAAGCTTGTTTTTGGTTAAGGTTCCGGTCTTATCAGTAAGGATTGTAGTGGTTTCGCCGAGGGTCTCCACGGCTGCCAGTTTTTTGACGATCACATTCGCATCAGCCAGTCGCAGCATTCCCCTTGCGAGTGCAATTGTAGCCACTATTGCGAGCCCCTCGGGAATGGCAGCAATTGCCCAGGCGATTGCCGTTTGGATCATGATAAGCAAATCCTGTCCTGATAAGTATCCCAGTAGTCCGTATGATGCGGCCAGCCCCAATACTATCCATATCAACTGTTTCGAAAGCCGATTCAGTTTAATATTCAAAGGAACCTGTTCATTGTCTTCCCCGCTTACCATTTCAGAAATGTCACCAATACTTGTATTCATACCGGTAGTGGCAACAATACATTTTCCATTGCCCATGGAAACAGATGTCCCTTTAAATACCATATTGGACCTGTCGGCAAGTGGGGTGTCACTATCCAAAGGGTCGGTTTGTTTATTCACTGGTAAGGACTCACCCGTGAGGGCTGATTCGTTCAGTTTCAGTTCATTCTGTTCAAAAACCCTGCAGTCAGCTGGAATGAGGTTCCCCTCTACCACAAAAACTACATCACCCGGCACCAGCTTTTCTGCCTCTATCTCTTTTCTTTTGCCTCCCCGAAGCACTGAGGTATTTATCCTGTCCATTTTCCTAAGCGTCTTCATCGAGCTTTGTGCCTGAAATTCCATGAAAAAGCCAATGGCGGTGTTGAGGATAATTACCACCACAATGGCTATGGCCTCAGGGATCTCTCCAAAAACAAAAGACACTGTGGCTGCCGCCAGCAAAAGATAGATGATGGCACTTTTGAACTGATCGATCACTAATTGCCCTATACTCTTTTCTTTCTTTTCCTTCAGTTCATTATACCCGTATTCCTTAAGCCTTTCTGCTGCTTTCTCTTCCGTCAAACCGTGCTCAAGGTCGGCGTCAAGCTTCTGTGCTACTTCTTCAATATTTTCTGCATGAGGTAGGAAGTCTTTCATTTTTTTGCCAAATAAGAGTTTTTATAGTTATGACTCATTCTTGTTGAACTTTGCGTCAAGATAATAAAATAATCTATATTTTTCAGCTGCCTTTAAACAACAAGTATGCCTCACATGGATATGCAAGGCATACATTTGCTGAAAGAAAAATGCTAAATTGCCAGTTGTTCGTTTACTGGCTTAAATCCTTTCTTCGCTCTTCAAATTCTTTTTTATCTATTTCACCTTTTGCATAACGCTCCTTCAATATATCGAGCGCTGTTTTTTCCGGATGCCGGGTGGCGGCTGTATCCTGACTCATTGATTTTGCCACAATCCAGATAATGACAATTAAAACGATCAGTCCGATGATCCACCACCAGCCCATTCCCCAGCCGTGTCCGTTATACTCCCACATCATAATATGCTCCTTTCCTTTTTTGGTGTGTTTAATCTGAATGGGTTATATGGAAAAGTTTTACAACATCAAGCCATAAATTTTTAACTTCAATTTGTTCAGGGTTGAATCCGGCTTTCAGCAGATTATCATAAGTACGTCTGTTTATATGGTCCCCGATGATGTGAAGGGGTAAAGGATTCATAATGTCCATAGATTTACCCAGTATCTTTTTCTGGCTGCGGACATGCTCAAGCATCAAGACCTTTCCCCCATTCCGGCAAACTCTTTTGATCTCTCTTAATCCCTGCACAGGATTCGGTACTGAACAAAAAACACAGGCAGTAACCACTGTGTCGAAGGTATTGTCTGAGAATTCCATTTCCTCCACATTCATTTGAATAATCCGGGTATTGGGACGGGGATGTTTGCGGAGCCTTTTCCTGGTGATCTCAATCATTTTTGAACTGATGTCTATACCCGTGAGGGCTACATCCGCCGGATAGAAAGGAATGCTTTTTCCTGTCCCGATACCCACCTCAAGTGTCTTTCCGGAAGTTTTGGATAAAAACGCTCTTCTCCATTTAGAGAATAAAAGTTCCACAGGTGCTTCCAGGATATCGTAATAACGTGCAATGCGGTCGTAACGATGTTTGGTTTTGTTCATTGATCACTGCCTCAAGAATTTGCAAGCGATTCATCGTTGCCTGTTTTGCAGACCATTTTCAGTGGAAAAAAGACAATACGGCGCGCTCCGGGCGGTTCTTCCTGTATTGAAAACCCTGCGCAAAATTAATGTTCATGCTCATGCGCATATTCCTCAGCCTCTTCATAAGTCTCGTGCCGGGTTCCTGATGGGTGCTCTGATGGGGCATAAAGGGCATAAATTTTCAGCTCTGTATCTCCGACATTCCTGACCTCATGCCAATATCCGGCAGGGATAAAAATGGCCCAATCGTCGGAAACGGTTTCATCAAAGGTGAGGTTTTCCTTTGTTTCTCCCATCAGGATGCGCGCGTCTCCCTGTTCAATACGTATGAATTGATCACCTTCATCATGCAGCTCAAGGTCAATGATCTCTCCGGGCTCCAATGACATAAGAACCAATTGCATGTTGTTGCCTGTCCAACTGGCTTCGCGGTAATAAGTGTTATCAATGGTGGCTTCCTCAATATCCAGCACCCATGGGTTCTTGCCCATATCCCCACTGGTTATTTCTGTCTGTTCACCGTTGTCATCCTCATTGTTTTCCGTAGCCGGCTGTTGCTGACATCCGGCCAGAAACAAAAAGATAAACATGCATGCTGTGTAACAAACACTCTTCCTGGTAGTATGATTTTTTTTCATAGCAAAATGATAATTGTGGGTTAATATTGATGATTCAATTTCATCCTAAAGTTAGTGAAACTTTGCAATCAAATCAAGAATTTATTTCTGCCACCACCCATATTATAGCCCGTAATTTTTTTCTATCCGTTTATGTTCTTGCCAGGATCATTCGTGTCACATAAATCTTTCTGTATCAGCCGGGGCCTATTTTGTCATTCTTCATGTCAAGTTTATTAATCAGATTGTATTTTGCTTGTTTTGTTTCCCATCTCTCCCTGGCATATTCCCGCATATCTGTGATTGTATCTTTTTCATCAACTATTTCCAGTCCAAGAAGGGTCTCAATGATATCTTCCATTGTTACAATCCCCTCCAGTCCGCCATATTCGTCAACTATAAGGGCTATATGCTCTTTTTTCTCCAGGAGTTTTTCCCACAATGAAAACAACACCATGGTGTCCGGAACGACTATGATCTCACGCTTTATTTCTTTTAGTCTGAGGTTATGTTTGCCTTCTGCTAAATTTTCAAATACCTGTTGTCTGAACACGTATCCGGTAATGTTTTCATCCTTTCCTGAATATACAGGAATCCTTGAAAATCTTAAGTAATCCTTGTTTTTCAGGAAGTCATGCAAAGGCAGATTTTCATCAGCCGCCGCCACAACGACTCTTGGCGTCATGATTTCGGTGACTCTGACATTTTTCAGTCTTAGAATATTTTGAATTATTTTATTTTCCTTATCTGTAAACAAACCTTCATCTGACCCGATGCTGGCAAGAGCCGCAATTTCTTCTTTACTGGTAGTTTGTTCATTTTTATTTTTTGAGAAGGCTTTGGTGATCAGGGATGACAATATAACAAGTGGGTAAGTGATGAAAATCATTATTTTCAGGACAAAGTATGAAAAACCTGTTAACCTCTTCCAATATCTGGCCCCGATCGTTTTTGGAATGATTTCCGTAATAACCAGGATCAAAATAGTCAGAATGGCAGATACGATCCCGAAATATGCCTCGCCAAATACCTTTATGGCCTGCGCTCCTACACCAGCTGCACCTACTGTATGGGCAATTGTGTTTAAGGACAGTATTGCAGATAAAGGTTTATCTATGTTTATTTTTAAATCTATAAAAGGTTTTGCCCATTTGTGTCCTTCCTCGTGCTTTACAATTAGAAATGACTGAGGAGTAGACAGAAGCACAGATTCCATTATGGAGCATAGAAATGAAACGAATAAGGCGAGAAATAAATACGCAATTAATGTGATCATTTTTTCTTTGAGATATACAATTTTAGTTTTTCGTAGTTTCTGGTCTCCGGGAATATCCTGTTAGGGTTTGACTTTCTATTCTTCACCCCTGTAAAAGTATAAATTTAAATCACATTAAAGGAGGTGTCTGACAGGTTCAGGTCACCCAATATCAAAATTCAACAACCTGTTTTGATTGACTCTTTTTCTTCTTGTATATCGCATATCCCTGAAACTTCAGGAAATGATTTTCCTGAATTGTTTTTCATCTATTTGTTTTACCTTTTTCTTTTTTGCTTCATCCAGTTTGCTTCCCGGGTCTTTCCCTACAACCAGATAATCGGTATTATTACTTACCGATGAGGTGGCCCGACCGCCCAGGGATTCAATTTTTTCTTTTGCTTCATCGCGTGTGAAACCATCAAGTTCACCTGTAATCACGAAGGTTTTGCCCTCCAGTTTATTTGAGTGAGGTGTTTTTTGTTGCTGTATTTTTAATCCGGCATTTTTAAGTTTTTGAAGCATGTCGAGGTTGTCCTGACTATTGAAAAAATGCGCGATGCTTTCTGCTGTCTCCTGTCCGATTTCCGGTGTTTCATTCAATTCCTTTTCACTGGCATCAGAAATCGCATCCAGGGATTTAAACTGCCTTGCCAACACCCTGGCAAGATGTTGACCCACATGTCTTATCCCCAGTGCATAAATAAATCGATCCAGCGTTGGTTCTTTTGATTTCCGGATGGCCTCATAAAGTTTCTGAGAAGACTTTTTGGCAAACCCTTCCAGCTTCTCTATATCGGCAATTTTGAGGGCGTAGAGGTCCGGGATGTCTTGTATGAGTTCCAAGTCGACAAGTTTTGCAATCACTTCCTCCCCGAGGTTTTCAATGTTCATTGCATCACGGGATGCAAAATGACTCAGGCTGCCTTTTAACTGTGCTTCGCACGAAAGACCTGCAGGACAAATGACATAAGCTCCCTCCCGGACCACTTTGGTATGGCAAACAGGGCATTTTTCGGGCATTTTGAAAGCCTTTGTTCTTTTCCCTCCTTTTTTTTTCACCCGTTCCGTTATTTCGGGTATGACCTCTCCAGCCCGTTTCACTTTAACCCTATCACCGGCACGAACATCTTTTTCCTTTACCTCATCTTCATTGTGCAGGCTTGCCCTGCTGATGGTGACACCTCCTACTTCCACGGGTTCAAGCAAAGCCACGGGAGTAAGGATACCTGTTCGCCCAACCTGAACGATAATATCCACAAGGGTCGTAATTTCTTTCTGTGGTTCAAATTTCCATGCAAAAGCCCATCGCGGACTGCGGCCACGGCTGCCAAGCTCACGCCGAAGCTCCCGGTGGTTAAGTTTGATCACCATTCCGTCTATCTCATATGTCAGCTTCTCTCTTTTGCTTTGCAGGTGATTGTAAAAATCTTTTATTCCCTTCGCCGTTGTACATGTTTTACTCAAATCACTGGTCTTCAGTCCCCATTTTTTAAATTGTTTTTGCAATTCCTGGTGTTTCTCAAAATCAATTTCTTCATTATCGCTGGCAATGATCTCATAAAAGAAAATATCGAGAGGAATATCTGCCACTATTTCCGGGTTCAGCTGTCTTACCAGGCCTGCTGCTGCATTGCGTGCATTGGCGAATGCCTTTTTATTCTTTTCGATACGTTCTTTGTTGAGCTGCTGAAAATCCTCTTTGTGAAGGTATATTTCTCCCCGTACAGAAAGATTGTCGGGAAAGTCATTGCCGGTACGAAGTTTTAATGGAACTGAGCCAATGGTCTTTACATTTTCTGAAATATCCTCGCCTTCATGGCCGTCTCCGCGGCTTGCCGCGTAACTAAAAATGCCCTCCCGGTATACAACCTCAACAGAAAGGCCATCAAATTTAGGCTCGAGAAAGAATTCAGTGTCTTTGCCCTTTGTCTTTTTTTGAACAGTTGCAATGAAGGCTTTCATCTCCTTTTCTTCGGTCGAAGAGTTGAGGCTAAGCATGGGAGCCAGGTGTCTCTTCTTTTTTAGTGAATCAGCAGGAGGGGCACCAATTTTGCGGGTGGGCGACACATCTGATTTGAAATCCGGGAATTTTTCCTCCAGGGTTAACAATCGTTGAAAAAGCTCATCATATTTGCTATCCGGGATATCCGGATCATTCTCTATGTAATATTGGTGATTGTGGTGATGAATGGCTTCTCGTAATTGCTCTATCTCACTGCGGGCCTGCTTTTTTGTTAAATCATCCACATCGGGCATTTCCGGGAAAGGGACTTTTATGTAAGGATTTCTGCTCATCGTTGTATTATTTTCCAAATCATTATTTGCTTTTTCTCTGGCACTGAGGGCAGTAATATCCTGTTCGTCCTGAAATCTTTATTTTTTTTATTTTACCATTACACCTCGGGCATTTCTCACCTTCCTTTCGTTTCGGAAGCATGAAATCATCGGGCATACGGTTAATCTTCGCTTGTTTGTTGATGGCAGTTCTCAGTACCCTGCCAATTTGTTTATACAGCTCATTTTTCTGATTTTCTTTAAGTTGATGTGCTTTTTCTCCGGGATGAATGCCAGCATGAAACAGAATTTCATCTGCATATACATTTCCAATACCACTCAAGGCGGATTGATCCATTAAAAAACTTTTTACCATGGCCTTACTTCCCTTTATTTTTGAAAGAAAGCCGGTTCTGCTGATTTCGAGGGCATCAGGCCCCAGATCCTGTTTTTCCGTATATTTTTTAATGTCATTGGTTATCTCAATTTTGCCCAGTTTTCGTTTAGATATATAAATAAGTTTATGATTGTTGCTTAATTCAAATATGCACCTGGCATAAGAGGGTGTTTCTGAAGTTTTCGCTATATAGCTAAGAAAGCCCGTCATGCCGAAATGCATTACCAGGGCATATTTATTATCCATCTCTATGAAAAGGTATTTACCTTTTCGCCGGGTCTTTTTTACTTCCCGGTTTTTTATATACCTGCCCATGAGGTTTTTGGAGGCATCAGTAAATTTTTCATCCGTTATTTCGATGGTCTCTATTTTACTCCCAACGGATTTATCTGCTGATTTTTTATATACTTCAACATCTGGTAATTCAGGCATAATTGTTTTGTATTAAATTAATTGATCTGTGCGATAACTCTGATTAAAGGATAATCTTTTATCTGAATAGCAAGGCAAACTCAGAAACAACAACTTTATGGATGCATTCTGCGCCGCCATTAGAAAGTGGCCCATAACAGGCATCCAAAAAGCTGTTGTCTTTTTTAAGGTCAAAAAACTATCCAATGGCAATATCATCTATTACATCCCTTACTCCTGCAGTAAGCATGGCAGTGACAAATGCCTCTTCTTTCATTGAGTAAAAAGGAACAATGCCTGTAAGATGGGCAACGCCATTGGTTACGCTTACATCAATTTTGTCCGGATTAATTAACACATTCCTTTTAAACGCCCTTTTGATATCATTTGCGATATCCAGGTCAGTAAAAGTTTTTTCTACAATAACGGCAAGATCATTGTTTACCTGCAAAACACCCCTGGTTGCAAAGGCAATATCGGCTGCAAGGTTTTTTTCCCAGTAACTGTTGACGTTACCCGACAGGGTGACAATGCCATTATGAGTTTCTACAGTGATTTTGGTTGCATCTATCTGGTCGTTCCAGATAAGTTTACTTTCAATCATGTTCGTGATCTCTGTGTCATCTGGCAACGTAATCCCGGTCGGGGATTCAACTTCAATTAAGTTTTCAACCTGTGTGACACCAGCCACCCGAAAGGCATTCTTTTCTGCAGCCATTTTTGCAATATAAGTGGGCACCACACCTGTTAGCTGAACAACCCCATCCGATACACTTACGAAAACATCATTGGAGTTTAAACTGTTATCCCAGGTCAATTGGTCTACCACTTCTCTTTTAATAAATTCATCTGATTTTTCTGAGTTCATAACGATCTGATTTTAGGGTTTATAAAATTGTTATTCCTTGACCAGAATATCTCAAAAAGTATTCCAGTTACTCTGAAAAAAAACAGAAATCAAGGGCTGTTATCTGTCATAAAGCCAGCAATGCGCTTTCCCGGCATGTAAGATTTTGTTGGATTGCATGACGACAAAGTCAGCCAATTGGAAAATTTTCACAGTTGAGAAAAATATGCTACACATTTAATAGCTTCTTAAAAGTAAGGGCATTTTTTACCGCATTGCCATGCTTGTCATTATTGAAATAGATAAACAACCGGTCTATATTATTTAATTTACCCAACCGCTTACTCCATTCTTTTAATTCTCCATTGGAATAGAGATAATCGTACCAATCTTTTTTGCCATGGAACCGGACATAGGCAGTTCTGTGGGTCGCAACAATGTCTTCGGGCAAATCACCGGGGGCCGAAATGATACAAAAGGCCACATTGTTTTTTTTCAGTACCTCATAAACCTTATCGTCAAACCAGGATCGGTGGCGAAACTCAAGTACATGGGTAAAGTCCATGTCCAGCTTTTGGCAAAAGGATTCAAGTTTTGAAATGTTTTTATGCAGATTACCCGGTGTTTGCCAGAGTACGCACCCGCCTTTTTCTTTGACAGCACTGAGGGGAGCCTGAAAATTATCCAGTTTTTCCATAAAGGAGGTGTCAATTTTAAATTTTTTAAGATGGGTAAAAAACCGGTGGGCTTTAATGGAAAACCTGAAATGAGCGGGTGTTTGACTGACCCATTCTTTCAGTGATTCTTTTTTTGGAAACTGATAAAACGAATTATTGATTTCTACTGTATTGAATTTTTCGGCATAGTATGAGAGCCATTGATTATCAGGTAAATCATGGGGATAAAAACATCCTTTCCAGTCATTATATGAAAAACCGCTACATCCAATAAAAGTTTTCATGTGTTCAGCACTTTAATTACAAATAATCGCTTAGTTTAATGAATCCTTTTTGGGCTATATAAGTACACCTAAACTGATTTAATACATGTTTCAGTTTCATGATT
>CAYXEH010000001.1:0-135407 GCA_964463915.1 uncultured Bacteroidales bacterium | reverse complement strand
CATGAGAGGAGATCCGAAATTATATGAGTTGCTTGACGAGCTGGATATTCCTTTTGATTATTATGCCCATCCGGCTGTACCTACTGTAGAAGAAGCCGCCAAATACTGGAAAGACCTGGATGCTACCCATTGCAAAAACCTGTTTTTCCGGAATCATAAAGGAAACAGGCACTATCTTGTAGTACTTGATTACAGGCAAAAACTGAACATAAAAGATTTAGAGCAACGCCTGAAGCAGGGTAAGCTAAGTTTTGCCTCACCGAAACGTCTGCAAAAATACCTGGGGCTCACTCCGGGCTCAGTAACCCCTTTGGGGTTGATCAACGATACTGACAGACAGGTCCGTGTTTTCCTGGACGAGAAACTAAAAGGAGCAGAATCCATCAGTTTTCATCCTTGCGTTAATACGGCATCCATCATTATCAAATACCGGGATTTCCTTCGCTTCCTTGAACATTGCGGCAATCCCCGGGAGTATGTCCGTATGTATAACTAAGGGCAGTGGTTTTGTCAGGGTGGTTCGCTGCGACCGGCTTACCGCTTACCCCAAAAATGCGATCAGCACGCCGGCTGCGACTGCCGACCCAATTACCCCGGAAATATTACTTGCCATGCAGTATTGCAGGATGTGGTTGCTGGAGTCATATTTGACAGCAATTTCATTGGCCACGCGTGAGGCCATGGGAACTGCACTAAGCCCGGTGGCACCGATCAGCGGGTTGATCTTTTTGTTGACGAACAAATTGTAAATCTTTACTGCAAGGATCCCCCCGGCTACTGATATGATAAAGGCCACGAGTCCGCCGAAAATAATTCCCAGTGTACGGATATCCAGAAAAGTTGCCGATGTCATGGTCGCACCCACCGCAAGTCCGAGGAATATGGTGGCCGTGTTCATGATGGGCCCTGTGGCGGCTTCAGACAAGCGTCCGGTGGCTACCCCGATCTCCTTGATCAGATTCCCGAACATCAGCATACCCACCAGGGGCACTGCTGTTGGGACAAAAAATGCCACAATGATCCCCAGAACAACCGGGAAGGCAATTTTAACCGCTGCCAGGTTTTTGATCACCTGCCCGGAAGGGTATTGTTTGTCCATGGATTTCATGTTGATGGATAACTCCTTGCTGCTACACATGGTTCTGGCAATCGGCGGAATGATTACCGGAACAAGTGCCATATAGGAATAAGCTGCAATGGCTATGGGTCCGAGCATGTGCGGGGCCAGCAAAATGGATATGTAAATGGCCGTCGGACCGTCTCCGCCTCCAATAATACCCAGGGCGCCTGCTTCCTGGGCGGTAAACCCGACGGCAATAGCCACAAAGAAGACCGAAAAAATTCCAACCTGCGCCGCTGCCCCAAATAATGATAACCTCAGGTTGCGCAACATGGGGCCGAAATCGGTCAGTGCTCCCACACCAAGGAAAATTATGGGAGGGAGGAAACCGGTTTTGATCAGCATATAGTACAGGTAATTCATGATGCCATATTCACCGGCCACTTCAATCAGGTTCATGTACCGTCCGTCGTCGAGGCGTACGGATTCTTCAGGTACAATGCCCATCCCTGCACCAGGCAAATTGGCCAGAATTACCCCAAAGCCAATGGGAACCAGCAATAAAGGTTCATATTTTTTGCGGATACCAAGAAATAGCAAAAAGACGCCGATGGCCAGCATGAGAATGGCCCCGGGTTGGGCGACCAATTCTCCAAAAGCGGTGATTTTGTATAATTTTTCTAATGCGTCCATCTTAAAGTTTGGTTTCCAGGAGGAACAATGCGTCATCCTCAAATACTTCTGCTCCGTTATCCTGTATAATTTCCGCTACCTTGCCGTCTTTATCACTGCGAATGGTGTTGTAGGTCTTCATGGCTTCAATATAGCCAAGCACATCACCTTTTTTCACTGTGTCACCTACTTTGACGGGCTTTTCAGATAATTCCCTGGTCAGGTAGAAATTGCCGGACAATGGTGAGAGAACCTCTTCCATGTCTCCACTCCCGGGCTGATCATTATTTTTCTGCCCCTGATTGCTTTCCTGTTTAGAGGTATTGTCAGCACTGTCGTCATTGTATGATACGTTAACTTTATATTTTTCTCCGTCCACTTCAATGGTCATGGAAGTAGGTTTGTCGGGGACTGGGGTGCTCCCGGCTTCTGACTCCGGCCTGGTTTCTTCGGTGCCCTTGTATAAACCTCCTCCTTTTTTCTTACGTTTTTCAAGGTCTTTTTCAAAGGCTTTTTTTGCGGCGCCTGACTTATAGTTCCGGTATTGCTCAGGATGCATGGCCAGTTCGAAAAGTTCTTCATCGTCTTTTCCGTAATCCCAGCCATTTTCATCCATTTCCCTGCGGAATTCATCCAATTTGTCCGGGTAGAGTTCCTGGGGGTTGCCGGTGAAGAACTCTTTTCCTTCCTGCTTTGCCAGCTCCACAATCTCAGGAGCCAGTTTCCCGGGAAGCTGTCCAAGTTTACCCGTCAGCATATCCCATACATTGTCCGGGATCATCTGCCAGCGGTCGCCCCCTTTCATAAGCTGGCTCACATTCATCACGGCGACATTTTTTACATACTGGCTGAAGGGTGTAACAAGCGGCGGATAGCCAAGTTTGGGCCAGATGTACTCAACTTCCTGGAAAAGCTTTACCAGTAACTCGTCTTCGGTCAGTTCCGGTTTATTGTTCTTTTTGTTCCATCGGTTGAGATCAATCAGGTTCTTCTCCAGGTCGTCCATCAGTGATCCCATCATACCTCCCGGAAGCCCGGAAGAAATCAGCAGGGAGTTCATGTTGCGGTTGCTGGGGTTGATGTAATAACCCAGGAAGTCTTTCATGAATTCCTGGTTCATCTTGCGAACTTTCATATATACATCCATGTTGATGTCCGGCACATCATATCCGGCATCTTTGAGCATGGCCTGAACGGCAAGGATGTCTACGTGACCTGTCCCCCATGAAAGGGGTTCCATACCCACGTCAATATAATCGGCGCCTGCACGCGCTACTTCCAGGATGGAAGCCATGGCAAATCCCGGGCCGGAGTGGGAGTGATACTGAATGGGAATGTCAGGGTGTTTGTCTTTGATGTTCTTTACGATCTTTCCGAGCCAGACAGGCCGTCCGATACCTGCCATATCCTTCAGACAGATTTCGTCGGTACCTCCTTCAATGACTTTCATGGCAAGATCGGTATAGTAGGCTATCGTATGAACTTCAGAAAAAGTTATGCTCAGTGCAGCCTGTGTCCTCATTCCTGCTTCCTTCGCATATCGGATGGAGTCAATGATATTCCGTGGGTCATTCATCCCGCAAAAGATCCTGGTGATGTTTGTACCCTGGGATTTTTTGACTTTGTACATCAGTTTTCGTACGTCAGCTGGTACAGGCCGCATACGCAGTCCGTTTAGCGAACGGTCAAGCATATGTGTTTCAATACCTGCTTCGTTGAATGGTTTGGCCCACTCCCTCAGGGCCTTATTGGGGTTCTCCCCGAACAGCAGGTTGATCTGTTCGAATCCGCCGCCATTGGTTTCAATGCGGTCAAAACAACCCATTTCAATAATGTGGGGGGCAATCGCTTTAAGCTGGTCGACACGAGGTACATACTTGCCTGAAGATTGCCACATATCCCGGTAAACTAAAGAGAATTTTATTTTCTGCATGGTATATCGTTTAGGGTGGATATTAGAAATGTTAAAACGGGTGCGGGATCAAAGCTTTTCAATCTTTGCCACCTTGCCTTTGCCTTTTGTCACAATATGAACTGCAGCAGAGATGGCGGCAATACGACCCTTTTTAAGGGATGCCGGACCAGTACCTTTGACCGGGACACGAACCGGTGCAGGTTCAAAAAAGCGGTTCACAAACCAAATAATGACCCTGCCGGTGTAGACCACCACCAGCAGTACAACAAAAACGGTAAGCAAACCAAGAATGAATACCTGAACTGGAAGTCCCATAGATCAAAGCATTAGTGGATTAAAAATTAACCCGGGACACATCTTGTGGTGACATGTCCCGGAGCGTGATCTTCCGCGAAAAAGTCCACAAAGAGAATCTTTATTAGTTACCCCTGTGAACCTGCAAATATAGTGAAAAATTTTGATATTTCCCTCTGTAACCCTTTATGAGCAAGGCTTTACAGCTTTTAAAAAGTGTTATGTAGAAGCAATTATATGTCCCGGCGGGTTTTATGGGTGATCAACCGAAATCCCTCCTGTAGGAAATAAAACAGCCACTCAAGCAATAAGGCTGTAAGTGGCTGTTTTATAAGTTGTCCCGCCAGGGCTCGAACCTGGACTCTTCTGATCCAGAATCAGACGTGTTGCCAATTACACCACGGGACAATATGTATTACTTCCCCTGCATTTTCGCCCAGGAATCTCTCAGGGTCACTGTGCGGTTAAACACCAGTTTCTCCGGACTACTGTCAGGGTCTATGCAAAAATAACCAGTTCTTTCGAATTGGTAACGCTGTCCTGCCACTCCATCTTTTACCGATGGTTCAACCAATCCGCTGGTCACTTCCAGTGATTCCTGGTTCAGTGAATCTTTGAAATCACCGCCTTCCGGCACATCGTCAGGATCCGGGGCTTCAAAAAGCCTGTCGTACAGTCGTAATTCCGCATTCAGACAATGATCGGCACTCACCCAGTGTAAAGTCCCCTTTACTTTCTTTGTACTCCCCATGCCGCTTTTGGTTTCCGGATCATAAGTGCAGTGAATTGCCGTAATGTTACCTGCCTGGTCCTTCTCCACACTTTCGCAACGAATGATGTATGCATACTTAAGCCTGACTTCTTTTCCCGGGGACAATCGGAAGAACTTTTTCGGTGGATCTTCCATGAAATCTTTTCGCTCAATATACAAAATTTTGCTGAAAGGAACCATCCGGTGGCCTTCTTCAGGTCTTTCCGGGTTTCGGGTGGCTTCAAGTTCTTCCACCTGGTCATCCGGATAATTGTCAATGACCAGCTTCACCGGATCAAGCACGCCCATTACGCGGGGAGCATTTTTATTCAGGTCTTCACGGATGCAATATTCCAGCAGGGCCATGTCGATCACATTTTCCCTCTTCGCCACCCCGACTTTCTCGGAGAAGGTGCGTATGGAAGCAGGGGTGTAACCTCTGCGTCGCAATCCGGAAACTGTGGGCATGCGTGGATCATCCCAGCCTTTCACATATCCGCCTTCAACCAGTTCAAGCAGTTTACGCTTGCTCATGACGGTATAATTCAGGTTCAGGCGCGCAAACTCAAACTGCCGGGGGCGGTTCTCCTGTATGTCCAGGTTATCCAGGAACCAGTCGTAAAGGGGCCTGTGTACCTCAAATTCCAGGGTACAAACAGAATGGGTGATGTTTTCCAGGTAATCGCTCTGGCCGTGCGCCCAGTCATACATGGGGTAGATGCACCATTGATCGCCGGTACGGTGGTGAGCTGTGCGCATGATACGATACATAACCGGGTCGCGCATATGCATGTTCGGGGATGACATGTCAATTTTGGCACGCAATACCTTTTCTCCGTCTGCAAACTCTCCCCTGCGCATACGTGCAAACAGGTCGAGGTTTTCTTCGGGACTGCGGTTGCGCCAGGGGCTTTCTTTCCCGGGCGTAGCAGGCGTTCCCCGATTGGCCGCCATTTCCTCTCCTGTCATGTCACACACAAAGGCCTTCCCTTTCCTGATCAGGTAAACAGCCAGTTCGTAAAGCTGTTCAAAATAATCGGATGCGTAAAACTCCCTGTCTTCCCAGTCAAATCCCAGCCATTTTACATCCGCCCTGATTGAATTGACATATTCCACATTTTCCCTGGTGGGATTGGTGTCATCAAATCGCAGGTTGCACTTTCCGTTATATTTTTCTGCCAATCCAAAATTCAGGCAAATGGATTTTGCGTGGCCAATATGAAGATAACCGTTTGGTTCCGGGGGGAACCGGGTATGAACCCGCCCGCCTGTAGTTCCTTCCTGCAGGTCTTTTTCAATGATCTGTTCAATGAAATTCAGGGAAGCGGCAGGGGTGTCGTTGTTATCTTTCATGTAAGTTGTTTGTTTATCGGCGCTGCTCGCCTCCGGTTGTTAGTTGGTCGGGGGCTGCGCCCTCTCCAGTCGTTGGTTTGTCGAGGGCTATGGCCGAACGGTTAATTCGGTTTTTCAAAAGGCAAAAGTACAAAAAAATGTCTTTTTATGGGGTGAAAATATGTACTTTTGATTATTCAAAGATTTGTTGCTATGTCAAGGATTTTGCTCGAGGGTATGGAGTTTTATGCCTATCACGGGTGTTTCAAAGAGGAACAGGTGATAGGGAATCGTTTCATTGTAGATCTGATCATTGAAGTGGATACCTGGAACGCGGAACAATCGGACAACCTGCAGGATACGGTGAACTACCAGGCAGTGTATGAGACCGTAAAAGCACAGATGGCCAATAAATCGCATTTGCTTGAACACCTGGGCAGGCTGATACTGGATGCCCTGGGGGATAGTTTTCCCGAAATACGCCATATGAAGCTGAAGGTGTCCAAGATGCATCCACCCATGGGCGGAGAAATGCGATGCGTCAGCCTGGAAATGGAACGGTAAGCAGCAGGTGTCATCCTTCAGAGGTAAGCCTTGAGGATTGAAATGGATTAAATTTATTTTGTGGGTTTTGCGGATATCATTAAATTTGCACCACCTTATGCGAAATGGTCTCGTGGCCGAGTGGCTAGGCGGTGGTCTGCAAAACCATTTACAGCGGTTCGAATCCGCTCGAGACCTCCAAGCTCCCCCTAACCCCTTGAAAAACAAGGGGTTTTTTTATGCCGTGTCAGGTTGTCAGGAATTTACCCTTTGTCATTCAATCATTGGGTCAGGTGTGCTTATACGGACACCCGGTATCCGCTCCGGTACATTTCAGTCTATGCGGTAAAACTTTTTGCGTTTGAATACTAGTATATTATTCGTGCTGGCATAAACCATGTTATAAATAAGATACTTTATAAAAAAATTGTCTCGTGATTCATTATCCCATTCGCATAGCGAGGAGAAATATTCTAAGACAGATACTTTTATGCACTGAATATTGGGGGATTGGCAGTTGGTGTGGCCACTTATACAGCCCGGCAGCGGTGGCTTATGTCGTAAGGAACGGATGGGTGTTTATACCCTGCACAATTAATGGAACAGAATTTTAATGCAGATAGAAACAGGCTCCAGAGATGTAAACTTTAATAAACTCTCTCTCGAAGCACTCGGACTTGAAAGCTATGCAAGCTCCATTGAGTGGAGAGGAGAGGATTATCCAACAGTTCGTTTTTACGATAGATCTGTTTAATCAGCCAGTTCGCTTTTACGATAGATCTGTTTAATCAGCAAATTATTTTTGAAATCCCTGATTAGTTTTTTTGCAGGCTGCCTGGATATAAGCCTCACCCTTTCTTCTCTTTTCTGGGACAGGTATTGATGCCCAAAACCTTATAAACCCCGCAAAATCCTGTGATTGTTGTGATCAGAAGTATTGCTGCAACTACAAGCAGGACAATTCCGGGGGTTCCTGTAATTACATTGGTAAAGTAAAGCACTGCCAGCAATGCTGCAATGACAATCCTGATCACTTTGTCTGTGGTGCCCATGTTCTGTTGCATAGTGTATTTTTTTTGGTTTATTTGTGAAATTGGTTTTTCATTAATAAAACATTAATGGCTTCATTTTTGTTTTACATTTTAAACCAGTTTGCTGTTTTTCTCCTGATTTAAATGGCCTTTTCTGGTCAGGGCAGTGAAAAAGCACAAAAACCATATGATATATGAAAAAGGTAAAGGAATATTACAATGACCATGTGGCTGAAGAAGACAAACGGCTCGATAAACATCCGTTTGAACTTCCTGTCACCATGCATTTCGTGACAAAATACCTGAATCCCGGCGATCAGATCTTCGACATTGGTTGTGGCACAGGCCGTTATGCCCGGGAACTTCTTAACAAAGGTTTTTTTGTCGGCTTGAGTGATTTGTCTGATCAAAACATCCGGCTGGCAAAGAAGCGGGTCGAAACTCATCGAAATCTTTTGTTTATTGAAAATTCGGATGCGCTGGAAAGTAAGTACTGGAACCAGAAACAATGGGATGGAATATTGATTCTCGGCCCGTTATATCACATGATCAGTAAGAAAAAACGTCTTACATTACTGTCTTTGGCTAAAAAACATCTGAAACCCGGGGGCGTAGTTTTTTCTGCCTTTATGACGCGTATCGGGGCGCTGGTTTACGGTGTAAAACACAACCCCAATGGCATCTTTTATCCCGACGGAGCCAGGAAACTATGGGCTACAGGCACAGACGATCGTTTTGTGGAGGCTACCGAGTATTTTACCGGTGCCTATTTTGCCCACCCCTCGGAGGTGAATCCACTGATGGAAGAAGCAGGACTGGAACCATTGCATCTGGCCGGGGCAGAAGGTTTTTTCGGGGAGCGGTTTGAACTTTTTCATTCGCTTGACGATAAGCTGAAAGATGCCTGGATGGAGTTTGTAATCGACCATTGTGAAGACCCTCAAATGGTTCAGCAATCCAAACACTTACTCAGTGTAGCACGCAAGCCGCAATAAAGTAAACGAATTCTTAATCACAGAACCTGCGCTAATCCTCATTTGCGTTTCAGGGAAATGGCAGGGATTAAAAATAGAAGAACATGGATCCAAAAGACAAAATGATCGAGCATCAACTTAAAGGACGGGATATTTATGATGGCAAGGTCCTTCGTGCCATGCGTGAGGTAGAAAGGGAGCTGTTTGTTCCCGAGGAGATGAAAGAGGATGCATACAATGATTCTCCCTTACCGATCGGAAGAGGACAAACCATCAGTCAGCCATATATCGTAGCTTACATGGCTCAGGCTATGGAGCTGAAACCGGAAGATAAAGTGCTGGAGATTGGCAGCGGTTGTGGATACAATGCAGCGATACTGTCACGTCTCGTGTCACAGGTTTACAGCATTGAGATCATAGAATGGCTGGCTGAGCTGGCCCGCAAAAACCTCATAAAAGCCGGCATTGACAATGTGACCCTCCGTTATGGGGATGGCTATCAGGGGTGGTATGAAAAAGCACCTTTTGACAAGATAATGCTCACGGCAGCAGCTCCTCGTGTACCAAATGCACTGAAAGAGCAACTAAAGACCGGGGGTAAATTGTTAATTCCCCTGGGAAATGGTTTCCAGAAGCTTACGTTGATAAAAAAAACAAGCGAGGAAGAATTTGTGGAACATGACCTCATTCCGGTGCGCTTTGTTCCCCTGACCGGTGGTCAGAAGGAGTAGGATTACCTCATGATGGCTGCAACCCAAGACAATTGGTTATGCACGGCGATCCCTCTTTTGCGGATTCTGAACGGATCCGGTACCCTGGCCGGCTATATTCCCCAGGGATAAGTTTCCGGGGTTTTACTCACATCTGCTTTTCCTTTGACCGGATGCAGTCCCTGGCTTTTATCCAGGAATAAAAAGGCATCATAGCGTTCCGTCATCAGGCTTGGTACATAATTTCGCCGGTATTCCAGTTCAGGATCATAAACAACTCCGATGGCCCGATGGTTAAAGTGTTGGGTCATCATTGACTCTTTTCGCAGCTCGGAGGTAATGATCAATTTGTTTTTTGGGTCGGATTGATGAAGGATGGCTTCCCAGCTATCTTCTCTGGCAGGAGGGACTTCCATCTCTTCCATTGATGATCCCCATCCTCTTCCGGCAATGACTGAACCTTCGTATGAACCGAAACCTACAAGGACTGAATTTGACCGTCCCCATTTTTCCCGGACAAGTTGTCCGACATTCACCATTCCCGAACGACTCATGCCGGTTGCACGGGCGTCACCGATATGGGTATTGTGTTCCCATACAATGGCCCTGGAGTCGGGACCATGGAAATCAAGCAACTTCTCCAGTGTGTCGGTCATATGCGTATCACGGATATTCCAGGATTCCGGTCCGCCTTCGATCATGGAGCGGTAATAGCGTTCGGCATTTACGGCGGTCATTGCATTTTGTTCAGCACTGAATGGTGCCTCCGGATCGCTGTTGTACATGGGCACCCGCATTCTGATCTTTCTGAGTACATCAAGCACTTCCTTTTTGCACGAGTCAGGTACAAAACGGGCAGCGGAGGCGTATGTTGAACCTTCGCGCTGATAAGGTTCAAAACACTGAAGCGCCTCAACGGCCGCGGCTGTTGCATCCGGATCATGCTTACGTACATATTCTATAATGGCCTCCAGTGATTCCCAAAGACTGTATACATCAAGCCCGTAAAATCCGGTTTGTTGATTAAATGGTTTTTCTGAATTATATTTTTTCAGCCACTCCATCAGAGCAGCGATTTCCCAATTGGCCCACATCCAGCTGGGCCACCGATCGAATTCTTTCAATACTTCAACTGCCGATGGCCTGCTGTCGGCATAATGACGAATATACCGGTTAATTTGGTAGCAGTCAGGCCAGTCACCCTCCACCCCGATTATTTTGAATCCTTTTTCTTTAACCAGTCGCTGGGTAATGCGCGAACGCCAGAGATAATATTCATGGGTTCCATGGGAGGCTTCCCCCAGCAACACGATCCGTGCGTCTCCGATTTTTTCCAGCAGGGGCTCAAGGCCCCGGTCAAGGTCATGAGAATGACGCTGAACCAGGTCAATAATGTCTTTTTCAGGGATATTTGTCGCGTTTTTATTAAAAAGTGGCATAATCATATTGTTTTACGATGAACCGTGCAAAAACAGAGCCAATATTTTCGTATGTGGATATAAATGAAGTGTGCCGATAATAAAAATATACACGGTTTTCAGCTTCAGTCAAATAAAAGTATGTGGTATGGTATTTGTCTTTTTTAAAGGGAAAAATGAGGTTTCCCCTTTATTGGGTGCCAAAATGCAGGAAAAACAATTCTTAATGGGGTTTAATTTTCACACCACTGTTGATTTTTAACCCCCTTTCATATGAAATATTGAAACGCTTTTTATAAACCGATAAAAATGGAGGATAAGTTATGGCTTTGAATTTTGAAAAGTTTGCAAAAGAAGGCAATGAATTTATCAACAAACTGGCAAACCGTTTGGGTCATCCGGAAGAAAGAGGAAGAACCTCGATTGTACTTAGGGCGGTGCTGCATTCTCTGCGGGAACGTATTACCATCAGTGAATCCTTGAATATGTTGTCGCAGTTGCCCATGAGCCTGAAGGCTGTTTATGTGGATAATTGGAAATATCGTGAGAAACCTTTGGATCTGAACACCAGGAAGGAGTTCATTGATGAAGTGGAGAAACACCAGGAACAATACGGGGAACAGGAATTCAGCTGGAAAATGTCAACGGAAGAAATTATCCAAACTGTATTTTCAGTTCTGGTTGACAATTATATTTCCAAAGGAGAATTTGAGGATATCATTGCACAGTTACCCAAAGAACTGAAAGAACTTTTCCGGGGTTCCTTATAAAAAAGATCTTGTTATGGAAGTCTGTAGTACAGGTCTTTCCCTGTCAGACAAGACTGCATATTTACGTATCACTTAATTCAATATATTTTAATTACAAAAAAACAGGAGGTATTTATGGCATTTAATATTTCCAGCCCTGCTTTTGAAGAAGGAGTAAAAATCCCTGTCGTCCATTCATGTGAGGGAGACGATGTTTCTCCCCCTTTGCATTGGGATGGCGAACCAGAAGGAACCGTCACTTTCGCCCTGATCATGGAAGATCCTGACGCACCAGGTGGAACATTTACCCATTGGATAGTGTACAACTTACCTGCCGGCTGCCATAGACTGGAGAAAATTACCCCCATTGAAAAGAATCTTGACAATGGAGGTATTCAGGCCAAAAACGACTTTGGCAAGATCGGATACGGTGGTCCATGCCCGCCAAAAGGGGAGGAGCACCGGTATTATTTCCGGATTTATGCGCTGAAAAAGAAGCTTCCGCCGGAATCTATTCAAAACGGAGAAGATTTCCATGAGGCCATTAACGGACTTATGTTAGACCAGGCCGAATATATGGGTACATATAGAATGTCTTCATAAAATGATGTCTCAAATCCTAAAATTGATTTACTATGGATCCAGCAGCAGACGAAACCAAAAAATTGGAAATTATTGACCAGTTGGTATGGAACGACAGTGTGAATGCTTCCAACATTCACGTTACAGTGGAGGGCAACCTGGCCATTCTGGAAGGCAGTGTTCCCAGCTACACTGAGAAACTAACTGCTGAAAGGGAGGCTTTTTTGGTTCCCGGAATTACTCACGTGGATAATTTGCTGGAAGTGGAATTTCCTCCTGAAGTGGGGTTGCCAGGAGATGATGAGATTGCCGCCAACGTGAAGTCTAAATTACTGTGGAACGACCAACTTAATGCAGATGGAATCCTGGTTGACTGTATTGATGGTGTTGTTGCGCTCACAGGAACGGTAGATAGCTTCTGGGAGAAAAACCTTGCAGAGGATATTGCCATTTCTTCCACCGGGGTTATCCGTGTCGATAACCGTTTGAAAGTTATACCCAAAATGTCTGCCATTGATATTGAGGTGGAGGAAGATATAAGGAAAGCCTTTCAGCGTAGCGCATTGGTGGATGACAATGCAGTACGGGTCAGTGTCAATAATGGAATGGCACACCTGAGCGGCAATGTGCCCTTTTATGCGATGAAAAGAGAAGCTTTGAATATCGCAGCTTTTACCACCGGGGTAGTGGATGTGGTGGATGAGATTAGCGTAGGCTGATTGATCAATTGTATACTTTTAACCCGGTAGCTCCTTCCCGGAGATTGCCGGGTTAAAAGTATATTGACGCTATTTATCTCTTGATGTTTCACCCTGTGTTTGCAGGGTCTGTTCGTTTTGATTGTCACCCCGCAGCTTGGGTTCAAGCCTTTGTTCTACCCATTCCTTTACGATTTTCCGCTTCTTTCGTTTGATAAGTTGTTCTGTATAAATGCTATAAGACCTGATTTTGATCTCATTATTATGTTTTTCCACGAAAAAAGCCCGGCGTGCCCCGATGGGATTCGCAGTTTGTCCATGGGTAACTGCCACACAAATTTCCATGGATTTTATGTTTTTTAATTGTCGGATATCCGGAAATTGACGGAGCCTGTCTTTGTGTTGGTCTTTTTCAAGTCCAATATCGCGCCCGAGCAAAAGGTCTGTAAAAGTACCCAATATAATATATCCTCCTGGCATAAGGGGGCCCTCACGCAGGCTGGGTTGACTGACTTCCTCCTGCGGATTAATACGGCTGTAGCCGGTCAGATAATGCCTGGAGTATCCCTTCGCTTGTTCAAGCGTAACAATTACACATTGTATGTGTACAGCTTCTTTGCTCATATTCACGATCATACAGCTTGCTTCAGGATCTTGTGCGGTTGCGTGATGAATCAATAGAAAAGGTCGACGGTTTCGCTGGTGCTCGTGCCAGAATATATTCAGGTAAAAGAGCCATATAATTACAGTTGCCAGTCCTGTGAATGCCGCGATAATTTCAGGGTTAATCATTTACTTGCTATTTATGGGTGTTTATTTTTCGTAAAGATGCCGGTTTTATCTGCGTCATCAGAACACCTGTAAATACTACCAGCAGGCCTGCGACATCCATCACCTTTAAGGTGTCGCCGAAGGCTATCCAGGCCATTAACATGGTAATGGGGGGGCCAAGGTAAAACAGGCTTGCCACGCGTGTGGCGTCCATTCGTTCGATAAGTTCCCACATCAGGGTATACGCACCCAAAGAAACACCAATCACGAGCCAAATCATGGTAAAGATGAAGGTGTTTTCCCATTGTGTGGTTGACCCATCAAATGCCAGGACCGGTAAGGTAATTGCCAGGGTAGTCGCCAGGGACTGATAAAAGAGGGTGAGGTCAACAGGCAGGCGACCGGAAGTATGATGAATATCCATTCTTCTTTGGATCAGACTGGCAATCGTGATTGAAATCACCGATCCCAGGGGAATTAAATAAGCGAATATTGACTCGGTGCTTTCAAAATTTATTCTTGAAACAACGGTCATGACCACCCCGCCAAATCCAATCGCCAGGCCAATCCATCTGAAAATTGGTGTTGGTTCACCCACTGCAAGCCCGGAAAAGGCACCGGTTGTCATGGGCTGCAGGGCGACTACGAGTGCAACAATCCCTGGTGGTACACCACAATACTGGGCCAACAAAACGCAGCTCAGCCAACCACCATGAGCAAGTACACCAACGAGCATATTTGGAGCTGCTGCAGACCATCCTACCCATCTTAATCGTTTCCTTGCCAGTAGGTAAATCAGGAGGAGCAGCGTCAGTCCCAGGTAGCGCCAGAAAAGCAGGCTGAAAGGACCGGAATAGGATAAGCCAACCTCTGCACCGATGAAACCGGAGTTCCAGAGGAGTACAAATCCTATGATCATTATAATTGTGCTTTGTCTCATAGAAGCAAGGGGGCTCATACCCATTAACGCTGATTACCGGAATTGTGAATGCCGTAAAAAAGTTGGGTCAGTAAAGGGTCATGTAGAAGTAAACGGCCATGAACCGAGAGGCAAGCCTGGGCCAGGGAAAGAGAGATATTCAGTTCATTTGAGAGGGTCTCGGCGTTTGGTAAAAAAGGGAACCCCGGAGCATTGTCTGTTTCCTCCTTCCATAGGAAATTTGCCGATAATACTTTTTCTGCTGCTGCGGCAGAACGCTTGCCCATAATCCGCATTATTAAAGGCTGACGTGGTTGAAATTGAAGTTTTACCCTTTTAACGTTGAGGATGTCCTTCAGGTGGTTGATTGCATCATGCAGGCCTCCGGTCTGGTCCACAAGTTTGTGTTGGACCGCCTCGATCCCGAGCCATAAACGACCTTGTCCCAGCTCATGGATTGTTTCCCTGGTCATTTTACGGCTTCCTGCGACCCTGTCAATAAAAGCCTGGTAAAGAAAATCTACGGTATGGTTAATGGTGCTGTGCTCTTTGTCGGTGAGCGGACGGAAAGCGGATCCCATATCTGCTGAATTCCCTTCTTTGATACAGTCGGTTGTGATTCCGTGTTTTTTTAGTAAACCCGCCAGGTTGAAGAAAAGGGTGATGACGCCGATCGACCCTGTCAGGGTTGTGGGAAGTGCAAAAAGCCGCCGACCGGTGGTTGAGAGCCAGTAACCACCACTCCCGGCGACGGGACCCATGGAGATCACAAGAGGTTTTTCCCTATGCAGGGCGGCAAGCTCTTTCAGAATGTTTTCGCTTGCGGTAGGAGCCCCCCCACTGCTGTTAATTCTGAATACCACCCCTTTTACACGCTTGTTTCTGCGAAGGGCGCGGATTCTTTTGATCATTTGGCTGTCCCCGGTTACCTGTCCAAAAAGAGGGTGGTTGCGATTAGCTCCGTCTGCGATCATGCCTTCAAGAACCAATATTGCCAGGCGTGATCCGGAACGAAATCGGAAAAACTTTATCCCGGGTCTTTCCCTGATTTTTTTCCTCTTCCATTTATCAATAAGACCATAGAGGGTGGTTAGTTGATCCACCATTTTGTTTTCCAGGGCTTCTGTTGCTGTATAAATGCGTCCCTCCAACATTTTATCCAGTATTTCTTCAGAAAACCCACCTTGCTTTTGGCCACCGGCGGGAGTTGCAGCTGCTTTTCGCATGGCAGACACGACCCCTGTCATTAAGGCCTGGTACTGTTCCCGGGAATAATCATCGAATTTTTCTGTTCTCAGGCGGTCTGCCGCACCCTTGTATTTCCCGCGTCGTATTATGGTGACATCTATGTCATGTTTGTCAAGAAAGTTCTTAAAAAAAAGGGAAGGCATTGCCATCCCCCGGAAAGACAGTTGACCCAGTGGGTGCATTATCCTGTGGTTGCAGGCAGCCGAAAGCACAATGTCCGAAGTCTCATATTCTGCGGCATAATAATAAATCTCTTTTCCGGCTTTTCTCAATCGCTCAATTCCTGCACGGATCTCTTCCAGTCCGCCGAAAGCCGGGGCAGAAAACCCTTTACGCCGTTCAACAAGTACGCGGCGGATAGAACGTGTCCGTAAAATCTGCTCAACTTTTTCATAAAAAAGATCAAACCTGAAGATCAGTGCTGGTGCAGGCTTCGTCAGCCTCATTACCTGGGAGCCAATCTCCTGGTACTTTCCACTTAATACAATTCTGGTGTAGTGCATAATTGTCTGCTTGTTTACTCTTCTATTTTATCGGCTGGCGCATATCTTTTGACATTCAATTAAGCATAAGTTGGCCTGATGATGCCGGGCCCGCTTAATTGTTGCCAGCTGCCCTGGTCAGCTTTTTGAGCATCCAGATGGTACAGGTAGGATGCCCGGATTCACCCAGTGGATTGGAAAGCATTTCAAATCCAAGCTTCTGGTACATATTCACTGCTTTTGAAAACTCTGGCAGGCTCTCAATGTACAGATATTGATAACCCAGGTGAATAGCTGCTTCTATACTGCGCTCCATAAGCATTCTGCCCAGCCCTTTTCCCCTGCTGTCGGCCATCAGGTAGAATTTGACCAACTCTGCATAACCGGGCTCCAGACCATTGGTTGGATAAATTCCGCAACAGCCTTTTATCTGATTGCCAACCTCCGCTACATACAATACTGCATCCGGTCGCTGAAAAAGACTGAACAAGTCATCCGTGGTAGGGTCTGAATATACCGTTCCTGTTTGTGGTGCACCATGCTCATCAAAGGCATCCCTGATGATGCCGGCCAGTGCTTCATTGTCTTTATTGGTTACTTCTCTGATTCGTACGTTATCTTGCATTTGTCATAAAAAATTAGTGCGATTTCATGCTGGTCAAATAAAATTGAAACATATAACTTTCTTATCAGTCATTTACAGATTGATTGGAAGGGCCCAGAAGTCGGCCAAAAGGCTGAAGCCCCTGTACATGGGTTGAAATTATTTTTGCAATTGCAAACATGGGTACAAAAAGGACCATTCCCGCCAATCCCCAAACCATGCCGCCCAGCAGGACGGCAATGATCACAAACAGGGGATTAATCTTAACTTCGCTACCAATAATCAAAGGCTCAAATACATAGCTTTCAATCATTTGTTCAATGAAGATGATGACCGCGAACAACAGGATGACCTGCAATTCCTGTAAATATATTATGCTGAATATTATGGGAAGCACACCACTGACGAATGGACCCAGGTAGGGAATGATGGTGATTAAGGCTCCGAAGATTGTTAAAAAACCCGCATAAGGGATATCAAAGATCAAAAAAGTAATGTAATACATGATACTTAGTAATGCCATTACTTTTGCCCTGCCAAACAGATAGTGATGGACAACCCTGCTGGTCTTCCTTATCGCATCAGCGGTTTCTTTTTCCTGATCCTTTTTTATGAATCCCGTTACGAACTCTACAAACCTGCTCCTGTAATACAAAAGAAGGAACATATATACCAAAACCAGTAAAAAACCAGCCATGGTGTTGAAAAAGTTACCCAAAAAGCCGCTGAGACTGTTCTCAATGCTGTTTATGATATCTGCTGATCTGTTTTCCCATATCTTTTGTTGTCTGTCCAGGGTGAGCCCTGTGGCGGTTTTAATCCGGTCCTGAATGTTCTCAATGAACATCTGTACTTCTTCTTTGAAAAAGGATATATCCGAAACAAATATGCTGACCTGTTTCATCAGGATATAAAGAATACTTCCCACAATGATGAAGATCATCAGGGTGCTGAGCAGAGATGAAAATACCCGGGGTATCCGGACCCGTTCAAGCATATTTGAAAAAGGGGTCATTAATGAAGCAAAAAATACCCCGAAAACAAAGGGAACCAGGTAAGGTGATCCAAAATACAGGAGCACAAAAAAAAGCAGAATAAATAAGAGGATTTGATTGGTTTTCTGTAAGGCTTGCATACCCGGGTAATTTATATATCTATATTTTTGGTTATAAAAGAAGAATCGGTCAATTTAACCCTAAGTTACTAAATTTTATTTTGGTGTTGCTCCGTCGGCTAAGGTTACCTCATAGAATTCCGGGCAGCGTTGAAACTGATTATGAAATTTTTCCGAAGTTACCTGCTTGAATAAATCTATATAACGGGTTTCAAGCAGGTTGATGGTGCAACCCCCAAAACCGCCTCCCATCATTCTTGCCCCCCTGACCCCGGAGATGCTTCCGGCGTTTGCCACCAGAAAATCCAACTCCCGGCAACTTACCTCATATTTGTTCCGGAGTCCCTCATGGGAATCCCACATGAACTTCCCGGTTTTAACCATGTCGCCCTTCTCAAGTGCCTCACAGGTGCGGATCACTCTTTCGTTCTCCTCCGCCACGAACTCGCAGCGCTTTAATACCAGGGGATCCAGATCTATTTCTGCTATACGGAGCATTTCCCTGCTGACATCCCGTAAACTTTCGACTCCCGGAAATCTTTCTGCCAATACACGTACGCCTTTTTCACATTGTCCGCGTCTTTCATTGTAAGCAGATTCTGCCAGGGCATGACGAACCCCGGTATTGACCAAAAGGAGCGTATGGTTTATACTCTCGAAAGGGAAATATGTATGGCTCAGATTCCGGCAGTCGAGGCGAATCAGCTGGTTGGCCTTTCCGAAAACGGAGGCGAATTGATCCATGATCCCGCATCTGACACCTGCCGTGTGGTGTTCCGCCTGCTGCCCGGTCCTGGCGAGTTCGATCCGCGTTAATTTCAGGTTATTCATGTAATTCAGGGCCAGGGCAAATGCACTTTCCAGGGCGGCTGAAGAAGACAGGCCGGCTCCGGTAGGAATGTCTCCGCCAAAAACGGCGTTGAAACCTTTCAGATGATACCCCTGGTTCGACAACTCTCTGATCACACCGGCCGGATACCTGGCCCAGGCGGGAAGGGTGTCTTTATGGAAACTCGTGTCAAAAGAAACATTTTCTTTCAAATCTGCAGCCTGGATGTGAAACGTAGCTGTCTCGTTGGGTTGGATAGCCAGGTAGATGTATTTATTGATGGCAGCAGGCAACACATAACCCAGGTTATAATCGGTGTGTTCCCCGATGAGGTTAATTCTCCCGGGTGCCCGGAAGAAGTGGTAATCTTTGCCATATTTGCTTTGAAAGAATTGTCTTACATTCGTTTCATTCATAAATGCCTGTCTTCTGTCATTTAAGAGATTTCACTGATCGTTGCTGCTTTTTCTGTTGAATGCTTTGAAGCGCAATGGGGCAGTGCCCGGGTAATTAGTGATCCCCCACTGAAAACCTGAAAACAGCGTGGGAGGTGTATGTGTCTCCGGCTTGTAATATAGTGGACGGGAAACCTGGTTGGTTGGGTGAGTCGGGATAATGTTGTGGCTCCAGGCAAAAGGAAGTTTGCTTCTTGTAAGGGTTTCCCCGCTTTCCCAACTGGCTTCCATCCAGGGAGTTGCCCCCGTAAAACTGCAGTCCGGGTTCTGTGGTCAGTACTTCCATGACCCTGCCGCTGACCGGGTCAAATACGGTGGCAGCCAGTTCAGGGTGTGGGTTGTCATGTGTGTTGCTTAATACATAATTATGGTCATAGCCTCCCGCGAATTCAAGCTGATCATAATGACTGCCGAGTCGTTTCCCGATAGGGGTAAACCCGGTGAAATCCATCGGGGTTTGTTTCACCGGCCTGATCTCCCCGGTAGGGATCATGGTTTTGTCTGTAGGGATAAAGTGGGTGGCCCTGATCCTGAGGTTATGGTCATTGATGTGCCCGTTGCCTTCTCCGTTAAGGTTGAAAAACGGATGTGTGGTAAAATTGATGACCGTTTTCCGGTCGGTGGCGGCCCGGAATTCAATGTGTAGTTCGTTATGATCGGTCAGGGTGTAACGGACAATAACCTGCAGATTGCCCGGGTAGCCTTCATGCATGTGGGGTGACCGGCAACTCAGTTCCACCTGTTGGTCGTTTGGCTGTTTCATATCCCACACCATGTGGTGGAATCCGCCCGGGCCACCGTGCAGATGGTTGGGCCCGTTATTCACAGCCAGATGATAAGTCATGCCATCAAGGGTGAATTTGCCGCCCGCGATCCGGTTGGCATAGCGACCGATCAGGGCCCCGAAAAAGGCTTCAGTGGAGTCAAGATATGCATCCAGTGAATGGAATCCTGCCACGATGTCATCAAAAATACCATGTTTATCCGGCACGGTGAGGCTTACGATCCGGCCGCCGTAATTGGTGATATCCACCCTGCACCCGGTTTTATTGGTGAGGGACAGCAGCCCGACAGCCTTCCCCTTGATCGTTGCAGAGAATTTTTCAGGATCCGGATAATGCGTCCCTTCTGCCAGTTCAATGTGTTGTTGTGATCCCATGATTTTATATTTCGTCATTATTTCGGACCCGTTGTTTTGCTCCCATCGTTACCAGAAAACAATGTATAACACAGCGAGAAGGGTTAATATGACGTAAGCGGCAATGTTGAACTTCTTACCAGTGATGAAGTACTCCCGTCTCAACGGGATGGCTTTCGGATCATCATCTGCCCTGGCTGTGGTGAGACTGACCATAACGATCACTGCCATGGTGATCAGGCAGGTATACAACATCTGGTCCAGAAAAGGCATTCCAATGGGCAGGATTTTCAGCAAAACGGCTACAGGGATGGAGGAGATCACCCCGATTGTGGCGCCTCTGGCGTTGGCTTTTTTCCAGAAAAGGCCCATCAGGAATACCCCCAGAATGCCCGGGCTGACGACCCCCGTATATTCCTGAATGTACTGGAACATCTGGGGCATGGTGCTGAGTAGTGGCGCCATGAAAATGGCAATGAACAGGGCGACCACCACGGCAATGCGTCCGACAGGTACCAGGTTTTGCTCTCCCTTTTTATCGGCAAAATATGGCTTATAGATGTCCATGGTGAAGATGGTCGAGGTGGAGTTGAGCATGGATGCCAGGGAGGACACGATGGCGGCTGTCAGGGCGGCCACTACCAATCCCCTGAGTCCTGCCGGTATAAAAGTGCGGATCAGCCATGGATAGGCGGTGTCATACCGGATACCCCCATCGGGCCGGAGGAAATCATTTTGTATGCCTTCAATTACCGTGGTGCCTTCCGGCTGGGTGAACAATACATATACAATAATTCCGGGGATGACGACGAACAGGGGCAGCAGCATTTTTAAGAATGCCGCAAAGGCCAGTCCGCGCTGGGCTTCGCGCAATGATCTGGCTGCCAGGGCGCGCTGGATGATATACTGGTTAAACCCCCAGTAATACAGGTTGGCCACCCATAACCCCCCGATGAGTACCCCGATCCCTGGCAAATTAATGTACTCAGGGTGGTCGCGCGAGAGAATCATATTAAATTTCTCTCCGGCTGAACTGTATACGTGACTCAGCCCGTTAAAGATACCTCCGTCGGGCGTTACATAGTGCAGAGCGATCATGGTGGTGATCATCCCCCCGATAACCAGCAGGGTCACCTGGATGACATCTGTCCAGGCCACCGCCGACAACCCTCCCCAGAGGGAGTATGCGGCAGCAAACAGGGCCAGCCCGATGATGAATCCGAAGGTCAGGGATCCATCACCGCTCCCGATAATGGTGTCCAGGGCAATGGCCCCCAGGAATAACACAGAAGTGAGATTCACGAAGATAAACAGGCAAATCCAGAAAACAGCCAGGATGGTTTTCAGATTGGTATTGAAACGTTGCTCAATGAACTGGGGGATGGTAAACAAGCCTTGTTTGATGAATATGGGCAGCAGGAATTTTGCCACTACGATCAGTGTCAGGGCGGCCATCCATTCATAGGAAGCAATGGCCAGCCCGATGGCAAATCCGGATCCCGACATTCCGAGAAATTGTTCGGCTGAAATGTTTGCTGCGATGAGCGATGCGCCGATGGCCCACCATGGCAGGTTTTTGCTGGCCAAAAAATAGTCAGTGGTGGTTTTTTTCTGTCCCTTTTTGGTTCTTGAAACCCATAGTCCCACAGATAAAATAACAATGCCATATACAGCAAAGATGACGTAATCAAGCGTTTCAAACTGCCCCATGATGAGTTGCTTTTTGTTTAAGCAAATATATCAAAATGATCGGGTTGTTCCTTTATAAGATATCGATATCCCTATGTTAAAGTGCAGGGGTAGCCCGGGGGTCTGATACCGCGGAGGTCCGATGAATAAGGGGGCCTTTGACAAGAATCAATGTAAAGGATTCACAGACTGAGGTTGACATAATCCCGGCAGGAACAGGAAAATTACCAGAAAGTATTTATAATGGCTCATTACATGGAAAAAAACAGTCTCAGAAACTGTTTGGTTCAATTCTGTGTATTTCAGGGATGGGGATTTCAGCAGAAGTAAGTAATTAATTGGTACGATCAGGTTAGTTTCAACCAATGTATTTCTCAGCATATTGCAGTTTTATTTAATTACAAAGATTTGTGGAATAATTTTTGTTAATATAATTAACATATAAAAGTTTGTTTTATATTTAATAGGAAAGGGAAGATGTTTTTAGTTTTACTAACCATAATTTTATAACAATGAAACCAGTATTTTTCTTTGGAGTTTTCTTTTTGTTTTTGGTCAGCTGTACTGCCCCGAAATACCTGCAGATTGCTGACGGGAACAGAAATGACGGTAAACTTACCATGGTTTATACCCACGGTATTCTTGAGAAGCCGAAAGTTCAATGGGAAGAGGCGCGGGAAGCAGCCAATGAAAGATGTATATCCTGGGGATATGCAGGAGCCAAATTTTTTGATGTTGGACTGACGGATTGTGTACGTTTTGATTCCGATGGAAATTGCACGCGGTATCGGGTAACCCACAACGTGGAGTGTGTGTACCAGGATGAACTGTCTGCAATGCCTGAGAGGGTTGAATCCGGGGTTTTTCCGGGAATCACTGATCCGGTAGCAGAGATATCAGTTGCCCCGGATGGGAGCGTATGGGAGTGAGCGGAGGATCCGGAAAGTGCCAAGTGAACGGGGAACCAGAACCGGGTCCGCATACATGTTAAAGTGAAGAGCAGCGTATGCACCTGGTGCTTTCGGGCATCACCAGGAGGCGCCCCACGGGAATGAGATTGCCGCAGCGGGTGCTGCTGATCAGCTCCCTGATCTTGTTTTTATCCGGCTTGTCTTCCATCGCATTTCCCGCTTGGTGATCCCACAATTGTTTCCTGCACAAATGTAACGGAAAACGTCTACTTTTGTGCAAATTTCCGGGCAAGGGTTGTGCCTGACCTATTTAATGGAAGCTTTCATGCATAATAACAGGACCAGGGTCACCGTTGTGCTGCCTTTTTACCAGGCAGGAAAGGAGCTGGATGCTGCCGTTGAGAGCCTGGTGCAGCAGACCTTTTCCCGCTGGAGGTTATTGTTGGTCAGTAATAATGGCAGCGATGAAGGCTGGGAGATTGCAACCCGATGGTCGGCTTCTGATCCGCGCATTGAAGTTATAAAGGAGCCTATACAGGGTATTGCGCATGCCCTGAATGCAGGATTGCAGCAGGTTGATACGGATTATGTGGCCCGTATGGATGCAGATGACAGGGCGATGCCGGAGAGGCTGCAATTACAGGCAGACTTTCTGGATGCGCATCCTGGCATAGAGGTGGTTTCTTCCCAGACTACCTATGATTCAGGTATCGCCGGCAGTCATGGGTACAAATTATTTGTGGATTGGCAAAACAGTATCATTACCCCGGAGGAACATGCCCTGAAGCGCTTTGTGGAAGCTCCCCTTGCCCATCCTGCAGTGATGTTCAGAAAATCACTGATTGATCGTTTTGGTCTTTACTCGACCCGCAATGTGCCTGAGGATTATGAATTATGGCTGCGATGGATGGATCAGCAGATTCGTTTTTATAAGTTGCCTGAGCCCTTGCTGGTATGGACTGACCATGAATCAAGGCTTTCCAGGACCCACGACAACTACTCCCGGGAAGCTTTCTACAGGATAAAATGTGAATACCTCGCCAGGTGGATCAGACGGAATGTGCCGGCAGAGAAAAAAATCATTGTTTGCGGAAGCAGCCGCATCGGCCGGAAACGGGCTGCTTTACTGGAAGAACTCGGTGTGGACATCCATGGCTTTACCGATGTAAAAAAACGGCCCAACAGGCAGGTGAGGTTTTATCGCACCTCAGAGCTGACTGAGCCGGCCCCCTGGTTCCTCGTAAATTTTATAGCCAGGCGTGGTGTTGGGCAGGCGATTCAGGAGCATTTCACGGCCCTGGGATTCCGGGAAGGGATTGATTTTATTCTGGCAGCCTGATCAGTGAGTGTTTTTTTGATAAACCGGGGTGGCCGGGTGGCAGGTTTTTTAGGGAGCGGATCACAGGTTCATGTTTTTCTTCAAGTGTTCGCAGAAGGTATGGTTGTTTTTCAGGGGCCAGATACAAGGTATTTAATGATATTCCAGGTCGGTGACCTCCAGTATGGCCCATGTCCAGTCGCGGTTGTCCATCCGCCAGGTGGCTTCACATAAGGAAGGAATCCGTGTGCCAGCCATCCTCTGGTATGCTTTCACTTCGATCACCCATTCCCTCAGCCTGGCATCTTCATCGCTGCCCATATACCTCATGGCTGTGAATTTTTTTACATCCCCGTTCTCGTCAAAGTGAAATGTTCCTGTACCGCTTGTTCCTCCGTAATTGAGGCTTGCCCTGGCACGGTGATTGTCGACTTCCTCCCATTCTATGTAGGGGAGGGCAGCTGCATGTGGAAACCAGACGATCTCTCCGAGAAATCTTTGCAATGTCCCCTGGTTGATCTTTGGGTTGTCTTTTTCATGTGCCACCGGGATCAACGCGAGGAGTTTAATAAGCATGCTGCCTTTCCCGTCGAGAAAACGGTCTTTGCCCACCACATCGATCAATCCCCGCATTTTCATTTCAAGGTTCCAGACAAATGCAGGAACTCCAGTGGAAAAATATTGCTCAGCACGCGCATTGTGCCAGTGTTTTTGATCCGGGTCCATCCGTAACTGGTAGGTTTGTTCCATTCGGATGATCTCCGGAATGGCAGTGTCAATTGCTCCAGACTGCCTCAGCCATTTCCGGACGGGTGAAGGCAACCCGGAAATCATATTTTCGTCCAGCATTTGCTCCTGCCTGCTCCTTTGCGCAAGAACGCTGTTGATGTCTTGCTGCAGGTCCCGCCTGAAACTGAAATGTCCAAGACCAATGATACATCCCATTACAATCAGAATATTGGGAATGGTGCCGAATTTGGCATCCTGCCAGAAAATGATGACAATCACCTGTGAAACGATCACTGCTGCAATGCCTGCCAGCCACCAATATTTACTGCCGGCTATAAACAGAGTTCCCGTGGCAATCAGCAGCAAACTTGCTGTCAGCCAAATCAGGCCGGCTGGCATTGAAACCGGCATGGTCAGTTCTTTGAATTCAGTGAATTGAAAAGCTTGCATGAATCCCATCAAATGAATGAGGCCGTGAACCAGGATGAGAATTGTGAAAAAAATTTTCATAACCAGAATTTCCAGGGTTAAACAAAAAAATGACCGATGATGCTTGTTCGCACGTCTTTTTGGCGCTCAAAGATACCAAATTGAGTTATTGTGCGAATTTTTACCTTTGTCCTGACAATGAATAAATAAATCTTTCCATGACCAATTGTGCCGGATGTAAATCAAATGCCTGTTACCAGGGTGAAGGCTGTTCCCGCGGGTATGATTTTGAATCTTATATTGCGCCAACCCGCAATGAGTACAGCAGCCCTGATAACCTGAAACCATTAAAGGTTTCCACCCATATTGAAGGAACGCATTACATGGAATGGACGAGGCTGGAAGAAATTATTGGCTATGCAGGGCAAATGGGCTATAGTCGTATCGGTATTGCCCATTGTACGGGGCTTTCAGAAGAAGCAAAGTGCCTGAAGGAAATCCTGGACCGGAAATTTGAAACACATACAATCGGATGCAAATTCACGGGTATCAGCAAGGATGAGTTCGGACTTACCAAAATCATTGAACACCGCCGGGAGGCAATATGCAATTCCATTGGACAGGCCATGGTCCTGAATGACCTGAAAACAGACCTTAATATCATTGTGGGCTTATGTATGGGGCATGACATTTTATTCACCCGCTATTCGGATGCAGACGTGACAACTTTCATTGTGAAAGACAGGGTAACCGGCCATAATCCGGTTGCCACACTGTATTCCAATTATTATCGAAAAAAATTTAAATCAATAAACTGACCTGAAATGTATAACTATCTTTTTGGACCGGTGCCGTCGCGGCGGTTGGGGATGTCGCTGGGTGTTGACCTGGTTCCGCATAAAGTCTGCTCACTTAACTGTGTGTATTGTGAAGTGGGGGAAACCACGAACAGAACGGTTGTCAGGGATGAATACATCCCTTATGAAAAAGTTACGGATGAATTAAATAATTATTTTGAAAATAACCCCGATCCGGACTATATCACTTTTTCGGGATATGGTGAGCCTACGCTGAACAGCAGGGTGGGGGATGTGTTGAAATTCATCAAGACACATAAACCCGGGGTTCCTGTGGCTGTTTTAACCAATGGCACCTTATTTTATCAGCAGGAGGTCAGGCAGGTGCTGCAGGAGGCCGACCTGGTACTTCCCTCACTGGATGCGGCCACGGAGGAAGGGTTCAGGCGCATAAACCGCCCGGATCCTTCATTAAAAATTGACACCTATATTCGGGGGCTGGTGGAGTTCCGGAAGATCTATACCGGCAAAATCTGGCTGGAGGTATTGATATTACCCGGATATAATGACGATGAGGCGGAATTGAAAGCCCTGAAAGAAGCGATACTAAAGATTCAGCCTGACCGGGTTCAGGTGAATACACTGGACAGGCCCGGAACAGTAAAAGACCTCCGTGGTGCCACAAGAACTGAATTGCAGCATGTGCTGGATGTGTGGCAACTTGAAAATGCGGAGATCATTGCCCCTGCAGCCAAAAGGAAAAATATCAAGACCTACAGGAGTGACAAGGAAACAGCCATCCTGGAGACCATTGCCAGGCGTCCGTGTACGGTGGACGACCTGATCTCGTTGTTGGGCCTGCATGTGAATGAAATCAACAAATACCTCGATGTCCTGGAAGCCGAAAAACGTATCCGGTCTGTGAAGCAGGAGCGCGGGATTTTTTACCAGCTCAGGCATTCATGAGGAACATTTTCTTTCCTGCCTGAGAGGCGGTGTGTTCAAACCCAGTGAGAGTCAGATACAAAACACAATTCATGAAGTCCGGGTAACCACAGGTTAAGAACCTGCAGTGAGCGGTAGTTTTGATTCAACGGTTGCTGCCAGGTTCTCAAATGCCTTTTGAATAACCTGGTTCTTAATGCTGAAAATAGTTTGTCCTTCTTCAGCAGACTCTCCCAGTTCCATTACCAGGGGAATTTGTGCCAGCAGGGGAACATCCAGTTCTTCTGCCAGGGTTTTTCCTCCTCCTTTGCCAAAAACAAAATATTTTTCGTCCGGATGGGGTTCAGGGGTAAACCATGACATATTTTCCACAATACCCGTGATTGGAACGCCAATCCCCTGGGTGTTGAACATGGAAGCGGCCTTGCGTGCATCGCTGAGGGCAATGCCCTGGGGTGTTGTAACGATCAGGGCACCGGAAATATTGAGTTTCTGTGCAGTGGTCAGTTGAATGTCGCTGGTTCCCGGCGGGAAGTCAATGACCATGTAATCGGTCTCCCCCCAGTAGGTGTCTTCAAATAACTGCGTCAATGTTTTGGCTGCCATTGGGCCACGCCAGATCAATCCCTGCCTTTCCTGCACAAAAAAACCAATTGAGAGCAGTTTGATGCCGAATTTTTCTATGGGAATGATCATCTGCTTTCCATTCATTTCAGTGGCATGGGGAGTCTCATTTTCTACGCCGAACATTTTGGGAATGGAAGGGCCAAAAATGTCAGAATCGACCAATGCCGTTTTATGTCCGTTCCTGGCCAGGGCAACCGCCAGATTGGATGCCACCGTGGATTTGCCAACGCCACCTTTTCCTGATGCAACTACTATAATGTGTTTGACCCCTTTCATGGGGATTTTTTCAAATAAATCAGCCATTTTTTTATTGAATTAGCATTAAACATTCAGTATTCTGTTGTTCTAATCAAAATCTTCAGGGTTGTTCTCACAGCGGGAAATATTCATGCTTCCGCAAAGTGCGCAGTTTTCTGCTGAAGTGGTTTTTTCGGGGTGGTTAAAGTAACACCCGCAATCCGCACATGCGTACCATTCACTATCGAAATAAACTTTTCCACCTTCAATGATTAGTTGTTTACCCTCTACCAGGGCTGTGGCCACTTTTTTTCTGGCCTGACGGCAGATTCTTGTTAAGGTCGGACGCGATACATCCATTTGTACAGCAGCCTGCTGGTGATTCATCCCCTCGTGATCACAAAGCCGCAAAGCCTCATATTCCTCAAAACCCATAAGAATTGTACCTGGTTTGCCGGAGGGCAGGTTCGGACCATAGGGTTTCATCCCTGATACAATAGGTGGGGTGCTGATTTTGCGTGGACGCAATTTGCGTGGTGCCATGATTGGAATTTGATTCATCGCAAAAGTAATGAACAATAGTTCATTTTGCAAAATCATGGTAAAAAATTTCAGGGTTTGCTTCTTCAGCGGAGGTGTATTACAATAGCCTGCGAAAAACCTTGCCGGAAACTTCTCCGGATAGTTTGTTTCCTTTAAAAGCAACGGGAGATGAGGCGTGCGATTTTAACTCTGCACTTACTTCTTTTTCATTGCGTTTCAGCAATATTTCACTGCCACAGAATCCAAAACTTGCTTCCCCTTTCTCGTTAAAGTCATCATTTTGCTGCAGTACCGGCAATAAATGGACTATTCCCTCATCCACAATCAGTCCGAGTTCATTGAACCGGCTCAGGAAATCTTCTTTCACCTGGCCGGTCATACCCGGCTGCTGGGCACCCATCATTAAAGGTGTATGGGAATACGGATCGGTGGGGAATGCACCGTAATCTTCGGGCTTTTTATGGATACCGATACCTGCTTTGATCCGGTAGTAATAAGCTTTTAGTTCGGGAATGTTCGCATCATCCGGCTGCTCTTTGGCGAAATCAATAATTCGTTCACCCAGGGCCAGCAGCAGTTTCGAGACCATGTGCCAGTAAATGGATCCCAGGCCTTCGTATTTGTAAAAGGATCCGGAGCGACCGGTAAAGAACCTGTGTTTGAAAACGCTTTCATATAATTCAAGTACCATTGGTGTTTCTTCAGACACCAGGTCCGGATTGATCCTGCCGGATAAATTACCGAGGGCCTTCTTCAATGCGTTGGCATTTTTCAGGGATGCGTTAAAATGATAGCCACCCGTTTCATCCTGCTTGACAATGTCAGTGTTCCCAATATTCAGCAAGTGTTGTAACAATTGAGACTGCAGAACCTTTTTGCCTGGAATGATGTTTTTATCCAGGAAGCCGGGTAAATCCCTGAATGGATACAACATGAAACTTTGCTGGTCTGCCCTCCACAGGGCCGAATCAAAAAGGGCCTTAATCAATTGCAGTGTATTGCCGGGGGAAAGTATGCCGCTGCCGAGAATGGCTGCCTGGCCTTCAAGCATCAGGTACAGTTGGTTGATACTGATGCGGTCTTCCTGTATGTCCATCAGGTTATACGAATGGTATAGCCCGTCAGCACGGCGATTGATCTTAATTGACTGATCCAGGTAGTCCGATACCAGGCTGTAGAAGTTGATCAGGCTTTGCCTGCCCAGTTCATTTTCGCTGCCGGAGAATCCGCGATATACCATTTCCCGGTATCTTTCACCTGCCTTCCCCAGTTGGTCGGTGATTTTCTTCCTTTCCTCATTTCTGAAGCCCCGGGCCAATAGCTGTTTATTGTTTCGCAGTATCTTTGAGATTGCCTGATGAAAATCAACTACCTCATCCGACATGAAAAACGATTCCTCTTTGCTTTGACGGACAATTTTTATAAGGAAATCGACCATTCTCCGGATATAGTAAAGACTCACCATGGATGTGCCATAGCCGGCGAGGGCGTTGTTGGCATCGTTCCATTCAGGTCGCTGGGTGTTGAGCCAGATCCCTGCTTCGGGCACAAAATTACTCAACCTGGTCAATAAACTTACCTGGATCTTCTCCAGGAAGCAGGCTTGTTGCAGCTCCCCGTTTTCCTGGTGCATCAGTTTGCCGTCGTTGCCCTCTGCTTCCCTTCTTTTTAACAGGTGGTGATGAAGGGCACTGTCAAAGATGATGGTATCCTGGGGGTCTTTGCAGATTTCCGCGTAAGGGCGGATGCGGTAGGGAAGGTTGGCGAAGACATAATGACGGTCATTGAGCCCCTCAGCGAGTTTGCCCGGGAAAAATTTTTCCTGCATTTCCATAAGTCGCAGAAGGTAGGCTACCTGGTGATCGCCCCAGTATCCAATGCTGGCCCATGGGTTATCGGGTTCAGGAACCTCCCAGTCGAAACCGTCGCGTGTGATCCGGTAAGGATTGTAACCATCAGCAGTAGAAGCGTTTAAAAAACGTGTGATCATGCCCGGTAAATATGCGGGATAGGAGAACCCCAGTGCTTCCCAGTTCTGAAAAATGTCCCGCCAGTTGCCCTGGTAATTAAGTGAGGGGCTACCATCGGGGTTCTTTACATGAATGTCAAAATAGTTCCAGGGTCGGCTGGGGTCCCCGTGACGGCGGCTGAAACTCAGTGGCAGATATTCTTTTGTAAGACGCTGTAAATGCCTGTCGCCGGATTTATTTGCATAGTTTTGCAATCCGTCCAGGTTGGTGATCTCCCCGCGGTTTTTTAAATCTTCGCTGTATTTTTCCCAGATGACCGGATTGCTTTTGTGCAAATGATCCAGAAAGTCACGGATGTTGATCCGGTAGTCGTCAGCAAAGATGCCTCCCCGCATGATATTGAAAAGGGTATTGGAAAAGTGCCGGCGATCGCTTAGCGGGTCACCGGTTTGCTGCTTCCCGTCTGCACGGGCAACCATGGAGGCGAGTTTTTCGCTATCCGCTTTTGCACTTATTTCAACGAGCAATTCCGGATCCTGACTTTTTCCGATCCGGTTTATCAGAGAAAGTATGCCGGAGCTGTCTTTCGCCACATCCGCGATGATGGACCATTGGGCCTGGCCTTTGGCTTTCAGTTTGATGGGGGCGTTTAAGATAAAGGCCGACTTTTCACCAAAAATCTTCTGCTCTCCATTTACTTTGTCACCCCGCCGTATCTGGCCGAGCTGACCGTGGCTCAGCATGACAGACCCGGGGGTGATCCCAGTACTCCAAACCACATTCGACCTGAGGGCTTCGCTGGGTTCAGCACGGTCAACGGGGATTGACGACATGTAATACAGAGCCATTCCTTTCTCCGGCAGGTATTCACTGACCTTGTAGGCATCCATCAACGTGCTCATCGTGCTCTGGGTCTGGCGGGTAATCCCCCAGGGAAGGATATCAAGGAGTCCGTCGAAGATCTCCATTTCCCTGGGTTGATCTGAATGGTTCTTTAATACCGGTTTTCTGATCCATCCGAATTCATCACTGCTCATCCAGGCATACCTGAAAGTAAGCCTGAGCGTATGATTGATCTCCTCAAAGATTACTTTATTGCCCGGTAAATTTTTGTACAGATTGCGTTGAATCTGATACAAGCCGGCGTCTTTTTCAGAGAAAGGCTCCCAGATGACCTTTCGATTGATTTCTTTTACACGGATCACTGTAAACGGACCAGTGGTCATGTGCGATGTATGAATCTTGTCATCGGTATTGTAGGGGAAAAGGGTGTTGTCATAATTCTGCCGGCCTGCGGTAAGCCCGCCATTACTTGAGAGATACAGCCAAAGGTCACCGCTGCTCACAATGCTCATGAGGAAAGGTCTCATGAGGTTATAATTTTCAATACAATAGAAGGATTCGCCGTCAATCTCTGTCAGTTGGCCGTGTACTTCTCCCTCCTGAACATTGAGGGGTTGTTTGTTGATGTAGGGAGGAAGTTGTTGCATTGGGCTTCAATTTCCGTTTTTGAGTGAATAAAAATGATGAGTCAGGCGGCTGAACCGGCCTCAGGGGGTATCTCCGGTATAGAAAAAACTTGTTTTGTTCAGGCTTCCCGGGTTACCACCCACAAGAATCTCAAATTCCCCTCTTTCTGCGATCCACTCGTTGTTGATATCCACAAATTTCAACTCATCGTATTCGATGACAAATTCAAGGGTGGTTGTTTCCCAGGCTGCGAGGTGGACTTTTTCAAAAGCGACCAGTTTGCGGTCGGCCGGAGTGACCCGGGCAACAAGATCACGCAGGTATACCTGAACAACTTCTTTCCCGTTATAGGGGCCTGTGTTCCGCAGATTGATGCGAACATGAAGATCCTCACCGGTGTGAACGGTGTCTGTGGAAAGGCTCATCCCGTTATAGGTAAAATCCGTATAACTGAGGCCGTGTCCGAATTCCCACTGCGGGTTGAATCCCCCGTCTCCGAATTCACCATCCAGTTTGTCACTTCCCTTATGTTGATAAGTATGTAAAGTGCCACTATGTCTTGGCCAGGTGTAAGGTAGTTTGCCGCTGGGATTCTCTTTACCGTGAATGAGTGTGGCCAGGGCCCTGCCTCCTTCGTGCCCGGGCCAATATGCATGAAAAATAGCATCTGCCAGGGGTTCAATTTCCCGAATAATACGCGGGCGCCCCTGCAGCGTAACAAGGATGATCGGTTTCCCGCTATAATGCAGACGCTTTACCAATTCAAGCTGATTGGCGGGCAGTGCCAGGTGATCAGTATCTGAGGGCTTCTCGGTGGCCGGGCGTTCTCCCAGGCATACCATGATTACATCTGTATCCGCAGCTTTTGACAGCAAATGCTCCTGGCTTTCCACCTCTCCCTCATAGCCTGTGCCGGGGGTATGGATGATGTTGCTTTTCCCATAGATATCCTGCATCGCTTCAAGGATGGTTTGTTTCCCGGGATCGTCATAAGTCGGATCGTCGCCGGCCCAGGTTCTGCTCCAGGGACCATTGAGTGCCGTAAGGGCATCGGAGCCAGGTCCGGTAAGCAGAAATTTTGTGCGTTTATCCGGGATGGGAAGCAGTTCATTCTCATTTTTCAGCAACGTGATTGCTTCCAGGGCAGCTTTGTAGCTTTCATTGGCGAATTCTTCCGAGCCAAAATTGGTATAACCGGCGGGGTCATGCCAGGCATTGTCAAAAAGACCCAGCCTGAATTTTACGTACAATATTCTTCTGACCGCATCATCGATCCGGCTCATGGGGATTTCCCCCTCGTTAACCAGTTCGGTGATATGCCTTGCAAAACTTGCATCGTAGGGTACCATACTCATGTCCACACCGGCCATCACCGCAATTTTTGCCGCTTCCTTGCTGTCATGGGCCACATTGTGCATGGTTGCCAGACGGCCCACATCCTCCCAGTCTGACAGAACGAATCCCTTCAATCCCAACTCCCCTTTAAGGACATCCGTGATGAGATATTTGTCGGCGTGTCCGGGTATACCGTTTACAGACCCGGAGTTGAGCATGACTGTGATGGCTCCCTGTTCAATGGCGGCCCGGAAAGGTTCAATATAATGTTGCCGGAGGTAATGTTCAGGAATATAGGCAGGGGAGCGGTCTTTCCCACTGAAGGGGGTGCCGTATCCCACAAAATGTTTTGCACACACGGCCACCCTCGTGGTATCCGAAAGCGACTCTCCCTGCTGCCCTTCAATGAATGCCCGCCCCATGACTTTTTGCAGGTGGGTGTCTTCTCCGAACGTTTCGGCCACTCTTCCCCAAAGTGGCTGCATACTCACATCCAGTGTGGGGGAGTAATTCCAGGGTTGTGAGGAGGCCCGCATTTCGTAGGCCGTGATTTTGCCGGTGGTGTTTGCCAGTTCAGGATTCCAGCTTGCGGCGAGTGCAATCTGGTGAGGGAAAATGGTCGATCCGGCTGTGTAGGTGGCTCCGTGAACTCCATCCATCCCAATGAGCAGCGGAATTTTGTGACGGCTGTTTTCCTTTACAAATTGCTGAAGCGATTTTATAATCTGGTGCCATTCTTCCTTTGAAGGAGGATATATCCCCTTGTTTTGAATGGATCCGACGTGGTTTTCAATCAGCAAATGCTTCATTTTTGCCGTATCAAGCAGAAGGGTGTCGAAATCATTCCAAAAGGGACCCTGGGTAAGTGCCGTAAGCCCGATATTGGTCATCTGCCCGGCTTTTTCTTCCAGGCTCAGCGATTGCAAAAGGCTGTCGGCCCGGCGGAAGTGTATGTCATCATACACTTCCGGGCCAGCCGGGCCGCAACCACCAACCAACATAATCATAAAAACAAACACAACTAATCCTGCTCGCCTCATAAAATTACCCAAAATCAAGTTATTATGTGATCCTGTTAAGAATGTGCTGCAATTATTTTACGTAAAACGGAATATTTGCTGTTGCAGCGTGGTTATGCCTGTCTGTTACGTAAATAAAGATGCGGTATGGGCCTTCTTCTTCGGGTGCCCTGAAGGTAATTTCCTGCATATCTGCCGACAGGATAAGCCCTTCAATGGTTTCGGGTCTGGGCTCAAAATCACCCCCGTCGCTCAGTTCTTTCGGTTCGGGCATGATTTCCGCCCGTACGCGGAGATTTTCGGGATTTTCATGTTCCACCTCAAACATGGCTGTATATTCTTCGTTTCGGTCGAGATACACATTGTCATAGCGGCCCCCCATATCTTCGATGACAAATTCATGTATTTTGGGTGCCATGTTTTCCGGCCATTCCCCTGTCCATAAATATTCCATCGTGTTGATGCCCTCTGTTTTCTCTCCCTCTTCGGTAAACAGCCCGTACCATGAAGGGGTACGCTCCTGTTTCTGACCCCAGAGAAACACATAAGATCCCATACAATTTTCCGGATCTTCAAGGATAACGTTTTCATAGCGAGATTTAATCGCTTCTGCTTTTTCTGTAGATGTTTGTTCAATGGGTATATCCCATTCGGTACGATCCACTTCCCAATGACCGGTTGCTCCCCATTCGGTAATCAGGTAAGGGCCATCATATCCGGCATCCGCAAGCCTTTCTTCAAGATTTACCACATCACCGTAAAACTGCACGGAAAGAAAATCCAGGTCCGGGCAGTTCTCCCTGATATAATCAACCTCTCCTTTCCCGATACCTGCCAGCATGGTGGTGGTAACATGATTTCCATCTTCTTCTTTGATCATGCGGGCGATGTCATTTACGGCATCCCAAACCTTCTTGTTGGTATAGCGAAGATTGAGTTCATTTCCGATTCCCCAGCCCAGAAGAGCGGGATGATCTTTCAATTCAAGTACTTCCTGACGAAACCTCTCCAGTTGTTCGGCAACTGCCTCTTCGTCATCGTAGTCAAAACCATGACGTTCTCTGGCCACATCGAGGCCCATCATCACCATAATCCCATTCTCGTAAGCCTCATCCAGCACCTCCATTCCTGTTTGCATTCCGTTGTCAGTGCGCCAGGTTCGGATGGAGTTACCTCCGAAATCAGATACATTGTAACACGGGCCAAATTCACACCCGGCACCTTTGACAAAAAACTCTTCGCCATTGACATACAGGCGATGCTTTCCATCGGTTTCCCTCAGTTCTACATGGGAAGGGCCGTCTATAAGGTACTTTCCATTTTGCCGGGGAGCGCCGTTGCATGCAAACAACAGGATAGTCAGTGATATGATCGGTGTGATCTTCAATATTTTCATGCTTTTTTTATTTAATTAGTTGTTCTTCCAGTTCTTCCAGTGATTTCCCTTTTGTTTCCGGAACAAAACGCCAGACAAAGAGAAGGGTGAGCAAGCCGAAAATGGCATAGATCAGGTAGGTTTTATCTGACCCGAGGTATTCGAGCTGTACAGGGAATACCGTAGCTACAGAGAAACTGACAATGGAATTCCAGAAACCCATAATGGAAATGGCCAGTCCCCTGAGTTTATTGGGGAAAATCTCAGATAATAGTGTCCACATGACCGGTCCCAGGGAGATGGCAAAAGAGGCCACAAACATCAGCAGTCCGATCAATACCCATAAAGAATTGATGTTGATTGAATGTTTGAGGATGATCTCTTTAAATACATTGTACGTATCTTGTCCGACTTTTTCATTTACCAGACTAAAAAACGCTGTTTCGTTGTCAAAAGGTACACCTTTGAGTTCCTCAAGTTTGTGAATGTTTTCCAGGTGGACAGGCAGAGGGTCCATTTCTGTAACCTCCTCAACCAGGGCTTCCATTGATTTCTCGTCAATGGTGTACCTGGCGTTGAAAAAAGAAACGGACACGATCAGCATGGAAATACATATCCCGGCGGCACCAATATACAGCAGTGGTTTTCGTCCAAGCTTATCGATGACGAACATGGCCGCCACCGTCATCACCACATTGGTAACACCAAGTATGGCGGCTTGCATGAACGCGGCATCTTTTCCGCCGCCTGCCATTTCAAAGATCATTGGGGCGTAGTAAAAAATGGCATTGATCCCGGTGATCTGCTGAAAGAAAGCAATACCGAATCCAATGATCAATACCAGTTTCATTTTGGATGAAAACACATCCGACCACCTGGCCTTGTCTTTGTTGATTTCCTCTTTCAGGCTATGGTCAATCTCATTGTACACAACTTGTGCCCCCTCATCGCCGTTGACCTTTCTAAGGACCTGCATGGCTTCATCATTGAAGCCCTTTTGCATCAGCCAGCGGGGGCTGCGGGGTACAATAAATAAAAGCGCCAGGTATATTACAGCAGGTACAGCTTCCACTCCCAGCATAACCCGCCATTTGAAATCTGCATCGGCAATGGTTTGCTGGAAATAGTAATTAGAAAAATAGGCAATGGAAATCCCAAGTACGATGTTGAGCTGATTGATTGTGACCAGGGTGCCGCGCAATCTGCGCGGGGATATTTCGGCGATATACATAGGGGCTACCAGTATGGCAATTCCTACACCCAGTCCGCCCACAATGCGTGCGATCAGGAAGGTAACAATGTCTGTAGCCAGGGCCGTACTGATGGCACTGACTCCGAAAAGGACGGCAGTAAACATCAATGCTTTGCGTCTGCCAAAGTGGTCAGCAATTTTTCCTGCACTGATATTTCCAATGATGGCTCCCAGAATCAGTGAGCTGACAGAAAACCCGATCAGCATTGAACCTGTCCTGAGCCCAAAGGTTTCCCTGTAAAAAGGAGTGGCACCGGAAATCACTGCACTGTCGAACCCCATCAGGAACCCGCCAAGTGCCACAATGATGGAAATGAGTACTGTATAGTTTCTTTGAGTCATAAATTAGTTCTTATGGCTGCGTTCCTTGCACGGCCTGGCTGAATAATTTGCTGGAAAAATGATGTGTTGGGCATGACCTGATGCCATTACATCAATATCCGCTGTTTTGAACAAAAACTCCACCGGAAAGATCCACTTCCGTCTGCGGGATAGGAAGAAACCCTTTTGTTGCCGGATTGAATGTTACGTCGAACAACTGCTGCTCGCCTTCGTAATTGGGTCCTCTTATGCCGGAGTGGGTGAGTTCCTGGTTGGCATAATCCAGTCCCTGTCGAAGGAGGTCAAAATAGCGTATCCCTTCAAGTGACAACTCAAGCCTTCGTTCCCTGAGTATGTTTTCCGGAGTAGCTGGCACTGGATCCAACCCAACCCGGTCTCTTACTCTGTCCAGGTAGGTCTGGGCATTCGGGCTTCCCAGCTCGGCAGCCATGAGTAGCACATCGGAAAACCTGATTACACGGAAGTTGCAGGTCCTGTTCAGCTCAAATTGACCATCGGATCCCCAGTGCTCTGCATCCGAGCTGTATTTTTTGGAAAAATATCCGGTATGTTGATACCCAATAGACAGGGAGCCGTCCAGCTCTTCCTGTGTAAGGATGGTATGTTCAAATCTTGGATCACCTTCCATGAAAGTCGCCAGTTTATGGTTTACAGGTGCAAAACTCCATCCCCTGTCCCAGTTATCGGAACCGGTAACCCTGGGGCCCTGCATCTGGGCAGCAAGGTTCCCGTTTCCTCCGCGCACGTATTCCCAGTCCCACCAGGGAGGTGTATCTCCATGGGAGATCTCAAAAACGGACTCTATGCCGTGTTCGCCCACGAGGCTGAAGTTATCCGAATAATCATCCAACAGATCATGGCCGCTATTGGCTATAAGGTCCTCAAGCTGTTGCAGCACAAAAGATCGGTTTACGGTTATGCCACCGGCATCCAGATCTCCGCCATAAACACCGTTATAAAAAAGATAAGTTCTGGCCAGTAGTCCCTTGGCCGCCCATTTTGTGACTCTTCCAAGCTCGTTCGCAGGAACTGACTCCGGAAGATCTTCCATGGCTTCCACAAGGTCAAGAGCGATTTGGTTGTATACTTCCTCCGGGGTGTTTTGTTCCTGTTCGTATTCGGATTCCCCGGCCAGGACTTCGGTGATCAGAGGGATGTTTTCAAAAAACCGGACCTGCTCGAGGTAGAAATAGGCGCGCAGGAATTTGGCCTCCGCAATGGTTCTCTTCTTGAACTCCTCAGGGGCTTCGATCTCATCGATCTTTTCCAGGAAAAGGTTTGCCCTGAAGACCCCGATGTAGTTTTTGATCCAGATAGAGTGGGGCAGCGGATTGGTTGTGTATATATCATGGTTGTTCAGCTGGTTTTCTTCCAGCCCGTCATTGGCATCGGAGCCGCCGGCAAAAGCATCATCGGACAATATGTCTGATATGGTCAGAAACGGCGCCCAGGCCACGCCGGGAGTAGATTGATAGGTGAGCACGTCGTAGATGGCTACCAGTCCGCGATAAGCTTGTTTTTCTGTCCGGTAATAGGTTGAGGATACTTCCTGGTCGAGTGGTTGCAGATCCAAAAAGTCATCACTGCAGGCACTTAGCACAAGCAGGGTGATCAATGCCGTAATTGGTTTTATAATTGTCAGCTTTCTCATTTTTTCTCTTCTTTAGATTAGAAAGAAACATTTACACCCAGGCGGAAAGTCCTGGATTGTGGATAAACACCCCTGTCGATACCGATATCGAAGGAACTCATGGCGCCGATCTCCGGATCAGCCCCGGTATAGCCTGTAATGGTCAGCAGGTTCTCGGCCGAAAGGTAGAGTCTGAGGGAGGTGGCATTTATCCTTCCGGTAATTCTTTCCGGGAAATTATATCCGATCTGAACGTTTTTCAACCTCAAAAAAGATCCGTCTTCAATGTACAGATCAGATATCCTGTTATTGTTGTTCCTGTCGATCCACGTAAATCTCGGAACAGTGTTGGAAGTGCCTTCACCGGTCCATCGATTCAGTATGTCTGTAGTCCGGTTCGTATAACGGAGGTCAGGCCGCTGCATGCCATTGAAGACATCGTTTCCGTAGCTTCCGATAAAAAGTACAGCCAGGTCAAATTGTCTGTACTCAATATTTGCATCCATGCCAAATGTCCAGGCGGGGGTAGGATTTCCGATCATGGTCCTGTCGTTGGAGTTGATTACGCCGTCATCGTTTACATCTACAAAGCGCACATCTCCGGGCTTCGCACTGGGCTGAAGCAACCTACCCTGATTGTTGATATGCTGGTATACTTCGGCCATATTCTGGAAGATGCCGTTGGTTTTGTACCCCCAGAAGTAACCAATTGGCCTGCCGATTTCCGCACGGGTTACCATGCCTGCTACTGCCCAGGTTGCCCCGGGAAGTACCCCTTCTTCGTTGCCGATTTTGGTCATTTCGTTCTGGTTATAGGCGCCATTAATGCCAATTGAATACCGGACATTATTTGAATAATGCCGCCAGTCCAGCGAGAGTTCCACGCCCCTGTTCTGTACACTTCCGACATTTGCAAAGGGCGGATCATTGCCCACATGGGCAGGTATGGGAATTCTTTCCAGAAGGCCGCTTGTGGTTTTAATGTAATAGTCAAATGCTGCATTGAGCCGGTTCTCAAAGGCCCCCATCTCAAATCCGATATCGATTTGTTCAGACTCTTCCCATCGTATATCCGGATTGTCTATAAATGAGGGAGACGCACCGAATGCCCTTCCTCCGCCGAAAATATAACCGCGGCTCATGTCCATAGTCGAAAGGAACTGATAATCACCAATTTCCTGGTTTCCGTTGATTCCCCATGAGGCTTTGAGTTTTACAAGGTTTACAGGCCCCAGTTCAGGAAAGAAATCCTCATAACTAATGTTCCATGAGGTACCTACAGAGGGAAAGATGCCATAACGGTTATTTGCGCCGAATTTGGATGATCCGTCTCTGCGAAGGGTGATGTTTAAAGAATAGGTGCTTTTGTAATCATAAAGAATCCGGCCGAACTGTGACAACAGGGCGGAATGGTTTGCTCCTCCGTATGCTGTCCAGACGGTGTCGCGTGCCATACTGAGATAGACATTATCCGGATCAGCCGTGGATACGTCGGCATTAAACCCTGATAGATCTTCGAAGTTAAATTTTCTTGCGGTTACCCCGATCAGGCCCGAAATGTTGTGTTCCTGAATTTGCCTGTTGTAAGAGAGGGTGTTCTCAAACTGCCAGGTATGGAAGCGGTTGATGTTTTTGGAAACGGTTGTTTTGTCTGTATTGAGCTGGGCTCCGTTGAGGTAAAACAAAGGGGTGTGGGAATCATTGACTACATAGCCAAGGTCGAGGCCCAGGGTGGATTTAAATCTTAAACTTTCAAGTATTTCAACTTCACCATACATGTTTCCCACGAACTTGTCTACCCGCGTTTCGCCCCGTTGGGTTTCAAGCAGTGCCAGTGGGTTCACAATTTCTGCACCCACAAAGTCGGAAATACCGTAAACCTGCCCCCGATCATTGGTAACAACAGGCTCGGTGGAATAAGGGCGCTGTGCCAGTATGTTTTCATCCTCCTGGAATACAGGGGTAAGTGGGTCCAGGTTCAGTGCACTTCCGTATGCGGCATTGAAAGACGCATTGCTGGCGATCCCCCTTTGTGAGGTATGTGTATATGAAAGGTTGCTGCCAAAATTAAAAAAATCATTGACCTGGTGGTCTGAATTCAGCCTGGCGGTAATCCGGTCGAATTTCGATTTTTCTCCGCCAATGATGCCTTGCTGGGAAAAATAAGACATGGAAGAGGCATAAGTGGATTTGTCAGTTCCTCCGTTGACGGATAGCTGGTGATTGAACATTGGTACATCTGATTGAAAGAGTGCGTCCTGCCAATCTGTATCGTGAGCCGGGATCTCGTTAGGGTCAAAAGGTTCGGTGAGTCCGGAATTTCTGGCGCCTTCATTCATCATCATACGATACTGCTCGGCATTCAGCATGTCGATGGTGCGGGCTGCATTCTGTATTCCCTGATAACCGGAGTAACTGACGTTCATCTGACCTTCTGTACCGGTTTTGGTGGTGATAAGTACCACGCCGTTGGCCGCCCTGGCACCGTAAATGGCGGCAGAGGCCGCATCTTTCAGTACGTCAATGGATTCGATGTCACCAGGGTTCAGGTAATCTATACCGCCGACGGCCATCCCGTCAACAATATAAAGTGGCTCTGCATCACCAGTGGTACCTGCACCACGGATTCTTACGGTAGGTGCCTCACCGGGCTGACCGGAGAGACTTGTGACCTGTACCCCTGCAGTTTGTCCCTGTAGGGCTTGTTCTGTACGAAGTAAGGGAATTCTGTTGATAGCTTCGGAATCAATGCTTGAAATGGAACCTGTGGTTACAATTTTCTGCTGACTGCCATAACCGATCACAACAGTCTCTTCAAAGGTCAGGGCAGCCGGTTCCATGGAGATATCGCGAACGATTGTTTCTCCTTCTTCGATGGTGATTGAAATTTCCTGTGTGCTGAATCCGACGAAACTGTAAATGATCGTATGGGACCCGGCAGGGAGGTTTAAGCTGTAATCGCCGTCAATTTCAGTGGTTGTACCCAGCGTGGCATCTTTAACTCTTATGCTGGCACCGGGGAGTGTTTCACCGCTTGAGGCATCTGTAACCACCCCCCTGATTGTTTGACTTTGTACTGATGAAACAAGGAATAATCCTGCAATCAGTAACAGGAGGGACAAAAATGATTGTTTCATGTTCTTGAATATTTTGGTTGGTTATTCAAACAATGTTAATTTTCCTGGAAAACCCGGACATAATCTACTTTCATCTGTTGTGGAAATGTGGTCGATTCATCCGGATTGCCGGGCCAGTTTCCGCCCACCGCCACGTTGAAAATAAAGAAAAACTTCTGATGAAATTCTGTCATATGGGCGGGTGTAATGAGAATCTCATGAAATTGAATGTCGTTTACAAACCATCTGATGTAAGTTTCATCCCAGATGATCGAAAAAACATGGTATTCATCGGCAAAGGTTCCTGAAGATTTTGTGTAACTGCCTCCCGCAGAAGCATGTCCGTTGCTGTCCCAGTGAAGTGTTCCGTGTACCTGATTTTCCCTGCTGTTCCCGCCAATCATTTCCATAATGTCGATCTCCCCGCACCGGGGCCACCCGACGGTTTCAATGTCATTGCCCAGCATCCAGAGGGCCGGCCAGATTCCCTGTCCTTCGGGCAGCAATGCCCTGATATCAATCCGTCCGTATTGAAAAGATTGTTTGCCCTCGGTCTTTATTCTTGCGGATGTGTATCTTTTCCCGCCAAAATCTTCCCGTCTTGCTTCAATGGTCAGCACGCCGTCCGCGACCCGGGCATTCTCCTCCCGGTAATATTGCATTTCATTGTTGCCCCATCCGCAAAGACCGGGGCAACCATCCCCTGATTCAAATACCCAATATTCAGGATTGACCTTGTCTCCTTCGAACTCATCATGCCAAACCAGGTCATATCCGTCATAAGAAAGCGGAGTGGTATATCCTTCACCTACGGGGACGCTGTCCTGTTCAATGACTACCTGGTAGGGAATCTCCTTCCTGAGGTATCTGCCGGAACTGCCGTAGGCCCTGACATCAATATTGAAAAGCCCCGAAATTTCAAATGTATATTCGAACAGCCCGTCAGTATTGGTTTCCACAGGCTCCTGATCCTGACCGATCCGGAGTTGATATTCCTCAGCATTATCTGCAGAGGCTTCAATCAGTACCTTCCCGCTTATTTCGGGATCCGGGGTGATTTCAACCTGCAGGTCTGCCGGCTCCTTATTGTCCAGGATTTCTTCGCTTTCGCAGGCAACTGCTGTTATTAGCAGTATCCACAATAACATATATCTGGGTATCGAGGGGAAATTCATGGGATATAACAATGGGTTGCAGGAACTTATAGCTCCTGCAACCCTTAAGTGAGATTATTCAAAAACAAGGTTACGAATGTAGAAATCAGCTGCTGTTGTATGAGCTGAGCCTCCAATTTGTATAAATATCATGTCCAGATTTTCACGGTCGTACACAGTCTCACCTTCATTCGATGAGAAGGATGGATTATCCAATTCAAATGTCACAGTCACCCATTCATCCAATGCCAACTCCTCTGATTCGTGTTGAATCAATGCGTTCCACCACTCTTCTGTGGTATGCATATCACCAAAACCGATAATTAATTTTCTGGTCAACGGATCATAGTCATTGTCGCTGGGCAGATATACATCCAAAGAAACTTTAGTGAAGTTATCAAACTGAATATTTTTTGGTTCAGGAGATACTCTGAGTTGGGCTTCCTGATACTGATCAGCTGTTCTTTCCAGTTTACCCACTTTGGTTGCTTCTGCATCTGCAGGATCATCCACACCCGTGGTAATAATTGATACACCGCCATCTAGGTCGCCTAATAAGTCGAAACTTTCATCAGACTCAAATGTGTGACCAAGTTCGGTAGGAGTGATGCTTTCAAGATCTGGCACTTCTTGTACTTCTTCCACCACATCAGGCTCCAGTGATTCATCGTAATAGTGTGCATAGGTGAAATCCCAGTAAAGATCCTCATAACTATAGGAAACATACAGCAGGTCATACCCCTCTTGTTCTTCCACACTTATCTGAAAGGATTTCTGTTCAACCAGTTCATTGCTTTCCTCTGTGGTTGTCAGCTGCGGAAGGCCCATCCATGCACCCAGCCCATTTAAAGTAACGGTATTGGTGTTGGGATCAAATTCGTACTCATGTGTTCCGCTCAACAGTGGGCTATAATCCTGTCCATCGGGGCCTGTCATGTTTTCAGCAGTGGCTTCAAAACAGGAATCTGCAAGTTCGGTTCCGCCGAATAATACTGCATCTCCGAAAAACACCCCATTGTCATCAAATTCGAAAGTTCCGTCAAGATGGAAGGTAAATTCGTGGTAATACCTGCATGGAGTGGTGCCGTCATTGGATAAGGACCACCAGGTGCGTGCACCTTCCGCATCAGGGCCGACACCCAGGGTGGTTCCTTCCCCCCGCCAGAGTTTCCATGTTTTTTGGTCATCACCGGCAATTCTCCTGAGCGCCTCGAAAGGATCTTCAATTACCACATCTTCTGAAAATGTGTCGGTCTCACCCACACTATTGGTTGCGGTTAGTATTACTGTATATTCACCGGCCTCGTCGTAATCATGTGTCGGATTTTCTTCGGTGGATGAATTGCCGTCACCAAAATCCCAGCTGTATGTTTCAGCATTCTGGGAAAAGTTGGTAAAGGCAACCGTTTGCCAGTTGTCTTCACTGACCTCAAATTGAAAACTGGCAATGGGATCATCGGGAATGGGTTCTTCATCATCCTCGCAGGATGGAAGAAAAGCAATAATGCTTAATGCTCCGATAAGAAAGAGCGCACGCCTGAAAAATTTTTCAAAATTGTGTTTTTTCATGATCATGTTGTTTAAGGTGTTTAAATAATAAATTTTAGATAAGCCATTGATCTGAGGCGATCACTTTTAAGACAAACATAGGTGAGGGAGGGTTGTAATCAAAATAATTAATTACATCATGATTGCAACAAGCAATATTTTTACTACATCATGATTACATCATTGAATGTAATGGTGCTTGAAAAACAGCATTTTATAAATATAATTAAGAGGGAAAGGATTTTCTCAACTGTCAGTAATTTATTGTGACATCATGTAATCCGTGAGGTTGATGTGTTTATTCAGTTTTAGTTTCTTCCGTAACCGGTATCTGCTGATTTCCACTCCACGCACAGAAATATTCATCAGTGGGGCAATTTCTTTCGTTGACAGGTTCATGCGAAGGTATGCACAGAGCCGCAACTCTTTTGGCATCAGATCACTGTGTTTTTCTTTGAGCCTGTTCAGGAAGTCCTGATGTACTTCATCAAAATAGCTGTTGAACAGTTCCCAGTGTTTTTCATTGCGCAGGTCCCTGTTTACTTTCTTCAACAGATTGTTTACATGCTGTCTGTCGGGGTGATCGACCGGCATATTCTTCAACAACCCGGCAAGGTCATTTTTTAATTCTGTAAGGGTTTTGTTTTTCTGAATGAGATGCATCGTGGCATTGGCCAGCTCTTTGTTTTTGTGCTGCATTTCATTTTTAAGCCCCTCGTTGCGCAATTCGATAATTTCTTTTTCACTCAGGGCTGTCTGTGCTTTAAAAATTTCCTCTTTTCTTGCCAGCCTTTTTTCATGCCTGACTTTTTCTCTTTGCCTGATCCTTAGTATTCTTTTTCGGAGATAATAGGCATTTGCCCCAATGATGATGGCCAGCAACAAACCGTAAACCACGTAAGCAATGGTTGACCGATGCAATGGGGGTTCGATGGTAAAGTCAAACCTTTTGGGAGCACTTTCGACCCCGAAGGCATTCTGTGCCTTGATTTCAAACACATAATCTCCTTCCCGTAAGTTGGTATATTCTTTAAAATTATTCACTGTCCAGTCAGACCATTCAGTTTCAAAACCAAGCAGTCTGAAAGAGAACCTGACCTCATCAGGGTTTTCATAAATTGGGGTGGTAAACCTGAACCTGACAGAATTCATTGCGTGGGGCTTTACAGGCACATTTGTCCGGTTTTCTTGAATTTCATCACTGTATGTCAGTAATGAATCCCATTTTTGCCGGCCATAGAAGAGAATCTCTGTAAAGAAGATCTTTTCCGTTTGCTGGTATTCATTAATGATCCCTGGATCATAATGAATCAGTCCGTTTTGGGAGCCAATAAAAACATGATTCTGATCCAACCTGAACAGATTCTGAAATGCAGGCAGCAAAAAGGGGTTTATCCTGGTAAAGGGAGAAGTAATGTTGCGATAAGTTCCATCTTCCAGCATTCGCATCACCCCAAGGTAATCGTCGGTATAATACCATAGGCTCCCGCTCTCATCCTGGTAAATTTTATCAATAAATCCCTTGTTTCTGAACAAATCGTTCAGGTTATTGTCCGGCACAAAGGTCTTCAGGTTGTGGTTGTAATAATAAATTCCATCGCGGGTAGTCACGCGCATCTCACCTTGAATTTCCTGAATATTGTACGGAAGATCAACAGGCAGGTTGGCTTCATTATGGTATAGGTACACGTTTTGTACCTGTGACAGGTCGCTGTTTAACTCCAGTTTAAATAACCCCCGATATCCGTGGGCAATCCACATTACATTGTTATCGTCAAGAAAAATATTGCGGCTTGATTCCCTGAATCCGGTGATTTCGCCCGCCATTTGCCAGTTCCCATCCTGGTTTCGCAACCTGACCAGCCCATTGTAAGTACCTGCGATTATCATATCACCGGTTGTCTCAGGTTTTAAAAATGACCAGAACCCCCTTATGTCGGAGATTTGTCTGGCGCTGAATCCCTCTACCTGGAATGCCCCGTAATTGTGACCGCACAAAAGGGTGTTGTCTATTACCTCCAGGCTCCATACCTGCCCCCTGGTTCCTTCAATCAGGCGGAACCCTGTGCGGTCATTGGCCCAATTACCCATATATTCCATGCGGGCGGCAAAAAGACCCTGATTGGTTCCGACATACAGGATATTGTTATGTACGAGGGTGGCATAAACGCTTTCGATATTGTAATTGTGGTCAAACATGGTAATCGGAGAACTGATCTCCACATAGTCTATTCCGTTATCGAGCCCCATCCACAAGTTATTGTGCCGGTCCTGGAACATGTCAAGTATGGTATTGTTCTGAAGGCCTTTGGTCCGGTTCAGGTGTTGCAGAATGTTTCCGTCTCTGTCAGTAATGAAGACTCCCTCACTGACAGAGCCGAATGCCAGGTTTCCGTCACTGAGCCGGATCCCCGAATACAGGTTATCCGCAAGTAAAAAGGCGTTGATCTCACCTTGCCATGGGGTCATATCCTTGCCATCCATGATAAAAATTCCTTCATTGGAGGTGCCGATCAGCATACGGTCATAATCGTGGGAAACAATGCAACTGATCTCATTGCGGAAAAATACAGGATGATCACTCACCGGAATCAGTGTATTGTCCTCAAGACGCAGCAGGCCTTGCTCTTCTTCAGTTACATAAAATGCCTCATCAGTCTGATGCATGAAGCCAAAACTTTTCTCGGGTTCTATTACCTCAACCCCGGTGCCTTCAATGATGAAAATGTATTCGAATGACTGAAAAATAATCCTGTCTCCGTCTTTATAAATATTCCATACCTCATCAAAATTCCGATATTGCGTGGGGATCAGGTGGGTCAGGGAATTCCATGAGAGATGACCGTCTTCACCAGGGGCGAGGTAACCAATTTCCTCGAATGCGCCGGCAAAAATCGAATCTCCGCTTGCCATTACTTCACGGACCACCGAATTATTGGGCATGGGGTATAAATTCCATTCATTTCCGTTATATTCCAGTACCCCGTCATTATTACCAAAATACATAAACCCGTTGCTGCCTTGTGTAGCCGACCAGTTCTGGGTGCCCGCATTGTAGATGTCGCGGGGATGGTTAACGATAAAAGGCAGCCCGATTCCTTTGATCTGTGCGATGCCGGACAAACTCAGCAGCTGAAGGAAGAATAATAAAAAAAATGTTTTGCCTGATCCTGACATAGTTGGTCGATAATCTTAATCAAAGATAACCTTCTTTTTTTTTTATTATTCATACATTTACATTGAATGTCCATATAGCTCAAACCACAAAAGCCTGAAAAGTATAATGAAAAATTTTATAATCACTGCGGAGGGTTTTTCACATAAAGGCCTGGTACGTAACCACAATGAGGATCATGTGCTGCTTGATGGCCTCGTTTTTACAGATGATTTTTGCAGGCGATCTTTCACAAAAAAGGATACCCCGGTTTTTGCAGTGGCTGACGGACTAGGTGGTCACAGGGCGGGGGAAGTGGCGAGTCGTGAGGTATTGGAGCACCTTAAAGTGTTCACGGAGAACTTGTCGTCTGATGCAGATATAGTCACGCTCAGAGAGGAGTTCACAGGATGGGTAAAGGATGTCCATTGGCACCTGGTACACCTGGGTGACGAGAATCCTGCATATGCCGGGATGGGAACCACAGTCTGCGGCTTGTTGTTTTTACATAACGGTGTTTTCTGGATTCATGCCGGTGACAGCAGGTTGTATCATTATTCAGGAGGAAAACTGGTGAAGCTTACCCAGGACCATAGCCAGGCTGCCCTGATGAATGATCCAGGTATTCCGTCAAATATGATCGCTAATTGTATTGGTGCGGGACAGGCACCTTATATTGAGGTGGGGGAGATAAGCAACATGGCAACAGGTGATGTGCTGTTGCTTTGTTCCGACGGGCTTAGCGATATGCTGGATGACAATGAGATTGCTTCCCTGCTTGGTTCAGGGGATGCCCGGACATTGGCAGAGGCTGCCAATGAAAAGGGAGGCATCGACAATATTTCGGTAGTCAGATTGGTTCTTACTATATGAAATTCATACTGAATATGTGGGTTGTTCTTAAAATGTACATGGGTTTTTTTGTTTTTGTTACGTTGTTGTTTGTTTTGCGCCCGGCCGGGGCGGAGGAGGTCAACAAGTTAGTAGATAAAGCGTTGCTGCTGGAGTTGATCAATGGTTATCGTATCAGCGGTGCGGAGTGCGGCGGAAAATATCAGCCTCCGGCTGAGCCCCTGACCTGGAATGATACCCTTGCCACTGCGGCGCAGATTCACAGTGACGATATGTATGAGAATGATTTTCTGGCCCATACGGGCAGTGATGATTCCGTTCTTGCTGATCGAATTGACCGGGTCGGGTACGACTGGCGTACCATAGGAGAGAATATTGCCATGGTTCACAGGGAAGCAGAACACCGGGTTGTGGAGGGCTGGATGGCCAGTCCGCAGCATTGCGTGAATATCATGCAGGGAGACTTTAAAGAGATGGGCGTAGCCCGCACTGAGAAGTTCTGGACCCAGGTGCTGGCAAAGCCAAGGCAATAAGCTGTTTGTAACTTTTCTGAATGGATGTTCGTTTCACAGTCAGAAGGATTGTGTTTCTCCTTTTTGCGATCGTAAAGCATGTATCCCGGATTTATCCTTTAAATTAATTGACTATGAAAAAATTTACTGTTCATCTGCTTGCATCATCAGTGATTTATTTAATTATTGCCTTCGGGCCGGGAAATGAACTTTATGCCGGTGACCCCGATACAGATGCTGCATCAATTGTCCGGCAGCTGATCGAAGATTATGACAATGAACAAACCCCCGGCGGGGTGATTTGGGTCATGCGGGATAATAAGGTGGTGTATCAAAATGCCTTTGGCATGGCCAACCTTTCATACAATGTACCATTTGACCTCACTACACCTACCAACATTGGTTCTACGTCCAAGCAATTTACCGCTTTTGCCATCGCGTTACTGGAAGATCAGGGTCAATTATCAGTGGAAGATGATATCCGGGAATATATTCCGGAACTTCCCCAACTGGGTGATACCGTTCGTCTGCGTCATCTGATCTCGCATACCAGTGGCTACAGGGAGTATTTGAATTCGCTGGCCATGTCGGGTCTGCATCTGAGTGATCATATTCGCCGGAAGGAGATTATTGCCCTGATCCGGAACCAGCCAAAGCTTCAGAATACACCGGGAGATATTTATAACTATAACAATACCGGATATGCCCTTTTGGCTATGGTTGTGGAGAAAGTCACAGGAGAAGATTTTCCCGATTGGATGCAGGAGAACGTGTTCAAACCCCTTGGAATGGAGCAAACGTTGATTCGTCGTCATCCCGGACACATCGTTCCCGGCCGAGCCCAGGGATATAGTGTGGAAGAGGAGGAAATCGCAGCTGTTTCCGATATTTATGCGTCAATGGGTCCGGGAGGTATTTATACCACACCAGTTGACCTGGAGAAGTGGATCAGGAATTTCTATGATCCTGTTGTGGGCAGCCCGGAAATAATTGAGAAAATGACGACCCCTTTTTTACTTAACAACGGAAAAACAACATCTTACGGGTATGGACTGGTCATTGGAGAATTGAACGGACTTAAGATGATCCAGCACGGCGGGGCAGATGTGGCCCATCGTTCTGTATTTGTGTTGTTTCCGGAGGTCGAAGGTGCAGTGGTTACCCAAAGCAATAACAATACCTTCCCCGATCAGATCGCGAAGCGGGTAGCAGAAGCATTTTTTTCCGACTTGATGGACATTGAGGAAAGCGACCATTCGCAGGCAGATGCATCGTTTGTTTATGATCCGGAAAAGTTTGACAAGCTGTCGGGGAGGTATGAGATGGAAGCGGCACCCGGATTCATCATGGAGTTTACCAGGGAAGAAGACCAGTTGTATGCACAGGCTACCGGGCAACCCCGCTTTGAAATATTTTCCGGTTCTGATTCCACATTCTACCTCACAGTGGTGGAGGCCAGCATGACTTTTCACCGGAATGAAGATGGAGAAGCGGATGCAGTGACCCTCCATCAGAACGGAAACCATCGCCTTAACCGGATCACAGAACCCGCCTGGGAGCCTTCCGCTGACGACCTGGACAATTATACGGGGAGGTATTTCAGTGAGGAACTGGAGGCTTTTTATCGTGTGGAAGTAAATGATGAGGGCAAACTTATACTTTGGCAAAGGCGGTTGGGTGAGATTCCGCTGAAGGCTGATGACAAAGATGCGTTTGCCGGTGCATTTCCCATAATGAACCTGAATTTTATTCGTAACGCAGAAGGAGGGGTTACGGCCTTTGAAGCTTCCAGCGGAAGGTCAACTGGTATTATCTTTGAAAAGCAATAATTCTTTTGTTTGTTTATTTAACAGTTGTCGCATTATTCTATGTTAAGCGGTCGTTTAATATGATTACCTTTGTATAGCTTACTTTATTTAGTTATTTAGCAGAGAGGATTTCAATAATGCGAGAATTAAAACTGGGGAAACTGAGTATCCCCGTACCGATCATCCAGGGTGGCATGGGTGTTGGCATTTCTTTGTCCGGACTTGCCGCTGCCGTGGCCAATCAGGGAGGCGTGGGTGTGATATCCGCCGCCGGACTGGGCTTTGTTCACCGGAATTCAACGATGGACTACCTGGAGGCCAATATTGAAGGCCTGAAAAAGGAAATCAGGCTGGCCAAAGAAAAAACAAAAGGGATCATCGGAGTGAATATCATGGTTGCCATGTCAAATTTTGCCGATCTGGTGAAAACCGCCATTGCAGAGAAATCGGATATTATTTTTTCAGGGGCGGGGCTTCCCTTCGAATTGCCCTCTTTTCTTACACCAGGAAGTAAAACCAAACTGGTTCCTATTGTTTCTTCTGCCAGGGCAGCTAAACTGATCTGTACCAAATGGAAATCAACCCACAATTACCTGCCGGATGCCATCGTGGTGGAAGGTCCGAAAGCAGGAGGGCATCTGGGCTTTAAAAACGACCAGATTGAAGATGAGCGCTATTCGCTGGAAGAGCTTGTACCTGCCGTTGTAAAGGAAGTGAGTGTTTTTGAGGAACAATACCAGCAAAAAATTCCGGTGATTGCTGCCGGGGGAATTTATTCGGGTCAGGATATATTCAATATATTGAAAATAGGTGCCACCGCTGTACAGATCGGCACCCGTTTTGTTACCACCGAAGAATGCGATGCTTCTCCAGGCTTTAAACAGGTATATCTCAATGCCTCCCAGTCCGACATTGAAATTATCCAGAGCCCTGTGGGGATGCCCGGCCGTGCAATAAACAACGGTTTTATTGACAAGGTTAAACAGGGATTGAAGCGCCCCATCAAATGTCCGTTTCATTGTATCCGGACCTGTGATGTGTCAAGCAGCCCTTACTGCATCATCAATGCCTTATACAGTGCATATAAAGGAAATATGCAGAATGGTTATGCTTTTGCAGGGACAAATGCCTATCTGGCTTCCAGGATCACCACGGTTAAGGAAACTTTCAGGGAGCTGGTTGATGGGTTTAATATGGCAATCAGTAGACCCAATGGATCTGCGGGATCCGTGTAATGGTATTTGAGGGATGTTGTTTTAGGTGAAAGCGCTTATCTTTGCGTTATGGCAAAACTTCCCGATTACTCCGATATTATTAAAGCCCAGCGCAGACTCAAGGGCATAGTGAAAGTGACCCCACTTGAACACTCCAAGTCATTTTCTGCCATGGCCGGGGCAAATGTGTTTATGAAGCTGGAGAATCTCCAGTCGACCGGTTCCTTTAAAGTCAGGGGTGCCTACAATAAGATAATTAACCTTCCCAAAAGTGAACTTCAGAAAGGAGTGGTTTGTGCCTCGGCAGGGAATCATGCCCAGGGAGTGGCATTTGCAGCTAAACTGGTCGGGATAAAAGCACGGATCTTTATGCCTGTATTTACCCCTCCTTTAAAGGTGATTGCTACCCGCAGCTATGGAGGGGAAGTGGTACTGGAAGGCGAAACATTTGATGATGCTTTTGCTGCAGCCATGAAGTACCAGGAAAAATCGGGTGCGGCATTTGTGCATCCCTTTGATGACCCGTATATTATTGCGGGTCAGGGGACCATCGGACTGGAGCTGTTTCAGTCGATGGATTCTATTGAGGACGTGCTGGTGCCCGTCGGCGGAGGAGGTATGATTGCCGGAATTGCCATTGCGTTGAAGGAAATGAACCCTGATATTCGCATTATCGGGGTGGAGGCGTCCGGGGCACAATCCATGAAGAACTCCCTGAAGTCAGGAAAGCCGGAGAAGCTGACCACTATGCAAACCATTGCCGACGGAATAGCGGTGAAAACCCCCGGAAACCTGACATATGAGGCAACCAAAAATTATGTGGATGAGTTGTTGGTGGTGAATGATGCCGAGATTGCCCACACAGCTTACCTTCTTTTACAGCGCGCAAAGATTCTGGCTGAACCTGCCGGCGTGGCTGCAATGGCTGCTGTATTGCACAAAAAGGCTGATCTTTCGGGTCGAAATGTGGTTCCTGTGATCAGTGGCGGAAACATTAACATGGGAATCCTGGAACAGATCCTGGAAAAAGGAATGATGGAAGAAGGCCTGCGAGCCCGGATCGCGGTGCTTATCCCTGACGTTGCCGGTGAGCTTAAATCAATTATCAGTATACTGGAGAAGTTGCGGGCCAACATCAATGAGATATCCCATGAAAGATCAATTACCACAGTGCCTGTGGGGTATGTGCTTGTAACCCTTACTTTTAACCTGCAGGATTCATCGCAGCTTTTAACAATCCGAAAGGCCCTGGATGGTAAGATGAAAAAGTATGAGGTGTTGACTTAGTCATACGAAGTGCTGACTTAGTATATATTAAGTCCGTTGGCTGATTATCCCTTCAAAAGAACAGCAAGTGTGCGATAATGTACAGTCTATGTACGATTTTGTACAACTCTGGATGGGTTTGTTTTTTTATTGTTTCTTTTGTCGTTATCCCAGAGGCGATTAAAGAAGGTGGCATATTTTTGGCGGTAAACCCCTGTGAACGAAATCCGGAGTTATGCTGAGACATTTTTTCGCCACCACCTGGCGCTATTTATACAGGAACCTGTCTTTTACCATAATCAATTTGATTGGTCTTACGGTAGGGATTGCTGCATTTCTTCTGATTGCACTTTATCTTCAACAAGAACTCTCATATGATTCACATCTGCCGGAGGATGCCCGGTTGTACCGTATGGTTGGCATACAGGAGCCGGCGGGAATTGATGTCCAGCATGTAGCGATTACGAGTGGAGGCTGGGCCCCCTATATTAACAGGAATATTCCCGGCGTCGAAGAGGCCTTTCGCCTGCAGCCTGCTTCACCCTCACTGGAGGTTGATGGAGAGATTTTCCGTGAACAAACCGGTTACGGTGAAGGCCGGGTGTTGCATTTCCTCGGATTGTCCGTAAATACCGGTTTGCAATCCGGCCAGCTCCTTGCAGAGCCAAATACCGCTGTGGTAAGCAAAGAAACGGCCTTACGGATCTATAAAACCACCGATGTGATCGGCAAGACCTTCAGGCATGACAATCGCCTGTACGCCATTACCGGAGTATTTGACAATAATGACCTGCTTACCCATCTGCGGTTGGATGTGCTGATGTCACTTACTACCGTGGAACAGGACGCTCCGTACTTTTCCCACCTGGGTAATAACAGCGTAATTACTTACCTGGCACTCACTCCGGATGCAAGTGTGGAGGAAGTGGAAAACCAGTTGAACAGTCATTACCGGAATGAAGCTGAACAGGAAACCGGGGGGAACATGATGAGTAATACCTTTTATCTGCAGGATGCTGAGGATATATACCTTGGGTCCGGGAATGTGGATATACAGATCGTAACTGCCTCAGGAGACATCAGGGGGGTCTATGTTTTTGCACTGATTGCCATATTGGTCCTTGCCATAGCCTGCATCAATTTTATTAACCTTTCTACGGCCAATGCCGCCCGACGGGCCAGGGAGGTCGGGGTGCGGAAAGTACTGGGAGCAGGCAGAGGAAAACTGGCCCTTCAGTTTGTCAGTGAATCCCTGGCACTTAGCTTTGTTGCTGTGTTACTCTCACTGGTGTTGCTCGAGGTGATGATTCCTGAATTCAATATGCTGCTGGGCAGCACTCTGCATATTGATTTTGTCAGAAACCCGCTGTTCAATGTGGGCTTATTAGGGATATTGCTGGTGGTGGGTTTGTTGTCCGGTTTATACCCGGGTATATTCATGTCGCGCTTCCGGCCTGCCGAAGCATTGAAGTCTGGTTTAACATCCGGTAAACCCAAAGCGGTGCTGTTACGCAAGATACTGGTCATTTTCCAGTTTGTGATTTCTACCGGTCTGATTTTCTCTACCATTGTGGTATTGCACCAGGTCAGGTATATGCAGGAAAAGGACAGGGGGTACGAGCCTGAAAACACCCTGTATATGCATTTCGATGACAGTACCAGCTATGAAGGTTTAACGGGGTTTAGCAATTTACTCAAAGAATTGCCGGAAGTGCAGTCTGTCGGACTTGCAAGTAATTACAACGGGGTGGCCGGAAGACAGAGTACCATGGAGGTAATGGATTCTGTGAATACCCGCCAGATGGTTCGATACGGGTATGTAAATCCGGATTTCTTCCCCACAATGGGAATGGATATTGTGGAAGGACGAAACTTCAGCCATGAGGCTGCCACCGATCCTCATGAGGCTGCCATCGTGAATGAAGCAACCTGCCGGGTACTGGGCTGGGAAAATCCCATAGGGAAAAGAATTCTTAACCCGAATTCAGACAATCATGATTACTATACGGTTGTGGGAGTGGTAAAGGATTATAATTATTATAATGTGCGTCTTCCTATTCAGCCTGCTTTCTTTTTGTATGAGCGTGAAGAGATCAATGTGGTGAATATTCGTTATCAGACAGAGAATACCGGCAAGTTGCTTGAGGATGTTGAGCAGGTGTTTACCAGCTATTTTCCCGGTCATCCTTTCAGGAGCAATTTTGTGAATGAAGTGCTTGACTCCGAGACCCGTGATGAAGAAAATACCATGAAGCTGTTTCTTTGGTTTTCTGTTTTATGCATTGTAATTTCCTGTCTGGGACTGTTCGGGCTGACCGCCTATATGATGAACCAACGCAGGAAAGAGATCAGTATACGCAAAGTATTGGGTGCAACAACCGTCAGTATTAACGTAATGCTGGTGGGTGCATTTTTACGGGTGGTGTTGATGGCAGTACTTATTTCACTGCCCTTTGCCTACCTGGTTATAGGCCGGTGGCTCAATAATTATCCATACCGGATTGATGTCGGGGTCTTACATTTTGGCATTTCCATATCACTTATTCTGTTGATTGCCACATTGACAGTTTTGTTTTACTCCTCACGGGCAGCCCGGCAAAATCCCGTAAAGAACCTCAATTACGAATAGGTATAAAGAATTGCCTGTCAAAGAATGATTATACGGGCTGATCTACACAATTCTCCGTAAAAAGGTTTCTGCTTCCTGTAAATCCATATTGAGTGCAGCGCAAAAAGCCTGTAGTTGGATCATGATTTCCTCCATGGAAAGCGGATTCATGTCATCAATGTAGCCTTCTTCTTTCAGGAATGTTTCCAGTTCTTCTGTTTTGTTGGATCTGAAGCCCGGTATTTCCTTGTTTTTTAAGGAATTAAGTAAGTCTTCAGGATTCCCGTGGCTGGCCTCGAGTTTTCTGTACACTTTATCCCGGAAGGACGAAGATATTAAGCCGGAACGATCCAGTGTTTCCATGTCTAAAGGTCGCGGACGCCCTTTGCGAAAGAGTTCCTGGAAACGGCCCAGCAGTTTCATTTGTTTGTTAAGGTTTTCCAACAAGTGGTCAGTGAACCCCTCCATGCGGCCTCCGTGTTCAAAAAAGCTGCTTAACTGGCCCCAGCTGTTGATGTTTTTGCGAAGGCATTCATATAATAGTTTGGTATCTGTGATGAGGTACCAGAGGTGAAGTTTCGCTGGTTGGTCATGTATGATGCTGTAATCGGGAACATTAATTGCTTTACCGTATTCATAATGATTCAGACCTGAGGGAGAGGGCAACTCTTTGTTTTCAAACCGCGGGAGTGACGAAAGCGCTTCGTCCTCAAGTTTCCGTCCGCCGGTATAAAGCCTGTTTTGAAGGCGAAATATTTTGCAGGAAACAGGCGCCTGGTCCTGTAGTTTTAGTCTCCATTTGGCTACCTCATCATCCTGGGCGGTGAAATAAAACACCTGTCTTCCAAGTTCGCTAAATGCAATCAGTGCCTGCATAATGGACCATGCCCTGACATCGTCACTGTTTGCAAGCAATTCATCTGCCAGCAGCGGCAGGCGCAAATGGTTTTCACGGGTTTCAATGAAAGCCAGACGAACCGCCAATAACAGTTGTAAGCGTGTTCCCGTTGAAAGTTCATCCAAAGGCTGACCCTTCTGCGTACTGGTGTCAAAGGCCAGGAAAGCGGCTTTATTGATGTCTCCGATCCTCAACTCGTAGCGTCCGTTGGTGATGCGGCTGAACAGTTTCCCCGCATCTCTGAAGACCTTTGATTTGTTCTGCGTTTGTGTAGTTTCCCTGAGTTTGTGAACCAAAAGGTGACCGGTGAGCGAGCTAAGGTTGTTTTCATAAAGCAATTCCAGCTCATCAAGGCTCTTTTCTTTGACTGCCAATGCATTTTCCAGGTCATCACCACGTTTGGCCAGGCCGATTTGGGTGCGGATCTCCGTAATCCTTCTATTGACCTCCTCGGAACGGGCTGCGTCAGTTTCATATTTGTTCCGGAGTGCTACAGCTTCATCCACACTGAGTTGTTCAATCTCTATTTCATGCTCCCGGTAAATGGAATGGTTTTTTAAAACCTGTTCCTTGTTTAAAAAAAGAATGTTCGCTTTATCATGGGCAGAAACGGATTCTCTGTAAGCCTCAAGCATTTCTGTCAGCTGCCTGACTTGTTCTTTTTCTCCGTCATTCAGCCCCAGTTTCATGTATACAGTGTGCAACCTTTGATTCTTTTCCTGCCGGATTTCTACGTTTTCCCGGATCCGTTCCTCCTGTCTTTTGATCTCTTCCAGTGATCGCTGCCTTGAATCTGCTTCCCGGGCAATAATTTTGCAGCCGGCCCTGGCCTGATAGGCATCTGTAACCTCATTCATATTAAAATTCCGGAAACCGTTGTTCAGGTCATCCAGCAGTTTTTCCATCTGATCCTGCAAAAATTCTTCCTGCGATTCCAGTTTCTTTTTCCTGGTGGCGTGCTCCTGCCATTCACGTATATTGCTTAAAAACCAATAGAGTGAACTGTGGCTTTTCAGGTTTTCTGAGGGAATGCCGGGAACCGTTCCAAGTTTTTCTCTCAACGCCTGTTCTTTTTTCAGGATGCCTCCCATTTGTTGGTTGACCTCATGCAGTTCTTCCTGCCGGAGTTTCAGGCGGGGAATGATACTTTCCCTGTGCTTGATTTCCTGTAAGTCAGCCACCAGGCTTTCAAAACGTTCAAATACCGCCTCAGTGTCCCAGTTCTGCGGAAGCGGGAGACCGGTTTTCTTGTAGTCTGTTTCCCGGGTGTTGTTGTTTTGTGCCGGGCGCATACTCAGGACGTAGAAAGTAAGCAGCATAAGTAACAGAATGCCGGCCAACCCGTATATCCCGGTAAATAGCGTGAAAAGGGCTGTTATGATCCCTGTGGCTGCCAGAATAATCGCCCATTTTACGGAAATTCCGTTATGGCTTTGCGCTTCCTGCAACCAATTACTCAGGGCATTGATCCCTGACTGAATATTTTCGGATGAGTAAGACGGATCATGAGCAACTTCCTTCTCAAGTTCTTTGATCTCATGCTCCAGGAACTGTTTTTGACTCAATAGTTTTTGGGCCGTCTGAAGGTACTCATCCATTTCCTGCACATCCTGTAAGTTCAGGCCTTTCCAGGAGGTCGTGTCCAGGTTTTGGTCAATTGCGGTCACTGCAGCCCGGACCCTGACTTCGGCTTCTCTGAGGTGATGCCTGATGTCTCTGAGTTCTTTTTCATAGTCAATAAGGTCCTCAGCTTTTTGCTCAAGTGTCTCAATCGTTACTTCATCAACTCCCTCTGAAGGCAGTTTCAGGGAGGCAATGATGTCCCGGCTGTTTTCAATGACTTTTTTCGCCTCCTCAATTTTTCTGTCCGTCTGGTCGAGCTCCTCTTCCAGTTCTGTGATCTTTGAGAACTCATCCCCTGCGAGTTTTTTCATTGGGACAGGGAAACGGTTTAATTGTTTTTTGCTGATCTCCAATGATTGACGGGTTTCGAGGTATTCTTTTGTGAGGGAATAAAAGTCCCTCAGCCGGGCAGCCTGTTGGGTTTTTTCTTTTTCTTTGTTGAGGCTTTCAAGCGTCTCTTCCTCTTTCTTTAGCTGCTGTTGCTCCTGATAAATTTTTCTGAAATGGTCCCTGGCTTTGATGAAACCTGAATACTCCCTGCTACTTTTGTTCCTGACCTTGTCCGAATAATCCAATATTTGGGCTGCAGTATCGGGGTCATATCCACCAATGGCTTCCTTTGCTATTTGTTTTGCCAGGTCTTTGTCTTCGGCATTGATCAGCTCTTGTAATGCGAGCAGATAGTGATCCCGTGATTCTGGTGGTGGAAGACCCGCGAGTTCATGGGGGATCCCGTTCCGTTCTGTTTTGGTCTGAATCGGGTCGATGTGGATTTGCCAGGGTTCATTGTCAATACTTAAAGAGCCGCTGGCTTCAATATTTGCGTCATGATCCTGCCAGATTAACTGCTGAATCAGTTTTGCCGTGGAACTTTTTCCGGAGGCATTTGGCCCGGCGATGATGTTGAGCTGGTCGGCAAAATGAGTATAGGGTTCCATACCCGATGGAAAACCGGGCATTTTCCTGATGAAAAGATCTTTTATAATCAGGGCTTTCTTATCCATTGATGCCGTGTTCTTTTTCAGCCAGCAATGTACCCAGCAATTGTCTGGACTCTTTGAGGATATATTGTCTGGCTTGTTCTTCAGTAAGATTCTCAAGCCTTTCGGAGGCGTGTAATGGGCCATAGACCCTGGCCTGTTGCAATTCCCTTGCTTTAATTTTCCACTCTGTTACCATATCCTCAATAAAGCCATTGGTTTCTCCCTTCTCGATGGCAAGGATGGTTTCTGCCAGTTTGCCCACAGGAGAAGGGTCACTGGCCCAGGCCGCCAGATCTTTTACGGCCGGCCGTACATGGCTTAACGCTTTTCTTACCAGCAGTTGCGTTCCACCTGCTGTTTCCCTGGCGTAGTCTTCAATTTCATCCTCTGACCATGCCCGGATCCTGACGGGATCAGTGTGTTCGCCGGCCAACCTGATGTCGAAAACCAAATACGCCGTTAGCCCGGGTTCGTGATCCAGGTGGGCTGAATGATCCATGATCCCACCGGTGATGGTTTTGCGCAGGTCGTCTCTGTTGCTGACATGTGATACATCAAGTTCAATATGTTCGTAACGGACGGGAGATAAAGGAATATGGCGGATTGTTATTTCTTCGTCATTTTCGATAGTTAGCTGCGTGACCCCGTGGGATCCTGTTTCTTTTGCACTTAAAGCCTGGGGTGATCCGGGGTAGAATATAAGCGGGTTATTTTGATGAAGGATCTGTGGTTTGTGCACATGTCCGAGGACCCAGGCCTGAATATTTGTCTTTACCAGATCGTCAAGTGGTACAGGTCCATAATTGCTTTCTGTCATGTCTGCATCACCATGCAGCAAGCCGATGGTAAAAAGCCGGGAATTGATCTTATCTTTATCAAAACCTGACAGGGGATTGGCTGTGACACTGCCGGCCGGGAATGACCATCCTGCAAATTGTATCTTTTGCCCGTTTTTTGACAGGATTTTTGTTTCCCAGTTACCGTTTATGCCCAATAGATGCACATGGGGACTTGATTGATGCCGGAGGAGCTGCGGAAGTACCTCATAATCGTGATTTCCTCCAACGGCAAATACTTCTATGCCTGCCTGACCCAGGGTGTCGAATCCTTGCTGCAGTATTCCCGTGGCTTCGTAGTAACGATTATCCTGGTCTACGATGTCACCTGCCAGTAATAATGCATCCACAGTATGGTTCACCGCATAATCGACAATACGCTCCCAGCTGCAGCGTGTGGATGCTTCGGGAGCATTACCCGGAATAAAAGCGGATTTTCGTCCGAGATGGAGGTCGGATACTGCGAGAAGTTTGACTGCCATAAAGGAAATATTATTGTCCTTGCTTCAATGCCGGATTCATTACGCGGCCTGCAAAGAGAATGCTCTGATATTGATTGTCTTTGATAAAAAAAAGAAACGGTCTGTTGGCATTAAATACGGTATACCCGTCCTGCACGGGCATTGTTTTACGTATGGCCACTACGGCAGTGGCTGCAGCTGCTTCTGTTCCTTTTTCCCCTACTTCTATCATTGCCTGGTGGATCACCTTGTCAATCTTCAGGTCCATTTGCCCGGTCATCCCGGAAAAGTCTGCATAATCCGTAAAGGCGGTATGCATTCCCATGGAAGCAAGTGTTTCTTCCAAATCAACCCCGGACCGGGCTTCGAATCTGGGAAGAAACAATTCTACTGCGGTCGGTCTGACCTGCCTGGTTAGCCTGAAAAAACACAATGCATCCAGAGATTCCTCCAGCACGGCCAGCTCAATACCTTCTGAAGGCAGAATCACCATCATGGAAAAATTACCGCCTGCGTAAGGAATTTCCAAAACCTGCATATTGTCATCCTCAAAGTAGGGGAGGGTGTCCCGTTGGCTCATGAAGTCCGCCTCTGACTGCTCTCCAGGTGAGGGATAGAAGCTGTCCTCCCGGGTCAGTTCAGCCTCAAACTCGTTCAGCCATGGGCCGAAAAAGTGAATGGCATTGACCAGCACGAGACGGGTATCTGCTGTCAGCACCCCTCTTGCGATTAAATTGTCAATGTTTTCTGCGGTCTGCCTATAAACCCGCCCGTTGATATGTTGCCTGATCTCCTCCCGGTCACCCATGAAATCCACCATGAAAGTGCGTGAATCATACGCAGATTCAATCAGATCAAGGAAAGAATCCCGGAAATGATAGTCTTGCTGTGCCCATAAACTATTGGCAATATTCAGGGAAATAGTATCTCCCGTCATCTGGTCCAGTTCAGACAGGTATTCCCCGTATTGTTCATGAAACCCCGCGTCTTTGTTCTCAAATCGCATTACCCTTGCCATTTGCTCCCTGGTTTTTCCGCGGGCACCGGCATATGTCATGGCCATGGCGGCAGAAATGCTGAAAGGGGAGACCACAAAATCTTCTTCGCCGTGGGGGAGCATGTGCAGTAAATTAAAAGCAAACTGATTGTTCCTTGTGGGAAAGGGCATCGTGGCCATGGCCATTTCACGCCGTTCATCCTCGGTGGTTGATGGCTGAACATGCCGGGTGCAGCTACCGAAGATCATCATGAGCATTAGAATAAAAATAACTTGTTTTTGTCCTGGCATGCCGGTAAAAAATAGGATTCTATACGGATTCGTACAAACTTACAATTAATTTGCCAAAATTAAATGACGCTTTTAGGCACACTTGCTGCCATTTTCCTATTTTTGTTCTAAAGAAGATACAAAATATTTATAAATAAATTATTGACATTCATGGATGATCAAGCAGAAAAAATCAAATGTCTTATTTTAGGAAGCGGTCCCGCGGGTTATACAGCAGCAATTTATGCGGCAAGAGCCGACTTGCAACCAGTCCTTTATCAGGGTCTGCAACCCGGCGGGCAATTAACCATCACCACGGATGTGGAAAATTTTCCGGGTTACCCTGAGGGGATAAAGGGTCCGGATATGATGATGGATTTTCAAAAACAGGCAGAACGTTTTGGCTCGGATGTCCGTTTTGGGATGGCTACGGCGGCTGATCTTACCCAAAGACCTTTCCGGGTGGTGATTGATCAGAAAAAGGAAGTGGTGGCTGAAACCCTGATCATAGCAACCGGTGCTTCCGCCCGTTGGCTGGGGCTTGAATCAGAGCAAAAATTCAACGGTCACGGTGTATCGGCCTGTGCTACCTGCGATGGCTTTTTTTACCGTGGATTGACTGTGGCTGTGGTTGGTGGGGGCGATACCGCCTGTGAGGAAGCCTCATATCTTTCGAAGTTATGTAAGAAGGTTTACCTGATTCACAGGCGGGATGAACTCAGGGCCTCCAAAGCCATGCAGCACAGAGTCATGAAAGCCCCGAATATTGAAATAATGTGGAATCATGTTCCCAAAGAGATTGTGGGGGATCAAACCGTGAACGGAGTATTACTTGAAGACGTTAAGAGTGGTGAGACAAGACGGCTGGATGTGGAAGGTTTTTTTGTAGCGATCGGACATAAACCCAATAGCGATATATTTGAGGGTCAGCTGGAAATGGACGGAAACGGATACCTGAAAACCAGTCCTGATTCCACCCGAACCAATGTTCCCGGGGTATTTGCTGCGGGTGATGTGCAGGACCATGTGTATCGCCAGGCCGTTACAGCTGCAGGTACAGGCTGTATGGCGGCTATCGAGGCGGAACGATTTCTTGCAGACCAGGAATAAAGTCTTGCCCGTGGGCCAGTCGGGCGACTTGCTAATCATTATAGCCAGGGGCAATGACATTATATGCTTTTTTTTCTTTTGTGGCATTGCTGCTTTATCTTCAAGCGGCCATATACGTTTGGAAGGCCATGCCTTCCGATAACGTGCATCGGTCTTTTGTGTTTCTTTCTCTCTCCCTGGCCTGGATGAGCCTTTGCTATCTGCTCTTCAGCTTTTTCGATCAATCAGGTATGGTGTACCTGCTCGATCGACTGGCTGTGATTGGCCGGTACATGTTTCCTATACTGTTGGTTTGGTTTTTTATGTATTTTACCCAGAACCAGTCCGGGTGGTGGAGGAAATTCGTTTTTTCTGGGATGCTTCCGCTGGCTGCAGGCCTCATTGTGACCTACCTGTGGGAAGCCTCTTCTTTGAAACAGTTTTACCGTGGCGAGGACAGTCTGTGGTATTTCAACCCTGTCGGGTATGCCTGGTGGTTTCATATTTCCGCATTGTACTTTGCAGGCAGTGCCTTTGTCTGTCTTTGCTTATTGTATTCCATGGGGAAATATGCACGACCTTCTTTTTCCAACAAAGAAAAACTTCAGCGACTGATTATGGGGCTGTCTCTCATACTTTTGATGGGGACAGCCATGATCACTGAACTTACACCTTTTCTGGCCCGGGGCTTTTTCGTGCCGGAAATCGGCCATCTTACCACCCTTCCCCTGATGGCGGGTTTGTTCTTCCCGCTGACCCTGCTGAACCCCCGGCGGTTTTTCCGTGATGACCTTGCCGATCAGTTTATTCGCAGAATCCGGCAGTTTGTTTTTTATCTTGATCGTAACGGCCAGGTATACGCCCTGAACCGGTTTGCCCAGGATGTGCTGCAGTATCCACGTCATCAGCTTATATATAAAAATGCGGAGGATCTGTTCTTTCGCCCTCCCATTGTACGGAAACAGCTGGAAAGAGCAAGGGCGAACATGGATACCAAACTGGTTGTCTGTGCGCTCATTTCTGCTGAGGGGAGTCTGATCCCGGTTAAGGTTTCCATAATCAAGGTGCATGATACCTTTCGGAATATCGTCGGGTTTGTTTTGCTCGGGGTTGACAACAGGCAGAAATTTGAACTTCATAAAGAAGTCAGAAAGCATAACCGCGTCAGGGTGGCTCTTGATGATCTTCGGGCTGGTCTGGAAAAGCGTGTAGCACAAAGGCGAAGTGAATTGATTGAGGCCAATAAAAAGCTTGCCGAAGAAATTGCCCGCCGTGAAAAAATTGAGCAACAGCTCCGTAAGGAACTTGCGGTGAAAAGTGAAATGCTGAGAGAGATCCATCACAGGGTGAAAAACAATCTGCAAATGATTGTATCGCTCGCGAATATGGCCTACGACCAGAGCAAGATCCCGGCACATGAGCATGAGAAGTTCGGCAAAATTGTGCAACGCGTGCGGGAAATATCTCAAATACACGAAAGCCTGTATGATTATCCTTACATCGGAAAGATTAGATTTGGCCATTTTATCCGGGCTGCAGCAACTGAATTAAAAGGGAGGATGATAAGGCGGGAAGATGTGTATTTCAGGGTAGTACACGGGGAAGAAGAGATCCCTATTGACCTGGCCATCCCCTGTGGGATCATTGTTTATGAGTTGTTGACCAATGCATTGATATATGCTTATCCTGGAGGAAAAACCAGGGACCTTCCCGTATTTGCCTATTCTTTTGTGAATGTTGAATTTTACAGGAAAGGAAAGGAATACCACTTAATTGTCTGGGATAATGGCAAAGGCCTGTCTTTAAGAGATGGGATGCCGGCTCAAGCAGGAATCGGGCTTGAGTTGGTTCATACACTGGTCAGGGATTATCTCAATGGGAGTATTTCATATTCAAATCATAAAGGTACCCGGGTGATTGTCCGGTTCACCAATCATCATTAATTATAGCGCAGTCAGTTATGCAATGGGTATTGTTTTTTTCTTTGCTGGTTACCCTGTTCTACTTTCAGACAGGGCTTTACCTGCTTTGGAAAAATCCCGAGGCAAAATTTAATCGCTGGTTTTCCGGTCTCACTATGTATTTTGGTTTCTGGTCACTGACATTGTCATTTACCTATTTGTCACGACTTGAAAATCATGCTGCGATCTGGGAGTTGATTGTACTTGCCGGGTTATCTCTGCTTCCATACATGCTTGTGCGTTTTTTCGCATTGCTGACTTCACTTCCCGATAAAAACCACCGGTTTTGGAATCAGGGATTATTGTTGTCTGGTTTTGCTTTCCTGTTTATGTTTGTTCTGGAACTTATTCTTCTACTCCGGACCGGAGAGGAGGAGCGGAGGTTGTTTTTTGAATTGGCCTCTTATGCTTTATACCTGATGATGACAATTGCCGGGGGAAGACTTTTTACAATGCTTTCGCGTTGGCAGCGAGGTTTGCACCGGACCGGAGAACGGAAACAATATCAGCTTGCTTTTTACACATTGCTGCTGGCTATTTTCTTCATACTTTGGTTTGATTATTTCCTTCCGGCCATCACAGGGTCGGTTCACCTGAAATTGCCCCATGTGTTTTTTTTCCCCCTGTGTATTGGGTTGACATTCGGGTACCTGAAATATCATCTTTATTCTCCTCTTCCTTCCGAGAGCGCGCGGAGGCTGATGGAGGAATTGCAGCAGCTCGTCTTTTTCTGTGATGAAGAGGGTCAGATTGTTTATGCAAATATGTTTAGTGTACATATTCTGGGGCGCTCGTATAATCAGGTGAAGGGATGCAAACTGGTTGATTTTTTTGATAACGGAGATGCCCTGGAAACTCTTATACGCCGGGGGAGGCGTACCGGTCATTCAGGACCTTCTGTGATGCATATCCGGCCTTCTGACCAGGAAGCTATTCCTGTCAGTGTTTATTGTACGGAATTATCAGACAGATTTGGTGATTCTCATGGAATCGTGATCTATGGGGAAGATATGCGATCAGCCATGGCCCTTGAAGAGGAAGTCAGGCAACGTATCCTGATGGAAGAAACCATCCGTAATGAGAGCCGGGTTCTTGAAGCAGAAACTGAAGAACGTACCCGGGAGGTTGCACAGTCGGTCAGGGAGGCGCAATATAGAATGAATGAGAGGATGCACATCGAGCAAACCATAAAAAATGAGATTGCCGAAATGGAGGTGATGCTTGAGGAGATTCACCACCGTGTTAAAAAGAATCTAAAAATTTTCTTATCACTCATTGGCAATAGTTTTAAATCGGAGAAAATTCCGCATGAATGTAATAACCTGGCCGCTTTGCATCAACGGATCAGGGCCCTTTTAATGGTTCATGAATGCGTTTCCACTGAAATTAACTACGGTAGTGTAACCCTGAAAGGCTTTTTGTCAGATCTGACAGATCGTTTTGATTACCTTATGGGGGTGAACAGTAAAAGAGATTCTTGTTTTTCAATCAGGGCTGAGGAGGTCATGCTGCCGGTTGAACAGGCCTTGCCTCTTGGCCTGGCTATAAACGAGATTTTTAGTTATCTCTGCAATTGCAATTATTCTGCTAACAAGTGTGAAACAGGGTATGGCCTGAAATCGAAAATAGATATCCGTTTATGGGAGGATAAGGAAAACCACTGTTGTTTACTGATCTTCTTTCCCGGGTTTTCATGGCCGGTAGAGCAACCCGAAACATCTCACGGTTGCCAGGAAATCCAGCTTGCAGAAATGCTGGTGGAGGAACAGCTCAACGGGGAGTTTTATCTTGAAAAGGAGGCCGGATTTCGGTTACGTATTTCTTTACCTTCCCCCGAACTCCGTCGGGATGCCTCCCATTATCATATCCATTAATCCCGGGCAGACACCTGTGCATTACTCTCAATGACTGGTGTCGTCATCTGTGATGCAGTTTGTTGAATATTTCGCCGGGATCAAAACAATGTTATGCCTTTCAGCGTTAAAAAAATGTTGATGCAAATGACAGAAAAAATTGTACATTTGTATTAGGCTAAAATGTCTTTGACAGGATGGATGAACTATCACTGATCGTTGAAGCGATCCGTAACAAGGTAAAACGATTGCTAATCAGCAATACGGATTTAAAAAACCGGATAAGTGACCTGGAGGAAGAAAAGAAACAACTGGAGGAGGTGCTTTCCGATCGTGATAAAAGGATTAATCAGCTGGAAACAGCGGTGACTCGCGAACAGCTGATAAAAGGTCTTGGTGATAGTGATTCCGTAAAAGCCGTGCAAAAAGTGAATGAACTTTTGCGGGAAATCGAGAAATGTCGTGTGCTTTTAAACAACAGGTAAGCACAGCTTGTATGAAAGATCAACTGATATCAGTTATAATTGCAGAACGTCCTTACAGACTAGCTGTCAGCAGCCAGGCTGAAGAAGAAACCTTCAGAAAGGCAGCGAAGTTGGTAGATGAGAAGATGAAAGAATATGCCGGTAATTATGCTTTTCGGGACACGCAGGATCTGCTGGCAATGGTGAATCTGCAATTTGCTGTCGAATGTTTACGATTATCCGGTTCGGCGGCACAACATCAAAAGCTGAAACAGGAACTGGAGGAAGTTGATCATTTGCTGGAAAGCAAATTGTTGGGAAAAAGCCAATAGCTCTTTGAAAATATTTCGATACAACCCGCATTAATTCAAATGTACGTTTTAGAAACTCAACACTACTAAAATTTAGGGTAAGTTTCAGGGTCTCTAGAACAGGCCTCAATATTGCCGGGAAACCGGCAATACCCTGTAAAGGGCAGTGGAAGTTCGAACGATCCTGACCCCCTAATCATGTATCCCGGGGTTTCTCAAAACCTCATTGAATTCAATGCGGGTTTTTTTATTTATTAAACACAAACCAATTGTGATATGATCCTATTATTTAATGTCAACGTGATTCTAATTGTTGTCATTTCGGCCATATCGCTGGGACTCGGTGTGCTGATAGCCGGCACTGTATTGCGTAAATCTGTTTTGCGCAAGAGTAACCAGATACTCAAAGAAGCCACCTCGGAGGCAGAGGTGCTGAAAAAAGAGAAAATACTTCAGGCAAAAGAAAAGTTTTTGCAGTTGAAGGCCGAACATGAAAAGTATGTTGCCGAAAAGAACCATCAGCTATCTCAGGCTGAAAACAAACTCAAGCAGAAGGAGTCTTCCTTTTCCCAAAAGATGGAAGAACTCAGTCGGAAACAGACCGAAGTCAAAGCAATCCGTGAGAATCTGAATAATCAGCTTGAAATCCTTAATAACAAGCAGACAGATCTGGATAAAACCTATAAGAGACAGCTTGAGGAACTGGAAAGCATCAGCGGCATGTCTGCACAGGAAGCGAAACTTCAGCTTGTGGAAACACTCAAACAGGAAGCTCAGTCTGATGCACAATCTTATATCAGGGAAATAATGGAAGAGGCCAAACTGACCGCCAATATGGAATCTAGAAAACTGGTCATTCAGTCTCTTCAGCGGACTGCAACGGAAGTCGCCATTGAAAACTCCGTTTCGGTATTTCCGATCGAAAGCGATGAGATCAAGGGAAGAGTCATCGGACGTGAGGGCCGTAACATACGGGCCCTGGAAGCTGCTACCGGTGTAGAGATCATCGTGGATGATACACCGGAGGCCATCATCCTGAGTGGGTTTGACCCTGTTCGACGTGAGATCGCCCGTTTATCTCTGCATAAACTGGTTACTGATGGGCGTATTCATCCCGCGCGGATTGAAGAAGTCGTTGCCAAGACCCAGAAACAGATTGAGCAGGAGATCATAGAAATAGGCAAACGTACCACGATTGACCTGGGTATACACGGGATGCACCATGAACTTGTCAGATTGGTGGGTCGAATGAAGTACCGTTCTTCCTACGGGCAGAACCTGCTTCAGCATTCCAAGGAAGTGGCTAATCTTGCTGCAACCATGGCCGCTGAACTTGGCCTGAATCCCAAAGTTGCCAAACGTGCGGCCTTATTGCATGATATTGGGAAGGTACCGGATAATGAGCCTGAGTTGCCCCATGCTGTTCTTGGAATGAAACTGGCGGAAAAGTATAAAGAAAAGCCTGAAGTATGTAATGCCATTGGTTCGCACCACGATGAGGTGGATATGGAAAGCCTGATCTCACCTATCATCCAGATATGCGACTCCATTTCAGGCGCCCGTCCGGGGGCCCGCCGTGAAGTTGTTGAATCTTACATTAAGCGCCTCAATGACCTGGAGGAACTCGCTTTGTCTTACCCGGGTGTGGTGAAAACATATGCCATACAGGCAGGCCGTGAATTGCGGGTAATTGTGGGAAGCGAGAAGATCACCGATGCGGAGGCAGACCAGATCTCCCAGGATCTAAGCAAGAAAATCCAGACCGAGATGACTTATCCCGGCCAGATCAAGATCACCGTTATTCGTGAAACAAGGGCTGTGGCCTATGCCAAATAGCGGGTATACGTGAGATCGCCCCCCGGTACAGTTTACCGCTTTTACTTACCGGGCTTTACCATACACTCAGGAAAGGTAGAAATCGAATATCACGGTTTTTACCTTTTTTGTTTTCAGCCTATAGTCACCATATGATACGGCCCTTCAGTAAACAAAAATTCCTGCTTGCTGTTTACTATAAATGAATCCTTACAGCTGCTGCGGGTATCAGGTATATTGTCCTGTCATTTTAAATTGTTAAATATGGATCCGGGCTTATGAAGTATATCGGAACAATTATAATGCTGATGTTTCTTACTTTGCTGAATCTCTCACTGACGCATGGCTTGCCCGCCTCAGATGAAGGCAAAGACATTGAGGTGATGGACTTCGACACTTTTTCCCCGCGCCTGGAAATGCACAACGATTCGATTTATGTGATCAATTTCTGGGCAACCTGGTGTGCGCCATGTGTCAGGGAACTCCCGGCCTTTGAGCAATTAAACGAAACATACAGCGGCCAGAAGGTAAAGGTGATTCTGGTGAGTCTCGACAACCCGGATCTGATCGATGACCGGGTACTTCCGTTTTTGGAACGACTGGATTTACAAAGCGAGGTGATATTACTTGATGACCCGAATTCAAACCGCTGGATCCCCCTGGTTAGTGATGAGTGGAGCGGCGCAATTCCTGCAACGGTAATTTACTCATCGGGCTACCGTAGTTTTCATGAAAGGGAGTTTGAATTTGAAGAACTTGAAGAACTGGTGTTACCCCTAATCCAATAAATCTTTATTAACCAAACTCTAGAACAATGAAAAAGATCTTTTTGCTATTATTGACGGGTATGTTTGGTACCGGCTTATTCGCTCAGGGTTACGAGGTTGGCGACGTTGCCACGGATTTTCGATTGTTGAATGTGGATGGCAATTTTGTTTCCATGGCTGATTACGAAGATGCAGAAGGAATCGTTTTGATCTTTTCCTGTAACCACTGTCCCTATGTAGTGGCTTACGAAGACAGGATGATTGAGCTGCACAATACATACGCTCCCCGGGGGTTCCCTGTGGTTGCCGTAAATTCGAATGACTCCATTGCTGAACCCAGAGATTCTTATACCAAAATGATTGAACGTGTGGAAGAAAAGAACTTTCCGTTTGATTACCTTCTGGATGCAGATCAGCTCATTTATCCCGAGTATGGTGCTACGCGCACGCCCCATGTATTTCTTCTGGAAAAAGAGGGAGATCAATTCAGGGTGGCTTATATTGGAGCCATTGATGACAATTACCGGGATGCATCTGCTGTGGAAGAACCTTTCCTGGCCAATGCCATTGATGCATTGCTCGCCGGTGAGCGGCCGGATCCTGAATTTACCAGGGCCATTGGTTGTACCATTAAGGTCCGTGATTGATCGAAAGAAGCTTTTTATGACCTGATACCGCTTCATATCCCACTTTGATGATGAATGCTGCAAAACCGGATTCCTTCCTGCCTGACTGTTTGCGGGTCTGGCCTCAGGTTTTTATGGGCAACAGTAAGAACCGCCGGGGAATTAAATCCGTTCATCAAAAAACCATCGTTGATTTTTGAAATTATATACCTTTGTCGTTCATGTAACCTGTTCACTAATCTTATCCCTCTCCATGTCAGAAGAAATCATTCGTCTTACTTCCATCCACAAAAACTATAAAGTTGGTATGGAAATCGTACGCGCGCTTCGCGGAGTTTCCGTATCAATCCATCGCAATGAATATGTGGCACTGATGGGGCCGTCCGGATCCGGCAAATCCACACTGATGAATATACTGGGATGCCTCGACACCCCGACCAGTGGAAGTTATTTCCTCAATGGTAAAGATGTCAGCAAATTACAGGATAATGAATTGGCTGAGATCAGAAACAAGGAAATTGGTTTTGTATTTCAGACCTTTAACCTGTTGCCCAGAAGTACCGCCCTGGATAATGTGGCTCTGCCACTGGTATATGCCGGTCAGACCCGGAATGACCGACTCCGTCGGGCAGAGGAGGTGATGGAACAGGTCGGGCTTTCAGACCGGACCCATCACCGGCCCAATGAATTGTCAGGTGGACAGCGGCAGCGGGTGGCGGTAGCCAGGGCCCTGGTCAATAATCCTTCTATCATTCTTGCCGATGAGCCTACCGGAAACCTGGACACAAAGACATCCATCGAAATAATGGGATTGCTGCAGGATATCCATAATGCCGGGAATACGATTATTCTGGTTACGCACGAGGAAGATATCGCATTGCATGCCCATCGCATCATCCGCCTGCGTGACGGGCTGATCGAATCAGACGAAAAAAACATGGAAGTGGTTACCCTGGAGCAAACAAAGTCAGCTGAAGTGTAATCAATGCCTGTAATATAGTTGTTGTCGCCAGCGAATTTCTATGCGATTTATTTTTTTATACCCGGAGAAAGAAAGTGTATGACAGAGTGGAAAATATATACAAAAACCGGCGACCGTGGGGAAACTTCACTTCTTGGAGGACGCCGCGTGCCAAAATACCATCTGAAAATTGAAGCCTATGGCACAGCTGATGAATTGAATTCATTTATCGGGTTGTTGCGTGACCAGGAGATGAATGAATCCTACAAACCGATTTTGCTGAACATTCAGGAAAAAGTGTTTGTGGCTGAATCGATACTGGCTTGTGATCAGGGATGCAGATCTGAAGAGCTGCCTGATATTACAGAAAAGGATGTCCGTTTCCTGGAAAAGGAAATAGATGCCATGAATCAATACCTGCCGGACCTCAAACATTTCATACTTCCTGGGGGGGATCCAGCCGTATCTTATGCCCATGTGTGCCGTTGTGTATGTAGACGCACAGAGCGAATTGTGATTCAACTCAGTGAACAGGAAGCCGTGAATGAAATGGTGCTCCAGTTTTTTAACCGTTTGTCAGATTACTTTTTTGTGCTGGCCAGAAAAATCGCTCATGATGCCGGTATTGGCGACATCGAGTGGAAGCCAAAGCCGTAAATTTTTTAAAAAAGTTTTGTCCGGTAAACGTAATGTGTTACTTTTGCAAAGCAAAATCGGGGTGTGGCGCAGTTGGCTAGCGCACTTGCATGGGGTGCAAGGGGTCGGAAGTTCGAGTCTTCTCACCCCGACTTACAAAAAACGCTATCTATTGAATATCAACGGATAGCGTTTTTTTATTGCCTTACTTGTCCCCAGTCCTGTTACCACATTGTAGCTATATTATCTATTACCACATTTGTGGCCGTCTCAACGCTGCATCCTCTTTACCTGCTGTTATTCCCCTTTTTCCTGTTCTGCCAGGACCGGGTTTTCTGTAAATACATCTTTGGGTTCTTTAACAAAGAACCACAGCAGGGCGGAAATGCCAACAGTGAGGGCACTTACAATGAAAATCACCCCTTTGTTTTCTGCTTCCTGGACCAGTTCACCCACGCCAAAACTGGAGACAAATTGGGGCAGTACCACAGAAAGGTTGAACAATCCCATGTATAGGCCCATCCGTGATTGCGAAATTTTCTGTGACATGATGGCGAATGGAAGGCTGATGGTGGCAGCCCAGCCGATGCCGACAATGGCCATCAGCATATAGATGACTGCAGGGGTGTATCCGAATTGCAGAATGCTTAAATAACCCAGGGCCATGATGGTGATGCTGACAGCATGTGTCCTCACCCTGCCAAAACGGGCAGCCAGAGGTTCCAGGATCAAAACCGGGATAATGGCTGCCACCAGATTGAGGGAGAAAAAGCTCCAGTTGACGATCCGCCCGATGGTGTTATTGACTTCCTGTAGTCGGGCCGATTCAAGTACACCGGTTTCCGGGAGTACTTCGGGGTCAATGTCTACATCTGCCAGTTCAGGGACCCGAAAACGTACAAAGGCAAACAGGTAAATGAACATGGTTTGTACACCGATCCAGGTAAATGAATGGGCAGCAAGCACTTTTCTGAACCCGATCAGTCCGTCTTTCTCTCTTGAAATCCCGTATTCTTTCTGGGTCATGGTGACAATTACCACCACAATGGTGAGGAGGAAACAAAAGACCTCAAGTCCGTAATAAGGAATATCCGGAAACAATCCGATTCTTCTGAAAATACCATAGAACGCGTAAAGCAGGAATCCCCAGAGTGGCAGAATGGTTCTCATGATCTCATAAAGAGAGGCTTCATTTACGCGGTCTTTATTGTTCTCTGTTTCCGCTTTGTCTGCAGCCGCTGCCTCCTCGTCGTCTTTGCCATATTGGCCGAGATATCTCGGTTCCCTGATAAAGAATGGAGGAACAACAGAGAACAGAAACACCAATCCGACACCGAAATAGATCAGGACATAATTGTCCCAGAGGGCCCCGATGAGGTAGGCCAATACACCAAAGGTACCGGAGACAGTCTGCATCCAGGTATATCCTTTGGTCCTGGGTCTTCCTTCCGGGGTTACATCGGCAATAATTGCCCTCGTTGGGTTGAAGCTGATGTTGATGGCAAGGTCGATGCTCAGGGACACAACGATGGCAATGCCCAATACGCCCTCCAGTCCCATTCCTGCCTGAATGATCCCGATATTTGGCAGGGCGAGCAGACCCAGTGCTGCCAGTACGCCCCCCACCAGTATAAAGACCCGGCGACGGCCATTCATCACCCAAACATTGTCACTGACGATACCTATGACTACCTGTCCGATGATTCCAGCCAGTGGTCCGGTGGCCCATACCAAACCGATGTCACTGATATCCAGGCCGTATTTCGTGCTTAACAACCAACTCAGGGCAGCGATCTGAACAGCCAGGCCAAATCCCATGGCTGTGGCCGGAAGACTTAGCAGGGCGTAGAATGTATTGGTAAGATTCTTCTGAAAAGGAAGCATATTGTTCTTTTTTGGAAGATAAAAATACGAATTTTAATAAGTTTATGATATCTTTTTTCTGTACGCGCCTTTTTACTCGTTTCTTGCAGAAAAGCATTATTTTTGTCTCTGTATAAGCTGACTGGTAATGGTACATCCTAATATTTTGCTGTTCGGGATCAGTGGTGGGGAAATTCTTGTCCTGTTGTTGCTGGTTCTTTTGTTGTTCGGGCCGGGAAAAATTCCGGAAATGGCCCGGATGGTAGGACGCGGCATGCGGGAAGTCAAGAAAGTGCAAAGGGAGATCAATACAGAGATTCACAGGTACTCTTCAGACATTGAAAAGGAAGCCCGGGAAATGCGTTCGGAACTGACGGGTAAGCCGGGGGGAAACCAGGGGAGCAATCAGGAAGGTGCTGCATCCGAAACTGGAGACGATCATATTCATAAGAAACCCCGGAGCGAATATCAGGCAGAGGAAAAAAGCAGAGAAGAAGGACAGACAGGTCAATCAGGAGACAATAAAAATGAGATTGCCCAGCCAGATACCCCTGCAGATAACGAGGATGATGACCTTCCTTATCCATACGGAAGGAAGAAAAATGATGATGGCTTAAATCGCTCATGAGGAATAACAATTAATTAGCTGGTGCTCCGTTTCATTATCAGTAATTATTATCATGATTATATATTCAATGTTTTTTCAGCATATGTTTTCGTTCTCCAGACCACTCCTGATATTGCTGTTCGTGGTTTTTGCGTGCTGTATAAACAGTGTTTCGGCCCAGAACAGACGGGTGGAAAGGGCTGAAAAGGCTTTTGAACTTCACCAGTACCATGAAGCGATTGACCTTTACCGGAAGGCATACGACCGTGTCAGGCGCAATGACCGGGAAGAGGCTACCCGCCTGATGTACAAGGTGGCGCTTAGTTACCATTACACCAATCAGCATCGTATGGCTGAAGCCTGGTTCAACAGGGTAGTCAGGGCAGGGTATGATGACCCTGAGGCCCTGCTTTATCTGGCAGATGCCATGATGATGAATGAGAAATACGAAGAGGCGGAGGAACGTTACCGGGAATACACCGACCTGGTTCCGGATGACTGGCGTGGCCCACGTGGGATCGCTTCGGTGGAGATGGCCCGGGAGCTTCGGGAGAATCCGACACAGTATGAAGTGGATGATATCAGGATCCTTAACTCTCGTCAGGATGACTATACCGCCGCTTTTGGTGATCACAGGGCGAGTACTTTGATCTTCGCTTCATCCAGGGATAACGCGCTTGGAAACCTTGAAGATCCCTGGACAGGTAACCAGACTTCCTCGCTTTTTGTATCCCAGCAAGACAGGACGGGGGACTGGAATAAGCCTGTGCTGCTGGATGAGGGCCCAATTAACACAGAATTCAATGAAGGGGCTCCTTCTGTCAATATGGATGCTACTGAAATGTTCTTCACAAGATGTACCAGGAGTGATGGAGCTGATGTCGGTTGCCGGATCTACCGGTCCCGCAGGGATGGAGCACAGTGGGGTTCACCCCGTGAAGTGAAGCTGACCAATGACAGTTTGGTTACCGTTGGCCATCCGGCCATCAGCCCGGACGGCCTGGAACTGTACTTTACGGCTGATCTGCCCGGGAGTTCAGGTGACAGGGATATATGGGTTGTCAGCCGCAGAAGCCAGGGGGATGATTTCGGCCCGCCCAGAAACCTGGGTGAACCGGTGAATACTCCCGGCAATGAAATGTTTCCTTATGTCAGGGACGACGGAACCCTTTATTTTGCTTCTGATGGCCATCCCGGAATGGGGGGGCTGGATATCTTCAAAATTGATTATACCCCTGAAGGATGGAGTGAACCGGAGAATATCGGCGCACCGGTAAATAGTTCTGCCGATGATTTTGGCATCATTTTCAAACCCGGCGAAGAGCAGGGATTTTTCTCTTCAAACCGAAGCCGCATGGGTATTTATGATATATATTCTTTTATTTTGCCGCCACTGGAACTTTTTATTACCGGCGTGGTTTTAGACGATAGTACTCAGACAACCGTGCCAGGTGCTGAAGTTCAGCTTGTAGGCTCTGATGGTTCTTTACGCAAGGTTGAATCAGACAGGGAAGGTGGCTACGTTTTTGACCCTTCCATCATAAGGGAGAATACCCGATACGATATTGTGGTGAATAAACCCGGTTATTTTGCTGGCAGGGGAGAGGTATCCACGTTTGATGTGGAGCAGAGTCGTGAATTTGTCGTGGATATAGGCATAGCACCCATTCCTGAAACCCCCATTGAACTACCCGAAATTCTTTATGAATTCGACAGCTGGGAACTTCAGGAACAGTTCAGGGATTCACTGAACGGGTTGGTACAAACCATGAATGACAATCCGAATCTTGTCATTGAGCTGGCCTCCCATACCGACAGCCAGGGAACAGAAGCTTATAACGATACCCTTTCTTACCGGCGGGCACAAGCCGTTGTAGACTACCTGGTGGAACAGGGAATTGCCCGGGAAAGGCTGGAAGCTGCCGGGTACGGAATGCGGGAACCCCGGGTCCTGGAACATGATGTGGAACGGGAAGGATTTTTATTCGAGGAAGGTACTGTGCTTACACCGGAATTTATTGAAGGGCTTCCTTCTGAAGAGATCCGGGATGCGGCGCATCAAATGAACAGGCGTACCGAATTCAGGGTTCTGCGTGAAGATTATGAGCCCCCGGAGGAAGAGGAACCGGATGAGGGTGCTCCGGAAGAAGGTCCGCAAGATGAAGGGCGGGCCGGGGACAGGTAGCATTTGCTGCAGTCTGGCAGTCTATTGGTAATTAATAAATAGGTTTTTTTGATGAAGTATAACAAACGAGGTGTGTCTTCGTCCAAGGAAGATGTGCACAAAGCCATCCAGAATCTTGACAAGGGACTTTTCCCAAATGCCTTCTGTAAGGTGGTTCCTGATTACCTGGGAGGGGATCCTGCCTGGTGCAATGTGATGCATGCCGACGGAGCGGGAACCAAATCTTCCCTGGCGTATATGTATTGGAAAGAAACCGGTGACCTGTCAGTTTGGAAAGGCATTGCGCAGGATGCGGTGGTCATGAACCTGGATGATATGTTATGTGCCGGGATTACGGGTAATATGTTGGTTTCATCTACAATTGGAAGAAACAAAAAGCGAATACCCGGAGAGGTTATTTCAGCCATCATACAAGGTACCGCGTCTTTTTTGGACAGGATGAATGAACTCGGTGTGGGCATGGTACTTACCGGTGGAGAAACGGCTGATGTGGGAGATCTTGTGCAAACGGTGATTGTTGACTCCACGGTTACCGCGAGGGTTCCCAGGAATGAGATCATTTCCAATGAGAAGATCGCACCGGGAGATGTGGTTGTCGGACTGGCATCTGACGGCCAGACATCCTATGAAGACGATTATAACGGTGGGATGGGAAGTAACGGATTGACTTCCGCACGTCACGATGTATTCCACCATGTGTATGCAGAACAGTTTCCGGAAAGCTTTGATAATAGCCTGGATAACGATGTGGTATACACGGGGAAAGCCCGGTTGACGGATCCGATGAAAGGGGTTCCGCTTGATATTGGCCGGCTGGTATTAAGCCCGACACGGACTTATGCCCCGGTGGTAAAACAGGTATTTGAGCAGGTGAAGCATCACATACATGGAATGATTCATTGCAGCGGAGGAGGTCAGACGAAGGTCCTTCATTTCCTTGACAACCAGCATGTAATAAAAGACAACCTGTTTAAGCCTCCTCCATTGTTCCGTTATATCAGGGAAGCCTCCGGTACCCCGCCTAAAGAGATGTACCAGGTGTTCAATATGGGCCATCGCCTTGAGTTCTACGTCAGAAAGGAAGTTGCCAGTGATATTATTGCGATTTGTGATGCTTTTCAACTAAAGGCAAAAATCGTCGGTGAGGTACTGGATTCTGAGAAAAAACAACTTACGATCAGGGATGCGGAAGGAGAATATGTATATACCTGATTTTAATTGGATTTGAATTTTTGTACCTTTGCTGGCTTAAATAAATAGTACCCTGTATGTTATTGGAGAAACTGGAAGCAATCAAGGAGCGGCACAACGAAGTTGCGCAATTGATCACAGACCCGGAGATCATTGCCGACATGAAGCGTTATATTAGGCTCAATAAGGAGTACAAGGACTTAGAGCCCATTGTGGAGGCATATGAGGAATATAAAAACATTCTTGACAACATCGCATCAGCCCAGGAATTGCTGACCAATGAAAAAGACCCTGAGTTCAAGGAAATGGCCAGAAATGAACTGGAAACATTGGAAGAACGTAAAGAAAACCTTGAAGAGGAAATCCGTGTATTGCTGGTTCCCAAGGATCCGCAGGATGATAAAAATGCCATTGTTGAAATCCGTGCCGGTACAGGGGGTGATGAAGCAGCCATTTTTGCCGGTGACCTTTATCGCATGTACACAAAGTTCTGCGAAAGCCGCAAATGGAAAACCGAGTTGGTCGAGATGAACGAAGGAACGTCAGGAGGATTTAAAGAGGTAATCTTTAATGTAATAGGCGAAGGGGCATACGGTGTATTGAAATATGAGTCCGGTGTGCACAGGGTGCAACGGGTTCCGCAGACCGAAACCCAGGGCAGGGTGCACACCTCTGCGGCAACTGTGGCCGTATTGCCGGAAGCCGATGAGTTTGATATTGAACTGAAGATGAATGACATTAAGAAGGAAACCTTTTGTTCTTCCGGCCCGGGAGGACAGTCGGTAAATACCACCTATTCTGCTGTCCGGCTTACTCACATTCCTACCGGGATTGTTGTTAGCTGCCAGGATCAGAAATCCCAGATCAAGAACATGGATAAAGCCATGAAAGTGTTGCGTAGCCGGATTTTTGACATGGAATACAAAAAATACCTGGATGAAATCGCATCTAAAAGAAAAACCATGGTTTCTACCGGCGATCGTTCCGCAAAAATCCGTACCTACAATTTTCCCCAGGGCAGGGTGACTGAACACCGTATCGGGTTAACTTTATATAATCTGTCCGCCGTAATGGACGGTGACATTCACGAGATCATTGATGCCTTGCAGGTGGCTGAAAATGCAGAAAAATTGAAAGAGGGCGTGTCCTCCGAAACCGAATAATAATGACCAGGTCTGCACTGACGGCACTGATACGCCGGAAAAAATCGTTTTTATGTATAGGGTTGGATCCCGATATGAACCGTATTCCGGAGTGTGTACGCAATAATTCGGATGATCCTTTGTTTGATTTTAACCGAAGGATTATTGACGCGACCATTGATCAGGCCGTTGCTTTTAAACCCAATGTGGCCTTTTACGAAATGCACGGAAGCAAAGGCTGGGAAAGCCTGGAAAAAACAATGGCATATATTGCGGCGCATAAGGCCGGACCCGTTTTTACCATTGCCGATGCCAAGAGAGCTGATATCGGCAATTCTTCGGCCGCTTATGCCCGTACCTTTTTTGAGTCCATGCCTTTTGACGCGGTGACAGTAAGCCCATACATGGGGCATGATTCTGTCAAACCCTTTCTTTCCTATTCGGGGAAATGGGCAGCAATCCTGGCCCTTACCTCCAATCCGGGAGCGGCTGACTTCCAGGTATTGTCTGTTGGAGCGAATCAGGCTGCTTCTGCGGATGGGACTGTTTCTGCAGCTCTCTCCACTGTGGAACAACAGCTCTATGAGGTTGTGATGACCAGATGTATGGACTGGGGGTCGCCGGATAACACGATGTTTGTGGTGGGGGCCACGCGTGCGGGTATGCTTGGATCAATCAGGCAACTGGTTCCGGATCATTTTTTCCTGATTCCCGGAGTGGGTGCGCAAGGTGGCGATTTGTCAGCAATCGCATCTGTTGCTATGAATAATGACGTGGGTATTTTGGTGAACAGTTCCAGGGGAATACTGTATGCCTCATCCGGTGAGGATTTTGATAAAAAAGCCGGGGAGGTAGCTGCAAAGCTGCAGCAAGAAATGGAAGGACTGTTAAGGGGGTTCTCATGGGCTGAGTGATGGGGAGTTGCCAGTAGTCTGGTAAACGGGCAGCGCCGACTAACTGGAGTGGCGAAGCCACGACAAACCTGGAGGTGCGAAGCACCCGACTAACCAATAAATACACTTATTTTGAAATTTACACAATTCGGACTGGATCAACAAGTAATGGATGGCATTGAGGCCATGCGTTTTGAAGAAGCAACCCCTGTTCAGGAGGAGGTAATTCCTACCATTCTTGAGGGAAAAGACGTAATTGCGTGTGCGCAGACAGGTACCGGTAAAACGGCCGCTTTTCTGCTGCCGGTAATTCATCGGATCATCAGGTCATCCAAAAATGATAAGATCAGGGCCCTGGTTGTGGTGCCCACACGAGAACTGGCCATTCAAATCTCTCAGCAGATGGAGGGATTTAGCTACTTTGCCCCGGTGAGCTCTCTGGCTGTTTACGGGGGAGGTACCGGTGCTGTGTATTCCAATGAGAAGCGTGCCCTTACCAGCGGAGCTGACCTGGTGGTTTGTACGCCCGGCAGGATGATCAGTCATCTGAATCTCGGCTATGTGGATTTCAGCGGTCTTGACTTTTTTATTCTTGATGAAGCTGACCGTATGCTTGATATGGGCTTTTTTGATGACATCATGAAGATTGCCTCTTCAGTTCCGCGAAGTACCCAGCGACTGTTGTTTTCTGCTACAATGCCTCCCAAAATCAGGGAGCTTGCCCGGAAAACCCTGAAAAATGCCAGAGAAATCAATATTGGCTTGTCTGCGCCCCCGGATCAGATCCGCCAGGAGGCCTATATATTGCACGAGGAACAGAAAATGCCCATGGTCAGGCATCTGACCTCTGACCAGCGGATGAAAAGTATTTTAATATTCAGTGATACCAAGATCGGGGTTAAGCAACTTAGCAGGAACCTGAAAAACAAGGGGCTTTCGGTGGAGGAGATTCATTCTGATCTGGATCAGTCAGAGCGGGAACAGGTGATGAACCGTTTCAAGAGTCGCAATACGCGTGTGCTTGTTGCCACCGATATTATCTCGCGCGGAATAGATGTGGAAGATATTGATATGGTGATCAATTATGACGTCCCCCACGATGCAGAAGATTATGTTCATCGCATTGGTCGCACTGCAAGGGCAGGAGCCCACGGAAAGGCCTGTACTCTTGTTTCTCCCGACGATCAGCGCAGGTTTGCATCCATAGAGCGTCTTCTTCGCCGTACGGTGGAAAAGCCTTCACTTCCGCCGTCGATGGGTGAGGCGCCGGAATACAACCCAGGAAAAGTAAGCCGGGGTGGCGGATCCGGCAAACATTTTTCCAGGAAAGGACCCCATGGGAAACGACCTCCAGGGAAGAATCGCCGAAAAAGGTAAATTATTCGCAATGCGAACTTGTCACTTGTCATGAAGGAGGTTTTTTCACCGGATTTTGAATCTTACAGAAAACATGTATGGGAGGCCATTAACGGCTTTGAACATGCCGGGACGAAAGTAGGTCCAGGAGAGCGCAATGTGGTTAAACGAATTGAAAGCGGAGGCCTCTTACTGAATATTAAGGCCTTTAAAAAGCCCAATGCATTTAACAGGATGGCCTATCGTTACTTCCGTAAATCGAAAGCCCGCCGGTCTTTTGAATATGCGCATCAATTGCTTTCCCTGGGAATCGGGACTCCTGCTCCGGTGGCCTACATGGAGTCAGACGGACCTTTGTTCGGTGAAAGCTATTATGTGAGTGAACATATAGATGAAGATCTTATATTCAGAACACTTATTGAAAACCCGGACTATCCGGACCGCGAGATCATTCTTCGGCAGTTTACACATTTTACACATCGAATGCATGAAAACGGGGTGTTGTTCCTGGACCATTCTCCGGGGAATACCCTGGTGAAGAAGAAGGGTAAAAATCAATATGCCTTTTACCTGGTAGACCTGAACAGAATGCGGATGCAGGTTAAGATGGATATGGAAAAACGGCTTAGGAACTTTGCGCGCTTGTCGGCAACTGAAAGTATGATCAGGATCATGAGTGATGAATATGCAAGTATCACCGGCGTATCCTGTGAACGGGTATACGAAAAAATGTTACGCCATACGATGGCCAACCATCAGCGCAGGGCGCGTCAGAAAACCAAACACAAAGTGTTGGGAAAAAAAAAGCAATAACCGCCTAATGCTTATCCTTGTCCCCTTCTTCCCCTTCTTCTCCTGACTCGTTGTCCTGGTCATCCAGGTCTTCGAAGGAAATGTCATCGGCCGGCTTCGTTTCACCGGCAGGGGTTTCAGGTGAGTCACCGTTTCCTGCACCGGCTGTTGAGTCTTCCTGTTGGTCAGGCTTTATTATTTCACCCTGCAGTTCATCGATTGCTTTAAATGATTCTCCAAGCGCTTCTCTGAACTTGTCAAAGTCTTCCTGGTAAAGGAAAAGCTTGTGCTTTTCATAAAAAAACTTACCTGTCTGCTGGTTAAACCTTCTTTTACTCTCCGTAATGGTGAGGTACAACTCGTTTGACCGGGTGGATTTTACATCAAAAAAGTAGGTTCTTTTCCCTGCCCTTACTGCTTTTGAATAAATATCATCCCTGGGAACATTAGTGCCAAATTCATCCATGGTAGTACTCCTGTTTTCTTTCTTTTCTAAAAAAATCCTGGCAAACCTTTAAGAACGTTGGCCCTTAAGGGGCATTGAATCTTATTTATGGAGTCAAATATAGAAAAAAATCGCCTCCCTTTCAAAAATCCCTTACTTTTGCAATGTTTTTTTGAGGCATTTCTGACACATTCGTTTCATCAATGCCGCGATTCCAAATAATTGACAAATTACCCATGTTAAACAGAAGGCATCTCCGCGTAAAAGTACTCCAAAGCCTGTATGCTTATCATCAGTCGCATAATCAAGACATTGCTTCTGGTGAAAAGGAGCTGTTATTTGGAATAGAGAAGATCTATGACCTATATTTGTACCAGCTGACCCTGCTGGGAGAACTGATAGCCCAGGAGGAACGCATTATAGAGGAAAACCGCTTAAAGCGGCTACCTACGAAAGAAGACCTGAATCCCAATTCCCGTTTTGTAGATAATGCCTGTCTGAAAATGATCGCTGGAGATGAAACCCTGCAAAAGCGGGCAAATGCAAAGGGGATCTCCTGGAACAACGACCAGGATCTGGTCAGAAAACTTCTGGCCAAGGTAAAATCACAGAATTATTATGCCGAATATATGACATCTTCTTCAGGAGAACCTGAAGAAGATACCCGTTTCGTGATCAGACTTTTTAAAAAGGATGTATTGCCATTTGAGTTGTTGCATTCTTTTTACGAGGAGAAAAGTATTTACTGGATCGATGACTGGGAGCTGGTCAGTAAAATGCTGATCAAGACACTGAAACAATCCGATATGAACAATGGTAAACTGGCACTTATGGATCTCTTCAAGGAAGAGTCTGACAGGGTTTTTGCCATTGAGCTTTTTCGGAAAGCGATTATCAATCACAGTACCTTTAACGAGGTCATTTCATCCAAAGCCCGGAATTGGGATGTGGAAAGAATTGCATTGATGGATATGATTATCATGGAGATGGCCCTTACGGAGGTATTGAAGTTTCCGGACATCCCTGTTAAGGTCAGTCTGAATGAATATATTGAACTATCAAAAATGTACAGTACACCCAAAAGCAAGGTTTTTGTAAACGGTGTTTTGGATAAGCTTGTAGAGCAGCTCAACAGAGAAGGAAAAATTCCCGGTCAGTACGGGAAGTTGCGAGGCAATGCATCTGAATGATTTTATTAACTTTGCCATAAACAGATCATTTTTTAATTAAATAGTCCAACCGATGAATTTGCTGAATGTATTATTGATGGCTCAACCTGAAAATGGGGGAAGTGGTATTGGTGCTTTTCTCCCACTTATCCTTATTGTGCTTGTTTTTTACCTGTTTTTTATCCGGCCGCAGATGAAGAAGCAGAAGCAATTGCGCCAATACCGTGAAAGCCTGAAAAAGGGAGATAAGGTGATTACTATAGGTGGTATTCACGGTAAGATTGTTGAAGAGCAGGAACGTTCATTTACCATTGAAGTGGAAGAGGGCAACAGACTGCGTGTCGAGAAATCTGCCATTGCCATGGACGGTGCATCTGATCAGCTCGGCGAAAAGCGATAGATGAATTGGCGGTTTTTATGGCGAAATAAGGATGTCCTTACACCAGGGGAGGCGGCTACCAAGCGTAAGGCATACATTTTTTTTGTATGCCTGATTATCAGTACCCTCTTCTGGGTGGTTTCCAAATTATCCCAGGAAAATCAGGCCGATTTCATTGTACCTGTCAGATTCGAAAATTTCCCGGAAGGGGAACTGGCAGCCAGCCAGAGTGATAGCCTGGTGGAGTATACCTTGCAAGCCACAGGAGCCAGGCTTATAAAATTAAGGTTTTTTCCCCAGATTGACACCCTTCGGTTTGAGACAGATCGGATGTCCTCCCTGGCCAGGGATGGCAATGAATTGCATTACCTGACCAGTGATCAAATTGCCGACGAGATTTCCGGCCGGATTGAACCCGGTGCGGAGGTGAGATCCGTCTTTCCCGACTCCCTGTTTCTTCAGCTGGTTCCCGCTGCCAAAAAGAAGCTCCCGGTCAAATTTGAGGCAGACATATCCTTTGCTTCCCGTTTTGATCAATATGGAAGCATTGATATTGATCCTGACAGTGTGACACTGGCAGGACCAGGTACCGTTCTGGATACCCTGGAATTTGTATCTACCAGGTACTGGGAAGGTTCCAATTTGCGTCAGACCACGACAAGGACCCTTCCGCTTCAATTCCCGGATGAGATTCCGTCGTTACAGGCAGATGTCCGCCAGGTGGAAGTGACCGTGCCCGTGGAAGAGTATACTGAATCAACGCTTGATCTTGAACTGAATGTGAGATGTCCGGATGAATACGCTGAGGTTGATCTGCGCCTATTCCCCTCCAGCGTTACGGTCAGTTTTCTTGTATCATTGCGCGATTATCCTTCGGTTGATGCCCAGATGTTCGAGGCTTTTGTAAAATGTCCCGCTGCCGTTGAGGACAGTGATGGACGGTTGGACGTTCAGCTCGAGAGTTTCCCCCGTTTTGTACAAATTCTGCATATCCGTCCTTCTTCAGTGGAATATATTATCCTGGAATAAGGCCGCTTCCTGAGAAACCATCACGCCCACCGTCTGATTAAATATGTGTTGAACCATGATGCTTGTAGGACTCACCGGAAATATCGGAAGCGGTAAAACGACTGTTAGTCGCCTGTTTTCCATGCTTGATGTCCCTGTTTATCATGCCGATGAAAAAGGACGGCATTTTCTTGTTCTTCCAGAAGTGCAGGATAAGGTAATTTCGCTTTTCGGGGAGGTTGTATTGGATAATAACGGTAAGATTGATCGCAAAAAGCTCGCCTCTGTGGTGTTTGCCGATAAAGGGAAGCTCAGGCGGTTGAATGAGGTCATTCATCCCCTGGTAAGGAAAGATTTCCGGCAGTGGGCAAAGAAACAGGCCGGTCACCCTTATGTGATGGAAGAAGCAGCCATTTTGTTTGAAAGTGGTCTTGCCGGCGATTTTGATAAGATTGTGCTGGTTTCAGCTCCTGAAGAGTTAAGGATCAATCGTGTATGTAAGCGGGATGGGGTGGAGGAGGATTCCGTCCGGCAGCGGGCCAGCCATCAGTGGAGTGAGAAGTACAAAGTACCTATGTCAGATTATGTCATAGAAAATGATGAGTCCGCCCTGGTGATTGATCAGGTTACGGAGGTCCATGAGGAGCTTTTAAAGGCAGCGGGAGCGTCATCCTGTTAAGATCCCCCGGAAGTTAGCAAGAGACTCCCGGAAGCCAGTAAAATCCCATCGGAGGTCAGCAAAATGCCGCCGGAATGTCAACAAGATGCCCCGGAGGTCAGCAAAATGCCGCCGGAATGTCAACAAGGTGCCCCGGAGGTCAGCGAGATGCCCCGGATGAAAAATATTTGCAGGGAGTTATCGTTTTTGTATTGTCGCATTATATTATATCCTGTTCATTTGAAGACCTTATCCCACATATTTTGCCTGATGGTTCTGTTCCTGGTATTGCCATCGGATGCTGCGGCACAGAGGCAGAGCGGCCGGGTGTATGAATTCCTTGGTCTTTCTTCTACAGCAAGAATCACTGCCTCGGGAGGCCATGCATTTCCAGCCCTTGACAATGATCCTGGAATGGCCCTGCACATTCCTGCACTTTTGAACCGGGAAATGGACAATCATCTTTCTCTGAATTTCGTGGATTATTTTGATGACATTAATTACGGGACAGTTGCCTTTACCCGGTTTTTTGAGGGTCTGGGGCAATTCAGCGGTTCCTTGCAATATATCAACTATGGCTCTTTTGTGGAAGCAAACCATACAGGACAGGTAACCGGACAGTTTTCCGCCGGGGAGTATAGTTTCCAGGTTGGCTGGGGGCGTCCGCTGAGCGAGAACTTTTCCATTGGGAGCAATATGAAACTGATCTATTCCTCTTTTCATGATTACTCGTCATTTGGTGTAGCAGTGGATGTTTCCGTAGCCTATTTCAATCCCGAACAACAATTGGCTGCATCTCTGGTGGCAAGAAATGCAGGCCGGCAACTGACCTATTATCATGACGGCAGCCGGGAGCCGCTTCCGTTTGACCTGGTGCTGGGGGTGTCAAAGGAACTGGCCAATGCACCGTTCCGTTTTTCGCTTGTGGCTAATAATTTGCATAACTATAACCTTACATATGATTCTCCGGTGCTGTTGCCTGGAATGTTTGATAACCAGCAGGAAGAGGAAGACAAGGGGGTGAATGAACAGATCGGAGACCTGGGAGATAACCTGATGCGACACCTGGTGGCAGGCGTGGAGTTTATTCCAGGTGAGAATTTTACTTTCAGAATTGGATATAATTACAGGCGCAGGCAGGAAATGAAGGTAGACACCAGGCTTTCTACGGTGGGTTTTTCGTGGGGGTTTGGTATGCAGATCTCCCGATTCCGGATTAATTATGGTCGATCCAATTACCACCTGGCCGGAGCCCCAAACCACTTATCTGTGAGTACCAGTCTGCAGGATTTATTCCTGGATTAGACTCTCCGGTTTTCCCTGTGATCCTCAGTCCGTTACGTAGAAAAACCCATAAATCATTTACGGGGTTTTATTCTCAGATTTTCTCAATGACCATCAGACCGTCACGCAGGGGTAAAAGCAGTTGACGGACCCCCTTATGATCCCGCACGTGTTGATTGAAACGGACAATGCCCATGGCTTCCTCATCCTTTTCGTCCGGCGGCTCAACTACTTTGCCGCTCCATAACACATTGTCAGCCAGAACTACACCTCCTTTGGGTAATTTAGGTAATATGAGCTCAAAATAACGCACATAATTTTTTTTGTCGGCATCCAGAAACACAAGGTCAAAAGATTCTTTCAGTGAAGGAATCACATCAATGGCCTCACCCACATGCTGGACAATCCGGGAATCCATACCTGCCATTTCAAAATACACTGCCGCGAAATCTTCCAGCTCAGGATTGTGGTCGATGGTGTGTAGTTTCCCCGTTTTCGTGAGACCTTCAGCCAGACACAGGGCTGAGTAACCTGTATAGGTGCCGATCTCGAGAATTCGGGTGGGTTTTATCATCCGGCTGATAAATGAAAGCAGGCGACCCTGCAGATGACCTGACAGCATCCTGGATTGCAGTACTTTTGCGCGGGTGTCCCGGTTTAACTTTTTTAGTACTTCCGGTTCAGCATCGCTGAAGGCGGAGGCATAATCTTCAATAAATTCAGGGATGAGCTCCATAAAAAAGTTTATGCAGGTTTATATGTCAGCCTACTCATGCATTCAGGATCAAGTAATTCATTGGCTGTTTCCATAAGTTCTCCGGCAGTGATCATGTCTACTTTTCTCCCGATCATTTCAGGGGTGTGAATTGTATTCAGGTGCAACATACTTTTTCCGGCCGAAAGCATTTCATTCAGGTTTGATTCATAAGCGATGGCCACCTGCCCGATTATCTGGTTTTTTGCTCGTTTGAGCTGCAGGGTTCCCAGTTTTTGATCACGCAACCTGGAGAGTTCCTTGTTGACAAGCCGCACCGTTTTACTTACAAAGCCCGGATCTGTTCCGAAATATATTCCGAAAATGCCGGCATCAGAATATGGCTGGTACATGCTTTCAATATGATAACAAAAACCATGTTTTTCTCTAATGGACATGTTCAGACGACAATTCATACCCGGTCCTCCGAGAATGTTATTCAGCAGTAGCATAACAGTATGCCGGGGATGTGACATACTATAGGCCTGGTTGCCGATCATACAATGCGCCTGGTGGTTGTGTCTTTTGACCTCTTTTTGCCTGTGATGGTAGCCTGTTGTTTTCTGGCGTGCTGATTTCCTGGAAGAAGCCGGGATGTCACCGAAGTATTTTTCAGCCATTTGCACCAGCCTTGAGAACCCGATACGTCCTACTGAACAAATAACCATCTCTTCAGTCACATAATTTCTCCGGATATAACGCCGGACCATGTCACCGTCAAAATGTTTCAGATGTGCCGGTGTGCCGAGAATGTTGTTTCCCAGGGGGTGACCATCGAAAATGATCTCATCAAAATCATCAACGATTTGCTCTGAAGGATTGTCTTTATAGGAATTGATCTCGTCAATCACAATGTCTTTTTCTTTCTTTAGTTCCTTTTCAGGAAATACAGACCGAAAAACGATGTCAGTCACCAGGTCAAACCATCTTTGGTAATAGGGGTGCATGAAGGAACCATAAATACAGGTTTCCTCCTTTGAGGTGAAAGCATTGATCTCTCCTCCCACATTCTCCATGTGGCTCAGAATATGGTGGGCTCTTCTCTTTTCAGTACCCTTGAAGATCACATGCTCAATAAAGTGTGCCAGGCCCTGTTCTTCAGGTTGTTCGTCACGTGACCCGGCATTGATCATTAATCCGCAATGAGCCACATAAGAATCAGTGTACCGGTGAATAATCCGTATGCCGTTGGAGAGCCTGTGTTGTTGGTAGGTCATTTCTTTTTCAGGGGGAATTGCATCTTATAATCCACATCAACCAGCCCTTTGGCAATGTTGCTTAGTTTTTTCCGAAGCAGGGTGCGCTTCAGGGGCATCAGGCGGTCCACCATCAGTGTTCCTTCGATGTGGTCGTATTCGTGCTGAATAACCCGTGCAGCCAGGCCGGTATATTCTTCCTCGTATTCATTGAACTCCTCATCCTGATACCTGATACGGATATGTGGAGGCCGGCTGATATCTTCACGCAAGCCGGGGAAACTCAGGCAGCCTTCATTGAAGGACCAGGTTTTTCCTGATTCTTCCAGCATCTCGGCATTAAGGAAAACCTTTTTAAAGTCTGATAACTGGGGTTCTTCATCCCCGAAAGGAGAGGCATCAATGATAAAAATCCGTAAGCTTTCTCCTACCTGTGGAGCGGCAAGCCCCAGACCACTGGCTTTGTACATGGTTTCCCACATATTATCGATCAGTTCTTTTAAGCCGGGATGTTCCGGATTAACCGCTACGGCCTTTTTTTTTAGCACGGGATCTCCGTAAGCACGTATGGATAGTATACTCATGATGAATATTTATTGGATATTTTTTCCAGATAATTCTGTAATAAAATGGTGGCACTAATGGTGTCAACCAGGGCTTTGTTTTGCCTCGCTTTCTTTTTTAGTCCGGCATCGATCATGGTTTGCAGGGCCATCTTTGAGGTAAAGCGTTCATCCAGTCTTTCAACAGTTATCCCAGGTAATTGTTTACGAAGGTGCTTGACAAAAGGTTCGATAAAACGGGAGGCATCAGAGGCGTTGTGCTGCATGTCGAATGGTTCGCCAACCACAATACATTCCACATGCTCTTTGCTGGTATAATCTTTCAGGAAATCAATCACGTCTTTGGAATGTACCGTGGTCAATCCGCCTGCCACAATCCTGAGTTCATCCGTAACGGCAATCCCTACACGTTTTCTTCCGTAATCGATGGCCATGATTCGTCCCATCCGCCAGTTTTTTGCAAAGATAACGAAAGCCCGGGAGAAATGAGCAGCTGTCATTACTACATGCACAAAAATAGTCATATCTTTGTTGATCGATTATCAGGCAGGCCCCTGGGAGCCATCTTCAAATATAAAACCACTCTATATTCTATGGATGAATTGAAAAAGATCATTGAAGAAGCCTGGGAGAACCGGGAGTTGCTTCAGCAGGAAAAGGTACGCGAAACAATCGGGAAGGTGATCAATCTGCTTGACACGGGCCGGCTCAGGGTGGCTGCCCCTGCGGCAGACCAGTGGCTGGTCAACGATTGGGTTAAAAAGGCGGTCATATTGTATTTCCCCATCAGAAAAATGGAAACCATTGAGGTGGGCCCCTTTGAGTTTCATGACAAGATGCCCCTGAAAAAGGGTTATAAAAAGCTAGGTGTGCGTGTTGTTCCCCATGCCATTGCCCGTCACGGGGCCTATCTTGCTCCGGATGTGATTATGATGCCCTCTTATGTGAATATTGGTGCTTATGTGGGACGTGGCAGTATGGTAGATACTTGGGCAACAGTTGGTTCCTGTGCCCAGATAGGGAAGGGAGTTCATCTGAGCGGCGGAGTTGGTATTGGTGGTGTCCTTGAGCCCGTTCAGGCTGCTCCGGTAATCATTGAAGATAATTGCTTTATTGGCTCCCGCTGCATTGTAGTAGAGGGGGTGCATGTGAAGAAAGAGGCTGTGCTGGGAGCCAACGTGGTACTGACCGGCTCCACGCGGATTATTGATGTGAGTGGTTCGGAGCCCGTGGAATATCAGGGATATGTGCCGGAGCGTGCGGTGGTGATTCCGGGAAGTATGCCCAAACAGTTTCCTGCAGGAACCTACCAGGTTCCCTGTGCCCTGATCATCGGCAAACGAAAAGCAAGTACTGACCGTAAGACCAGCCTGAATGAGGCCTTGCGGAACCATCAGGTGGCAGTCTAGTGAAAAATATCTTACATTTGCTTCAAAAAGAGCGGATATGCCTTCTGTTTCCGGGGTCATCATCACCCTTAATGAAGAAAAACATATTGAACGTTGCATCCGGTCAGTTCAGCCGGTTGCTGATGAAATAGTGGTGGTTGATTCCTGTTCGTCAGACCGTACCCCGGAAATATGCAAATCACTGGGAGTAAGGTTTTTAACCCAACCATTTCTGGGGTATGTAGAACAGAAGAATTTTGCACTTGGCCTGGCCTCTTACGATCATGTATTGTCTTTGGATGCGGACGAAGCTTTATCGGATAAACTGGCTTCCTCCATCTTAGAGATTAAAGATCAATGGACACACGATGCTTATCGCTTTAACCGGTTGAACAGGTTTTGCGGTAAATGGATGCGCCACACAAATTACTATCCTGACAGAAAGCTCAGGCTGTTTGACCGGCGAAAGGGGAAGTGGGGTGGAGTGAACCCCCACGACAGGGTTGAGTTAAATGCAGAAGCCTCCACGGGTTTTCTTAAGGGCGATTTGCTTCATTATATGTGTGATTCACTGGAAGAGCATGTGGAAACCATTAATCGTTTCAGCAGTATTGCTGCCAGAGAGGCCTATGAAGGGGGAGCTTCCTGCTCATCCTGGAAGGTTTTCTATAAACCCGTGTGGCGTTTTATTCAGTACTACCTTGTAAAACACGGGTTTATGGATGGTTATATGGGGCTGGTCGTGAGCCGGCATGCTGCTTTTTTGTGTTTTCAGAAATATGCCAGGCTGCGACAGTTGATTCTTAAAAATAAGCAGGAGGAAGGGATATGAAGCGTCTGCCCGAAGTTGCAGTAATTTTAAGCACCTACAATCAACCCCGTTGGCTGGAAAAGGTATTGTGGGGCTATATGAAGCAAACTTTCCGGGCATTTGATTTAATCATTGCGGATGACGGATCAGGAGAGGAAACAGCTGAAATGATCAGGTATTACCAGGAAAACAGTGCATTAAACCTTTATCATACCTGGCATCCGGATAAAGGCTTCCGGAAATGCCGGATTCTGAACCAGGCCATTCTGGAAACAAATGCGGATTATTTGATCTTCAGCGATGGTGATTGTATTCCCCGGGCTGACTTTGTTGAAAAGCACCTTCGCAGCCTTCGTAAAGGGTTTTTTCTGAGCGGAGGAAATATCAAACTAAACAGGAAGGTTTCCGAAGCAATTACCAGTCAGGATGTGGATGCCCAAAGACCTTTTAATTTCCGCTGGCTGCTGAAAATGGGACAGCCAATGAGCAGTAAGTTGATGAAACTGGTTCGCAATCCCGCAATAGCGGATCTCTTGAACAGGATCACCCCCACCCGGGCCACCTGGAACGGACATAATGTCAGTGGCTGGAAGGCAGATATCATAAAAGTGAACGGTTACAATGAAGAAATGATGTATGGAGGTCTGGACAGGGAGCTTGGAGAGCGATTGATGAATGCCGGGGTAACTGGCCGTCAGATTCGCTACAGTGCCATTTGTGTACACCTTGATCATCAGAGACCGTACAAGCAATTATCAGTTATCAGGAAGAACAAGGCCATTCGCAGGGAGGTAAAGAAGAAGGGGCTGACCTGGACAAAAAATGGGGTGACAGGACATATGCCGGAAAATTATCCTTGAAAATGGATGGTTTGGCACAACAATTGAATATGTTTAATGGTAGATAACTATATGGATTTTTGACAGGTTTTTACAGGGCATTGATTCTTACCTGTTGCTAATTTGATTGATTAAGATGCATAACCAGGAATTTGACATAAATAAGGTGGTGGACGTGCTAAAGGGAGGCGGCACAATTTTATATCCCACGGATACCATATGGGGGATAGGTTGTGATGCCACCAATTCACGGGCAGTTGAGAAGGTCTACCGGATTAAGGAGAGGCTGCTGGATAAATCACTGATTATTCTGGTGAGTGACCTGAATATGCTACAGAAATATGTAAAGGAGGTTCCCGAGATTGTGGTTGAACTGATCAGCAGTGTGTCTGAACCGTTAACGGTAATTTATCCTGAAGCCTGCAATTTGCCAAAAAATTTGATGGCTCAAGACGGTTCCATTGCCATCCGTATTCCCAATCATCAATTCTGTCAGAAGCTGCTTCATGCTTTCGGGCGCCCTGTAACTTCTACTTCAGCCAATGTGAGTGGGGCACCCAACCCGCATTCTTACAGGGTCATCAGCCAGGAAATAAAAAAGGAGGTGGATTTTATTGTACCACTGGAACAGGACACCATCAGTCGTCCCAAGCCTTCTTCAATTGTCAGGATTGACGAAACCGGAGAAATGCATATTCTGAGAAATTAAAATTATCCCTGTGCCTGATCAACCATACTTTTTCCCGAAAGAAAAACTAAACAATAAGATCTTCCAGTTGGTTGCTGAGGTCTCGGAAGAACTGGGCGTATCCTCCTATGTGATCGGGGGGTGGGTTCGGGACCTGATTCTGAAGAGGCCTTCAACCGACATTGATATTGTAGTGGCCGGAAGTGGGGTGGATGTAGCCAAAAGGGTGGCTGAAAAGCTGAACAAGACAGGTAAACTTAAGATTTTCAAGAATTTCGGAACGGCCATGCTAAGGTACGGCGAATGGCAGGTTGAATTTGTAGGGGCACGGAAAGAATCTTATCGCGCCAGCTCCCGCAAACCCATTGTGGAAGATGGTAGCCTGGAGGATGATATGCGACGACGTGATTTTACCATCAATGCCATGGCATTGAGCCTTAACAGGAATGATTTTGGAAATATGCTGGATCCTTTTAACGGAATGCAGGATATTCTTGAACGTTGCATCCGGACACCGTTGAACCCCGATGTGACCTATTCCGATGATCCTTTGCGTATGATGCGGGCCATTCGCTTTTCAGCCCAGCTGGGCTTTTTTGTGGATCCTTCTTCATATGAGTCCATTCAGCGTCATGCCGGGCGCATTTCTATTGTATCGGTTGAAAGGGTGATGGATGAATTTAATAAGATCATGCTTTCTCCCTTCCCGGGAGAAGGAATTAAAAAACTCCGTTCTTCCGGGCTGCTGAAGCATTTTTTTCCTGAACTGGATGCCCTGTACGGGGTTGAAGAAATTGAAGGAAAAGGCCACAAGGATAATTTTTTCCATACCCTGCAGGTGCTTGACAATGTGGCGGCAAAATCTGAAGATTTGTGGCTCAGATGGGCTGCCTTGCTGCATGACATTGCAAAGCCGGCCACCAGGCGGTTTGATCCGCAGATTGGGTGGACATTTTACGGGCATGAGTTTGCCGGACACAAAATGGTGAAAGGGATATTCAGGCGTCTGAAACTTCCCATGAATGAAAAGATGCGCTATGTACAGAAACTTGTATTGCTTCACCTCCGGCCCATTGCCCTGACCGAAAGTATCGTAACCGACTCTGCTGTCAGGAGACTGCTTTTTGAAGCCGGGGATGACATTGATGACCTGATGACATTATGCGAGGCTGATATAACCTCTGGGAACCCTGTAAAAGTTAAGAGGTACCTGAAAAATTTTGAAAATGTCAGGCAAAAGCTGAAAGAGATTGAAGAAAAAGACAGGTTGCGTAACTGGCAGCCGCCGGTATCCGGAGAGGATATCATGGAAGCCTTCGGGCTGCCCCCCTGCCGGGAAATCGGGGAGATCAAGACGGCCATCAGGGAAGCGATACTGGAGGGTGAAATTTCCAATGACAGGACTGAGGCCTTACGCAGAATGGAGGAAGAAGGGGCAAAAATGGGGCTCAGCCTGAAAAAATCGTTGAATTAATCCGTATCTTTGTTGCAGTAATATATTAGCGGCACCAAATCCGCCTTTATGCTGATTTATAAGTTTAAAATTTCTTTTGAAGATCAGACCGATTTCTCGCGTGAAATCGCTTTGCGTGCAGACCAGACCTTTGAGGACTTTCACCAGGCACTTTTGGGAAACCTGGGGCTTGATCCGGGTATGCTGGCTTCCTTCTATCTTTGTGACCATCATTTCAGGAAACGTAAGGAGATCAGGCTGGCCGACACCAATACCGTATCTGAAGAGAGTCAGACCCCGCCACTTATGCAGGATGCGGTTCTGAAGGATTATATTGATGATCCTCATCAGCGCTTGCTTTTTATCTATGACTCCCTGAATCAATGGAACTTTTACATTGAAATGGTAAAAATCCAGCCTGCTGAAAAAAATACCGTTTATCCGGCCATCACCCGGCAGGAGGGTGGTGTTCCCCGGGAATTGACTGCTACGCCGAAACAGGTGCCGGGTGTGGAACCGGACAATGATTTTCGTTTTGAAGATGATGAGGAAGCCCCCGGGGATCTTTCGGGATCTGACCAGTTGGAAGAAGGGCAAGATGATTATTTTGAGTAAGACCAGGCAGATCAACGGGATGATTTTGAACAAAACAAATAAAACCCTGGCTATTATTACCGGGCCCACTGCGGTGGGGAAAACCGACCTGAGTATAGATGTTGCCCGGGCACTCAACACCGGGATTATATCAGCCGATGCACGCCAGTTTTACAGGGAACTGAAAATTGGTACGGCTGCTCCGACCAAAATCCAGTGCAGCAAGGTCCCCCACTACTTCATCGGACACCTTTCCATGCACGATTACTACAATGTTTCTCTTTTCGAACAGGAGGCCCTGAAAGTTGCGGAGGAACTTTTCTCCGAATCTGATTATGTGGTGGTAACGGGAGGTTCCGGGCTTTATATTGATACACTTTGTCATGGGATTGATGAATTGCCTGACCCGGATCCAGGTACCAGGGAAAAGGTACAGGAGGTTTTCCGGCAAGAGGGTCTGCCCGGACTCAGGCAATGGCTTCGCCGGGTTGATCCGGCATATTATGCGGAAGTGGATCCGGGTAATCCCAAGCGTATGATAAGGGCCATTGAGGTCTTTCTGTCATCCGGCACACCCTTTTCTGTGCTTCGTAAAAGTACCTTTAAAACAAGGTCTTTTCGCATCAGGCATGTCGTCCTGGATCGTCCGCGGCCTGAACTTTTCTCCCGTATCAATCAGCGCACCAGTCAGATGGTAGCTGATGGCCTTATTGAAGAAACCCTCGGGTTACATCACTATCGGCACCTGAATGCCCTGAATACGGTGGGATATAAAGAGGTGTTTTCCTGGCTTGACAACCAGTGGAGCCTTAAGGAAGCCGTGGAAAAGATCCGGACAAATACGCGCCGCTATGCCAAAAGACAGTTAACCTGGTTCAGACGATATGAGGATGCAGCCTGGATTCACCCGGAGGAAACAGAAAAAATCCTTGATTTTATCCGGCGTGATAACTGATCAGGCCCTCCATTGGGGAGATCATGAAGGTCTCAGCCTGCACCCCGTATTTACGGGCTGAATTTTCAATAATATGGCGGAAATGATAGCCCACCGATCCGACACACCCAAGGGGGAGTAAACGGTGGTTCTTGTAGATGGTGACCTGCTCCTGGAAAAATTCGTCAAAACAACCTTCAGCCAGTCGGTTAATATAGGGGTGTTCAAGGTGCTCCCTGATAAAGGGGGCGAATGAAGCCAGAAAACGATTGGGGTTGGAATTGTTGTAAATATTGGTCAGTATATCTTCATCAGAGAGGCCATATGTGTTTACAAATGCCTCCTGAATATCCTGTGGCGCCCTTTTTTTTAGATGATCCGCAATGAAAGTTTTTCCCAGATGGGCCCCGCTTCCCTCATCTCCGAACATATACCCGAGTGAAAAGAGGCTGTCTGTGATCTGCTTCCCATCATAGACGCAGGAGTTGGAACCGGTTCCCAGTATGCATGGAATCCCGGCCTTGTTGGCGAACAGGGCCCTCGCAGCGGCCAGCATATCATGTTCTACCTCTGTATGACTGCCGGGGAAAACGATTTGCAGGGCTTTGTTAATCACTTCCTGTTTTGACGCGGATGAGCATCCGGCACCATAGAAATATACTGCTTCTACTTCATCCCTCTCCGGCAGGTCTGCGAAGGTTCTCTGTAAAATAGCCGCAGCTTTATCCGTGTTGATAAAGTATGGGTTCAACCCTTCTGACTTCAGGGGTTTAATCACTTCTTTCCCCATGACCAATTGCCAGTCAGTCTTCGTACTTCCGCTATCAGCCAGTAGTATCATTTCTGCTTTTTTTGTTTAAAAATGCTTGAAAAAAACGAACTCTTTTCCCTGGTATTGTCCCTTGTGTGGTCAATTGAAAGAAACTCTTTTGCCAAAAGCTCCTTGAGTTGCAAAGGTTTGATGTGACGAATGATCTCACCCCCTTTACACCATGAGATCTTGCCAACCTGTTCGCTGACCACCAGGGCGATGGCATCTGATTGCTCTGTAATTCCAACAGCTGCCCGGTGGCGCAGCCCCATAGAGGGCGGTAATTTTCTGACCCCTGATACCGGCAATACACAACGGGCGGCTTTGATCCTGTTATTGGTGATAATGACAGCTCCGTCGTGCAACGGGCTGTTCAGGTAGAAGATGGAACCAAGGAGTTGCTCAGAGATCAGGGCATCCATTCGTTCACCGGTTTCCACAAATAATTCCAGTTCGTTCTCCCGGGTAATTACAATGAGTGCCCCTGTTCGTTGTTCGGCAAAGGTTTCAACGGCATTGACAATGGGTGGGATATTCAGTTGATCCGTATCGGGTTGCCACAGTCCTTTAAAAAAGGTACGTGAAGTTTTGCTGAAGAAACTGCGTTTTCCCAGCAACAAGAGGAACTTCCTGATTTCCGGCTGAAAAACAATGATCAGGGCAAGGACACCGACAGACATGAATTGTCCGAGAATGGCCGTAAGAAGTTCCATTTCAAATAACCGGACCAGCCACCAAATGACATAGATCGAGAGGATCCCAAGGAAAATATTCATGGCGCCCGTACCCCTGATCAATAGGTAGAGCTGGTATATCAGGAGGGCTACCAGCACAATGTCCAGTATATCCGGCAGCCGAATCTGAAGAAATCCCAATGCGAAAAAATCGAACATAACGGAGGTCAATTTCCGGAAAAGTTAAAGATAATGGATTTTTACCGATGCTTTTGATAATATCCTACAATTTTTATGGCCTCAGCGGCCTCTTTCGCATCATGCACACGTAGAATATCTGCTCCCTTCTCAAGGGCCAGTGTATGCAATACAGTGGTGCCGTTCAGGGCTTCTGAGGGGCCAACGCCCAGTACTTTGTTTACCATAGATTTTCTTGACATACCCACTACCAGGGGAAGTTCAAATATGGAGAAATAATCCAGCTCCCCCAGTAACTGGAAATTTTGCTCCAAAGTTTTTCCAAAACCAAATCCGGGATCTATCAGAATGTCATGAACCCCAAGTTGCTTCAGTTGTGCTGATTTTTCTGAAAAGAAACCGGCAATTTCTTTGACCAGATGTTTATAGGAAGGGTTATGCTGCATATTTTCGGGGGTCCCCTGCATATGCATCATAATATAAGGAACCTGCAGGGTGGCAATTGTTTTAAACATGGCAGGATCAAAGTTGCCGGCCGAAATGTCATTGATCATGTGTGCCCCGGACTCGATGGCAAGTTTTGCCGTGGAAGAATGATAAGTGTCAATGGAGATGATGGCTTCAGGGTATTGTTTAACCACTGCCTTAAGGGCCGGCATGAGGCGGTTTTGTTCAGTTTCGGGGTCGATGATGCCCGCCCCGGGACGGCTGGAAGCCGCACCCATGTCGATAATGGATGCGCCGGCAGAAAGAAGCTCCCCTGCATGCGTGAGTGCATTGAGCGGGTTTTTGTACCGGCCCCCGTCATAAAATGAATCGGGAGTAATATTCATAATCCCCATCACCAGGGGTGAGGATAATTTTATAATTTTGCCCCCGCAGTTCAGGGTCTTTTTTGGCCAAAAAACCGTATCTTTCGCCATATAAGCTTGCAATCAATAATGTTAATCTGAATAATGGGTTCAAAATCTGATACAGATACACAATACGACCAGATCGTGGATATGTGCAGGGACGTATTTGTCCGGAAAATGACTGATTACGGAAGTGCCTGGCGTATCCTGCGGCCATCCTCACTGACCGACCAGATCTATATTAAAGCCCAGCGTATACGTTCCTTGCAGCGCAAAGGTACGCAAAAAATCCTGGAGGGTATTCCCCCTGAATTCATCGGGATCATAAACTATTCACTCATGGGGCTGATTCAGCTTGAGCTTGGTGCGGCCGATGAAATTGACATGGATGAACAAAAAGTCATTGAGCTTTATGACCAGTATGCCGGGAGGTCTAAAGAGCTGATGCAAAAAAAGAACCATGATTATGGGGAAGCCTGGCGGGATATGCGCGTTACGTCGCTGACCGATATCATCCTGATGAAGCTTCTGCGTATCAAGCAAATTGAGAATAATGAAGGGAAAACCGTTGTATCAGAAGGGATTGATGCCAATTATTATGACATTGTGAACTATGCCGTATTTGCGTTGATCAAGATGGAGCTGGAGGCTGAAAAATGAGTGATACGGAACATTGATTTCATAAATCCGGGAAAGTTGTGCTGACATTTTTAAGCAGAAGGTTATGGTATGGGGTGTTGGTATTATTTGGGGTAGTAAGCCTGGTTTTCTTTTTGTTCACCGTGCTCCCCGGAGATCCCGCCCGAATGATGCTCGGTCAGCGGGCTGATATTTCCTCAGTGGAATCCATCCAGTCGGAACTTGGGCTCGATCGTCCGCTGCATCATCAATACCTGCATTACCTGAATGACATATCTCCGTTAAGCATTCATCGGTACAGTGCCGAAGAAAGTCTGATATACCTTGACCGGGATGATTATACTTATACAAAACTCATGACAGCCGGTGATTATGTGTTTGTGGCCAAGCAGCCTTACCTGAGGCGTTCCTACCAGAGTGACCGGGAGGTTACCGGGATCCTGGGGGCTGCATTTCCCAATACCATGTTACTGGCATCGGTATCCATCGTTTTCGCCATGCTTGCAGGAGTCATCCTCGGAACCTTTTTTGCATTGAAAAGGAAAGTTTGGCTCAGCCGGAGTGCCCTTGTGTTTTCCGTACTCGGCATGTCGCTGCCTTCTTTTTTTGCAGCAATAATCATTGCCTGGGTGTTTGCCTTCCTGCTTGGAGATCTCACCGGTCTTCCAATGACTGGTTCTTTGTGGGAGGTGGATGATTACGGGCGGGGTGAATATATGGCCTGGCAGAACATTGTTTTGCCTGCGCTCACCCTGGGCATCCGACCGCTGGCCATTGTAACAGAACTGACGCGGAGTTCACTGGAAAAGGTTATGGCACAGGATTATATCCGAACCGCCAGGGCCAAGGGCCTCTCAGAATTCAGAATTGTTACCCGGCATGCCCTTAAAAACGCCCTGAATCCTGTAATAACTGCGGTTTCCGGTTGGTTCGCTTCCCTGATGGCCGGCGCAGTTTTTGTTGAATATGTATTTGGCTGGAAGGGGATTGGAGTAGTGATTGTGGATGCACTGGAGTACTATGATTTTCCGGTGCTGATGGGAGCAGTTTTGCTGATCTCTGTAATACTTGTGCTTGTGAATATTGCGGTAGACATTATTTATGCATGGCTTGATCCGCGTGTAAGACTTTGAAGAACAATAAATATACGGACATATAAATCATATCACCATGAGAAAAAAGATTGTTGCAGGAAACTGGAAAATGAACCTTAGCCTGGAAGAGGCCAGGACACTTGCAGGTGAATTGAAGGTCAAAATGGATCACTACAAAAATACAATTGTCGATGAATCCGGAAACAATATTCCGGAGGTGGTTATTTTTCCGCCTTACGTGTACCTTACAAGAATGATTGATTTGTTCATGCATTCTGACGGGGTTTCCGTGGGTGCCCAGAATTGCCATCAAGAGGAAGGTGGGGCCTTTACCGGTGAAGTGGCAGCCTCGATGATACGCTCCGTGGGAGCCTCCCATGTCATCATCGGACATTCTGAACGCAGGAGCCAGTTTGGTGAGGGCGATAAGCTGCTTGCAGAAAAAGTGAAACAGGCCCTGAAAAATAACCTCACCCCGGTGTATTGTTGCGGTGAAAAGTTGCCCGAGCGGGAGGCCGGGAAGCATTTCCAGGTAGTGGCTGACCAGTTGTTGCACGGTATTTTATGGATGGAAGAGTCACAGGTAAAACGTGTGGTCATTGCCTATGAGCCCGTATGGGCTATTGGTACCGGCAAAACAGCCACTCCGGATCAGGCCCAGGAAATGCATGCTCACATCCGCAAACTGATTTCCGATTCATATGGGGAACAGATCGCAGAAAACATTTCTATCCTATATGGGGGCAGCTGCAATGCGAAAAATGCCGGAGAGTTGTTTGCCAATCCGGATGTAGATGGCGGATTGATCGGCGGGGCTTCACTGAAGGCGGAAGATTTTTTTGAAATCATCAGGCGCAGGCAGGAAAATGGATGACCTCCTTACTTGTCTGGTAATAAAAACATACTTCGATGGACTATATTGAACTCTATTGCCAGGTTGAGCCGGTAACTCCCTGGAATGAAATACTGATTGCCGAGCTGGCAGACATTGGGTTTGAAAGTTTTTCCGAAGAAGAGGATGGCTTCAAAGCTTATGTTTCCGCTTGTCATTATCGTGCAAAAGCGGTAAAACAGGTATTTGAACAACCCCGCCAGGATCCGCCGGAGAAACTATCTTTCGAGATCACACGCATTGGGGGCAAAAACTGGAATGCGGTTTGGGAAAGCAATTTCGAGCCGGTGACGATTTTGGGTAAATGCCGGATACGTGCTCCTTTCCATGATCCTGTCCCGGGGGTCGAATATGATATTGTGATAGAGCCAAAAATGTCATTTGGCACGGGGCACCATGAGACCACCACCCTTGTTGTGGAGTGGTTGCTTGAGACAGATATGAAAGACAAAGCTACCCTTGATATGGGTTGTGGTACCGGGGTGCTGGCTATTCTGGCCTCGAAAAAGGGTGCCGGGCCTGTTACCGCCATTGACAATTATTTATTTGCATGGGAGAACACCATGGAAAATGCTGAACGGAATAATGTATCCGATATGAAGGTGTTACATGGTGATGCGTCGTTGCTGGGCGATGAACATTATGATGTGGTTATTGCAAATATTACACGCAATGTGTTGCTGGAAGATATGGCGGTTTACGAAAAGGTGCTGAACCCCGGCGGTTTGCTTTTCCTGAGTGGATTCCTGTACTTTGATAAAGATACTATTTTTGCCGAAGGGAACCGCCTGGGGTTCCGGCTTGGAGGTGAAAAAACAATGAGAGACTGGGTGTCGCTGATGCTCGTCAAACCTTAATGCCAATGGAATTTAACTTGCTTTTTATTGGTTCAGCCATTTTGCTGATCATTTTTGCTTATCTCCTTGGATCCCTGCCTTCTTCCGTATGGCTTGGGAGATGGCTGCGTAATATTGATTTAAGGGATCATGGAAGCGGCAATGCCGGAGCTACCAATGCCATGCGGGTGCTTGGACCCCGCATAGGCGTGGTGGTATTGCTGATTGATGCCCTGAAAGCGGTAGCTGCTGTAAGTCTTTCTTACTGGATGGAGGGCAGCTTTACCTCACCGGATCTTTTTGTGGTTTTCCAGATCCTGTTGGGTGCCTCGGCCATTACCGGACACGTCTTTCCGGTTTTTGCCTCCTTCAAAGGCGGGAAAGGGATTGCTTCACTGGTTGGAATTATCATTGTCCTGCTCCCTGAAGCCTTTCTGATTTCTCTGGGGATCTTTTTGTTGGTTTTTTCTCTTACCCGCTATGTGTCGTTGGGTTCGCTGGTCGCTGCCATTGCCTTGCCATTTATTGTGATACTGGTCAAAGATGTTACCCTGCTTCCCAAGATAATTTTTGCTGTTGCCATCGCACTTTTCGTACCGGTTACACACAAGAATAATATCAGGCGCCTCTTGAGGGGTAAGGAAAACCGGATATCATTCAAAAGATAGGAACGTATTGTTTTTTCGTTAACTTTGTTCAGTATTTCCTCGTCGAAATCCAGTATAACGTGAAGACAAACCGCGTCATTATTCTGCTTGCCTGCCTGATTATTTGGACTGCATGTTCACATGTCCCGGTTTCAGGACGCCGGCAGTTCAGGATGCTTCCTGAAGGGATGGTGGGGGATATGGCTACTGCCAATTACCAGGCTTTTAAGGATGAACACCCGGTGCTGCCTTCTGGAGACCACCGGGCCGACATGGTGCATCGTACGGGAGATCTTATTGCAAATGCGGTGGTTGCCTACCTGGAGAATACAGGCCAGGCCAGGCGTGTCCGGGAGTTTGAATGGGAATTTAATCTGGTGGAAAGTGACCAGGTCAATGCCTGGGCTATGCCGGGAGGGAAAGTAGCTATTTATACCGGTATCCTTGATCTGACCCGGGATGAAGAGGGCCTTGCTGTGGTGATGGCGCACGAAATTGCCCATGCCGTTGCCCGGCACGGGAACGAAAGGATGAGCCAGCAGCTTTTGATTATGATGGGTGCGGTGAGCCTGGAAGCTGCCTTGCAGGAGAAACCGGAGATGACCAGAGATATTTTTATGATGGCATTTGGAGCAGGAAGCACCCTGGGGTCGCTCGCATACAGTCGTCAGCACGAGTACGAGGCGGATGCCCTTGGTATGGTATTTATGGCCATGGCAGGGTATGACCCCTCCCGTACAATTACATTCTGGGAAAGAATGCTGGAATATTCCGGCAGTTCAGACATCCCGCAGTTTTTAAAGACCCATCCTTCTAACGAAGCCCGCATACAGGCCGCAGCTGATTACCTGCCGGAAGCGATGGAATATTACAATAAGACATGATTTGGTTGGTAGTTCTTAGTTTGATCCTTGCTGGGATCGTGTTTCTCCTTCTTGAGATCCTGGTGGTGCCCGGTGCCACGGTAGTAGGGCTCTTTGGTGTCGTGCTGCTGATAGCCGGCGTGGTGGTTTCCTTTAACCAATATGGGACTGGAGTGGGGGTCATGACCATTCTGGGCACTCTGGTGGTCAGCCTTGTTTCCATTGGAATTGCGCTTCGATCGAACACCTGGAAGAAGGCCATGCACAATTCTTCACTGGAGGGACGAGTGAATGTGGTGGAAGCAGACTTAGTGGCAAAAGGGGATGAGGGAATCTCTGTTACCCGTTTGAATCCCATGGGTAAAGCGCTGATAAAAGAAGTGTACTATGAAGTTACATCCAAAGATAATTTAATAGCAGAAAATACCCCCATAATGGTGGTAAAGGTAGACGGAAACAAAATTATTGTTAAATCAAAAGAAGAATAACACATGGAAGACATTGGTATTATTGTAGCCATTGCCCTGGTGGCGATCGTGGGTTTATGGATCATTTTTTATTTCATTCCTGTCGGACTCTGGTTTTCTGCCCTGGTTTCGGGCGTGCGGATCAGTCTGTTGCAGCTGGTGCTCATGCGCTGGCGTAAAATACCACCGGCAGTGATTGTCAACAACCTGATCTCGGCAACCAAAGCGGGTCTTACACTGAACCGTAATGACCTGGAAGCACACTACCTGGCTGGGGGACGGGTGAAAGCCGTGGTCAATGCCCTGATCAGTGCCGATAAAGCGAATATCCCGCTCGATTTCAAAACCGCTACTGCCATCGATCTGGCAGGACGTGATGTGCTTGAAGCGGTACAGATGTCGGTGAAACCCAAGGTGATCAATACACCGCCGGTTGCGGCCGTTGCCAAAGATGGTATTCAGTTGGTGGCCAAGGCCCGTGTAACCCTCCGTGCCAATATCAAACAACTCGTTGGTGGTGCCGGAGAAGAGACCATCCTGGCCAGGGTGGGTGAAGGAATCGTTACGTCCATCGGATCTGCCCAGCATCATAAACAAGTACTGGAAAACCCCGACAGTATTTCCAAGGTAGTGCTGTCAAAGGGACTTGATTCAGGTACAGCTTATGAGATTCTTTCCATCGATATTGCAGACATTGATGTGGGTAAAAACATCGGTGCCATGTTGCAGATCGATCAGGCCAATGCCGATAAGAACATTGCACAGGCCAAGGCTGAGGAGCGCCGCGCTATGGCCGTTGCTGCCGAGCAGGAGATGAAGGCCAAGGCACAGGAAGCCAGGGCCAAGGTAATCCAGGAAGAAGCAGAAATTCCCAAGGCCATCTCCGAATCCTTCCGGAGCGGAAACCTTGGTATCATGGATTATTATCGCATGCAAAATATTCAGGCAGACACTTCCATGAGGGAGCAGATCAGCAAACCGGGAAGCAGTAAATCGTCCGGAAAGTCTGGCTCTGATGAAGGACCGATCAAATAAAGCGTTTTTCATTACCTGAACAGCAACAGGCCATCTGCCTCTGACAGATGGCCTGTTTTGTGTTTGTGAATTACATGGTTGTCTGTGGGATTACCACTATCTTTGTTCTGATTATGATTTTTTTGATTTCGGATATCCGGCTGAAAGGCAATGAATATACACTTCCTTTTTGATTATCCATCCTGGCTGATATTGGTATGCGTCCTTACCGGGCTCATTTATGCTGCCTTGCTTTACTACAGGAACAGGCGAATCCCTTTTAGCCCCCTGATTACCCGGACACTGGCACTGATTCGCTTTGTGACTGTAACTTTGCTGGCACTGTTGCTCCTGGCTCCATTTGTGGAGCGAACCACCCGGGATGTGGAAGACCCCATTGTTGTTTTTCTTCAGGACAACTCTTCTTCACTCTTGTTTGCTGAAGATTCTGCATTTTATTACAACGATTATATTCCTGATCTCGAGGGATTCCTGGAGGTGATGTCTGAAGGTCATCAGCCTGCATTGTATTCGTTTGGGGAAGATTTCAGGGAGGCCGGAATGATTGATTTTTCCGGACGGGTAACAAACATGTCGAATGCTTTCCGTGAGTTGGAAGCGCGTTACAGTAACAGGAATATCGGAGCAGTGATCATAGCCGGTGACGGATTGTACAATCGGGGGTTTAACCCTTTATATGCAGCGGCAAATCTTCCTTACCCCGTCTATACAATGGCCCTGGGCGATACCCTTCCCAGGCGCGATGTGATTCTGAAAGGAGTGAATCACAATGAGGTCACTTATCTGGGAAATGAGTTTCCGGTTGAGGTTGAAGTGGAGGCTCTTGAAAGTGAAGGCCGGTCAACCCGCCTGACCATCAGCCGCGACGGAGAAGAAGTGTATTCGGAGAGCATTCGTTTTACCTCGGACCACCACACAGAAACAATCGATTTACACCTTGAGGCGGATCAGACCGGGATGCAGCAGTACGAAGTATCTCTGTCATCGTTTGATAGTGAGGTAAGTATGGGCAACAATCGTCAAAGTTTCTTTATTGATGTAATTGACGGACGCCGCCAGGTACTTATACTGGCAGCTGCTCCTCACCCGGATGCAGGAGCCATAATGGAATCACTGACCCGGACTGACCATTACGAAGCCGAAGTCATTATGGCAGGTGATTTTGACGGCAGTGCTGAAGCATATGACCTGGTGATCATGCATCAGTTGCCCTCATCCAGACATCCCGCAACGACCATTCTGGAATTATTTTCAGAGGCAGAAACCCCAATATTGTTTATAATAGGTGCACGTACTGACCTGGAAGCGTTTAACCGGCTTGGGCACGGGCTAAAGATCCATCCGCGATCTGAAGACGTGTCAGAGTCTCATCCGGTCTTCAATCGGAGTTTTTCTCTTTTTTCAGTGAGAGAGACTTCAATAAGACTGTTTAACCAGCTTCCTCCTTTACATACGCCGTTTGCAGAGTACCAGGTACCATCTGTGTCGGAGGTGATGCTTTATCAGCGAATTGGCCAGGTGGAAACGGAACAGCCCTTGCTGATGTTTTCTGAATCGGGAGAAAGGCGTTTTGGTGTGGTAACCGGGGAAGGGATCTGGAGATGGCCACTGCATGCCTTCATGCAACACGGAAACCACCGGGCATTCGACGAGATGCTGACCAGCATGGTGCAGTACCTCGCTGTACAGGAGGACCGAAGTTTATTCAGGGTGGATGCCCCCACTCTTGTGCATGAAAATGAATCGGTTGTTTTCGATGCCGAGTTATATAATCCCACGTATGAACTTGTAAATGAACCGGAGATTCAGCTGGTGATAACCAATGAGGAAGAGATGTCTTTCCCATATACTATGGGCAGAACATCCAATGCATACAGCCTTGATGCCGGAACTTTTGAGCCTGGCAGTTATTCCTGGGAAGCGAGGGCTTCCCACGGCGGGGAAACCTTCATAGAAGAAGGTGTATTTTCCGTGTCCGCCCTTAATCTGGAGGATCTGCGTACAGTAGCCGATCACAATGTACTTCATGACATTGCGGAAAGTACGGGAGGAGAAATGTATTACCCGGGAGAGTGGGATGAAATGTCGGCCCATATTCGTGCGCGTGATGACATAACCCCCAGGATGTTTTCACAAAAAGATTTTACTGAGGTAATTGATTTGAAATGGTTGTTCCTGGTATTACTTTTATTGCTTTCGATCGAATGGGTGGTAAGAAAAAGGAGCGGCAGTTACTGACAGACCAGAAATAGTTATAGTTATGGAACAATCGATATTGTATGTTATTGTCACCATTATCGTACTGGATTATGTTTTTGATCGTGTGATGGATTACCTCAATGCCAGCCGGTGGAGTAAGAAACTTCCAGATGAACTCAGGGGGATTTATGATGAAGAAAAATACCGCAAATCCCAGGAGTATTCAAGGGCGAATATGCGCTTTGGCATCCTTACAGGCACCCTTTCTTTCCTCTTTATTTTACTGATGCTTGTGCTGGGAGGATTCGGCTACCTGGACAGTCTGGTAAGAAACTATACAGAACATCCCGTGTGGATGGCCCTGTTGTTTTTTGGTATTCTGGGGCTGGCTTCGGATATTTTGTCGACACCATTTGATCTTTACGGAACTTTTGTGATCGAGGAACGTTTCGGGTTTAACAGAACCACTCCAAAGACCTATGTGCTTGACAAGATCAAGGGATGGATGATTGCCCTGGTGATCGGCGGGGGGCTTCTCGCAGTTTTTGTCTGGTTCTATGACACGGCCGGCAACCTTTTCTGGCTGTATGCCTGGATTGTTGTTACCGGGTTCAGTGTGTTCATGATGATGTTTTACAGTACCCTGATTGTCCCAATGTTCAATAAACAAAGGCCCCTGGAAGAGGGCCCCCTGCGGTCGGCCATCGAGGATTTTGCTGATAAGGCCGGGTTTCGGCTGGATAATATTTTTGTGATTGACGGATCCAAAAGGAGTTCCAAAGCCAACGCTTATTTCAGCGGTCTTGGCCCGAAAAAACGCATTGTGCTATTTGACACACTGATCAAAGAACACACCACCGAAGAACTCGTGGCTGTCCTGGCTCATGAGATCGGACATTACAAGAAAAAGCATACCGTTAAGGGGATGGCAGTTTCTGTGCTTCATACAGGGATCATGCTTTTCTTGCTGGGACTGTTTATTAACCGTCCTGAATTATCTATGGCCCTTGGTGCACAGGAGGCAAGCTTTCATATGGGAATACTTGCTTTCGGTTTGTTGTATTCTCCTATTTCTTTGCTTCTTGGTATTATCAGTAACCGGATGAGTCGCAGGTATGAATATGAAGCCGACGCCTTTGCGGCCAGGAAGTATGATCCGGAACCCCTTCAGGAGGCACTTAAAAAGTTGTCGGTTAATCACCTGAGCAATCTTCGGCCCCATCCTGCTTATGTTTATGTGTACTATTCACATCCACCCCTGTTACAGAGGCTGAGGCATTTAGATAAGTTTCGTGAAGCAACAAACTAAATAATTGTGTAATATTGTGATGATGAGACCTCCTTCCATACCTCTTGCTGAAAAACTTCGGCCCACTTCCCTGGATGAATACCTGGGGCAGGATCACCTGGTGGGAGAGGGGGCCATCCTTAGAAAAACCATTGATTCCGGAAACATCCCTTCCATGATCCTTTGGGGCCCTCCCGGAGTAGGAAAAACAACCCTGGCCTCATTGGTTGCCAGGAAACTTAAACGTCCTTTTCATACATTGAGTGCCATTAATTCAGGGGTAAAGGATGTGCGGGAAGTGATTCAACGGGCCAAAGCTTCCGGGGGCAATTCCATTTTATTTATCGATGAGATTCATCGCTTCAGTAAATCCCAACAGGACAGTTTGCTTGGTGCCGTGGAAAAAGGCATCATTACCCTGATTGGAGCCACAACGGAAAACCCCTCATTTGAGGTTATTTCTCCTTTATTGTCGCGTTGCCAGGTTTATATCCTGCAATCTTTGGATGTCAAAGAGTTGAGAAAACTGTTGGATACGGGAGTGCGACAGCTGGAAAAAGATACAGGCAAGAAAATACATGTAAGTGAGACAGAAGCTTTGTTCAGGATCTCAGGGGGAGACGCCAGAAAGTTGCTCAATGCCCTGGAGCTGGCTGTTTATGCCAGTGAAAGCCGTGAGGTAACGGTGACAAATAAGGAGGTGTTGTCCGTTATTCAGCAAAACCTGGCTTTTTATGACAAGGGTGGGGAGATGCACTATGATGTGATCTCTGCATTTATCAAATCTGTCCGTGGCAGTGACCCCAATGCCGCTGTCTATTACCTGGCACGGATGATTGAAGGAGGCGAAGACCCCAAGTTCATTGCCCGGAGACTCGTCATCCTGGCTTCGGAGGATATTGGCAATGCCAACCCCAATGCCCTATTGCTCGCCACCAATTGTTTCCAGGCTGTGACCATGATCGGAATGCCGGAAAGCCGGATTATTTTATCCCAGACCACCACCTACCTGGCTGCTTCTCCCAAGAGTAATGCCGCTTACCTTGCTATAGGAAAGGCACAGGATCTGGTTCGGAAGACCGGGGACTTGCCGGTTCCTCTTGCCATCCGTAATGCTCCGACCAAACTGATGCGAGAGGCAGGTTACGGCAGTGATTACAAGTATTCCCATGATTATGACCAGCATTTTGCCTTCCAGGAGTTTATGCCTGAACAGGTCTCCGGAAAAAAGCTCTATGATCCGGCCGATAATGCAAGGGAAAATGAAATGCGGACAAGGTTGAAAAGGTTTTGGAAAGACAAGTATGGGTATTAGGGGGTTGTTTGGTTCTCATGGGCAGGGTGATGGGATGGTTGCCGATGGTTTGGTAAACGGGCAGAGAGGTTGTTGGTTCTCATGGGGTGAGTGTTTTGGGGGTAGCCGATAACCGTTGGACGAGGCAGGCAGGGTGTTGGTTCGTGGGGGCAGAGGTCGATCCCGGAGGGATCAAACGTTACGAACCAGGGGTCGCAGATCCCACCACCATCAGGCGCGCAGCACCGTTAACCGGAGTGGCGAAGCCACGACTAACCAACAACTAAGGAGGCGCAGCTCCCGTTAAACTGGGGTGGCGGAGCCACGACTAACCAACAACCGGAGAGAACGACAGCCCCCGACAAACTATCAACCGGAGACGCAACAGCCTCCGACCAACTAATAACCGAAGGCGCGTCAGCGCTGGCTAACCGGGGGGGCATCAGCCCCCGACAAACTAACAACCAATAAAATATGCTCCAACGTGAACTTTTTCTCCGACACCTGGCTCAGACATCTTCTTTCCCGCTTTCCCTGGAAATTAAGGAAGCTGAAGGGTTGTACATGTATGATTCCGACGGTAAGAGGTACCTTGATCTGATCAGTGGGATATCAGTAAGTGCATTGGGCCACCGTCATCCCAAAGTGGTTCAGGCTGTTAAAGAGCAGGCAGAACGGTATCTGCACCTGATGGTTTATGGTGAGTTCGTACAGTCTCCCCAGGTTGAGCTGGCGAAAATGCTGGTAGAGAATTTACCGCCCGGACTGGACAATGTGTTCTTTGTGAACTCAGGCAGTGAATCTGTGGAGGGGGCATTGAAACTTGCCAAGAGGTATACCGGCCGGACTGAGATCGTAAGTTTTTATGATGCCTATCACGGAAGTAGTCATGGGTCATTGAGTGTGGGCGGAAATGAAAAGTTGAAAAATGCTTTCCGCCCTCTTCTTCCTGATGTCCGTCATTTGTGTTTTGGCGCAACAGAGCAACTTTCACAGATATCTGAACGGACCGCCTGTGTCATTGCCGAGACCATTCAGGGGGAGGCTGGGGCTGTCGTTCCGAACAAGGCGTTCATGAAGGCCTTGCGCAAACGTTGTGATGAAACAGGAGCCTTATTGATCCTTGATGAGATCCAGGCGGGGATGGGGCGATCAGGTGCCTTGTGGGCTTTCAGTCATTATGGTATTGTGCCCGATATACTTACGTTGGCAAAAGCCCTGGGGGGTGGAATGCCTCTTGGTGCGTTTATTGCTGGAAGAGAGGTGATGCGCTGTCTGACTGAAAATCCGGTGCTTGGGCATATCAACACCTTTGGTGGCAACGCTGTTTGTGCGGCTGCCGCAAAAGCTTGCCTTACAGAGGTCCTGGAGGAAAGGCTTTGGCTCAATGCTGCTCAACTTGAGCATGTTTTTCGTAAAATGCTTGTACATCCGGATATTATAGGTGTACGTGGCAAAGGATTGCTGTTGGCAGTAGAATTTGAGAATTTCGGCCGGGCCAAGGGGGTGATTGACCGATGCATCCAAAAGGGAGTGTTGACCGATTGGTTCTTGTTCGCAGACAATTGTTTACGTATTGCCCCACCCCTTACAATTACAGAAATGGAGGTGAAAGAGGCCTGTCATATCATACTGGAAGCAGTGGAAGAAAATCAGCTTTGAGGAAAAGAAAATCACGGTTGATTTGTGTGGAGAATGTATGTATCTTTAGACTGTTATTGATCTATCATAGGTAAGCCACAATCTATCATGATCCGTACGTAAACCTTTGACGTATATGGATGCACAACTGAAACGTTCGCTTTCCAGGAAGCCCTTGCAGAGTTTACCGGTGAAAGGCTTTTTTGCCAACTATCCCGTATGGAAGTGGATGCAACAAAATGATTTTCTGCTTGTGTGCGGAAAAAGCGATTACCTCTGGACTTTCCTTTGCGGTGATAACCCGGAAGATCTGCTTGTTTTGCTGGAACTTTTTGGTTTTGAAAGCTTATATTTTGCCAATGTAGAGGAATGGATGTTACCTGTGCTGACTCACACCCGTAAAATTGAATGGAAGCTCACTACCCATAGGTACTACCTGCCGGAAGGAAAAACCGTGGAGCCAACCGACCACATTTCCCAGTCACTTGATCCTTCTATGGCCAATTATATTTTCAGCCATTCCGCCTATAAGGATTTTACTTCTGAAGCCTATATTAAAGACCGCCTGCAAAAGGATGTATCAGCAGGAATCTGGATCAATGGGGAATTGGTAGGATGGGGGCTGACTCATGATGACAGCTCCATGGGTTTTTTACATGTCATACCGGATTACCGTGGACAGGGATTGGGGGAAAGCATTATGCGCTTTTTAGTAATCGAGAAGCAAGGCAGGAAAAAGCCCGTCTTTGTGAATATTGAGCCTCATAACCATCAGTCGATCAATCTGGTAAAGAAGCTGGGCTTTGCTTTTGACCGGGAGGTTAGCTGGGTAAAGCTTGTTTGAGCCGACCTGATAGGTGCTTCCGAGCTGGCCTGAACAAGTATTCCTGAGCCGACCTGATCAGAATTCCTGAATCAACCTGATCAGTCTTTCCTTATAACAAATAATTCCACTGTTTCTTTATTGCGTACCTGTTGTATCCATGATTTTTTCAGTGATACTTTCTGTCTTACCGGTTGTTGGATACGTGAAAGCAAGCTGAAATGGCTCTGATGTTTTTGCAATGCCTGTTCTACGGGATGTTCGGTCGCAATACCTGCGGCGATACTGAAATCGGAAAAAATCAGGGCGATGGTCGTTCCTGGCATGCAGGTTTTATCCATCTCGCTGAAAAAGTCATCAAAGAACCGGTCTTCGAAATAAAAAGCAGTATCCATCATTTTTTGTGGGTTTTCGGGAATCCATGGGGGGTTGAAGACCACAAGGTCATTGGGGGAAGGGCGAGAAGATCCCAGCAGGCTGGCTTGTTCCACGTTTACATTTTTCTGCATCTGATGGTTTAACCGCCGGAGGTCTTGCCGGAAACTGTATACTGCATTGGGGTTAATGTCTGTGGCGTGAATGGTTCTGATGCCATGCTTGTAAAGAATAAATGACAGCACCCCGCAGCCACAGCCGATATCCACAGCTTTCTGAAACCGGTTATGGTCTTTTAACCAGTCATCCAGCAGGTGAAGGTGCTCATGCCGTGTCGGGAAATAAACTCCATAAAATGGATGTATCGGGTGATTTAGTACGGGGTATTGGATCCCTTTTTCAAACCATTGCCTGGCCCCGTTCATTCCAAGTAGATCTGAGAAATTGATCAGGAATGACTCATGATTCGGGTAAAAAGACCGGAGCCATGGGTTTTTGGGGGCTTTTTCGAGGGTGACCCGGTGTTCTTCTACTGGAACCCAGAAACCAGAGAATATTGCCTTCAGCGCATCCTGCTGTCGCCGCGATGATTCGTAACCGCCAATGGGGTAAAGGCTGGTTGTTTTCTTTTTAAGCCAGGCGTAGAATGTCATGGCAAAACCCCAGCTGCCGCGCAGGCAAATGGCCTGGTGGTTTTTCAACAAGCGGTACATTGCTCCGAAGGGTGTGCCCGGATACATTTCCGGAATATTTTCTCCGGTGGCCTGGCCGGAAGGACGGATGACAGGCCGAATCAATTCTTCAGGTAAACACTCCGGTTTGCTGTCAATCATCAGTGTGATTAATTAAAGGCAGTGGCTATTATACAACGGCTCTGTCAAAAGTACACATTTACAGGTTCATCTGTCAATACAGATAAGATTATCGAAAATAAGATGCCATAATGACACAAAACATGTAATGGGTTTTTTAAAAATGCCATAATGGCGTAATGTTATGATGTCATTCGGCTACAAGGTAAAATGGCATATCATTTGAATATGATTGGATGAAATAACAAACTAACAATAGTATTAACCAAAAAAAAGGAGGGTTGTCGTATGTTACCAATGCGAAGACGAAACCGTGAAAACATGCCCAGTTTTATTGATGAATTTTTCGGAAAGGATTGGATGGATAGTGTTTTCAGTGAACAGCCCGGGATCAGCACACCTGCTGTAAATGTCAAGGAAACCAATGACGATTACCAGATTGAAGTGGCTGCACCAGGGTTGGACAAAAAAGATTTTAAAGTAGATCTGGACAACAATGTACTTACCATCTCATCTGAAAAAGAGCATAAAGATGAGCAAAAGGATGGGGATAAGTACATGCGCAGAGAGTTTAGCTATTCATCCTTCAGCCGTTCTTTTAGCTTACCTGATGCGGTGGATGCCGAAAATATCAAGGCCAAACACAAGGACGGTATTTTACTGGTGGTTATCCCGAAACGGGAAGAAGCCAGGCGCAAAGCGCCAAAGCAAATTGATATTTCATAACTGATTTCTATTGGGCATGCAAAGAAAAGGGGACTTCAGAATGAGGTCCCCTTTTCTTTGCAATTTCCTAAATGAAAAATTAGTTTTCACGCATCACATGGTCATCGTATTCAAGTTCGAACCGAAGTTTGTGTTTGGATTCTTCTACGGCCAGTGCCTGAAATACTTTCCGGAGTTCAGGATGGTCCGTGCGTTCCGAAAGCTTCGTGTATAGCTTAAAGGCTGCTTTTTCCTTTTTCATGGCAAGTATCAGGGCATCCCTGTATTCCATCTCACCGGCATCCCCTGACTGAACAACGTAATCGGCGATCTTAAGATCTTTCACTTTCTCCACATCCATGTCAAACAGTCCTTCTTCTTTGATTTTACGGAGCCTTGCTTTGTGTCCGACTTCTTCCCTGGCAAACTGGAGGAAAACCTGTTTCATTTCCTCGTTTTTCATTCTTTCTGCCAGCCCGTTGTAGAAATCCACAGCCTCCTGTTCTGATTGCATGGCAAAATCAAGGATCTCATCTACAGAGTTAAACGTTTTCATAGCTTGTTTCTTTAATGTTGTTAAATGATTCATTCCAGGCTGTTTCGAATTTTTTGGTCAGGATGTCGCATCCATAATCAAATTTCCTGTCCTGGTTGTCATTGTCTGTGTGTACCAGCCTGCATGGGCCACTGGCAGATTCAGCGGCAGCCTGCATCATGGCAGCTGTTTCCAGCATAACCTCAGCCGGTCCTTCGTAATCAGCTTTCACATCAAATAAAGCAAGCAAATTGAGTAGCTGGTCAAAGCTGTTCTTTTTCAACGGCCCTGACCAATTGGCCTCAAATTGCTGGATGAATCGCTGGGTATTGGTAAAACTGCCACCGATCTCCATATGCAGGGATGCCGGCAACACCAGGTCGGCTTTACCGGCTGTTTCACTCATAAACAGATCCTGTACCACCAGAAACCCGGTTTTGTCCAGGGCTCTTTCCATCTCCTCTTTATTGATGGCGCATCCCAGGGGGTCTTCTCCGAAGATAAATGCATTTTTAATTTTACCTGAATTAAGGAGTTCCCACTGTTCCTCTGTTGCTTCGGCGGGCAGGTTGCTTACTTTCCATGCCTCAGCAAGGGAGGCCCTCACTTTGTCATTGCGGATGTCCCCTCCTCCTGGTGCAAGTTTTGAGTTTGCACCCATATCAAAGAGCCCCTGTGCATTGTTCTTTTCCTTAAGTGGGAGAAGGCCGGTTCCCGTTTTGCCGGATTTCCCGGTCAGATGACAAAGGTTCCGTAATTCCTGGCAGGTGTTGGCCGAAAGGTCCTTCTCAGAAAACATGATCAGTGCCTGGGCTTCCCTGTTGAATTCCTCTGCAAAGCGGGCAATTTGTCCCGGCGTACATCCGGCCTCCCGGATCAGTTTGTCAAAGCTTTCTGAAAGTGCTTTCTTACGGTAGCTGTCAAAATCCATGCAGTGATCATCAAGGTACACCCCATTCTCCATTTTATTGGACAGGATAAAATGGATGGTTGCCTTGACAAAATGGTAAGGGGACTGAATACCGGTAACGATATCAGCCTTATGCGCCATGCTGCTATTTTCCCTTGTGGTGATCAACTCCAGCTTTGCGGCTTCCTTAAAAGCGGTATTGACGGCATAAAACCCTGCTACCGGGTTGTCCTTGCTTATCTCACTGTCCAGAAAATAGATTTTTTTGGCCTGACGGATCTGATCCATCGGGACCACGTGACGACTGTTTTCCAGGTAACCGTTTCCGCGGCCCATATAATGGAAACTATCCACATTAGCCGTGCCCAATCCGGCCCTTGCCAGCTTCTGAAGCAGGTAGATCTCTTCATTGGTCAGTCTTGCCCCGATATATACCCCGTTTTCTTCGGGCCGGACTGCTGCAACCTTCTCCTTGATGAGCTTCCATGCTTCCCTGAAACTGATCGCTTCAAAACTTCCATTTACTTTCTTCATAGGATGGGTAAGGCGACCGGACTCATTCAGGTAACGGTAGCCGAACTTGGCTTGCCGGCAGATACTGCCGTCCTTGTTCACCAGTCCTGCACTTCCTGTGGCCCTTCCTGCAAACCCGTCTTTATGGTGATAGGAAACCGTACATCCGATAGAGCAATAATTGCAGATTGTAGTGGTCATGTCTGTTTTGACCGGCATGGTTTTAAAAGGAACGTTTTCCGTGATTGCCCCGGTGGGGCAGGTATCAATACATAAACCGCATGAGTCGCAGTTTGTGGCCGATAAAGGACCATCCATACTTGGAGCCACATAGGTTTCGAACCCCCGGTTTACCAGGCCCAGTGCATTGGCGCCGTTCATTTCGGAGCAAATCCTGATGCAACGGGAGCACAGGATACACTTGTTGTTGTCAATTTCCACATAAGGGTGGGAAAAGTCTACGTGGTGCTTTTTATAATCTCCCCCGAATTTTTTCTGCTCCGCCCCGTAGGTGGTGGCATATTGTTTCAGGTCGCAGGTATGGAGTTCAGAACAACCACACTCCAGGCAACGTTGCGTTTCATTTTGGGCTGCCTCATCAGAATAGCCCCTTTCCACCTCCTCAAAATTGTTTCTTTTATCCGGATCCAGGGTAGGCATTTCCTCCCTGAGCTGTGCCTGGAAATATCCCTGGTATTCTTCTTTCTGTTGTTTTTCAAAGTTGTCTTTTTTGCTCAGAAACTCTTTGTCTGCTGGAGTCACCGGTTGTTGTCCAAGGAATTTATTGCAACTTTGTGCAGCAATCCTCCCTTGGGCGATGGCTTCTATCAGGGTGGCCGGGCCTGTGACCCCGTCTCCACAGGCAAACACACTGTCAATGGAAGTTTGTAAAGTACCCTGAGCAGCATCAATGTCGCCCCATTTGTTGAGTTTCAGTTCTTTATCTGAGTGCTTGCTGATATCCTCAATAAAATCGACCACTGTTTTTTGACCGATGGCTGCCAGGATGTAATCCAATTCTACATCAAATTCGGAACCTTCAATTTTAACCGGCCGCCTTCTTCCCGAAGCGTCAGGTTCTCCGAGCTGCATTCGTATGCAGGTCAGGGATTCCAGATTGCCCTCGTCATCTTTATTCACTTTGGCCGGGGCAGTCAGAAACATATAATTGATCCCTTCCAGTTTGGATTCATGAATCTCAATGGGGTTTGCGGGCATTTCCTTTTCAGTACGCCGGTAAATGACCGTTACCTCTTCAGCCCCACAGCGTTTCGCTGTCCGGCAACAGTCCATGGCTGTGTTTCCCCCACCAATCACTGCCACCCTTTTTCCGGTGAAGTCATACTTCTGCCCGGTCGCCTCCATGTTCCTTAAAAAGTCGATTCCGGAAAAAATATTACCGGCATCGTCGTTTTCGCATCCAATCCCGGTTCCTTTCTGTGAGCCGATCCCCAGGATTACCGAGTCGAACTGGTCTTTCAGTGTTTGATAACTCAGGTTGTCACCGAGTTTTTGTTCATAGTGGATCTTTACCCCCAGCCTGGTAATCCCTTCAACCTCCTTGTCGATAATGTCGTTGGGAAGACGATAGGGAGGGATTCCGTAACGAAGCATCCCGCCGGCATGTTTATGAGCCTCGAAAATTTCCACCCGGTGCCCTTCTTTGGCCAGGAAGTAAGCTGCGGTGAGCCCTCCGGGCCCTGCTCCGATTACGGCCACATTCTTCCCCGTATCCGGTTTTACTTCAGGCATGAAACGATCCGGAGAGAAAAGGTCGATGTCAGAGGTGTAGCGTTTCAGGTAATCAATTCCAACACCCACTTCTTCCAGTAGGTTGCGACGGCAGACATCCTCACACGGCCGGACGCAAACCCTGCCGCATATGGCCGGCAGAGGATTGGTCTGTTTGATCAGTTCAACGGCTTCCCTGTATTTCCCCTTGCTAATCATGGAGATATATCCCTGCACATCTACTCCTGCAGGACACTCTTCCTTACAAGGGGGGACGCAATCGGCATAATGGTTACTTACCAGTAGATCCAGGGCAAACTGCCTTGACTTGCGCACCCTTTCATTATCTGTTTCAATACGCATTCCCTCCGTTACCCTGGTTGAGCAGGCAGGTTGCAGGCCACGCATTCCTTCCACCTCCACCACACACAAATAGCAGGAGGAGAAAGGCTCCAGCCTGTCGTCGTTGCAAAGCGTGGGTATTTCGATATTGAGGCGACGAGACATTTCCAGGATGGTTTCTCCCTGGTATCCCTGAAAGATCTTTCCGTTTATGATGATATTGAGCTTACTCATAGGTCAGCAGGTTGTATATTTTAGTGCTTAAGACAATTTGATGGCATCGAATTTACAGCGCGTAAAACAAACTCCACATTGGATGCATATATCCTGGTCAATATGATGGATTTGTTTCCTTTCGCCTTCAATGGCATTTACCGGGCAACCTTTGGCGCAAACGGTACAACCGGTACAATTCTCTTCAATCACTGTGTAAGTCAGCAATTTCTTACAGCTGAGCGCCGGGCACTTCCTGTCGCGGATGTGCGCCTCATACTCATCCCGGTAGTACTTAAGGGTAGTCAGAACGGGGTTGGGCGCGGTTTGCCCCAATCCGCACAAAGAACTGTCTTTAATTGTTTCCGCCAGTTGCTCCAGCATTTCAATGTCGCCTTCGCGACCTTCTCCCTCTGTGATCCGGGTAAGGATCTCCAGCATTCTTTTGGTGCCCAGCCGGCAGAAGGTACATTTCCCGCAGGATTCTTTCTGGGTGAAATCAAGGAAGAATTTTGCAATGTCCACGACGCAGGTTGTTTCATCCATAACCACCATTCCGCCTGATCCCATAATGGCACCGGTGGCATTGACCGAGTCATAATCCACCCGGGTATGTGAAAGATATTCCGGAATGCATCCGCCGGAAGGGCCTCCAAGCTGTACTGCTTTGAATTTCTTGTCTCCGGTGATACCGCCTCCCAGTTTATAAATAATGTCCTTGATGGTGATTCCCATGGGGACTTCCACCAGCCCTCCGTGACGGATCTTCCCGGTGAGGGCAAACACCTTGGTGCCTTTGCTTTTCTCGGTGCCGTACTGCGCATAGGCCTGGGGCCCCTGATGAATGATCCAGGGAATATTGATAAATGTCTCTACGTTGTTAATGTTGGTGGGATGTTTCCATAATCCTGCTTCCGCAGGAAATGGCGGGCGCCTTCGGGGCATGCCGCGGGCCCCTTCAATGGAGGCGATCAGGGCAGTTTCCTCCCCACAAACAAAGGCTCCGGCACCCTCTTTGATCTTCAGGTCAAAGTGAAAGCCTTTGATGCCGAAGAGGTCTTTGCCCAGGTAACCCTTCTCATGCGCCTGTTTAATGGCGAGGTTGAGCCGCTTGATGGCCAGGGGATACTCTGCCCGGCAATAAATGTATCCTTCACTTGCCCCGATTGAATAGCCACATATGATCATGCCCTCGAGTACCCCATGCGGGTCACCCTCCAGGATGGAGCGGTCCATGAAGGCACCGGGGTCACCTTCGTCGGCATTGCAGATCACATATTTTTTGTCAGACTTGTTGTTGTGCGCGAACTTCCACTTTAAGCCTGTGGGAAATCCTCCGCCACCCCTCCCGCGGATCCCTGAATCAAGTACCTGTTGAATGACGGATGCAGGACTGAGCTTTTCCCTGGCGATCTTACGAATCGCTTCGTATCCGTCTCTCGCCTCGTATTCTTCGATGGATTCCGGGTCGATGTGCCCGCAATTACGCAGGCTGATCTTCACCTGTCCGTCAAAAAAGGCCTGGTCTTTTGAAGGATACTTGTCTGATTGTACAATATACTCGGGAATGGGTGAGAATTTTTTGATGTGCTTATCGATGATGTCTTCGACCCTTTCCTGGTTTACTTCCCCATAAAGGTAGGTACCATTGTCGTCGATGATCTCTACCAAAGGTTCCCTGTAGCACATGCCGATACAGCTGGTTTTTTTCAATTCGAAATCCAGCTTGTCAGCTTTCATGATGCGCTGAAACTCATTGTAGGTCTTGTTGGCTCCTGCTGCAATTCCGCAGCTACCCAATCCCACAATAACCTTTGTGTTTCCCATTGTCAATATAGTTTTTGTGTTTATCCGTTCTCGTTTCTGCGTATTTCTTTGATGATGCGGACGGCTTCTTTCGGGGTAAGTTTTCCGTAAGTTTCATCTCCAATCATCATTACGGGCGCCAGTGAACAACAGCCGAGGCAGGCTACGGTCTCTACAGTGAGGATCCCGTCGCTGGTGGTTTCCCCGTCCTTAATCCCTAAAGTATCCAGTATCTCATCTGTGATGGCAGTCACATTTTGTACGTGGCATGCGGTGCCATGGCACATTTTCACAATATACTTGCCGGCGGGTTCCAGCCTGAACTGGGCATAGAATGTGGCAACCCCGTACATTTCATTCAGCTCCAGCCCGGTTGCCCGGTGAATTCTTGCAAATGCTGCTTTCGGGAGATAGCCATATATGTCCTGGGTTCCCTGGAGTAAGGGAATTAAATTCCCTTTTTGGTTTTTGTATTTCTCCAGTAGTTCATCCATCAAAGTCAGGTCAACCGATTCCCGGGTGGTTTCCTGCTGAGGCGTGGTGGGTTGAATTCGTTGAATGCGCATAAATTCCGTGAATTGTCGTTTTTCGAGGCAATAATACATAAAAAATCATCGGTCAGCCAAAAGAAATAGTATATATTTTTTTGGAAGAAAAACTTGTAAATATCAATAAAATTTATATAGAAATTCGGTTTATTCGTTTTTTCCTGCCATTACCATCCTCACTTCGGCAAATGAGAATTCATCTCCAAGTACGGCCATGATGTCGCCGGCTTTCCTGCTTCCTATGGCTTCTGAGGCTTTCATGATTTGTGTCATTTTTTCTTTTTCCACAAACCGTTCTGCATCAATGAGACCTTTTTGCACGCAACTGACCATATGCGACTGAATGGTGCTGTAGGCAAGAGACCGGATCTCAATAATTTCCTCCATACTCTTTCCATCCAGGAAAAGCTGGAGACTTACCTCGGCGGATGGTGTTTTGGCTGGTTTTCCTTTAGCCGGCCGGGGGGATTTCTGTTTGTTTTTGGCAAGAATGCCTTTGCTGAATTCTTCCAGCATATCTTCCCGATCCCTGATCAGCCCGGGATTCTGTGTATTGTCGCGGGTTGGTTCTGTATTTTCCAGTATGGCCGTGATCAGGGATTCCATTTTGTGTAACTTTTGAACCCGCGCATGGAATCCGGATTCCAACTCACGTAATTCACGCACATACCCTTTTGTGCCGCTTTGTTCACTGACACTGGAAATGTGCTCGAAAATTTGTTCAGAAACCTTCCTCAGCAAAGGAGAAAAATAGTCATTCGCCTTATGTACCCTGCTTCTTATGTAGACGAGTTCATGATTACTTAAGTCGCGTTTTAACTGGTTTGAAAAACGGTCAGCAATCGTTTTAACGGGCAGGAATTCGCGGATTAAATTCTCCGCCCATGACTTGTTTGACTGCTTTACTGAACGACCTTCTTTTTTGTCATATCCCCGTAGGTGGTGCCGGAGGTTTTCCTGCAACTGATCAAAATTGAAAGTATCTGAAAGTTCTTGTTCAATGAAGTGCCTGGATTCTGATTGAAGCTTTTGTTTTAATTCTTTCACCGGGCTTTTGCCTGCTGAAAAAAATTTGACATGGTCATCCTGAGCAAACTGTTGTTCCGGGACCGGTTCGCTCAGTACAAGTCCTTCAAGGCCCCTGAGTCTTGACAATGCCACATAGATCTGCCCCGGTGCAAATGCCCCGGAAACATCAATTACCGCTTTGTCAAATGTCAGCCCCTGGCTTTTGTGCACGGTAACTGCCCAGGCCAGTTTTATGGGATAGTGTGAAAAGGTTCCGGTCACCTTTTCCTCAATTTCGTTGTTTACCCTGTTAAGGTTGAATTTTTTGTTTTCCCAGGTGTAACGTTCTACCTCAGCAGGAGCAGAACCATCCGGGAAACCTACCACGATCCTTTCTTTGCTGAGTTCTTCGATGGTGCCAATTTTGCCGTTGAAATATCGCTGTTCGCCGGTGTGGTCATTTTTGATAAACATTACCTGGGCGCCTATCTTGAGCTGCAGGGAATACTCTGCCGGATAAAGAGCTTTACTAAAATCACCAGTAATTGCCGCATCAAAATACAGCGGTTGACCCTTAAGTTTTTCCAGGGCCCTGCTGTTGATAAGGTCTGCTTTATGGTTGTGTGTGGTAAGGAAAATTTGACCGGATTCTTCCAGCGGATCAAACCCGTGCTTTACATGGCGGTTCAGTAGAGCTAAATCCTTTCTGTTCATTTTGTTTTCCCTGAGCTTTGCCAGCAGGTTGATGAAAACAGGGTCATGCTGACGGTATATGTGCTCGAATTCAATGTAAAGAGGTGGGTTCTGCTTCAAGGCCCTGGCATGAAAAAAATGCAGACTGGGGTAATGGGCCTTCAGTAATGCCCATTCCTGTTTTTTTACTACTGGGGGCAGTTGCAGCAGGTCACCTATAAAAAGAAGCTGTACACCGCCAAATGGTCTATGGCTTATACGCCTTACATGACGCAGGATGGTATCAATGGCATCAAGGGTATCTGCCCGCAGCATACTGACCTCATCAATAATCAGCAGTTCCATCTCACGCAGCAGCCTTCGTTTGGCCTCAAAAAACCTGCTGTTTCGCAGGAGGCTTTTTGAGGTGTAAATTTCCGTTTGGATGGGGTATCCTCCCGGCAAATCCTCCGTTGGGCAGAAGGCCCCGAATGGAAGCTGAAGCAGGGAATGAAGGGTGACTCCGCCGGCATTGATGGATGCTATGCCCGTGGGGGCTGCTACGATTGTTTTTTTGTGGGTAGTACCAACTAATTCCCTCAGGAAGGTGGTTTTCCCGGTTCCAGCTTTCCCTGTCAGAAATACATGACAGCCTGTGCTGTTGATAAACCTTGATGCAAGTTCTTTCCCAGGATTCATGAACGGGTATTAATACTGCACCACGAAGTTAAGGTTTCCGCTGGGTTGGAATGAATAAAAAAAGCCGAACGGTATTTCCGTCCGGCTCTTTTGCTTATTTGGGTTCAGGTATCGCTTATGCGATTATAGCCCGGATCAGATTACGCCCTGATCGATCATGGCATCGGCAACCTTAATAAAGCCGGCCACGTTGGCACCTTTTACATAGTTGATATACCCGTCTTCTTCCTGACCATATTTCTTGCATGCTTCATGGATGTTCTTCATGATTTCATGCAGTTTTTCTTCTACTTCTTCTGCCGGCCAGTTCAGTTTCATGGCGTTTTGTGTTTGTTCCAGACCGGAAGTCGCTACACCACCTGCGTTGGCTGCCTTACCGGGACCATAGAGAACCTTTGCTTCCTGGATGATCTCTACAGCTTCTGCTGTACAGGGCATGTTGGCGCCTTCCGAAATGGCAATTACCCCGTTATTTACCAGGTTTTTGGCATCTTCTTCATCCAGTTCGTTCTGAATGGCGCAAGGCATGGCAATGTCTACCTTTTGTTCCCAGGGACGCTTGCCTTCAAAGAACTGGGCGTTGGGGAATTCATAGGTGTATGGTTTGACGATGTCCTGGTTGGAGGCACGCAGCTCCAGCAAATAATCGATCTTTTCACCTGAAATGCCATCTGGGTCGTATACATATCCGTCAGGTCCACTGATGGTTAAAACTTTTGCTCCAAGCTGGGTGGCCTTGAGTGCTGCACCCCAGGTAACGTTACCAAAACCTGAGAGGGCAACGGTTTTACCTGTAAGCTTCTCACCTTTGGTCTTCAGCATTTCCTCGGCAAAATAAACCGCACCGAAACCTGTGGCTTCGGGGCGAATGAGGCTGCCGCCCCAGTTGCGTCCCTTACCGGTAAAGGTGCCGGTGTGTTCGCCTACCAGTTTCTTGTACATACCATACATATAGCCGATCTCGCGACCCCCTACGCCGATGTCACCGGCAGGAATGTCGGTGTCTGGACCGATATACTTGTAAAGTTCGGCCATGAATGCCTGGCAGAATCGCATGATCTCAGCCTGTGATTTGCCCTTGGGGTTGAAATCACTTCCGCCTTTTGCACCGCCCATAGGCAATGTGGTAAGACTGTTTTTGAAGATCTGCTCAAAGCCCAGGAATTTCAGTCCGCTCAGTGTAACACTTGGGTGGAAACGGCAACCTCCTTTGTAAGGACCGATGGCGTTGTTAAACTGAACGCGGAAGCCACGGTTTACCTGAACGTTACCCTTGTCATCAACCCATTCCACTTTAAAGGAGATCACGCGATCCGGTTCGGTGATCCGTTCAATAATATTGGCAGCCTGGTATTTTGGGTTTTCTTCCACCACGTCGATGATGGTTTCCAAAACTTCCCTTGCTGCCTGCAAGAACTCTTTTTCGCCTGGATTCTTACGCTCCAGATCTGCCATTATTTTTTCTAAATTCATAATAGGGTGATTTAAAAAAATGAATAAATCAACTGCTGTTAATTAATTAGCAATTCGGTAGCGAATTTATACCTTATTTGTATATAAACCAAACGAAAAGAACAAAATAATTTAGCTTGGTTTCAGTACAATTCCTGCCTTTTTGCTGCCGTCAATTTTCACGGTGAGGGGGCAGTCAAAACGGACGTGTCTGACAAATTCATCTTCATAAATCGCTTCCTGTTTGTTGAGAAACTCAACATCATAATGTCCTTCATTCATATAAGGGTTGATGGTGAAATACCCGACACTGAAAGAGGTAAGATTCTGGAAGAAATGGGTGCCCTGGCTTGGGTCGATCCTGAAATTCCTCAGGCCGGATTCGATGATCAGACGGGCTGCCGATATTTGTGCCCATTTAACCGGAATGCCGAGCCAGGGGTCATTGGACCCCCATCGACCGGGGCCCGCCAGAATATAGTGTTTCTTCTCCTGCTGACATTGTTTATTTAACTTTCCGATGGTTTCGGCAATCTTTTCAGTATGGGCTGCATCAAATGATTCGGGCTTTACATAAATGAAGTCATGAATCCCTTCAATGATGCCATTGCCAAGTGCATTATGACTGATTACGAGGGTGCTGCTCTTTTTATGGGCACTGAGTTTGACCTGATTTTTCTCCTGTGTTTCAACCACCGGGCGAATCTGAAGAAAATGAAATTGTTGTTTTTCACCTTTGGGCACATCCAGGCTTACTGCAAATTCAATCTCTACCTGGTTGTTCATTTCCCTTTGCCCGATGCGAAGCAATTTATTCAGGATATCGGCCAGGGGGAAAGACCCGTGCTTCAACACATTGGCAAAGGTGATGATAAGGGTTCCTCCCTCATAGATTCCGTCGCGAATGATCTGATCCTCATAATCAAAGGTGGAGGCCACATATTTCAGTGAAGAAGAGCCTTTCAGTTTACGGATGCTGAGTTTATTCAGGCTGACTGAATCGTCCACTGCCGGGTGATATTTCTCCGGATCCAGGTTCAGGCTGTAAAACTCCCGCTGGCTGTCACGCAGTGCGATATCGGTGTTGGCCAGCTGTAAAGCTTTGTGCGGATGCCTGGGCGAGAAGCGGAAAGAGACCTCCCCATCCACAATGGTTTTGCCCAGGCCAAAGGCGATGTTGGCCACGCCGTCTTCGTATTTCTCCGGCTCAATGGGGTAGAAGTTTACCGACCTGGCTACGCCTGAAATGGTGGGATAAAACATGTTGCCATAGGATCGTCCGGATAATTCCTGGATCACCACTGCCATTTTCTCTTCATCAATGACATTGGATGTGGCTTCGATATAGGCTTTGCTCTCCTGATAAAAAACAGAGGCATAGACACTTTTGATGGCCTGGTCCAGTTGCTGTATGCGCACGTTCCGGTCGTTGTGATTATTGGAGATCATGTATGTGGAGTAGACCCCGGCAAAAGGCTGGTAATGACTATCTTCCAGCAAGCTGGATGACCTGATGGCCAGCGGGGATTTAAAAAAGTCGACGATCTCTTTTATGTAGGAGCGCATCCTGGACGGACTCTTACTTTGGACAAAACGATTGAGTACTTCCTCATCGCTTACGTCAGACAGCGCAAAATCGTAGAGGTCATTTTCCTCCATGAATTCATCAAAGATATCAGTGGTCAGTACCACAGTGCGGGGGATGGAGATACTCACACCATTCCATTGATTCATGATCTTGTGTTTGTGGATCACCGAGTCAATGAAAGCCAGCCCACGTGCTTTGCCCCCCAGCTGGCCGTCACCCAAACGGGTGAACACAGCGTATTCGTCAAGATGACTGGCGATGATCCCCCGGCCTTTTGTGCGCCGGTAATTGGCAATGGTGTCGATCAGGTAGCTTCTGATCTCTTCCACATTATTGAAATCATCGCGGCTTTTCTTGGCAAACACATTGGCGATCGAAAACAGAGCCCGGGCTTTAAGCCACCTGGAGAAATGATTATTGGAAACATGGTACTCCAGAACCTTAGGGTCTGCATGGGTGATCTTTACCTGCAGGGAATGCAGATTATTGGCCCTGCCCAGTTCCATGCCTGTGTCCTTGTTTTTAAAAACAAAATCACCAAAGCCATAATTTTCCTTAATGTAATGCTTGAGTTCAATGAGCAGTGTTTTGGAATATTTGTTAATAAAACTGACATCAATGTTTTTGTTAATCCTGGCATCCCACTTTTCAGATGACTGGAGCAGGATGGGAATCTGACTGTTTTTTTTCCGGACATGGGTGGCCAGCTTGACCCCGGCCTGGTTGTCTCTTTTGCCTCCTTTGGCGTAGCTGATATCTGAGATAATCCCTAACAGGTTGTCTTTATATTTCTTGTACAGCGATAAGGCCTCCTCGTAGGACTTGGCCAGCAGGATTTTCGGGCGGGCCCGCATTCTCAGGGTTTTACGGTGCTCATTGAGTCCTTCTGTCATCAGTTCATTGGTCTGGTCGAAAATCACCTTATAAATGGTAGGCAGATAAGATGAATAATACCGGACCGAATCTTCCACCAGCAGAATGCCCTGTACCCCCACTTTTTCGATGTCAAAATCCGCATTCATCCTGTCTTCCAGTAGCTTAATAATAGCGAGCAGAAGCCCTGCGTTGCCCAGCCAGCTGAATACATAGTCGATCGAACTCAGGTCTTCGTTGCGAAGTTTCAGGGATACTTCCCTGGAGAAATGGGTCAGCACCACGATGGGGATACCCGGGTGACGTTTCTTCACTTTCTTGGCCATCTCAAAACAATCGATCCTGCCCACGTTGAGCATGGTGATTACCAGGTCATAGTCCTTTTCCTCCAGTTTGCGGAAAGCCTCTTCTGAAGAACTGGCCTGGGTGAACTGGGGGGGGTAACGAAGGTTTTTTGAGGTGTATTCCAGAAAGATCTTTTCATTAATCCGGCCGTCTTCCTCCAGCATAAAGGCATCATAGTTGCTGCATATGAGCAACACATTGATGATCCGTTTCTGCATCAGGTCCTCGTAGGAGATCTCCTTAAATTCATAGGTGTCGGTGGCGAATTTCTCGTCGTATTGGTATTTTGATTGTTCAGTTGTCATTCCTGGTCGCTTGCTTGTTTATTGGTTCCGTTTTCCTGGTGATAGATCAGGGCAGCCCGCTTTTTTCCGTCCATGACCACTTCCAGCGGTTTATTGAAACGGATGTGTTTTACGTATTTTTTTTCACTGATGATGGGGGCATCTTTTAGCTTATCCCAATCGATGAAATCGATCAGGTCGTTGTGCTTCACTGAGAAATAGCCCACATTCATGGAAATCACGTTATGGAAAAAGTGTGAACCCAGGGAGGCATCAAGAGGAAAGTCCTCCATGCTTACTTCCACAATAATGCGTGCATTGGATATCTGTGACCAGTTCACCGGGATCCCGATAAAGCGGTCGCGTGTTCCCCATCTTCCCGGTCCGACCAAAACATACTTTCTGTCCTGTTGGGCCATGGTGGTATTGATTTCATCAATCTCGTCCCTGATCTTTTCTGTTTTCAGTTTGTCAAAGCGTTCCGGGTCCACAAACACTACGTCCTGCAGGCCGTTGATCCGTCCATTGCCCATGCCGTTTTCACTGTAAAGCAGCAGCCGTTCATTGTCGATATTGTCGATATTGATGTCCGTTTCGATGATGTTCTTGATCAGGGGCTTGATCTGCAGTAAATAGAAAGAAGCGTGTCCTTCCCTGTCTTTATTCAGATCAATGGCAAATTCCATCTCGATAGGCGTTCCCATCGATTCTGAAATAATATCCAGAATGGTTTCAATTGATTTGGCCAGCGGAATGTAGTCGTACTTGAGGATGTTTGCAAAGTTAACCACGCGGGGGCCTTCATCCGTAATTCCTGGTATTGTCCGCTCACTATTGAAATCGTAAACCGATGCGCAGTGCTTCAGGGTGCCATGTTTTTCTGCCTGATCGATCTCCAGCTTGGTAAGCCCGGCATCCTCCCCGTCAAGCAGGTTCAGCTCTTTCTTGTGCAGATCCACGGCATAGAAATGAACCTGTGAATTTTTGAACAACTCTTTTGGAGTATACATCTCCAGTTGAGGATGAACCGGGGAAAACCGATAGGTCTTTTCCCCTTCCACCACATATTTGCCCAAACCCATGGCTATGGAAGCGAAGCCCTCTTCCGGCTTCATATAAGAATAAGGATAAAAATTGTAAGACTGTGCCACGCCACTGATATGCGGGTAAAAAAAGCCATCATATTTATGGCCGACCACTTCCTGTATCACCACCGCCATCTTTTCCTCTTCGATTTTATAATTCACCGCTTTGAAGTAAGACTGGGCCGTGGGGGAGAAGATAGAGGCGTACACCAGCCTGATGGCATCCATGGTCTGTTTGAGCCGAACCTCAAGATCAGGATGGTTGTTTGGGAGCAGAAAAGTATCAAAAATCCCGGCAAAAGGCTGCATCAATGAATCCTCAAACAAACTGGATGACCGTATGGCCAATGGTTTATGATTTACCGAAAGGTATGTTTTAAGGCGTTTACGCAGGGTAGGGGTCAGGTGTCCGCTCAGGAACAGGGTTTTGATTTTGTCATAATCCGTTTCACCGTATATTTCGTTGTACAGATTATTGTTGTGAATAAAGCGTTCAAACTCTTCGGTGCCGATGATGGATGTACGAGGCGTTGAGATCCGGATATCAGCCACCAGTTCAATGAAGTTAAAGCTATTGATGATCATGTTGATGAAAGCCAGGCCACGCCCTTTGCCTCCCAGTGAGCCCGGCGACAGACTCACGATATTGGTGTCGTCTAGCAGGGCAGATTCCTCATAATTGATCACCTTTCCACGCTGCTTGTCATGGATGCATTCGTCAATGACATCAATCAGGTATTGGCGCAGGCTGCCGGGAGATTTGAAATCAGCCACTTTCAGTGGTTTAATGCGTCGTGCGATCTGAATTTCTCCCCTGGCCATGAGCCAATGTGAAAAATGGTCTTTTTTCGCATGATAGAGCAGGGACTTTTCCGGAATGGTCTTCAGGTGGGTGCGGAATTCTTTCATTGAGCGGGCCACGGCAATGTCGCGGCGACCGGTTTCATCCTTATAGATAAAATGCCCGAATCCAAGGTAATAGTTGATAAAACTCTGCAAATCCTGTTTAAGGGTATCCGAATTTTTATTGATGAAAGTACTTTGCAGTTTATAGGCTTCGGTGGCATTTTCCGGGTCAGACGACTGGAGCACCGTGGGGAGATTTGGGGTGGAGTGCTTGGCATACTCCATCAGTTTCAGCCCTGCCCTGTTGTCCATTTCACCATCCTTCTCAAATTTTACATCCGAAATAAGGCAAAGCATGTTGTCCTTATATTGATTGAACAGGTTAATGGCCTCCGTATAGGTAGACGCAAGCAAAATTTTGGGCCTGACCCGCATTTTGAGTAGCTTGTAGAGTTCATCGGTGTTGACTTCCTCGATCAGGTGCTGGGTTTGTTCAATTACAATGGAGTACAATATGGGAAGGTACCGGGAGTAATATTTTGCGGAATCTTCGACCAGCAAGATCACCTGTACCATCCCAATTTTTGTGTCATTCTCCACATTTCTCCTGTCCTCATTGTATTTGACCATGGCCAGGAAAACCTTGGAGTCACCATTCCATACAAACACCTTATCAATAGAGGTGATGGGCTTTTTACCGTCTTCAAACAGGGCAATGTCGCTGTTGTTGTTCAGCAACATAAAAATGGGGATGTTGTTGTAAATCTGCTTGATGATACGGCTCAGCTGGATGGGGGTTGATTTTTCCACTCCCATCATAACAATTACCATATCAAAATGTTTCTCCTGTAATTTCTCCAGGGCTTCTTCAGGGGTAGATACGCCTGTGATGCGCGGGGCAGAAGAAAGATTTAACTGATGATATTCTCCGGTCACCTGTTCAAAAAACCGACCCTCTTCTTCAATGATGTAAGCGTCATACAGGTTGGCCACAAGCAGGATTTCACGGACCTTGTACTGCATCAGGTCGTGGTAAATGTCGCGGTCGGAATTGTGTTTGTTGAGAAATTTCTGCAGCAGCCGCCGGCTCATTGCGGAGTGGGTTCTTGCGGCAGGCAGGGCCTCGGTTTCTTGTCTGGCCGGATTTTCCTTTTGCAGCAGCTCTTTCCCGATGCGTGTATTGAGGTGCCCGGTGATCAGGCTGCTCAGATTGTTGATCAATTGCCGTTCTTCAATAAAAAACGGACCCTCTTCCTCTTCCGGGTACTCTTTTTGATAAAACACTTCAATGGCACCTTCCTTGCCGTCGATGGTTTCAAATGTTTTGCGTTGCACCCAGGGGGTTTCCTCAAATCTTGCCCTGCTGAGAAATACCTGGTCGCCATACCTGATCCGGGCCGCTGCATCTTCCGGGTGTTGCCATGCGGGAGGAAGTACTTTTGTGATTTGCTGCAACGTTTCCGGGATGGGCTTTTCTTCCTTCAGAATATTGGTTGTCTGATGGATGGCTCCCAGTTCTTTCAGACGTTCCTTTTTTTCACGCAGCAGCTTTTGGATCTCTTCCTGGCTGATGGTCAAAACCTGATCAGGCGATGCGGAAGTGTATGCCTTGTCCTGGCGGGGGGTGTGAATATCCGGTTTTTCCTTCATGAATACAATGATAGTAATTATATGGATGAAAATACAAATTTCTGGTGAGGTAGCAGCAGATGTTTTTACCTTACCCGGTAGAGACCGTTAAACCGAAAGGCACATATAAAAATACCGGACATATGCAAGAAAAAACAAATAAAAATTTGTTTTGGCTATTTCAGGAAGTCATCTTTAAAATACACTAACATTGTTTTGATAACATCATTTATTCACTCATTAAACGCAAGACAATGGATGCTACAGTAAAAAAATTCATGGATTTAGTAGAGTCAAAAAACCCTTCCGAGAAAGCTTTTCACCAGGCTGTCAGAGAGGTCGCTGAAACCATTCTCCCCTTTTTGGATGAGAATCCCAAGTACAAAGCAGCCAAAGTATTCGAACGGATGATTGAACCTGAGCGGGTGATCATTTTTCGTATACCGTGGATCGACGACAAAGGAGAAGTGCAAATCAACAGGGGTTACCGGATTGAAATGAACAGTGCCATCGGCCCTTATAAGGGAGGGATGCGTTTTCACCCGACAGTAGACCTGGGGGTACTCAAGTTCCTGGCTTTTGAGCAGGTGTTCAAAAACAGCCTGACCTCTCTTCCGTTGGGCGGGGGTAAAGGCGGATCTGATTTTGATCCGAAAGGGAAATCGGATGAAGAAGTGATGCGCTTTTGTCAGAGCCTGATGACAGAACTTTATCGCCATATCGGACCAGATACAGATGTTCCCGCCGGCGATATTGGCGTGGGAGGCCGTGAAATTGGTTTTATGTACGGACAATACAAACGAATACGTAATGAGTTTACCGGGGTATTTACGGGCAAAGGTCTTGAATACGGAGGAAGCCTGATCCGGCCGGAGGCCACAGGCTATGGTACGGTATATTTTGCCCAGGAGATGCTTGCCACCATCAATGAAGAAATCAAAGGCAAATCGGTAGTAATCAGTGGATCCGGTAATGTAGCTCAGTTTGCAACCCAAAAGATTATAGAACTGGGAGGAAAGGTGGTTACGTTGTCCGACTCCAGCGGATATATTTATGACAAAGACGGCATCGATTCGGAAAAACTGGCGTATGTTCAGAACCTGAAGAACATTAAGCGTGGCCGGATTCGTGAGTATGCCGATGAGTTTGGGGTGAAATATGTGGAAGGTACTTCTCGTCCATGGATGGAAAAATGTGAGATTGCCCTGCCATGTGCCACTGAGAATGAACTTAATGAGGAAGAAGCCAAAGCCCTGGTGAAAAACGGATGTATATGTGTGTCGGAAGGAGCCAATATGCCGTCCACACCGGAAGCCGTGGAAGTGTTCCTGGATAATAAGATCCTTTACGGCCCCGGAAAGGCTGCCAATGCCGGCGGAGTGGCCACTTCAGGACTTGAAATGAGTCAAAATGCCCTACGGATGGCCTGGACCCGTGAAGAGGTAGATCAACGGCTCCACAACATCATGATCAATATTCACAAGACCTGCATGGAGTTTGGTAAGGAGGGGGATTATGTGAATTATGTAAAAGGGGCCAATATTGGTGGATTTGTGAAGGTAGCGAACGCTATGATTGCCCAGGGATACGTATAACCCTTTGGGGTTTCGCCCGAAGATACTTGAAACCCAATATCTACCTGATATCCCGGAATGCCTCAGCAATTAATGTTGAGGCATTTCCTTTTCCGTAAAGCCCGTCTTTGAAATTGGCTCTGTGTCCCATATAATAGGTAAAAGCTTCCCGGATACGGCTGATGTCACTGCCTGCAAGTATATTGCACCCCAGGTTTACCAGCTCCGTCCATTCTGTTTCCTCCCGAAGGGTGATACAGGGTTTATGGAACATGTAGGCTTCTTTTTGGAGTCCTCCGCTGTCGGTCAACACCATTCGGCAATGATCCAGCATGTAAATGATCTCCAGGTAGCCCAGTGGGGGGGTGGTCAATACGTTTTCTGACAACATACCGCGGTTTTCTCCAAGAATCCTGGCCGTTCTCGGATGCACCGGGAATACCACCGGAACCCGGGAGGAGATTTCATTCAATGCATCAATGATGCTGTGAAGATTATCAGGATTATCAGTGTTTTCCTGGCGATGCACCGTAGCCAGGACAAAATCTTCGGGAATACGGATTCCTTTTGGGGCAATTGCCTTTTCCCTGAAAAACAGGACCGCATCATACATCACATCCCCTGTGGTCATTATATGGCAGGGAAAGTCCTCAAACCCTTCCTTTCTCAGGTTTTCTTCGGCGATCTGTGTCGGGCAAAACAGCAACCGGCTGATCCTGTCAGTCAATATCCGGTTGATTTCTTCGGGCATTTCCATGTTGAATGAGCGAAGCCCGGCTTCCACATGGGCCACCGGGATATGCATCTTGACTGCTGCCAGGGCACCGGCCAGGGTGGAGTTGGTGTCACCGTATACCATAACCCAGTCGGGTTGTTCTTTAAGTAAGATTTTTTCAATTCCTTCCATCATCCGGCCGGTCATGGCCCCATGAGACATGCTGTGGATGTTCAGATGCTTATCCGGTTTTGGAATACCCATTTGGTGAAAAAATACCTGGCTCATGTTCTCGTCAAAATGCTGCCCGGTGTGAACCAGGTATTCTGCCAGGCCATCTGTGTCATTGATGGCTTTGCTGACCGGGGCCGCTTTGATGAATTGTGGCCTTGCTCCGATTACTGTGACGATTTTAATCATATCGATCAAAGGTAAGTGTTTTTCCGGTGAAATGGCTTGTCTTTGGCATTTTTGCTATACTTTTGCCAAAAAGGGTGGTGATGCGTATTTACCTGATCGGTTTTATGGGATGCGGGAAAAGTTCCTTCGGAAAGCGGCTGGCCAAAAAGCTGGCCTACCCGTTTTTAGATCTTGATGAAGCCGTGGAATCTGAATCGGGGCTTACCGTGCCGGAATTGTTTTCCATGAAGGGAGAAACGGCCTTCAGAGAACTTGAAAAAGAAGTTCTTCACAAGACCCTGGAAATACCCAGGGGTATTATTGCCACTGGGGGAGGGACGCCTTGTTTTTATGACAACATGGAATTCATGAAGGCTTCAGGTAAAACCGTGTATCTAAAAATGAACCCGCTGAGCCTGGCGCACAGGCTTGAATATGCACGCAGGGAAAGACCAATGGTCAGTGGATACAAGGGAGAAGAACTTTTGGAGCTGATCAAAACCAGGTTGAAGGAAAGGGAAAATTATTACCTGCAGGCCCACTGCATTATCAAAGGGGAAACGGTTAAACCGGACCAGGTGATTTCCCTGGTATTTGGTCAGTGAGCAGCA